>NZ_JACSQW010000003.1 GCF_014836425.1 Limosilactobacillus avistercoris | reverse complement strand
TGTTTAGCGACACCATTAAAGACCTTTATGGGTTTTTCTGTCCACTAAAATGTTCAACTTAAATTTTACAATCTGCCAAACATTTAAAGGCTTCCAGAAATGATATTGAGATCCATTCCAAGAAGCCTTTGATGAGTAATTAATATTGGTGGTTATTTTCGTAAGTTAATTCTGGCTCACGGCCGGTGCGAAGGTATTGGTTGAGAGCATCAATTTGGTTCATTTCATCTGTCGATAGCTCGAAATCATAGATATCAGCATTTTGCTTAATTCGTTCGGGATGAACAGATTTTGGAATAAATGAAACACCATTTTGGAGGTGCCAACGCAAAATAACTTGAGCAGTTGATTTGTTATATCGTTTAGCAATTGATTTTAGCTCAGGAATATCAAGCACGGCACCCCGACCGAGGGGACTCCAAGCCTGGGTGATAATTTGGTGTTCCTGGTCATATTTAAGCATTGGTTTTTGAGTTAGTCGTGGATGAAGTTCAATTTGATTAACTACCGGCATTTCGTTAGCCTGGGTTGCTAAATATTGAAGGTGAATAATCTGAAAGTTACTAACACCGATTGATTTGGTTAACCCATCTTTTTTAAGATCTTCAAAAGCCCGCCAAGTGTCGAAAAAGGCTCGTTGAATTGGCCAATGGACTAGTAGTAGATCAACGTAATCCATCTGCAGCTTCTTTAATGACTCCTTTACGGAATCAATTGTACTTTGGTAACCCTGGTTGGCTTCAGAAACTTTCGTAGTTACAAAAATGTTTTCCCGGGAAATACTTAAATCCTTAAAAGCTTGACCAACCTCTTTTTCATTTCTGTATAGTTGAGCGGTGTCGAAAAGGCGATAACCATTTTGGTAAGCTGCTTGGATTGAATTATTCATGGTTACTTGATCGGTAACCTTGTAAAGGCCAAATCCTTCTTGGGGAATTTTATTACCATCAGCAAGCTTTAGCATGTTTGATTGAATGTCCATTTAAACTTCTCCTTACTTAAAATGACACAAACCGTATTATATCTATTATAGCTCAATCTAACTTTCCCCAATAAAATAGCCACTGAACTTCAGCCGATTAAAGTTCAGTGGCTACCTATAATGTAGTAATAAAATTCTAATTTAAAATTGGCTTTGTAACGCGGGCAAGTTGGTTAAGGACTTCTTCACCAGTTTGCATGGATTGGTTTTTATCACTGTACATTGCAATAGTGTATGAATTACCACTCTCGGTTTTAACGTAACCAATACTATTAATGATCCACTTTTCTTTACCATATTCGAGCCAACCATTCTTTAAGGCAAAATGATTGCTTGAAGCTGAAACTCCCCAGAGCTGGTCACTCTCGACATTACTCATTAAGTTATTAATGTACTGTTGGGAATTTTGGGAAAGAATTTTTGATTTATAGAAAATATTATTAAGAAGTTTAATCTGGTCTTTAGGGGTAGTTGTACTAAGTCCCCAAGATGTATTAGCAGTCGAATCAGTCATCCCAAATTGATCAAACGTAGATTGGAGACCTTCCCGACCACCTAAATCATCAAATAGTTCATTTGTTGAATTATTATCACTTGCTTCGATCATTTGCTTGGCTAAAGAACTTTGGTGTGAGGAAAGGAAACCATTTTGTTTAATTAGGAGACCGGCAAGAATACTTACCTTGACGGTACTTGCCATGCGAAATTTATGTCCCGGAACATTAGATGAGGTATATGTTCGGTGAGTTTTCGGCGAATAGACGGCAATAGCAACATTATTATTTGAAGTATAAACAATCTTATTCCAGGCAGATTTGAGTCGGGAACTTGTTGCGGTGAAATGATGAATTCCCCAGAATGCAGCAAGAATAATTAAAATAAATACTACTACTTTACGACGGTTTAATCGTTGATGGCGCGATGAACGCATGGTGAAAACTCTCCTTTAATTTGATAACATTAAACAATCATACCAGTAATTTTGTAAAAAGGGACGCCCTTTAACCTAATTATTAGGAGATTTTAAATAAATACGTTGAATGTTTTATAGAAGTTGTTAAAATTTCATCTTCATAACACCTAAATGCGATATTATGGAGGTTGATATTTTTGAGAGAGGGAAAAGATAGTGTGATGAAGAAAATAAAACAAGTATTAATGATGATTCTTGTTGCTATTTTAACTGTAAATGTAGCTATTATGGGGATAGCCAATACAGTTAAGGCAGATACAACTAAATTAAATTTGAACGCTCGGGCGGCTTACGCAATTGATGCCGAGACTGGACAAGTTTTATACCAAAAGAATGCAAATAAGACCTACCCAATTGCATCTTTAACTAAGGTGCTTACGTTAGCGGTAATTGAGCAAGATGTGAAAAAACATCATTTAAGTTGGAACCAAAAAGTTAAGATCACACCTGCAGTTGCTAAGGTTGCTAATGATTGGCATTTTTCTAATGTTCCATTAAATGCTGGAGAGAGTTACACGGTTCGTCAACTCGCTGAATCAATGATGATTGTCTCAGCAGATGGTGGTGCAGAAGCGTTAGCATTAGCGGATGCCGGAAGCACAGCGGCATTTAATAAGAAAATGCAGGCAGTAGCGAAAAAAGCTGGGGTCACCGATGCAAAAATCTATAATATGATTGGCCTTGCTAACGGTGATTTAGGGAAGAACCGGTTAAAGGGTGTAAAGAAGACGGCCGAAAACCAATTCTCAGCCAAAGATATGGCCTTAATTTCAAAATACTTGATTGATAATTATCCGGATTCACTAAAGATTACGAAAACAAAATTTGCTAACTTTAGAGTTAGTGCTAATCAGGAATACAATATGATAAATATTAATTCATTGTTACCTGAAAATGGATTTGCACCAAAGAACGGAACCATTGATGGCTTGAAGACAGGAAATACAGACACGGCAGGTAAGTGTATTATTTCCACAGGGATGTTTGCCGGTCGTCGGGTGATTGTCGTTGCTCTTCATACTAAGGGAGATTGGAATGCCCAATCAAAGGATGCTCAGGAATTTTACGAGAAACTAACTGATCTTTATCAACCAGTCCAAATTACATCTCTGAAGCAATTACCAAAAAATGTTCAAAGCGTTCATGTTGTTCATGCTAAGGATAAGCATAGGACTGGACTAAAATTAGCAAAACCAGTATCTATTTGGCTTCCTAAAGGGACTGCTCTAAATAAAGTAGAGGCTAGTCTAAAGGTTGCTCAAGATGATCAATCCTTAACTCATCAATTAAAGGCTCCCATTAAGAAGGGACAATCTGTCGGTAGCGTCGTTCTAAAACCAACCGACCTCGGTCCTGTTAAACTTCCAGTTAAGGCTACCAATAATATCGAAAAAAACGGGTGGTTCTAAAATAAGAGTGCGAGCCCCGACAAATTAGCACGCGGTTGACTAAACCTAACCTGATGAACGATGACTTGCATCGGAATCAGGCGAAGTTAGGCTCGAGCGTGCGGTCGGGGCGAGCACGTTTCGGCTATATTGCATAGACCATTTTCTGACAAAGGCGTCTTGCGCCTTGGAAGGAGTTTGCTAGTCCTAGCAAGTCCCTGGCGAGCAGATCTCGACTATGTAGTCTCAATTGTTAGCTTAAGGATAATCAAAAAACAGCAGTTGCATTCATTGCAACTGCTGTTTTAATTACTCTAACTATATTTTAGTATTCTACATGCCACTTAATTGTGTAGTCCTTTTCTTCGTTTGGATGAAGAGTGATGTCACCAAATTCTGGATGGTGAATAGCATCTGAAAGTGTTTGAGCTTCCATAGCAATTCCCAAGTGAGGGTGAACTTCACCGTGGTTATATACTGCTGGATCGTCAGAGTTCATAGTGTACATAATTAGTGCATTCCGGTCTGAATAAAGGGTCATCTTCCGGCCACTTTCAGGATCTTCAAGGGTGGCAACTGGTTCGGTAAGACTAGGTTCAACTTCCCAAATATCATCAAACCCATTTTCCTTAGTTGAAGCCATTCCTTTAAGGGCATCACCTAATTGAGTTGGGGTACTAAAGTCAAATGGTGTTCCTTCATTAGCGAGCTTTTCACCAGTTGGGATCTTACCATCGTCAACAGCCAAGTGGTTCTTGGAGTTAACATAGAGCTTTAATTGATCAACCGTTTTGGCACTTGCCTTAGCCATGTTCCAGTAAGTGTGGTTGGTTGGGTTAAAGAGTGTATCAGCATCTGAAGTTGCACCGAACTTCAAGGCTAAGTTATCATCATTGTCTAGTGTGTAAGTTGCGGTAACGTGAATCTTGCCTGGGAAAGTGTCCATTTCTTCAGTCAGTGTCAAACTTAGGGTAATGGATACTTCATTTGCGGTTTCATTAGTGGAATCAACATTCCAAATATAACTGTAGAAACCATTTGTACCACCATGGAGGGTGTTTTTACCTTCATTTTGTTCAACATGGTATTCTTTACCGTTAATTTCAAATTGACCGTCAGCGATTCGTCCTGCAACCCGACCGATTAGCCGGTTAGTGCAGAATCCATTATTGGTAAATTCATCGAGATTTTCAGAAGTCAAGATCATATCAGCCTTGCCACCATCTTTTGTTGGCACCTTAAACGATTGTAAAAGACCGGCAAAGTCCAGGATCCCTGCTTGAACACCATGATCATTAGTCAAAACATACTTAGTAACTGGCTTTCCTTGATAAGTCCCGAATGGCACTTTAGTAATATTCATAATTGTATTTTCCTCCTTGAAAAGTAAGCGCTTTAATATCTACAAAAACTATTTTACCACACTTAAGAAAAAGGTGGTGCAATCGTTTGCACTACCTTTAAGAAATCTAATTCTTTTTTAGAACTTATTCATTGGTCCGTAAGCTGTTACGAAAAGCATCGTAATCCCTAGCGACCTGTTTAGCATAGGCGTTTGTCCACTCAACAAAAGAGTCATCTAATATTTTCTGCCCCTTTAGGTATCCACGAATCATTGGAGCGGTTAGACTTTGAAAGTGCGCCATTGCTAATCGTGAACTGCAGATCTGACAGTAAAGGTTAAAACTTTCGTAATCAAGCTTATCCATCTTGATTGATTCTTTCATGTCACGGAACTGACGAATATAGTAGCTTCGTCCACCAAAACGAGTGCTTCCAAGAAAGGGATCAGAGGAAGATTGGAGTGTTCGTTGGGCCGTTACAATCCGGCGTCCTGCCATCGCTCCGTTTTTAATTGCTTCTGTAGTTGGTAAGCGAAGCAAGTTGTAACGTAGTGGCATTGCTTCTTTAATTTGGAGGACAAGGTGACTCCCCCTCATTACCAGTTAAAAGGACGAGGTAGCAACGAGTTCCAAAACTACCAACACCAACGCTATAGCGAATTATATCGGTAATATTAAAGTTACCAAGGAAAATTCGTATATCTTGACGAACATTATCACGATATTGTTCAAAGCCTTGAAGAATTTCGGCATACTTTTCTGCATCGACATGCTTTGCCCGGGGAGCATTTTCAATGAACCGTAATTGTCCGTTCTCTCCCGTTTCAGTCATCTTTTTAACAATTTGTTCTGAGTTGCTTTGGGTGCTCTTTTTGATAATTTTATGGAGGATCTTATTCATTTGATGAGCGCTATCGTTCATTGTATCAATAGCTGCCATCATATTGTGAATTTCATATGATGAATATAATGGCTTAAAAAGACTGAGCTTATTATTTCTCTTAACACTATGACGATAGGTTTTGGTAATTAGATGGAGAACGCTATCAAGTTGTTCATTATTAAAGCCGTTTTTTTCTCCAGCCAGTCGGGCGCTAACTAGTAGCCGTTTGAGATCACTTTCCCAGTTACCAATTCATGATTCATCGAAATCGTTCAAGCCAAAAAGCAGTTGCCGTTCAGGGGAAGCGTAAAAGCCGTAGTTATTGACATGCGCATCTCCACAGATAATTAGCGGAATATGACTTTGGTATTGTTCCTTAAGATCCTATTCCATTAATTCTGCTGTTCCGCGAAAAAAGGCGAATTTGCTTGCCAGCATTCGTTCATGACGCAGAGGTAAGAATTCTTGGACCATTTTAGATTCTGTTTTTTTTATTGCTGCAACGGGATCACGGTGGACAGGGATAAATTTAGCTAATTGTTCACTACTTACCTTAGCCCGTTTTTCTTTTCCCGCTTCTTCTAATTCCTTAGCAGTCCGGTTAATTTTGATTTTTTTGAGATCAAAAATATCTAATTTACTCGAATCAAACATTTTTGTAACTCCTTTATTATTTAGCGTTTTCTTAATTATTTTAGTAGTTTTGTGCTTATTGTCTAGAATATTTGTTTTCGTTTAACCATTCTGTCACAATAAAGGTAAATGAGAAAACATAAGAGATAAGCGTGGGTTCTTGAGAGGTCAAACACGTTTTGAAAGAGGGAGTGATATTGATGTTAATTGCAGTTGAAAATAATGTTGCTCAACATTTACATGCCAATACGAGGCTAAGTGATGGACGGCGGTTAATGAGTACCGATGCATGGTCTGTTAGAGCAACAGGGGACTTTATGATTGTGATGAATAATCTTTTATCTTTACCGGTAATTGTCCGTCATCCTCAACAATTTAGTGATCCACGCTCGTTCACTGCGGCTTTTAAACGTGAATTGATCCGACTACTAGAGTCTTTACCAGTACCACGAGTTAAAATTCGGATGATTCGTGAACAGCAACTAAAACAAGTGGAGTTTGTTCAACCAATTGACCCTGCACTCCAGCAACGGTTACAAATCTTTCAGAACTTGTTAACCCGCCCGGATATTGTTCAGTGGGATGATGATCCAAGCAATCCTGCTATTTCATTGGCATTAATGAAAAACCTTAAGTTACAGGATATCGAGACAAATAAAGTTCAAACAGCGACGGGGCTTTTTGAAAACTACGTGATGAATGACTTTGCCCTTGCCGCTCATCCAAAATTGAATGAACATAATCGACGCTACCTATATCAATCTAAATCGTTAAATGATGTCATGAATGAATCAGAAGTTAGCGAAGAAATTATTCAAGACTATCAATCTTCCTTGGAAAGACTAGGGAAGAGTGACCAGATTATTGATCGGGATACCGATTACGCGATGGATTACCTATCATACCTTGCAGAAAGTGGCAACACGATCCTTGATGATGTTTCAGCAATTTACTATTACGTTTATAACTATGGAACACGGAATAACGAACGTGTAACCACTTCAAAATACCGGGGAATGGGGACTGCATTTCGTGAATTAGGTCGGTTCTTTAAACGTCAAGATTTGTTTAGCAATGCTGATTTTGATCAGTTTAGTCAGGCGTTAAACCAGGCAATTGATAATGCTACTCCAGCCAAGGATGGTTACCGTTTAGAAAGGATGCTCCATAGCGCAGAGTCAGAACTTGCACGGCGCCGTTCCTTACTAAAATATGCGCACCACTATCGCAAACTTCAGTACCAAGTTAGAGTTGAATTAGCTGATTACCAACCTAGCATGTGGCGACGTTTCCAATTTAACGGGGAAACTAGACTGGATGAACTTTGTTATTATATTATGGCGAGTTTTCAGGCAACTGGTTCTCACCTCTATAATCTGCAGTTGAATAAGGTTAATTACCAGTTACCATATCTTGATGGTGGGGAAAATATCACTCTTCATTGGCTTGGTGAGGCACAACAGGGTGATCGACTGACGCTTGAATATGATTTTGGTGATTCTTGGAAATTTAATATAGTAGTTGAAAAAGTTACCCCAACTCGACGATATCGTTTAACTGCGGTTGAACCAAAAGTTATTGATGGTAATGGTAAAGGAATTGTAGATGATATTGGTGGTACCGCTGGACTAGAGTTAGCGGCACAGGATGATTTAACAATCAATGATGACTTTAACCTTAAAAAACTACAGAGTGAGTTAGGAGCTTTAGCAACAGATATTGCCAAGCGGTATCAATAAGCTGTTTAGCAATTCACAATAAATGTAAAAGGACTACAATAGGTAATAGATACTTAAATGAGAAGGAGTCCTAAAGATGAGTGATCAATTTGAAATTCCAGAAACTATGCGGGCGTGGGAAGTAACGACTCCTGGACCAATTGATGGAGAAAAAGCACCGTTAAAAATGGTCACGAAGCCAGTTCCAAAGCCACAACGTGGTGAAGTCTTAGTAAAAGTTTTAACTTGTGGTGTTTGCCATACTGATTTGCATGTGGCAGAAGGTGATTTGCCCGTTCACCACGAACACGTTACCCCAGGGCATGAAATTGCTGGAAAGGTTGTTGGCTTTGGTCCAGAAACACAACGGTTTGAATTAGGAGAACGGATCGGGATCCCGTGGTTCCGTCATGCTTGTGGTGTCTGCAAGTTTTGTCGATCTGGACATGAAAATCTTTGTCCTCATTCCGTTTATACTGGTTGGGACCATGATGGTGGTTATGCAGAATATGTTACTGTCCCAGAAGGATTTGCTTACCGGATCCCAGAAAAATTTAATGATCTCGAAGCCGCTCCGTTGCTTTGTGCTGGGATCATTGGTTACCGGGCTTATGAACGAGCTAATGTTCCTGCTGGTGGCCGCCTTGGACTATACGGCTTTGGTGGCTCTGCTCATATAACTGCCCAGATTGCTCTAGCTCAAGGGGTTGAAGTTCACGTCTTTACTCGAGGAGCAGATGCCCGGAAGTTTGCCCTTCAATTAGGGTGCGTTTCCGCTAAGGGAGCGTACGATCTTTCTGATGTTCCGCTCGATTCCTCGATCATTTTTGCTCCAGTAGGTGACATTGTTTTACCAGCACTTGAAAGTCTAATTCCGGGTGGAACTCTGGCAATGGCCGGAATTCATATGTCTGATGTGCCAACGTTAAATTACCAGAAACACCTCTTCCATGAAAAGACACTAACCAGTGTTGAAAGTAACACTCGGCGTGACGGTGAAGAATTCCTTACCTTGGCTGACCGATTGGATATCCATCCCGAAGTTACTGAATACCCACTCGAAAACGCTTTGGATGCATTAAAGTACGTCAAACGTGGCGACATCAAAGGCGCTTGCGTGTTGAGGGTAAGCAAATAGAGTGCTTTCGCCCCAAAGAGTTTCCGGAAAACTAGCAATTTCTCCTGACGAAGGCGACTTGCGCCTAGGAAGGAGGTTGCTAGCTCTAGGAAACTTGGGCGAAGCACGTTTTGGCTATGTTTCAGTAGAAATGTTAGCTTGAGGAAACTTAGGGCGAGCACATTTCGACTGCGTTGCCTAGAAAACTCCCATTAATCTCAGGTATAATTAAACTCTTAATGTCAAAATTAAAGGAGGAAAAATAAAATGCAATATCCACAGCTAGATCTTGCGGCCGTAAAGGAACCACAAGCAACGATAAAAACTAATCTTGGTGAAATCAAAATTCAATTATTTGAAGAACAGGCACCCAAGACAGTAAAAAACTTTGTTCAATTAGCTGAAAAGGGTTATTACGACGGGGTAATCTTCCATCGTGTTATTCCTGACTTTATGATTCAGGGTGGTGACCCTACCGGAACTGGTCGTGGTGGTAAGAGTATTTATGGAAAGGCATTTGAAGATGAATTTTCCGATCAGTTGTTTAACTTTACCGGGGCAGTTTCAATGGCTAATGCAGGTCCAAACACTAATGGCAGTCAGTTCTTTATTGTTTCCAACGAACACGTTCCTGCTAATATGGTTAAGCAAATGAAGGCGGTTGGTTATCCACAAGAAATTATCGATCATTACGCAAAAGTTGGTGGAACCCCTTGGTTAGATCACCGTCACACAGTATTTGGTCAGGTTCTTACCGGAATGGATGTCGTAAAGAAAATTAGTCAAGTTGAACGGGATAACATGGACAAGCCAAAGAAAGATGTTGTTATGGAAAAGGTAACAATTGAAAATAATAACTAATAAATTGGCTTGTTTTGTATAATAAGTTTGTGATTTTAATCTTAAAAGTAGACAAAATCTAGTTAATTTTTAAATAAATTAACTAGATTTTTTTGTTTAGCTAGTTTGTGAAAATAATTCGTCTTATAATGACAAAACCAATACCCATAGGTGATTAAGCGATTACTATAAGTGAAATTTATAGGACTTTAAAGGTTTGACTATGCATGATGATCCGCGTTAGGATAAATATGTAAATGATGTGTAATTTTTCACAAATAGATAGTCTATTTTTAAATGGAGGCTTTTACAATGACAAAATACCGTACTGAAGAAGATACTTTAGGTCCAGTTCAAATCCCTGCAGATGCATTATGGGGACCACAAACAGAACGGAGTCGCAATAACTTTCCAACTGGTCAGTATATGCCATTAGCCATTATTCGTGCTTTATTGAACATTAAGAAGGCTGCTGCCCAAGCTAACATGGAAACTAAGGCAATTTCCGCAGAAAAGGGTAACTTAATTGTTCAAGCAATTGATGAACTCTTAGCCTTAAGCGACGAAGACTTACGTAAAGACTTCCCATTAAAGGTTTACCAAACTGGTTCTGGTACACAAACCAACATGAACACTAATGAAGTTGTTGCTCACAAGGCACACCAAATTAACCCGGACATTGAAATCTTGCCTAACGATGATGTTAACAAGGGTCAAAGTTCAAACGATACTTTCCCAACAGCAATGAACGTTGTTGCCTTGGAAGCACTTGATAAGTTGAAGCCTGCTGTTCAACACTTAATCGATGAATTAAAGGCAAAGCAAGACAAGTACATGAAGACTGTTAAGGTTGGTCGGACTCACTTACAAGATGCTGTTCCATTGACTTTCGGTCAAGAACTATCAGGATATGTTGCTGCTCTTGAACACGACCTTAATTACATTAAGACTCTTGAACCAACATTGAACGAATTGGCAATTGGTGGTACCGCTGTTGGTACTGGCTTAAACGCTGCTGAAGGAATGCCAGAAAAGATTGCTGAAAAGCTTAGCGAAGTTTATGGTTTAAACTTAACTGCTGATTCAAACAAGTTCTACGGCTTGGCTAACCACTCAGGACTAGATGTCGTTCACGGTGCATTGAAGAGCTTAGCTGCTGATATGTTCAAGATTGCCCAAGATATTCGTTTCTTAGGTTCTGGTCCACGTGCCGGTTACGGTGAATTAAACATTCCTGCTAACGAACCTGGTTCATCAATCATGCCTGGTAAGGTTAACCCAACTCAAGCGGAAGCCGTAACAATGGCTGCTCTACGGGTATTCGGTAATGATACTGTTGTAACGATGGCATCATCACAAGGTAACTTTGAAATGAACGTTTACAAGCCTGTATTGATTGATGCATTCCTTGAATCAGCAGATTTGATGGCTGGTACAATCATGGGTTTTGCTGACAAGATGATCCATGGAATGACCGTTAATGAAGAACGGATGGAAGAATTAGTTGATAATTCATTAATGACTGTTACTGCATTATCACCACACATTGGTTACCATGACAGTGCTAAAATTGCTCAAGCTGCAGATAAAGCAGGAAGCACTTTGAAGGAAGCTGCATTGAAGTCAGGCAAGGTAACAGAAGAACAATACGATGAATGGATGGACATGTTAAAGATGACCAACATTGACCGTAAAGACTAAGATTAAAAATTAATATTGAAGGGGAGAACTGCGTAATGGCTAAATTTCAACCGACATCTGTTGGTAAGTTAGAAAATGACTATGACGTTGTTGTTATTGGTTCTGGTGGTACCGGTCTTTCAGCCGCTATTCAAGCAAATGAATTGGGGATGAAGGTTGCTGTATTAGAAAAGGAAGAAGAACTTGGTGGGAACACTAACCGGGCATCTTCCGGAATGAACGCCGCTGAAACCAATGTTCAATTACACCACGGTGTGATCGATAACGTTGCTGATTTCTACCGAGAAACCTATAAAGATGGTGGTCGGCTAAATGATAAGGATATGTTGGGATACTTTGTTTACCACACTGCCCCAGCAATCGATTGGTTAAGCGATCACGGCATCAAGTTAGATGACATTACCGTTACTGGTGGGATGTCCAAAAAGCGGACACACCGTCCAGCAAGTATGACGCCAATTGGTGGTTTCTTGGTTAAGAGCTTGTTAGATGTTGTTGCTAAGGAAGAAATTCCTGTTTTCAATAAGACCAAGGTTATTAAGCTTCGTCAAGCTGAAGATGGTCGTGTTAACGGGGTTGAAGTTAACGCTGATGGAATCACAAAGATTATCAATGCTAAGGCTGTTATCTTAGCTACTGGTGGTTTTGGTGCATCAAAGGAATACATTAAACGCTTCCGTCCAGACTTGGAAAGCTACAAGACAACTAACCAACCAGGAGCAACCGGTGATGGTTTGAAGTTAGCAGAAAATGTTGGTGCTGAATTAATGCAAATGAACCTGGTTCAAGTTCACCCAACTGTTCAACAAGATAACCCACACGTTTACTTGATTGGGGAAGCTGTTCGTGGTGAAGGTGCAATCTTGGTTAACGGTGAAGGTAAGCGGTTCGTTAACGAATTGAATACACGAAAGATCGTTTCCAATGAGATTACTGCTTTGCCTGAACACAGTGCTTACTTAGTCTTTGATCAAGGAATTCGTGATCGCGCTAAGGCAATTGAATTCTATGACAAGGTGGGATTAGTTGTTCATGGTGACACTATTGAAGATTTAGCAAAGAAGATCAATGTGGATCCAAGCAACCTTCAACAAACTGTTAATACTTGGAACAAAGCAGTTGAAGAACACAACGATACTGAATTTAACCGGACAACGGGGATGGATCGGGGAATCACTAAGCCAGGATTCTTCGCTATCCACATTGCGCCAGCTATCCACTACACAATGGGTGGAATTCACATTACGCCAAAGACCCAAGTACTTGACGGAAATGGTGACATCATTAAGGGACTCTTTGCTGCCGGTGAAGTTGCAGGTGGTCTCCATGGTAACAACCGTGTTGGTGGTAACTCAATTGCCGAAACGATTGTCTTCGGTCGCCAAGCTGGTCAACAAGTTACACTTTACGCACGGAGTTTGTAAAAGCAAAGTGATCGTCGGTGGTTAAATAACCACCACAAGCAATTATTACTATTTATAAGGGACGGAAAGATGAAAAAATTAGAAAGCGTAAATTATAAGGGGTTCATTTGGCCCGTTATTATTGGCCTAATCTTATGGTTCATGACCCCAATTAAGCCAGCCGCAGTTCCAGTTGCCGGTTGGCACATGTTTGCCTTATTCGTGGCAACAATTATTGCATGTATTACTCGCCCATTACCAATTGGTGGAGTATCAATTATTGCATTTGCCTTGACGGTGTTAACAAAGACCGTACCAATGGAAAAGGCAATTGTTGGATTTGGGAATGCCTCAATTTGGATGATTGCAATGGCCTTCTTCATTGCTCGGGGATTCATCAAGACTGGTCTTGGTCGGCGAATTGCCTTGAATTTCGTTAAGGCCTTTGGTAAGCGGACATTGGGATTAGCTTACTCATTGATTGGTGTTGATTTAATCTTGGCACCAGCAACCCCAAGTAACACTGCGCGTGCTGGTGGTGTTTTATACCCAATTATTGAATCACTATCACAATCATTTGGCTCAGATCCAAAGAAGGGAACTTCTCGTAAGATTGGTTCATTCTTAATCTTTGCGGAATACCATGGTGATATGATTACTGCCGCAATGTTTATGACTGCGATGGCTGCTAACCCGCTAGTTCAAACCCTTGCTAAGGGTAACGGGGTTAACATTACCTGGGTTGGTTGGTTCTTAGCCGCCTTAGTTCCTGGTGTTATTTCCTTAATTGTTGTACCTTGGTTAATTTACAAGATGTACCCACCTGAAATTAAGGAAACCCCAAATGCTAAGCAATGGGCAGAAGATCAACTTTCAGAAATGGGTCCAATGACTCTTCCAGAAAAGTTAATGGCTGTTATCTTTGTAATTGCCTTGGTTCTCTGGATTGTCGGAAGCTTTATCGGAATTGATGCTACTTTAGCTGCATTTATTGCTCTTGGTCTCTTACTTCTTTGTGGTGTTTTGAGTTGGCAAGATGTCCTTCACGAAACTGGGGCATGGAACACATTAACTTGGTTCTCTGTTCTTGTTATGATGGCTGGTCAATTAACCGCATTAGGATTTATTCCTTGGTTAAGTAAGACTGTTGGTAGTTCTCTCCATGGTTTGAACTGGGTAATTGTATTAATCGTTTTGATTGTTGCTTACTTCTACTCACACTACCTCTTTGCAAGTTCAACTGCCCACGTTACAGCAATGTACAGTGCATTCTTAGCAGTTGCAATTTCTGCAAATGTACCACCAATGTTAGCTGCTTTGATGCTTGGGTTCTTTGGTAACTTAATGGCATCAACTACCCACTATGCTTCTGGCCCTGCACCAGTCCTCTTCGGTTCAGGTTACGTTCCTCAATCTAAGTGGTGGTCCCTCAACTTTGTCCTTGGGATCTTCTACATTGTTGTTTGGATCGGTATCGGAAGCCTTTGGATGAAAGTACTAGGAATGTGGTAAAAAAGAGAGTGCGAGCCGTGACGGATTAGCAATCGAGCACATTTCAGCTATGTTGCCTAGAACTGCTAGCTCTAGCACGTTTTTCGGCTACGTTATCTAGAACGATTAGGCTAAGTTCGAGTACATTTTGACTGTATTGCAGTAGAAGCTTAGGGCGAAGGAGTGGGTTCACAGACGAAATTGATGAATCAATTTCTGGTTCGCTCTAACATTTCGACCATACTGTCTAGAACATCTTTATTGCATATTAGATAAAAAGACTGACGAAAATTTTCGTCAGTCTTTTTTGTCATTAATCCATTCCTCAATGATTCTGTGCTTGCCGTCTTCTTCTATTATGGCGTAAGATATGATTATGGATTGAGAAAAGGAAGGAACAAAGATGAATACCCGCGATTTACAGTATTTTGTTGCACTAGTTAAATATAAAAATTATACACGGGTTGCTAAAGAATTTAAGGTGTCCCAACCAAGCATTACTCAAGCAATTCAACGGTTGGAAAAAGAATTCAATACCCAACTAATTCGCAAGAATCGTTTCCACCGTGATGAAATGATTACGCGTAGTGGCTTACTTCTCTATGAAAATGCCGTCTTAATTAATGACAAAATTGATTTAACCCGGAAAGAAATCGACCGGGCGAACCAAAAACAAATCCGCTTTGGTTTACCACCAATTATTGGGAAAATGTATATTTCGAAAATCGTTGAAGAATTTTCTGGTGATCTACTTTCACGACTTCGGATTACGTCAGTTGGCTCTCACGATCTCCTTAGCCAATTGCGGAAGGGAAAAATTGATATTGCCATTCTTGGTTCAACGACTCCGATTAATGAAGAGGACGTTTTTGCAGAATTACTAACAACTCGGCCGTTTGGGGTAATCGTTAGTGACCAGAATCCACTTGCAAAAAAGGATGCTGTTCATTTTAATGAATTAGCTGACCAACAATTTATTAATTATGATCAGCAGTACGTTCATCAATCAGCCTTTCAGGCATATTGTACCTATGCTCAAATTAAGCCCCAAATCGTTGTTTACCGCCTGCCAAACGTTTCTTGGATTAAGGAACTGGTTCGGCAGGATAAGGGAATCAGTTTAATGGTTAAGGATGCTGCGATAAATGAACCGGGAATCAAAGCGCTAGATATCTTAGATCAAATTCCAGAAAAATTTTATATTTCTATTGTAATTCGGGAAGGCTACGTCCTAAGCGATGCTGAAAAAGATTTTATTAAACGGATGAAGCAAATTCACCTTGATAATTAGAGTTGACAAGGTCGGTATAATGATTTATGTGAACTTAATCAAATGAAATTGATGGAGGAAAGCAGTCGTGAAAAAAAGTGACCCAGAAGATACTGAAGGGATAATGGGCTTCGAACCCGCGGAACATATTTCAACACACCATCATATGGCAATCCCGTGGCAGGATTTCTTTACTAACGATAACTTTACGCCAGCGGGCGAGGCCAACTTGGTGGAGCGAGCAGCAATTGTTGGTCGGATTGGGTTAATGATGTTGTCATACGGAACAGGTGCCTGGCGAGTACGGGATTCAATGAATATTGTTGCCCGAGAACTAAAAATGACCTGTTCAGCAGATATTGGTCTAGTTTCTCTTGAATACACCTGTATGGATGCGCACCATAGTTATACTCAAGCTTTGTCTTTGCCAAGTACGGGAGTTAATACCAGTAAACTATCACAAATGGAACGGTTTATTGATGAATTCCGGGAACGTGGTAGTAAATTGACGATCGGTGAAATTCATAACCGTCTTGAAACAATTGCCCATAGCCGCGGAAATTATACACCAATTC
This sequence comes from Limosilactobacillus avistercoris, assembly GCF_014836425.1. Lineage (GTDB taxonomy): Bacteria > Bacillota > Bacilli > Lactobacillales > Lactobacillaceae > Limosilactobacillus > Limosilactobacillus agrestimuris. Next base: position 108,477 of record NZ_JACSQW010000003.1, on the reverse strand, counting down.
AAGTTGGTTTAGCGGCTGCCCTAGCATGTAGTTGCTTCGTTTTTTTGCTCGGTGGTGGTCCCGTTGAAATGGCCTGTTGCTTTTTTGGTGCAGGACTTGGAAACTATGTTCGGCGGAAGTTAATCGATCGGCACATTACCTTATTGGCTTGTGTATCTGTTGGGGTAGCTGTTGCCTGCCTTTTTTACCTCTTTGCCTTTATCGGGATGCAATGGGTATTTAATGTTAGTCCGCGTCACGAAACTGGATATATTGGTGCGATGCTTTTTATTATTCCTGGTTTCCCGTTCATTACAAGTGGACTGGACATTTCGAAGTTGGATATGCGGTCGGGCCTTGAACGTTTAGCTTACGCAGTTACAATTATTGTAGTTGCGACATTAGTAGGCTGGATAGTTGCCATGGCCGTGAAATTACGTCCAGGCACATTAACCGCTCTTCCATTGCCACCATTAATGCTAATGCTACTACGCGTTGTGACGAGTTTTGGTGGTGTCTTTGGCTTCTCAATTATGTTTAACAGTACGCCGAAGATGGCAACAGTTGCTGGTTTAATTGGAGCAGTGGCGAACACAACCCGACTTGAATTAGTTGATTACAGTCATATTCCTGCTGGAGTTTGCGCATTTATTGGTGCCTTAATTGCTGGATTGCTTGCCTTTGTTGTTAAGCGAAAGATCCACTATCCACAAATTTCCATTACCGTCCCATCGATCGTGATTATGGTTCCCGGATTGTACATGTATCAAGCAATGTATAATATGGGGTTAACATCAATCAGTGTTGGAGCATTATGGATTACTAAAGCCCTCCTAATTGTGGTATTTTTGCCGATGGGCTTAATTGCTGCTCGAATTTTGACTGATCCAAAGTGGCGCCATAATGGTTAATACGGGAGTGATTAGATGATCATTCAATATCCACAAGAACTTTTAGATGAAGTTCACCAACGAGTCGCTGGATGCAACTTAGCTGGTTTTACACCGGGTCAGGGGAAACTAAAGCCAGATTTAATGTTAGTTGGTGAAGCTCCTGGTCGTCATGAAGAGGTTCACAATATTCCCTTTTCGGGTGCATCCGGAAAAGAACTGATGAAAATGTTAGCGACGATTGGCTACAATAGAGAAAGTGTTTATATCACTAGTGTTGTCCGTCAACGCCCTTACTCAATTAAAAAGGTCACTGATAAGAAGACTGGTGCTCAAGTAGTGAAGAAGCCCAATCGGACCCCAACTAGAAAGGAGGTTCTGGCATTTGCCAACCTCTTTGATTGGGAATTTGAGCAGGTCCAACCTAAAATAATTGTGCCCCTTGGTAACACTGCGTTACAGCGGTTACTCGGCTCACAAGCCAATATAGGGCAACTTCATGGTCAGCTTTTAAAACAACCAATTCAGCACGCGAAGGAGGATGGGAGTGGTTATGAATTATCAACAACCAATTCGCTCCTTGTTCCGATGTATCATCCAGCAGCTGTCTTGTATAGCCGGAAATTAGAACCAACAGTTCGTGAAGACTGGCAACGATTAGGAAAGATTGTCAAAAAAGTTAAATAGCTGATGATTGGGTTTTACAAATAAACGATCCCTTTGTATAATACATGGTTAGCTATTGTGTAGAAGTTAAATCATTAAAAAGAAAGCGGGTGAAGCGTAAACTTCTGACCCGCTATCTTTGTTTAAGGGGGAGATGGAAATTTGAAATTAGAACAACGACGAACAATTGTTACGGGGGCATTGCTACTCTCAAATATTATGGCAGGGATGGACGGAACAATTGTCAATACAGCATTACCAGCAATTACAAGTGACCTCCATGCACTTCAATATATGGGCTGGATAGTTGCGATCTTCCTGTTCGGGATGGCAGTTGCAACCCCACTATGGAGTAAGTTTGGGGAACACAAGGGGAATAAGGTCGCTTATATTAGTGCAACCTCTCTCTTTGCGGTTGGTGCGATCTTTCAAGGGCTCGCCCCTAATATTACCTGGTTTATTATTGCCCGGGCAATAATGGGGATTGGTGCTGGAGGAATGAACACAATTCCCTTTATTGTGTTTGCGGAAATCTATACTAATTTGAAAAAACGAGCGACTGTGCTTGGTTTATCAAGTGCCTGCTTTGGAACTGCTTCAATCATTGGTCCGCTCCTTGGTGGGTGGATCGTTGATGCCCTTAGCTGGCACTGGGTATTTTATGTTAATGTCCCGATCGCACTTGTGGCAATCACAATCATTGCAATCTTCTATCAAAATGTTAATAAGCAGGCAGCCGGTAAGCCAATTGATTACTTGGGAGCAACATTGTTAGTTAGCAGCTTAATGTTGATCCTAATCGCTGTTCAATTAATTGGGGTCGCATCACTTCCAATTATCCTTGGGCTGGTTATTATCGGGTTAGCATTGTTATGGTGGATGGTAAAGGTCGATCAACAAGCAGCCGACCCTATTGTCCCTAACCGGCTTTTTACGAACCATGAACTAGTGATTGATTTCATGTTATTCATTATTATCTGGGGTTCATTTATTGCTTTTGTTATTTATATCCCAATGTGGGCTCAGGGACTTTTAGGTCTGTCTGCCTTGCTTGGTGGGATGACCCAAATTCCGGGAGCTGTTACTGATTTCCTTGGCTCAGAACTTGTTCCATTTATTCAGGATCGGTGGTCGAAATATGAGATTGTTGGCTTAGGGGCCTTTACAATTTTCATTTCCTTCTTAGGATTGTTACTTGGTGGTCAATTTACCCCATTTTGGTTAATTATGGTTCTCGGTGCTTTTGAAGGATTTGGGGTTGGTTTAGTCTTTAATATTTTACAGATCAATGTTCAAACTGATGCTGAACTTCGTGATGTTCCAATCGCTACTTCAATGGGTTACCTAATGCGGATCCTTAGTCAAACCTTCATGTCTGCGATCTATGGGGTGATTCTTAATCATGCCCTGTTACAGGGAATTCAGCATCATCCTGGAATTACGATGGGGATGCTGAATAAACTTTCAAACGCCAAGACGGCTAGTAGTTTACCAGCATCACTCTTACCAGAGATGCGCCATATCCTCTATAGTGGTTACCGGAATATCGTGATCACAGCACTGGTCCTCATTATCATTTCACTCATTATGGTGGTTGTGATGTGGATTAGGAGCAGGAAACATATAGAAAAAACAGTTTAAAATATAGGCCGAGAAAAACCTTTTTTCTTGGCCTATATTTGTTAATGACGATCATGTTGCTGATGCCACTCGTTAATTTGCTCCATTCGGGCTTTAAATCGTCCTTCCCGCCCCTGAGTTGTTGGCTTGTAAAAATGTTGTCCAGCTAACTCTGGAGGCATGGTTTTCATTGAAGTTAATTTATCTTTGGTATCGTGGGCGTATTGGTAATGATCCCCGTAATGCAACTCCTTCATTAATTTAGTTGGTGCATTTCGGATTTGAAGGGGAACAGGTAAGTTACCAGTTTCTTTGATTTTCTTTTTAGCGGCCATTCGAGCTTCATAAGCTGCATTTGACTTTGGCGCTAGTGAAAGGTAGATTACACACTCTGTCAGATGAACGTCACATTCGGGAAGGCCAAGGAACTGACATGCTTGAAATGTGTTAATGGCAACGTTTAAGGCGTTCGTGTCTGCTAGACCAATATCCTCACTTGCAAAACGGACGAGCCGTCGTGCGATATAAAGGGGATCTTCACCACCGTCAATCATTCGTGAACACCAGTAAATAGCTGCATCAACGTCGCTATTTCGCATTGATTTATGGAGGGCAGAAATAACATTATAGTGTTCTTCACCGTGTTGATCATAACGCAACGACTTGGTATTGATCAGCTGCTTAAGACTGTTGGTAGTGAGGTGCACCTGCTGATCACGATAGTTAGCATTAAGAACCGCCATTTCAAGGGTATTTAGTGCTACTCGGGCGTCCCCGTTTGCAAATTCTGCAATCATTTTTAGAGCTTCATCATCATAACTAATGTTAAGGTTGGGGAAGCCATCTGGATGTTTAATGGCTCGCTTGAGAATGTTAACGATGTCGTTGACAGTTAGTGACTTAAGAACAAACACCTTACAGCGACTCAATAAAGCTGAGTTAATTTCAAAAGAAGGATTTTCGGTTGTTGCACCGATTAAAATAATACTTCCTCGTTCGACGAAAGGAAGTAAGGCATCCTGTTGAGCCTTGTTGAACCGGTGAATTTCATCAATGAAACAAATCGTCCGTTCGCCAAATTCACGATTTTTCTCTGCCTCTTCCATGATTTTACGAATATCGCGAATACTACTAGTCACGGCACTAAACGTGATAAAATGCGACTTAGTTTGGTGGGCAATAATTTCTGCAAGGGTTGTCTTACCTACACCGGGTGGTCCCCAAAAGATTAGTGAAGAGATCTGATCATTTTCGATAAGGTCACGTAAGACTTTACCGTCACCAATTAATTGTTGTTGTCCCATAAATTCTTTAAGGGTTGTTGGACGAACCCGGTTTGCTAGGGGCGTGTTGTTATTATTTGGTTGTGAAAAGAGGGATTCTTGGTGCATATCATTACTTCCTTTTTGTTAATTTTAGGACAAAACTTTCTAAATTTGAATGGAGTTGGTAACTGAAATCGTGTTACGATAAAAGTAACTATTTGCATCAAGGCCGGAGGATTCCGACTAGATTAAAAAAGGAGCCTAGGAGCTCATGAAGAAATTACCCAAATTTGAACCTCAGGTCGCTTCGGAGCTTGCTAATAATTTTGGTCAAAGCGTTCGTGATTTAGTATCTTGTGGTCATCACCGGTCGCAACGAGCAACGTTTGTTGAACTACAGATCCAAGTAAGCGGCTTTAAGCGGCGAATGGCTGATGAGAAAAAATTCCAACAAATACTAGCTGATGCACGTCAGGAAAGTGAAGAGGATTTTGTAATACCCGCAGTACCGTTTACTGTTAGCTTACGAAAATTGCCGAAAGCGCCGGTAAGAACCTATGTCTTAAATGAACAAGCTGAACCGCAGAAGGCAATTATTTATTTGCCAGGTGGAGCATATGTTGAGCCACCTGTAAAAGAACAATGGGCCTTTGCTAACCGACTGGCACAAGAAACAGGAGCTCGGGTCTACATTGTTCTTTATTCCCAGCTTCCGGATCATACGTTTGAAACGGCATATCAAGAACTTACACAGTTATACCAACAAATTTATGATCGAGTTCCAGTGAGTGATATTACGATTTTAGGTGATTCTGCTGGCGGTGGTTTAGCTACGGGCTTTTGCGAGTATTGCGCGGGAAATGATTTGCCACAACCAGGACATTTAGTATTATTATCTCCCTGGTTAGACTTAGATTTGACCAACCCGACGATCGCTAAGTACGAGCCACATGATGTGACCTTATCCGTTAAGGGGTTACGCCGGGTAGCTGATTTGTGGGCTGGTAATACAGAGCATGATGATTACCGGTTAAGCCCACTTAATGGGGATATCGGTCAACTTCGTGATGTCTTTGTTTGTGTTGGCACACGGGAGATCATGTATCCAGATAGCGCTCGCTTTGTACAAAAACTTCGTGAAGCACAAATTCCCGTAAAGTTCGTTGCTGGTCGTGATTTGCCCCATATCTTTCCGGTATACAAGATGCCAGAATCAGATCAAGTGATGGCAGAGATAAAAAAGGTAGTTAATAATTAAATAGTAAAGGAGAGTTCAATAATGACAAAAGTTGCAGTTGTATTTGCACCAGGGTGTGAAGAAGTTGAAGGATTAACGGTAATCGATGTTTTACGGCGTCTAGGAATTGAAACCAAGATGGTTGGCTTAGAAAGCAAGGAAGTCATGGGTGCCCATAATATTAAATTAACCTGTGACGAAGTTCTGGGTGATCAACTTTTAGATTATGATTTAGTTGCTTTCCCAGGCGGAATGGGTGGTTCTCAACACCTTCGGGACAACGAAAAGTTGCAACAGTTAATGGTTCAACGAAATAAGGAAGGTAAATGGGATGCAGCAATGTGTGCCGCACCAATTGCTCTTGCTCATTATGGCTTGCTTGATAACCATGATTACACTTGTTTCCCTGGGATCAATGAACAGATTCAAGAAGAAGTTCCAACCGCACGCTTCCATGAAGATATTACTGTAGTTGATAAGGATGCTAAGATCTTAACGAGTCGTGGGCCGGCCACTGCACTTGCGTATGCCTTTAAGATTGCAGAAGTTTTGGGCACTGATACCAAGCAGATTAAAAAAGACATGCTTTACGATTACCTTACTCAGAACATTTAAATTTAGGTTCATATTTATACAAAATCCTCTTTACAGATGAACACGAATATTATAAGATACTATTTGTTATTTTATTCGTAATTACTGTTTGGAGGATTTTTTCTTGAACGCAATTAACAAGTATTTTCATCTAGATGAATTAAATACGAACATTCGCACGGAAATCTTAGCTGGATTTACTACTTTTATTTCAATGTCGTATATCCTCTTTGTTAACCCCAATGTTCTTGGGGCAGCGGGGATGAACCAGGGGGCCATCTTTACGGCGACTGCGCTTTCGGCGGCATTTGGGACATTGATGATGGGACTTTATGCTAAGTACCCGATTGCAACTGCTCCAGCTTTAGGGATTAATGCATTTTTCTCCTATTCAGTTGTTATTGGAATGGGAGTTAATTGGCAGACTGCCTTAGCAGCAGTTTTCGTTGCTTCGTTGATTTTTATCCTTATTACGATTTTTAAACTGCGTGAAATGATTATTGATGCAATTCCGAGTGATTTAAAGTTTGCTATTTCCAGTGGGATTGGATTATTTATTGCCTTTTTAGGACTTCATCAAGGTGGCTTAGTGGTCGCTAATAAGTCTACTGTTGTCGGTCTTGGTTCCTTTACTACGCCAACTACTTGGCTGACTGTGATTGGCTTGATTGTTACCTCGATCCTACTAGTTAAACGGGTTCCAGGGGCAATCTTTATTGGGATGGCAGTCACTGCAATTGCAGGGTTAGTTACTGGTCTTATTCCAATGCCACACCACATTATTTCTGGCGCACCAAGCCTGAAGCCAACGTTCGGTGTAGGTATGGAATACTTCTCACACATTAATACCGTTCAGTTATGGGTTGTTGTCTTGACATTCTTACTGGTAACTTTCTTTGATACCGCCGGAACATTGGTTGGTTTGGCACAACAGGCTGGCTTTATGAAGGATAATAAGATGCCCCGCGTTGGAAAAGCTTTAATGTCTGATTCTAGCGCAATGTTAGTTGGTTCGATCCTAGGAACTTCACCGGTTGGGGCTTATGTTGAATCATCAGCGGGGATTGCAGTTGGTGGTCGTTCAGGATTAACTTCTGTGGTCACAGCAATTTGCTTTATTCTAGGGATGTTCTTCTCCCCATTACTTCCGGTAGTTACTAACCAGGTAACTGCACCAGCTTTGATTATTGTTGGTGTTTTAATGGCTCAGTCAATGAAACGAGTACACTGGGAAAAGCTTGAAATAGCAATCCCATCATTCTTAATTGTCATTGGGATGCCCTTAACCTACAGTATTTCTGACGGGATGGCACTTGGTTTAATCATGTACCCATTAACTATGATTGCGGCCAAACGCGGTAAAGAAGTCCATTCAATCATGTACGCCCTCTTCTTTATCTTTATCGTTTTCATTACAATATTGAATGTAAAGTAGGAGAGTGCGAGCCCCGACGAACTAGCACGCGGTTGACTAACCTAGCCTGATGAACGATGGCTTGCATCGGAATCAGGCGTAGTTAGGCTTTAGCGTGCGGTCGGGGCGAGCAGATCTTGACTCGGTTGCTTAGAACAACTAACTCTCAAAGATAGTTAGTCGAATATCGTTACAATAAAAAACGTGAACCTAATCGGAGAGAATTCCGGTTGGATTCACGTTTTTTCGTTATTTTTAAATAAAGTTACTTATTAACAATGTATTTTGCTGGTTTACCATCTAAAACATTAACAGCATTAGTGGCAACAATCTCAGCCATTGCATTCCGGGCTTCGAATGATGCGTTACCAATGTGTGGTGTCAAGATGACATTATCTAGTTTCTTAAAGCCATCGGCAACATTTGGTTCAGCTTCGTAAACATCAAGAGCAGCACCGGCAAGTTTCTTGTTTTGAAGTGCTTCAAGTAAAGCCGCTTCATTGATTACTGGTCCCCGGGCACAGTTAATTAGGAATGCAGAATCTTTCATCATTGCAAACTGTGGAGCATCAATCATGTGATGGGTTTCAGGAGTTAATGGGCAGTGAAGGGTAACTACATCAGAGCGTTTTAACAATTCGTCAAGGGTAACGTATTTAGCAGAATATTGAGCTTCTGTGGCTGGATCAGCTTGGTGACGTTGGGTATAGATGATTTTCATGTTAAATGCATGTAGTCGTTGAGCAACACCACGACCAATACTTCCGAGGCCGATAATCCCAAGAGTCTTTCCCGCTAATTCATGACCCAAGAAGAAGAGTGGAGCCCAGCCGTCAAAACCAACTGAGCGCATTAGGCGGTCACCTTCCACAATTCGACGCATGAGGGCAACAACTAATCCACTAGCAACCTCAGCAGTTGCGGTTGAGGAAACAAATGGGGTGTTAGTAACATCGATTCCCTTGCTCCGGGCGTATTTAACGTCAATATTATTGAAGCCAGCACCGAAATTAGCAATTAACTTAAGTTTTGGCGCAGCATCAATAACTTCTTGGTCGACTTGGGTAGATAAAGGAGTAATTAAAACTTTGCAGTCTTTGACGTGTTTAAGTAATTCTTCTTTACTAATTAACCCTTTGCCGTCGTAAACATCATAGTGAATTGCTGCCTTATTCAGAATATCGGTAGCAACTTTTGGCAATTTTGCTGATAAGTAAACAGTAGCCATAACATTCGCCTTCCTAACTAAAAAATAATGATCGTGTAAACGATTACACGATCATTATAGTTCAATGTTCAAACTGCGGCAAACTATCGAGCTATCCAGGAGAAGAAAGCGTGTTTTGCTGGTTTGTCAGCCCGTTGATTAATTACCCCCACAAGGGCCATCATTGAGTTAATAATGGAGCTTCTTCTGCGGAATGCGGTATAACGAGATTCCCAAATATCAGCGTACTTATTCTTGTACCGTCGTAATCCTTGGAAACCATAGAGGTGGTAACCGTACTCGTAAATAAAGTGCGCAGCTTTTTCATCAAGAAAACTAAATTGTGACTCACCGACATTTGCTAATGGTGCCATCCCTAAGTCAAAGTATTCATAACCATGTTCTTGACCATACAGGAACATGCTAATAAAAATCTTATCCATAATTCCTGATGGTGCATCATGAGAATGGCGCATTAGGTCGATAGTGAGATATTTCTTTCCTCCAGTTGGCATAAAGGTAGCAAAGGCAACGATTTTACCGTCCTTATCAGTAACGGTTGCTACTGGGGCTAGTTGAATATAATCTGGTAAGAAGAATCCTAAAGAAAAGCCTTTCTCCACTTGTTTTCCTAACCAATCATCAGAAACAGCCTTAATCTTTTTCATGAATTCTTCATCAAAAGGTGGTTTAACAACATTAAATTGGTACCCTTCACGATCGAATTTGTGCATTAGTGCTCGTTGTGAGCGTTGCCGTTTTCCTGCGAGGGTGAAGTCTGCTAGTCGTACTAAACCGGTTTCCCCAGTTTTGATGAAGTCAAAACCAAATTCATGGAGCAACATGGTAAATTGACCAGAAACTTCGTAAAAGACTAATTGATAATTATAAAGATCGGTTTCCTTCAAGAATTGGCGAAGGGCAGGACGAAATTTAGCGGAATTACCAACCGGATCTCCCATAATAATCAATCGATCATAGTTCCGTCGGTACATAAAGTACAGTTGATCCTGACCATCTTTTTGGTAAAAGTAGAGGTTCTTATCCTTTAGGAAGGCAAGATGGCTAGTACGACTACCACCGAATTGTTCAATTACCTTCCGCACGCGTTCAGCATTGAATTTTTGTTCCTTAGCAAACGGATCAGCTCCAGAACAGAAGTAATGGAGGATTAGGACAAGAAGGATTAGCCCCAAAAGAAGGCCAATTAATCCAGAGAGCCATACTTTCTCTCCAGGGAAGAGGAAGAAGTTAGGAATCTTATGGGTTCTGGAATATTGAGGGGCATTGAGAACACCGACAATAACATAAAGAATACAACTACCGGCAAAAATTAGAAGATCAATTGTGAATTTACTAATTGAATATTGGAGTTTAGCACGGTAGAGTTCTCGTTTTGAAAGTAAAATAAGGACTAAAACTATTGCTAGGTAGATGGTTAAACTCATCGTCCGGAGGTTCCACCAAGTAGTGATAATTCCAATTAGGAGAAGTGCTAAAGTTGGCCAATAGGCTTTTTGAACCTTAGATGCTAACCCGCGAGCACATGCTAACATGGCAATCGCAAAGAGAACTGTGGAAAGCTGGTGGATAAAGAAGAAGGTAAATGGGTAAAGCCGGGCAAAAATTTTATTATCTTCTGTGATATCAGGGACCGCAGCTGCAAGCAGCATTAAGATTCCAGAGATATACATAAATGCCGTGATCAGAAAATGGGCAGTGTTTTGAATAATAACTAATGGTAGACCATCAAAGAAGTCATTTACCTGACGAGCAACATCGTGAAGGAAAAGGATTCCCGCAAGAATTAACGGTACGATGTAGTAGAAGATCCGGAAAAGAAGTAACCAGATAATAATTGTTGGCTTAGAAATCCCCATTAAAGAGAGTTCAAACATCATCATGACATCGAACGAACCAAGCGCTCCTGGAATCATAGAAATGACACCGAGTAGTTGAGCAACAACATATAGTGGTAAGACAGAAACAATGTTATGACGAACACCTAAACACCAGCCAACGAGTAAGAAGAACAAGGCGACGAATAGCCATTCACAAGTTGAACTGCCGACTAATAAACCCTCAATTTTTGGCGTAACATCCTTAAATAGGCGGTTATTATTAATTAGTGTGAAGTAGAAGACAACGGGAAAATAGAGTCCCCCAGCAACTAGCCAAATTGCATACTGGTTAAAGTGACCTCCTTGATGGAAAATAAACATCAAGGCGAGGGCAACCCAACAGAGTACTGAGAGCCCCGATAAAAGAAAGACAGCAATTTTAGAGATGGCTAGTAGAATATCTTTTTTACTAGCATGCTTCCGGTAGAAGTATGCCCGCATTGTTGCACCGAGGACTCCACCAAAACCGGCAATATTTGTAAGGGTATTGGTAATCCAGCCACAACGAATGATGTAGGACGTCTTAAACTTTCCGGGAAGAAATTTAACAATTGCAAAATCGTAGCCCAGCATCGGGATAACGGCAATACAACCAAAGATTAATAAAATAATGATATTAGACCAGGTTAAGTTGCTTAATCCAATCCCGACACGGTGCCAGTCAACGGTTTTAAAAAAACTTGTTAGTGCATGGACAACAAAAATAACGACTGAGATCACAAAGACGATCTTTACCGGTCGTGAATATTTTTCCCACCATGATGACAAGCGTTTATATAAGGATTCCATAGTTTCCTCCTTAAATAGATACTAATAACCATTATAAAGGATTTCTTCTTTTTGAAGAAGTTAGAAGGAAATTTAAAAAGTTATTGACACTGGGGGAGAAGTTTCGTATACTTTTATTTGTTGTCAAATGGTCCGTTGGTCTAGTTGGTTTAGGACGCATCCCTGTCACGGATGAGATCACGAGTTCGAGTCTCGTACGGACCGTCATAGTTAATAAAAAAGGCTGGGAGGTTTATTCCCAGCCTTTTTTACATAATCGGATATTTTAGGAGGAAAGAATGGAAAATACATGGCAGTATCAAGGCACTGAGCCAATCAAAATTAAAAAGTATCTTCAATCATTAGGGATGGGACACCACCTCTTTAATGATTTAAAAAATGGCCAGGGTGAATTCCTGGTGGATCACCGTAAAGTTCGGCCAACGACAAAAATATTGCCGAACCAACCGTTAACGGTAATTGCCCAGCCAGAAATGCGCGATTTGTCAGTAAAGTTAAGTGATGAACCTCTTAAGATTGTATATGAGGATGCCAATTGGCTAGTGATTGATAAGCCAGCGGGAGTAACGTCAATTCCTGGTCCGTCAGTAGATAACGGGACGGTTCTTAATCGAGCAGTTAAGTATTTAATTGCTCAAGGTTCAGACGATCAACGACCGCATTTGATTACTCGACTTGATCGCTATACTGGTGGCCTACTACTAATTGCTAAGCACCATGTTGCTTCCAGTATGATTAGTCAACAAGTTCAGCAACACCAGATGTTAAAGGAATATACCGCATTTGTTTCCGGGACATTCAAGGAAAAGCATGGCGTGATTAATAAGCCAATCGCTCGGCGTGAAGGACAACCCCAGCGAGTGATTGCAGAGGACGGCCAACAAGCGATCACTGAATACTGGGTAGAAGAGGAGCAAGCAGGGTGGACAAAGCTCCGGGTTCAATTACATACGGGACGGACACATCAAATTCGGGTACACCTTGCTTCTATCGGTCACCCACTAATTGGTGATCACCTTTATGGTGGTGATACTTCTGAACGTCAACACCAAGCATTATGGGCAACCAAACTTTCGTTTAAGGATCCATTTACGTTAAAACAGTTAACATTTTCCCGGGAAATAAGTAGTCTTCCAGAAAATTAACTTTATAGAAAAGCCCCTAACGATTGTTATTTCAGTCGTTAGGGGCTTTTCTATATAATTATGATTTATTTTTGCTTAATCATTTGGGCCATAAATTCTTGTTCCGCCTGTTGCGAAACTTGCTGAATTTGTTGTGCGCTCATATGTGGTTGCTTTGTCATTGCAGCTTGAACTTTAGCAGTGACAAAACTCTTAGCTTGAGCATGAAGTTGTGGCCCTGCAGCAGCAAATCGCTTTTGAAGTTGTTGAGCTTGTATAGGCGTGAGTTTAACAAAAGCGCGTGGATACTTTATCACATTGGTTCTTTTAACTAATGTGCCATCCATTCCTGACCACATAAAGAGGCCCTTGTAGAAATTATTTTTAAACCGCCATCTTGTTTCTGTTGTTTTTAATTGCGGTTTGGTTCGATTAGTAAATTCCATTTTACTGGTCGTGTATTCGTTTGTCTGTGTGTGAACAGGCTTTTTTTGATCTTGACTAGTTTTATAAATTAAAACGTTATCTTGACCGTTAGTGCCTACCGGTTGATAAAGGGCAACTGGTAATTTTCCCGTCGCAGAGTAGACAGTTTGGTTGGTGGTTGTTGTTACTTTTTCCATTCCAAAATGGTGACTGTAGTTTAATGTCATCAGGGTAGTTGAAACAACGAAGAGAATGCCGAAAATAATGGTTCCAGTGATTCTAGTTACCCGTTGGTTGATAAACATCACGCTGGCAAATAGTGCGACCGCGGAACCAAACATTAAAATAATGATCATTTAGTATCCTCCTTTTCTCGAATGTCATCTGAATCAAGCTTTAAATGGATACCGTTACCGCTTGTAACACAGAAAGTTAAACAGAGGCCAATCAAGGCAAAGACAATCGCAAACCAAAATGCTGCATGGTACCCCATTAAAGTTGCATCAAACATTTGTGATTTATATTGAAGAGGAGCAGCCTTTAGTAACGAATGAGTTGGCTTATTATTGTTTGTGACATTGGTTAGAACGGAAATCATAATTGCCGTACCGACAGAGGTAGCAACCTGACGAAGAGTGTTGTTAACGGCTGTCCCATGAGAGATGAGCTGGTATGGTAAGGAGTTCATTCCTGCGGTAGTTACTGGCATCATTACCATAGAGATTCCAAACATCCGTGCTGCATACAGGAAGATAATATAGATCGTTGGGGTATCACGGGTAATAAAGGCAAATGGAATGGTTCCTACCGAAAGGATGAACATCCCAGTAATCGCAAGCTGTCTTGCACCGTGACGGTCAAACAAGTTCCCGGTGATTGGACTCATCAACCCCATGAAAAGGGCACCAAATAAGAGGGTTAGCCCTGAATGGAAAGCTGACATTCCGTGGATAATTTGGAGGTACAAGGGGATTACTAATTCGACCCCAACCATTGCCATCATTACAATTGAGCTTAAGATAGTTGCAAGGGTAAATTCATTACTCTTAAATACCTTAAATTCCAGAAATGGTTCTTCTAGCTTGCTCTGACGGAAAATGAGGAATGCAACAAGGATAGCACCAATGATGATGGTTGATAAAACAACCGGGTCGGTCCATCCATCATTACCAACACTGGAGAAACCATAGAGCATACTTCCAAAACCAGCCGTTGAAATAATAACTGACAACCAGTCAAGATGAGGTTTCCGGTTAGGAATAACGTTTTTGACGAAGAATAAACTTGCAATAATTACTACAGCAGCAACTGGGACGATCATTCCGAATAACCACCGCCAGCTAAAGTTATCAATGACCCATCCAGAAAGGGTTGGGCCAATTGCCGGTGCTAAACCAATAACTAGTCCGTTAATTCCCATAGCAGCCCCACGTTTTTCAGGTGGGTAGATTGTCAGCATAATATTTTGCATTAATGGCATGTTGATACCCACACCAATTGCTTGGATTAAACGGCCACTGAGGAGGACAGCAAATGATGGTGCTAACCATGACATGATCGTTCCAATTTCAAAGATTGACATTGCAATAACGAATAGGACCTTAGTATTAAAACGGCTGCTTAAGTAGGCGCTGATCGGGATCATGATCCCATTAACCATCAAGAATCCGGTAATTAACCATTGAACGGTTGACGTACTGATGTTAAAAGCATCCATTAAGGCCGGAAAGGCGGTCGAAAGGATGGTCTGATTTAGAATAGTACAAAATGCACCAATTAATAGGATCAAGACCATCAATCTTCTATTGTATGGTTTGTTATTAATATCTACAGGAATAGACTGTTGATCCACACTGAAAACCTCTTTCCTTTTTTAGTCAATGCCACCTAATATAAAACTATTTAATATCTTTGTCAAATTATTTGACAAAGATATCTAATTTTAAGATAATACCACATAGATTAAACTTTGGAAGAGGATGATGAGTATTTTACTTGCGGAGCGGTTTCATAAGATGATTGGGCAAAATAATTTACGGGTTACGATGTCACAACTAGCGGAAATGACGGGAGTATCACCAAGCCAAATCCGTTATTGGGAAAAGAAGGGGTACATAGAATCGGAACAGGGAGAGAAAAACCAAAATCACCTTTTTCCCGTTACCATGCTTTTTCGGGTCTGTACGATTAAATTTTTCCTTGATCAAGGGTATACACTTGCAGTAGCCGTTAAAAAGGAACAGGAACGTCGCGAGTCTGTTAAATTATTACGTGAATTTATTCTTAATCAAAAGTTGAGTGTTAAGCAGCTAGGCCCTGGTAAGGGGGAGATTGAAATAGGTGAAGTAGCTGAAGATCCTCGTACCGAAGTTTATGCGACTGTTGAGAACGGAAAAACTAAATTACATCTTCGGCAGAAGTGATTAGATTGTGTTATGGTATTAATGAAAGATAATGTATTTTATGGCAAATTAAGAAAGGGAAGCGATCAAAATGGCACAAGTAGAATTACGCTATGATGAACTAGATAATCATGCCGCTAAAAAAGCAGCTTTGAAGACGTTTATTGCCTTTTACATTCATCAATACCAATTGAAGAGTCTCGAAATTATGGGGGCAAAGGCTTCAAATGAGGTTATGGGGACAATCAACCACATTTTGAAGGAGAATGCTTACCACGGTGAAAAAGAACTAGCTGAAATTAGCGAACGCCTTTGCAAAAGTGCTTATGAAGAGGTCCTTAGTGAATTGACTGATGTAAAATTCAATCAAGAAGGAGAACCAATTGTTCCCTTAGAAAAGTTGTGGCAAAAGGAAGAAGAAGGTTTGCCGACAGAAGACTAGGAAACAAATCTTTTGTAAAATTGTAGTAGGGATATTCAAATTACATTATTAATACCTTTAAATTTAAGAGACTGGGAAATTAATCCGGTCTCTTTTATTTTGGAATCTTGAATGATAGCAGAAAAAGATAATATATGGTAAAATATGATTAGTTTTTAGTACGGATATAAAAAAGTAAAACTGAATCACCAAGAAACCCTTTTCTAACCCGAAAAGTGGGTCTTTTGGTCTACAATTTTCCGTTATTGATTTTTAATAAAATTCAAATAGAAAGGTACAAGAAAGGTATTATGTCAAAATTAAATATTAAGAACAATGAAGTCGCCTTTTATGCCATGGGGGGCTTAGGCGAAATTGGTAAGAACATGTACTGTGTTCAATTCCAAGATGAAATCATCATTATTGACTGCGGTGTGCTTTTCCCTGAAGACGAACTCCTGGGTGTTGATTATGTAATTCAAAATTACGATTACCTAATTGAGAATAAGGATAAAATTAAGGGAATCTTTATTACCCACGGACATGAAGATCACATTGGTGGGTTGCCCTTCTTCTTACAAAATGTAAATGCGCCAATCTATGCCGGGCCATTTGCGATGTCCCTAATTAAGGGAAAGTTGGAAGAAAAGCACCTTTTGCGTGATGCGGAACTCCATGAAATTAATGAATTTGATGAAGTCCACTTTAAGAAGCTTTGGGTTAGCTTCTTCCGGACAACCCACTCAATCCCTGATACTTTGGGTGTTGCTGTCCACACTCCACAAGGGACGATTATTCAAACTGGAGACTTTAAGTTTGACTTAACACCAGTTGGTCATTTGCCAGGACCAAATCTCCAACAAATGGCAAAGCTTGGTGATGAAGGGGTTCTCCTCTTAACTTCTGACAGTACAAACGCTGAACGACCACAGTTTACTAAGTCGGAACGGTGGGTTGATATTCACATTCGGCGGATTTTTGAACGGATTAAGGGCCGGATCATTTTTGCTTCATTTGCTTCAAACGTTTACCGGTTACGGGAAGCATCTGATGCTGCGATTGCCCAAGGACGGAAGATTGCCGTATTTGGACGGAGCATGGAAAATGCTATTGCGGCAGGACAAGAACTTGGTTACCTTAATATTCCTAAGGATTCATTAATTGACCAAAATGAAATTAATAACTATCCACCGGAAAAGGTATTGATTATGTGTACTGGTTCTCAGGGTGAACCAATGGCAGCTTTGAGCCGGATTGCTAACGGAACGCACCGTCAAATCACCATTCAACCTGGTGATACTGTTGTCTTCTCAAGTAACCCAATTCCTGGGAATACTACTAGTGTTAACACATTAATCAACAAGCTAGAAGAAGATGGCGCAAACGTTATTCACGGTTACGTTAACAACATTCACACTTCTGGTCACGGTGGTCAAATCGATGAAGAATTCATGTTGCGGTTAATGAAGCCAAAGTTCTTTGCACCAGTTCACGGTGAATACCGGATGCAAAAGATCCATACAAAGCTAGCTGAAATGACTGGTGTCCCACAAGAGAATAGTTTTATCTTGGCTAACGGGGATGTATTAGCGCTAACTAAGGATTCTGCACGGGTTGCGGACCATATCGATAGTGCTGCAGATGTTTATATTGATGGCCGCGATGCTGGTGATACTGTTGGTAATCCAGAAATTCATGAACGTCGCCTTCTTTCTGAAGAAGGGGTTGTAACAGCAGTTGCAGTTGTTGACTTGAAGGATTACCAGATTGTTGCGGGACCAGATATTGTTTCGCGAGGATTTGTTTACATGCACGAGTCTCAAGAGTTAATTAAGGCAGCTAACCACGAGGTCTTCTGGGCAATCTTAAATACCTTTAAGAACCATAAGCATGTGGATCGTCGCGCCCTTAACCGGACGATTATTAGTCGTTTGCAAAAGCTTCTCTATGCTCGAACAGGTCGTCGCCCCGTAATTATTCCAATGGTAACGATTTTGAATGGTGATCGTCACTACGAAAACCATCACTACCGTCAACCAAGTAATAAGAAAAAAGCGGGTCATGAAAATAACAATCGGAAGAACCACCAAAAACATCGTAATCAACAGCAAAAGCATGGTAATTCCAAAAAGCAAAACGCTAAAAAGGAACCAGTTGCTGCTGGTAAAAATGAATAGCGATGAGTAATAAGTCTCAGAGTCCGGCTTTCCGGACTTTGGGGCTTATTTATATCTTTAATTAACTAAAATAATTTCTAAGATAAAATGTTTAAATTCATTGGTATAATTTGGTATGATCAAACAGTATAAGCAATTATTTATTTGGAGGAATCTCGATGACTGGAAGAGATTATTTAAAGATCTGGTATCGAGTTCAAATTGGTGCGACTTTAATTATTTTAATGATGATGATGATTCGTAACTTTGAACTTGGCCGCAATATTTGGCTGCAGTTGTTATGGATGGTAATTATTCTTGGCTTAGGATTAGCTGAAGAATTATGGGAGGATGTCCCACCAATTATCAGTAAGGTTAATTGCTGGATTCAGGGGTTAGCACAGCCAGTAATTCTTACCTTTGCTTGGGGGGTAATTACCCGGGAAATAATTACGATGCTCCATATGCCATCGCGTGGTGTGGTACTGCTCATGATTTTGTACTACTTTGTAATGTATGCGCCGTTCGCTAGCGTTATTGGTGGACAAATGAATCTGAGCATTGAGCGATTTATCTTTGTAATTTGGATGTTTCAGATTGTAATTGTTCCCTTTACCTATTTGCCATTTGACCTAATTGCTAACCCTAAGTTAACTATGTTGTTATCAACGGGTGCAGTTGGTGCCGTTGCATATTTCCTATTTGCAGTAACCGTAATGCGTGCATGGCACCTATCATGGCCAGGGTTAAAGCCAAATTGGAGTAGTGACTTTAATTGGTGGATCCTGTTATTAATGCTCGCCATTTTTGTGATTCCACTAGGAAGTAATATGATAGCAATTGTCCATTTGCCCAAAACTGGGCTTTTTAAGCTAACATGTCAGGCATTTGAATCTGGTCTTGCGGAAGAAAGTTTGTTTAGGTTTGCATTGCTTGGGGTTCTTTTTTACGCATGGCGTAACGTTAAGCAGCGACTACCATTAGCTATCATTACCAGTTCGTTATTATTTGGGTTTGCTCACTTAATTAACTTGAGGGGACAAAGAATTGATTTGACCCTTTACCAAGTTGCACTGGCTTTCTTGCTAGGATTATTCTTATCGGTTGTTTATGTATATACTGGTCAGTTATGGTTAACAATGTTAATGCATTTCAGTCTTGACTGGTTTGGCTTTTTAGCAACGGGAACAACAATGTTAACTGGTGACTTAGTTCCAGCTGACTGGTGGGGGTTATTAATCCTCCTAGTAATCTTTGGGGGATTCAGCCTTTGGATGATGTTTGGAACCCGGAGAGAAGTAATGGAACGTCATGTCAGACGATTAACTGGGAAACACCAACGTTTTGGATTCTCGATTCAGTATTAAGGTTAATAGATAAAAAAGAGGAAATGGCGAAGGCCATTTCCTCTTTTTACGTTCTAGTTATATTAAGTTTCCTACCTATACTAAATGTTTATCCAAGTAGCGGGCAAGGAGAGAAAGTGAGTAACAAACAATAAAGTATAATACGGCTAACGCAACAAACATTGGAATGATGTAGTTGGTATTTTGCCCATAAATAATTTGAGCGTGGTACATCAATTCTGGAAGGACAATGATTGTTGCTAAAGAAGTATCCTTAACCAATGAAATAAATTGACTAACTAATGCCGGTAACATATTTTTAATTGCTTGTGGTAAGACGATTAGTCGTAGTGCCTGCCACTTAGTTAGTCCGTTGGCAAGGGCCCCTTCAGTTTGACCATAGTCAATAGAGTTAATACCAGAACGAACGATTTCAGCTACCATTGACGATTCAAAGACGGTCAGTGCTAGGATAGCTGCTGGAATAATTTCTGGCTTAATACCGATATTTGGAAGTCCAAAGTAGGTAAAGAAAATTATTAGCAGCAATGGTAAGTTACGAATTAAGTCAATGATAAAACCAACGATTGCTGAGACGTACTTAATTTTTGCATAGCGAATAATTCCTAATAAGGTTCCAATGATGAAGCTGCAAATGATTGAGGCAACTGAAATCTCAATCGTAACTCCAAGCCCTTGAAGAAGAAAGCGGATATTAATCCATGAATAAGCATCAATAAAATTTTGCATTTTTCATTCCTCCCTAAGCTAACTTCTTTTCCAGGTGACGCATGTAGTAGCTGAGGGGTAAAGTAATGATCAGGTAGAGAACACCAACGATAAAGTAAGTTGGCATTGTCTTTAAAGTGTCATTAGCGATTAAGTTTCCTTCATACATTAAGTCAAAGCCGGCAACGAAGGCAAGCACAGAGGAATTCTTAACCAGGTTAATGAATTGGTTACCTAGTGGTGGAATAACAACCTTAAAAGCTTGAGGTAAGATAATGTACCGCATCGCTTGGGCATGAGTTAAACCATTAGCAAGGGCCCCTTCGAGTTGGCCACCTTCGACAGAATTAATCCCAGCACGGACAGTCTCAGCAATAAAGGCTGAAGTGTAAAGTGTCAGACCGATTGTCCCGGCTGCAAAGCCACTGATTTTAACGATATACATAGGAACAATAAGGAAGAATCCCATTGCAATTACCAGCAAGGGGATATTCCGAAAAATTTCGACATAGATGCTACCGATTAAGCGAACAATTCGGTATTTAGAAATTTCTAACAGTGCAAAGAAAGTCCCAATAACTAAACTACCAACGAGTGCAATCAGACTACAGAGAATGGTATTCCAAAGACCGTTGAGTAGGGGATGCCACTGAGTTGTAATAATATCTAACATTAACGTTTCATCTCCTGATAGTTAAATCCTTTAACATTACCAAACCACTTAAGAAGAAGGCGGTTGTAAGTCCCGTTCTTCTCAAGCCGGTTAAGTGCCCAGTTTAATTTATTCCTAAATGGTGCCTGATTCTTGTTAACGGCAATTCCGTAAGGTTCTTTGGTAAAGTTACCACCAACAACTTCGTAACCGGGATTTTCACTTGCCATCCCATAAAGGATACCGTTATCTGTAGTGAGGGCATTTCCTTGTTTCGACTTTAATGCTGTCATTGCTTGGGCATAGTCTGAAAGCTGGAGTACTCGTGCTTTTGGTGCAAATTTAGCAATATTTTTAACTGAGTTAGAACCAGATACACCAAGGATTACTTTACCTGGTTTATTGAGATCCTGGATATTCTTGATGGGGCTACCTTTTTTAACTAAAAGAGATTGACCAGCATCAAAGTATGACTTGGTAAAATCAACTTGTTTTTCCCGTTCTGGAGTAATAGTCATGGTAGCCATGATTGCATCAATGTTTCCGTTCTTTAGTAATGGAACCCGTGTACTACTAGTAACCGGAACAAAAACGGCTTTTCCTTGAGGTCCAAGAATTTCTTTTGTCATTGCCTTGGCAAGATCGATTTCAAATCCCTCAAGTTTGCCAGTCCGAATATCCTCCAAACCGAACAGTTTGGTATCAGCCTTAACCCCCCAAGTAATTTGCTTGCTCTTTTGATCAGCTTTTAAAATGTCCTGGTTGGCAACTGAACTACAACCAGAAAGGGTTGTAAGACTAACGAGAGTAATTGCGACAACCGTTAGTAAGTGCCAAATCTTTTTCATTATTTTGGCCTCCTTCTAGTGTCCGCTAATCTTACTCATAAAGTCGCGAGCACGTTGTGTGGTTGGTTGGTCACCGAAGAATTTCTCAGTAGAGTCATCTTCGATAATTCGTCCATCAGCCATGAAAATAACCCGATTCGCAACATCACGTGCAAAGCCCATTTCGTGGGTAACAACTAACATGGTCATTTTCGAGTTTTCTGCAATATCCTTCATTACGTTAAGGACATCATCGATCATTTCTGGGTCAAGGGCACTTGTCGGTTCATCAAACAAGAGACATTTAGGCTTCATTGCGAGGCTTCGTGCAATTGCAATTCGCTGCTTTTGACCACCAGATAGTTGTGCTGGCATGTTATCAGCTTTATCTGCAAGCCCAACCTTTTCAAGAAGTTGCATTGCAAATTCACGATTTTCTTTTTCTGGACGTTTAAGAACGATTCGTGGTGCTAGCATGATATTTTCCAAAACATTTTTATTATTGTAGAGGTTGAAATGTTGGAAGACCATTCCGACATCTTTCCGAATTAAGTTAACGTTAGTCTTTTTATCAGCTAAATCAAAACCGTTAACAATTAATTTTCCGTCACGAATTGGGTCCAAACCATTAATTGTCCGAATCAGACTACTTTTCCCAGATCCAGAGGGACCGATTAGAACAACGGTCTCACCAGCATCAATTGTTAAATTAATGTCCTTTAATGCATGGAACTTACCATAGTATTTTTGGACATTATGGAATTCTATCATTGACATTGCGTTTTACTCTCCCCTAAATATACAGTATCGTTTGTGGCCACGAGGACTAAAACAATTAAATTATAGAACTTGTTGGATCTACAGGCAAGAAAGCCCTGTCGAATATAAAAATTTAAAAATAATCAATATTTAATTCTATAGAATATTGTTTTAGGTCTACCAAAATAAATATTTACAAATATTTGATAAGTAGTAACATAGTAGGTGAAACTTACTGCGATCGAGATAATCTATTGATCGTCAGGACCACAGAGAGGGGAATAGTTTAATGTTTGAAATTAAGCCAAAGAAGTTCAAGAAGATCCTTGTCGGTGTCGACGATGCACCTGATGCCCGGGCCGCTTTTTCATATGCGGTAGATAAGGCAAAACGTGATGGCTCTGAATTAGGGATTGTTTCTATTTTGGAAACTGATGACGTTAACGTTTATCAAATTCTTGACAAAGACTACGTTCACAGCTCTGCTGATGAATTACGGAAGCGGGTTAACGAATACGTAAAGGCTGCTGTAGACTACGGTGTTGATCCAAAAAAGATTACAGGAATTGTTGATCAAGGTGATCGTCCAGCTGAACGGATTTGCAACCACGTCATTCCAGCATTCCAACCAGACTTATTAGTTGTTGGTTCAATTGGTAAGTGGGGTAACCGTAAGGCTGTTGGTTCCCAAGCATCTTACATGACTAAGCATGCAGGGACTTCCGTATTTGTTATTCGGACAACTGCAGTTCAAAGATATGAATAATTATTTCTAATTAGTAAATAGCACTTATTTAAGAAATTAATTCATTATGAATAAAGAGGTCGGTGAAAAAGTGAAAGCTTTTTCCCGACCTCTTATCCTTTGATAGCTAATTAATAATCTTTCTAAATTAGGATGAGTACTACTAACATAATTATTGATCTACTTTCAAGGAATGTTATAATGATTCTAATCTAAAAAGGGGAGTTTTTGAAATGACCAAAAAGAAAATGTCACTGGCTCAAAGAGTTAATGTTTTACGGGCCAGTGTAATGGGGGCCAATGATGGTATCATTTCAATTGCCGGAATCGTTATTGGTGTTGCTGCGGCAACCAATAACTCTTATTCGATTTTGATTTCTGGACTGTCAGGAACACTTGCCGGCATGATTTCAATGTGTATGGGAGAGTATGTATCAGTATCTACCCAGAAGGATTCGCAAAAAATGGCGTTAATTAGCGAACGTCAGCGTTTAAGTGATCAGTATCAAAAGGAATTCGACTATGTTCAAAAAAAGTATGAAGCTCAAGATATTGATCCTAAGTTGGCTAAGCAAGCAACGAAGGAATTAATGGATAAAGATGCTTTATCGACCGTTGTTCAGGAACGGTATGGCTTTAATCCAAGATACTTTACTAGTCCCTATGCTGCAGCGATTGCTTCATTTATTTCTTTTCCAACTGGTTCAATTTTACCGATGCTTGCTGTTACACTTTCTCCAGCAAACGTTCGGATCTTTGCGACAGCCATTGCAGTTTTAATTGCCTTACTTATCACCGGTTACTGTGCAGCCATTTTGAGTAAATCAGATCGCCTTAAGGGGAGTATTCGAAATGCGATTGCTGGTTTATTGACGATGGGTGTTACCTATATTATTGGGCAGTTATTAGCACATTAGGGGGTGTTGAGAAATGGCAAAGAAAAAACATCAAAAGCAAACAATGGAAGAAAAACTCAACACGCTTCGTGCTGGAGTTTTAGGTTCTAATGATGGAATTTTAACCGTTGTTGGTGTCTTAGTTTCAGTTGCGGCGGCAACATCTGATCGGTTTACAATTTTTATTGCTGGTCTTTCAGACTTGCTAGCATGTGCCTTTTCAATGGCTTCTGGTGAATACGCTTCTGTTTCGACCCAAAAGGATACTGAACAATCAGCGGTTAAAAATGAACGGCACTTATTAAAAACAGATTTTGAAAGTGAAGTTGCGGCAGTTAAGGACTATTATGTCAGTAAAGGAGTTACTCCCGAAACTTCGCTAGCAATTGCCAAAGATTTGCTTAATAAAAAGCCCTTGGAAACCGTTGTACGGGTTAAGTATGATATTGAATTAGGTCACTACTTGAATCCATGGGATGCCGCTTTCTCCTCTCTATTTTCAGCAGCTGCTGGAGGTATTTTCCCTCTCTGCGCAATGACTTTCGCACCATCCGCCTATAAGTGGTATGCAGTTATTTTAGCGGTTGTATTAACAAGTGCACTAACTGGGTACATTAGTTCTAAACTTGGAAATGGCTTGGTAAAAATTGCTGTTATTCGAAACATTATTATTGCGCTAATCACGGTTGCTATCCACTA
This sequence comes from Limosilactobacillus avistercoris, assembly GCF_014836425.1. Lineage (GTDB taxonomy): Bacteria > Bacillota > Bacilli > Lactobacillales > Lactobacillaceae > Limosilactobacillus > Limosilactobacillus agrestimuris. Next base: position 83,733 of record NZ_JACSQW010000003.1, on the reverse strand, counting down.
TGGTGTTGGTAGGTTATTCTAGTTTAAATATAATATTAAGGCCTAGGAAAAACGTTTTAGTTTTCGCCTAGGCCTTTTTAATCATTTAATTAAATTTTCTTCGTCGACGTCCGTATCAAAGAATTCCTCATCTTTTCCTCGATGGTACTCTGCTTGAATAGTGACGTGGCAGATTCCGTATTTTTCATTTAATAGTTTATCAACTTGTCGGTAAATTTTTTCGACATCGCTAAGTTTCATATCATGGCAATTTAAGTGAGCAGAAAAGATAATCCGCTTTTCATCAATCATCCAAGCATGAACGTGGTGCACTGCAGTAACACCGTCAATTTGGATTAGGTCCTGTTCAATTCCCTTATAATCAAGCTTTGGTGCTGATTCCATCAGGATAGTAACGGTCTGTTTAATTACTGGCCATGCTTCGTAGGCAATGTAGATAGCTACAGCAATTGTTAAGACAGGGTCAAGCCAGGTGATGTTAACAAAGGTTAAGATTACCCCGCCGATGATAACTGCAAATGAAGATAGAGCATCACTTAAAACATGGAGGTAAGTTGCCTTAACGTTTAAGTTACTGTGGCTGCCGGCATGAAGGAGGATTGCTGAAAGAAGATTAGCAACTAAACCAACAACGGCGACAATTAACATTATTTCACCGTTGATATGTGCTGGTTGTTGAAGTCGTTTAACAGCTTCAATAATTAAAAAAACTGAAACGATTACTAGAAAAGCAGCATTTACCATTGCAGCTAGTATTTCAGCTCGACGGTATCCGTATGTTCTTTTACTTGTTTCTGGTTTGTTTGCGATCATTTGGGCAAAATAACCAAGGACGATTGAAAAAGAATCCCCCAAGTTATGAAAGGCATCGGATAGCAATGCTAAACTTCCTGAAACTAGGCCCCCAATAATTTCCACAACAGTAATTAGAACATTTAGTACGGTTACTGCTAAAAAACGCTTTCCCGTGATTTGTTCATCCATTGTAAAACTCCTCATTAATGTATATGTTATTTTAAGTTTATCATATTAAAATAATAACTAACAAAAAAATTAGGGTATCCGAAGAAGTTATTTATTAGTTATGCTATAATCAAATATGTTATTATTAATTAACTTAGTAGACCGTTCGTAGGCCGAGAAACAATGTAGAGGAGGATGTAGCCCTTGACACCGATGAAAGAAGATTATCTTAAGATTATCTTTGAGCTTGGTGGTAGCCACAAAAAGGTTTCAAATAAGGATATTTCTTTGGGCCTAGGTATCGCAGCTGGTTCTGTAACTGAAATGGTCTCAAAATTATCAGATGAGGGACTAGTAGTTCATGAACCATATGCTGGAATTTCGTTAACTGAAAAGGGACAAAAGTATGCGGCTGAATTAGTTCGTAAGCATCGTCTATGGGAAACGTTCCTGGTTAATAAGTTGCATTATAATTTTGCAGATGTTCACTCAGAAGCGGAAGTTTTGGAACACCAAACCAGTGACCGGTTAGCAACGGCGCTGGACAATTTTTTACAGCACCCACAAGCATGTCCACATGGTGGGGTAATTCCATCAGCCAGTGGACAATTCCCAGATGTTTCCCATCGCTTATTAGCGGATGCCAATGATGGAGAGACAGTTCAACTTGAACGTTTCTTGGATAATCATGAATTGTTAACATACCTTGAAGAATTAAAATTACGGCCAGATGATACTGTTAAAGTGATTCGTCATGAACCATTTGAAGGACCATTAGTAATTGAAAAAGATGGTGAAGATACACCACTGAATGTTTCATACAAGGCATCACATAATATCTTTATCAAGGCTGATACAGGTAAATAATTGATGTAAAGAGGCTGAGGTAATTCCCAGCCTCTTTTAATATACCTTGTTATTAAGGAGGGAAAACTAATGATAACGGAACAACGACGAATTCTTGCCTTACGAACCTGTGTCCTTGCGGGGAGACTCCTGATTGAAAATGGCTCAAATATGGAAAGGGTGAACGATACCCTGGATCGAATGGCTAAAAATGTTGGTTTAAGAAAATTTCAAGCCTTTACGACCTTAACTGGGATTGTTGCTAGTAGTGATGATCTTCCTAATTCACAAGTTGCAGATATTCGGCGGCGAAAGAACGATCTTAGTAAAGTAGCGGCAGTAAATGAAGTTTCGCGGGAACTAGCCAGTGGCGTGATTGAACTACCTGAAGCTTATGCTCAGTTGAAGTCGGTTGAGCGACAGGTAAGTGGATGGTGGCAAAATCCATTAGAAACTCTTGCAGCAGCTGTTTTAAGTGCTGCTTTAATGGTTGTTTTTACAGGTGACGTGGTAGACTGGTGGGCAGTTTTTATCATTGGTGGCTTAAGTTATGCTGTTTTTTCCTTCGTAGTTCGTAAGTTTAAAATTCAATATCTTGGTGAATTTTGTGCTTCGTTAGTAATTGGTATTTTAGCAATTCTAACCGTAAAATTTGGGTGGACCCATAACGCAAATTCAATCATTATTGGTGGCGTTATGCCACTGGTTCCTGGAATTCCGATAACAAATGCGGTGCGAGATTTGGTTTCCGGAAACCTAATCAGTGCCCCAACTCGAGGAATTGAGGCAATTTTAACTGCAGTTGCAATTGGAAGTGCGATCGTAATTGTTATGCGTTTTAGTTAGGAGGAGCCAATGAACTGGGAAAATTTATTTTTGCAATTTATTCTTTCGTATGTCTCAACCGTATGCTTCGGAATTTTACTTCATATTCCAGTACGGGCCTACAATATGGCTGGAATAATTGGTGGTGGGGTTTGGGTTATATATTGGCTCATCTATTATCATCATCACGTAGGACTAGCAATTAGTAACCTGTTTGCTGCTATCTTGATTTCACTATTTAGCATGGTCGCAGCTCGTCATTTAAAAATGCCGATGATTGTTTTTAATGTTCCCGCGTTAGTAACGTTTGTTCCTGGGGGACAAGCTTATAAAATGGTTCGTAATTTTGCGCTAGGTAATTATCCTTTAGCGATGTTTTACCTTTACCAGGTAATTGTAATTGCCGGTGCGATCACCCTTGGCTTTGGACTTGGTGAATTATTGATTCGGGCCGTTAAATATATTCGTACTTTATCGAAAACTTCAAAATCAAAAGCTTAATGGTATGGTATACTCTAAACTAATGCTTATATAGATGATAGGAGAAAGATAATGTTAATTGTTCCAGATAATCAGCGATGGAAACGATTCACCATTAGCGGGGTTGTTTTTATTGTTTTGATGTTAATGATTAAGTTCAACTCGACGATCGGAACCACGATGGATGCTATTTTTCAATCCTTGTTCACAAGTCAACGTTTGGAGAACATTGGTTGGTTCCATGCCTTAATGACCTTAATCTCTTTTTTGGCTAGTCCAAAGCTTGACCTACTATGGGTTCTGATAATCGCAATTGTTTTATGGTTGAAAAATTACCGGATCCCTGCGGTATGGGCAATTTGCACAATCCTTGGTGGGGATGTCTTAGGAACCATCGTTAAACACTTTGTAAAACGGGCTCGTCCAGCACAACACCTCGTTACTGATGATGGCTATAGTTTTCCAAGTGGTCACACCCTTGGCTTGTTTTTAGTTGCCGGAATCCTCTTCTTGGTGGTAATTCCAATTATCCAACGGGCAGCTGTTCGAACAATTTGTCAGTTATTACTGATTTTCGCGATCTTCTTCTTAGCGGTTTCTCGAGTATACCTTTATGCTCACTGGCCAGTAGATACACTTGCAGCAATGCTATTGGCATACGCTTGGCTTCAAGTGGCTGAATGGTTATATGTTGCTTGGGCACCAAATTTTCGCGAGATGAAGGTATTTAGTAATTCAATTTATTAGGTTAAAGCGCGAAGGATCCTGTTCGATCTTGATTGCGCTTTTTTATTTCCCGGGAAATAGGAGGATGATAAATGATAATAAAGACTAGTCGGCTAATTATTAAACGTGTTCGATCCCAAGAAGCGGCTTCATTAACTCCTCTACTGAGGTACCAGTCATTATTTAGGCGAGCTGGCCTAGTTTCGTTTGGGAAGGTTGAGTTAAATTCTTTGCAACTACTTTGTCATTCAGAGTGTGTATTACAAATTAAAACGAGAGATAAACAACAATTACTTGGAATAATCATTCTTCTTCATGTTTATGGAGAAAATGGGGAGGTGTTTCCAAAAAAGTACGAGATTGGCTACCTCCTTACTCCTCCGGCTCAACACTGTGGTTACATGATAGAAGCCTTAAGCGCTGTTTGTCAGGAGTTAGATAAGTATAACGTTAAATTAGTCGCTGAGACCAAGAAGAATAATGAATCTTCAAAGTGGGTACTCAAGCGATGTGGTTTTATCCAAATAGCAATAAAAGCCGGTATGATTGAGTGTTGGGAACGTTAGGGTAGGAAGCAAAACTTGCGTTATTAAATGATGAGAGTATAATATTGTCAAAATGAAGAGGTTGCATTCTTTATCAGTATGGACTATTAGGAAAATAAGTTCCGGAGTAGTCTTGAAAGGAAGGAGTGCCGAAATCTTTCTTAGCTTATTCTAAGAAGGGTTGGGACATGGTTGAAAAAGTCATGGACTGTCGCGATAAATCGCGGGGCGCTTCGCTGAACGATTCAATGATAATTTTGGGTCTTCTAATGGGGTTGCCTTATTAGAAGACCTTTTTTAATTGCTTAATCGCTCAGATATATGGGGAGGAATTAAAATGTCAGAAGATACGAGTAGTGGTCAGGGGCAGATAAAAAGAACCCTTAAGACCCGTCACTTAGCGATGATTGCTTTAGGTGGAACGATTGGTACTGGGCTATTTATTACGAGTGGTTCAGCTATTTCAACCGCAGGACCAGGTGGCGCGCTAGTTGCGTACGGTATCATGGGAATTATGGTTTATTTCTTAATGACCAGTTTAGGTGAAATGTCCACTTATATGCCACTCACTGGTTCATTCTCCGCCTTTTCTTCAAAGTTTGTTGATACCGCTTTAGGGTTCGCAATGGGGTGGAACTATTGGTTTAATTGGGCCATTACAATCCCGGTTGATGTGACCAGTGCAGGAATTGTGATGAATTTCTGGCTGCCGCGTGTTCCGAGTTGGATATTCAGTACGATTGTTTTAGTCCTTGTTTTCTTAATTAACTATTTATCAGTTCGTTCATATGGGGAAACAGAATACTGGTTAGCTTTGATTAAAGTAATAACCGTTGTCGTTTTCCTAATTGTTGGTGTTGCAATTATCTTTGGAATTATGGGTGGTCAACCAGTTGGCTTTAGCAATTTTCATTACAAAAAAGCACCGTTTGTCGGTGGGATCCCAGCAATCATTAGCGTGTTCTTAGTTGCCGGATTCTCCTTCCAGGGAACGGAATTAGTCGGAATTACTGCTGGTGAAGCTGCTACTCCGGAAAAATCTATCTCAAAGGCAATTCATTCAACTTTCTGGCGGATCCTCTTATTCTACATCTTTGCAATTTTTGTTATTGCCTGTGTTCTACCTTACACGGACAAGAACTTATTGAATTCTGATGTTACTAATATTACGATGAGTCCGTTCACCATTATTTTTAAGCGGGCTGGGTTAGCAGTTGCAGCTAGTATTATGAATGCAGTTATTTTAACTGCCGTTGTTTCTGCTGCCAATTCTGGCTTATATGCCTCTACCCGGATGCTTTATTCACAGGCCCGTGAAGGTTATGCATGGCGGTTCTTTGGCTACGTTAACCGGCAGGGGATTCCGATCTATGCACTGATCGGGACAATGGTAGTTTCAACTTTAGCCTTTGCAACCCAATTTATTGTTCCTCAAGCTTACCTTTACTTGACTGATGCTTCTGGACTTTGTGGTTTCATTGCATGGCTAGGAATTGCTATTTCTCACTATCGTTTCAGAAGAGCATATGTCGCTCAGGGACATTCTGTAAGTGAACTTAAGTACCATGCCACCCTTTACCCATTTGGACCAATTTTTGCGTTCATTCTTTGTACGATCGTTATTTGCGGTCAAAATGTTGAAGCATTTGCCAAACTCGATTGGTCTAATATACTAATTACATATATGAGTGTTCCGCTATTCCTTATTTTGTTCTTCTACTACAAGATTCGGTATAAGACTCATATTATTCCACTTAAAAAAGTTGACCTATCTCGGCGAACTAAGGGTGAAAAGTACGAGCCAGAAGATAATTAGTAAAATTTTATTCTATATAAGAGATCCTTGGTACTATCAAACTTGGTACTTCAGGATCTTTTTTGTAATTTGAAAAGAACAATAAAAAGAGAACTAAACACCAATTCAGTCTCTTCTTTTTTCCCTTGTTCAATGGTAGAATGGTTAAGTTGCTTTTAACAAACAAAGGGGGATAAAAATTCAATGATTGCACTTGCAGGGACGATAGGTGCCGGAAAGACAAGTTTAACCGGATTACTTGCAGATCATTTAAATAGCCAAGCATTTTATGAATCAGTTGATGACAATAAGATTTTGCCACTTTTCTATAAGGATCCAAAAAAGTATGGCTTTTTATTACAAATTTACTTCTTGAATCGGCGGTTAGATGAGATTAAAGAATCATTTGGAAACGATTTAAATGTCCTTGATCGTTCAATCTTTGAAGATGCGTTATTGTTTAAACTGAACGCTGATATGGGACGGGCAACCGAAACTGAATCTGATATTTACTCATCATTACTACATAACATGATGGAAGAATTGCCTGAACAACCACATCAAAAAGCACCTAACCTTTTAATCACAATTCAAGTTTCGTTTGATACGATGCTTGAACGGATTAAAAAACGTGGTCGGTCATATGAACAAATTTCAAATGATCCATCTCTTTATAATTACTACAAGAACCTTAATGAGCGTTACCGTGACTGGTATAAGCAGTATGATGCCAGTCCTAAAATGTTAATTGATGGGGATAAGTATGACTTTGTCGAAGATCCAGAAGCAGCAAAACAAGTGTTAAAAATGATTGATCAGAAATTAATTGAACTTGGTTTAAAATAATTGTTGACATTAATTTTAGATGATGATATATTAATAAAGTTCCATTATGAATATATCATTTTTCGGAGGATTAGCTCAGTTGGGAGAGCATCTGCCTTACAAGCAGGAGGTCACAGGTTCGAGCCCTGTATCCTCCATATGCGGATGTGGCGGAATTGGCAGACGCGCAAGATTTAGGATCTTGTATCTTTTAGATGTAAGGGTTCAAGTCCCTTCATCCGCATTTGGAATAAAAATTTATTTCAAAAAAGTATTGACATCGGTCTGTGACACGTGATATATTAATTATCGTTGCAGAGCAGTTATGCGGAAGTAGTTCAGTGGTAGAACATCACCTTGCCATGGTGGGGGTCGCGGGTTCGAATCCCGTCTTCCGCTCTTATGCACCCATAGCGCAATTGGATAGAGTGTCTGACTACGAATCAGAAGGTTGAAGGTTCGACTCCTTCTGGGTGCACTACTAAAAAAGCGTGGCACACTGAACAGTGTTGCTACGCTTTTTCTTTTCGGAATTTAGCTCAGTTTGGTAGAGCGCTGCGTTCGGGACGCAGAGGTCGCAAGTTCAAATCTTGTAATTCCGATAATAAAAAAGTCTGGTGTATTTAATAAGCTAATACATCAGGCTTTTTATTTATCCTCTACTTATTAGTAATAACTTCCCAATATCAATAGCTAATTTAATTCTTAAAAGTGTCCCATCTTCATAATTAGGGGCACTTTTTGCATTTTAATTGAAAGCGGTCATTAGTTGAAATTTTAAGGTGACTTCCTAAGCGAACATAGAGATTAACAAAATAAGACTATATATTAGAATTTATTTGCTAATTTAATCACATTGGTATTATCTGATTACAATTACATTAAGTAAAATAGTAGGCAAATAAAGAAATATTGGTCTGAAAAAATTCTGTTTATTTATTCACAAAAGCGCTTTAAAAAGCAAAACTAATTTGGTATTATAGCTTGTGTAATAAATAACAAGTCCAAAGGAGATTTTAGATTATGAAAGCTGCTGTTATTAATGATCCAGTAGATGGTTACGTTACTGTTAAGGATGTTAAACTTCGTGATCTTAAGCCGGGTGAAGCTTTAGTTGACATGGAATACTGTGGTCTTTGTCACACCGACTTACACGTTGCCGCTGGTGACTTTGGCAAGAAGCCAGGTCGGATTATTGGTCATGAAGGTGTTGGTCGTGTATCTAAAGTTGCTCCTGGCGTTACTTCCTTAAAAGTTGGGGACCGGGTATCTATTGCTTGGTTCTTTAAGGGCTGTGGGCACTGTGAATACTGCCTTACTGGTCGTGAAACACTTTGCCGGAACGTTTTGAATGCCGGTTACACTGCTGATGGTGCAATGGCAGAACAATGCATTGTTCCTGCTGACTACGCTGTTAAGGTTCCAGAAGGCCTTGATCCTGTTGAAGCTACCTCATTAACCTGTGCCGGTGTTACTATGTACAAGGCATTGAAGGTTGCTGACATTAAGCCAGGTCAATGGGTATCAATTGTTGGTGCTGGTGGTCTTGGTAACTTGGGAATTCAATTTGCTCACAACGTCTTCGGTGCTCACGTTATTGCTGTTGATGGTAATCCTGACAAGCTTGAAGCTGCTAAGGAAAATGGTGCAGAAATTCTTATTAACCGTCATGATGGTGACGTTGATAAGCAAATCCAAGAAAAAGTTGGTGGCGTTCATGCCGCTGTTGTAACTGCTGTTTCTGCTTCAGCATTTGACCAAGCGGTTGATTCACTTCGTCCAGATGGTAAGTTAGTTGCCGTTGCCCTTCCACAAGGTGACATGAAACTTAACATTGCTAAGACAGTTCTTGATGGAATTATCGTTGCTGGTTCATTAGTAGGTACTCGTCAAGACTTGGCTGAATGTTTCCAATTTGGTGCTGAAGGTAAGGTTCACCCAATTGTTAAGACACGGAAGCTTAGTGAAATCAATGACATGATCCAAGAATTAAAGGATAACAAGGTTGTTGGTCGGAACGTTGTTGATTTCAGCCTAGAAGATTAATCTAAATTATCCCCTTTTTGAAATAAAAGAGACTGGAGAGCCACCAGTCTCTTTTTCTGGTTTAAATTACATTCCATATTAAATTGAGACTGTTTTCTGGTTCCCGATTTAATATTGTGGTAAAATTTGGTCAAGATTAGTCAAATAAGATTTGGAGGTGATGTAATGGAAGAAAAGAGTATTTCAGATATTATTGAGGAGTATTTGAAGCAAATTCTTGGAGAGTCATCTCAGATTGAAATTCGCCGATCAGAAATTGCTAATCATTTTGACGTTGTTCCATCACAGATTAACTACGTGATCAAGACACGATTTACCATTCAACACGGTTACCTAGTTCAAAGTAAGCGTGGTGGCGGTGGTTATATTCGGATCGAGCGGGTTAATTTACTTGATAATGTTGATGTGTTAAACTCACTGATCCAAGCAATTGGTGATTCGATTAGTGAGCGTGATGCTTATGATATTATTCGAACGCTTTATGATGAAAAAGTATTGACGAGGCGAGAGGGGGACTTAATGTTAGTTGCCTTATCAAAGCAAACACTAAATGTGAATGATTGTAATGTTGAATCTCGTTTGAGAGCGAGAATTTTAATTTCAATGCTGAATCGTTTACGGTATGAGAGCTAGGGGGAAAGTAATTAATGGATAATATGTTTACACCAAGTGCTAAGCACGTCTTAGCACTTGCCCATGAACAAGCAAAATACTTTAAACACCAAGCCGTGGGTACTGAACATTTATTACTTGCATTGGCAATTGAGAAAGAGGGGATTGCTAGCAAGATTTTTGAGCAATTCTCCATTACCAGCGATGATATTCAAGAGGAAATTGAAAGAATGATTGGTTACGGAACGATGGATGACATGGGACCGGCCGATTATCTCCCGTATTCACCAAAGGCACGACAAGTTTTAGCGTTATCTGGTCAGGAAGCACAACAGTTAAATGCGTTAAAGATCGGTACTGAGCATATTTTGCTTGCGTTGATTTCCGATGAAGGGATCCTTTCTTCAAGGATTCTAATGAGCCTGGATGTTTTACCACGTCAGATTCGTAAGGTAACCTTACGTCGCCTTGGTATTTCTGATATTCAAGCACGACAACGGTTAGGGAAACAACAAAGGCGGCAGGCAAGAAAGTCAGGAACTCCAACCCTTGATAAGCTTGCTCGAGATATGACTCAAATGGCAAGAGATGGTAAGCTTGATCCCGTAATCGGTCGTGATAAAGAGTTGCGACGGGTGGAACAAATTCTTAGTCGGCGGACAAAGAATAACCCAGTCCTGATCGGTGAACCGGGGGTTGGGAAAACCGCAGTGGCGGAAGAGTTAGCTCGCCAGATGGCAAATAATGAAGTTCCTGAAGATTTAGCGCAAAAACGTTTAATGATGCTTGATATGGGCTCGTTAGTTGCCGGGACTAAGTATCGAGGAGAATTTGAAGATCGTCTAAAAAAGGTTATTGATGAGATTCAAAAAGATGGTCACGTAATTCTCTTTATTGACGAATTACATACCTTGATTGGTGCCGGAGGAGCTGAAGGAGCAATTGATGCTTCTAATATTTTGAAACCAGCCCTTGCTCGTGGTGACTTACAGACTATTGGAGCAACTACTCTTGATGAATATCAAAAGTATATTGAATCGGATGCTGCATTAGAGCGTCGGTTCGCCACAGTTCAAGTTGAAGAACCATCTGAAAATGCTGCCTTGCAAATTTTGAACGGTTTACGGCCAAAATATGAAGAACATCACCATGTCAAGATTGATGATGATGCCTTAAAACAAGCTGTTAAACTTTCTAGTCGGTATATTACTGATCGTTACCTACCAGATAAGGCAATTGATTTAGTTGATGAAGCTTCATCAATGGTACGGATTGATGCTGAAGAAAAGAAAAAGCATCAGCCATCACTGACTTCTAAATTAGCTGAACTTCGTCAGAAGAAGGAAAATGCGATTGAGAATCAGGACTTTGATCAAGCTGCGAACCTTCGTCAAGAAGAATTGACATTAAAGGCCAAGGTTGATGAGCAAGAAAAGAAGGCAGAGAAGCAATCTACAAAGCACCAGCTACATACTACTGGAGAAGACGTTGCTAAGATTGTGGCTGAATGGACTGGTGTTCCACTAACCCAGTTGAAGAAGAGCGAGAGTGAACGACTGGTTAATCTTGAAAAAGTTCTTCATAACCGGGTTATCGGCCAGGACGAAGCTGTTTCTGTGGTTGCAAAGGCAATTCGTCGTGCTCGAAGTGGGTTGAAGGATCCGCAACGACCAATTGGTTCATTTATGTTTCTTGGGCCAACTGGTGTCGGGAAGACCGAGTTAGCAAAGGCACTTGCAGCGGCAATGTTTGGTTCAGAGGACAATATGATCCGGATCGACATGTCCGAGTATATGGAAAAGTACAGTACGAGTCGGTTAATTGGTGCAGCTCCTGGTTATGTTGGCTATGATGAGGGTGGACAGTTAACCGAAAAGGTTCGTCAACATCCTTACTCAGTTGTGCTGTTAGATGAAGCTGAAAAGGCTCATCCAGATGTCTTTAACTTGTTACTTCAAGTTCTTGATGATGGTTACTTGACTGACGCTAAGGGGAGAAAAGTAGATTTTCGTAATACCATTATCATTATGACTTCTAATCTTGGGGCTACCCAGCTTCAGGATGAGAAGGAAGTTGGTTTTGGTGCACGAGATGTTAGTCAAGACTATCAAGCAATGGCATCTGCAATCCGTCAACAATTGAAGTTACATTTCCGTCCCGAGTTTTTGAACCGGATTGATGAAACGGTAATTTTCCACTCCTTACAAAAGGATGAACTTCATCAAATCGTTAAACTAATGGTTGCTCGATTAAGAGCACGGGTCGCGGAACAAGGAATAAACCTGAAAGTCACTCCTGCAGCGGTTGATGTTGTAGCAACTAAGGGTTACGATCCGGCATATGGTGCTCGTCCACTTCGGCGTGCTTTACAGGATTTGGTTGAGGATCCATTAAGTACTGCATTATTAAGTGATGAGATTAAAACCGGTGATAATGTGGTTGTCGGTGCTCACCAAGGAAAGATTACTTTAAAAGTAAAAAATAGTAGTGAAAATAGTCGTCGAGGACGAACGATAAAAAATTAATATTAATTTGACAAAAGAGGTTCCGTTATTCAATTTGTTGGATGGCGGAACTTCTTTATTTCTCGAACTTTATTAAACATTAATGTTATCATCTGTTTAATAAAAGATGATATAAATAAAATATTATTTTATCTATATTAAAATGAATAACAGATAATTTTGTTGAGAAGCTTGTCAAATCAGACTTTTGGTGGCATTATATACTTATAATGCGATTAATATGTTAGGAGATAATAAACAATGAAGAGAGCTGAACAGCTTGAGAAGACACGACAGTCAATTATGAGAACAGCAACTAAGCTTTTCTTACAAAAAGGCTTTGGCGAGACCTCTACTCGTGATATTGCCAAACAAGTCGGGATCACCCAACCAGCTCTTTACCATCACTTTAGCGATAAGGAAGTTCTTTATCTTGATGTGATGACTAACCTGAGTAGTAAGGTTCGTAAAGACATTAATAAGGTGATGCGAAAGCATAAACTGACCCCTAATGAACAACTGTGGCAAATTACTGTTGTGTTGAAAAAACATCATCCAGCAAGTATTTATGATCAGTATCACCAAGCAATTAATTTACTTTCAAAGAGTTCTCAGCAAAAACTAAATATGATTTTAGCGATGAACTATCTTCAACCAATTGCTGAGTACTTTAAACAACCAGAAGTAGAATTGCGTCCTGATATTTTGCCACAAGAAGCGGCCGAATTATTCTTAGCCGAAATTTCACCAATTTTTGGTACCTACCAACCAATTGGTGGTCATAATATTAGCGATGACCAGCGTGATCAGTTGATTTTGGACTGCATTATTAGCGGCCTTTCAAAATCAAAATAATTATTTGAGTAACTCTATTGACATTTAATTAATAATCTTATATCATATAATAGTATGTAATTGTGAGTTCTCATATGAACTTAGTGATCTATTGTCCACTAGGTTCAGTAAATAAAACCAAAGGCAGTTTTTAACTGTTTTTGGATTTTTTTTGCTCAAAATTACGATTTTGACCTATTTGTAATCAAATTGTAATATTTAAAACTCACTGAATAAATTAGAGAGGTGAACAGTTTGGCCGGACATTTAGTTAAATACGGTAAGCACCGTACCCGTCGTAGCTACTCCCGAATTAAAGAAGTTCTCGAGTTGCCAAACCTAATTGAAATCCAAACCAACTCATATAAATGGTTCATGGATAAAGGTTTACGGGAAATGTTTAATGATATTATGCCAATCGATGATTTCCAAGGGAAGTTGTCATTGGAATTCGTTGACTATCAACTTTTGGAACCTAAGTATACTGTTGATGAAGCGCGTGAACATGATGCAAACTACTCTGCACCACTTCACGTTACTTTGCGTCTTACTAACCATGAGACTGGGGAAATTAAGTCTCAAGATGTTTTCTTTGGTGAATTCCCATTAATGACAGATCAAGGGACCTTCATTATTAATGGTGCTGAACGGGTTATTGTTTCTCAATTAGTTCGGTCACCAGGTGTTTACTATAGTGAAGAAGTCGGCAAGAATGGTCGGCCAAGTTATGGTGCTACATTTATTCCAAACCGTGGTGCCTGGCTTGAATACGAAACTGATGCCAAAAACATTTCTTACGTTCGGATTGACCGGACTCGTAAGCTACCAATGACAGAATTAATCCGAGCTCTTGGATTTGGCTCAGATGATGAAATCATTGATATGTTTGGTGGTAACAGTGAAACCTTATCATTGACTTTGGATAAGGATGTTCACAAGAATGCTGAAGATTCTCGGGTTGAAGAAGCACTTAAGGACATTTACGAACGTCTTCGTCCAGGTGAACCAAAGACCGCTGACTCAGCTCGGAACTTGTTAACTGCACGGTTCTTTGATCCAAAGCGTTATGATATGGCTCCAGTTGGTCGTTACAAGACTAACAAGAAGTTAATGTTGAAGTACCGTCTTCTTGGTGAAACTTTGGCTGAAACCCTTGCTGATCCAGATACTGGTGAAGTACTTGCACAAAAGGGTGACAAGGTAACTAAGGAAGTATTGAAGAAGTTAGAACCATACTTGGATCGTGATGACTTCAAGATGATTACTTATACTCCTTCTGATGAAGCTGTAGTTACTGAACCAGTAAAGCTTCAAAAGATCTTAGTTTACTCCCATGAAGATCCAGATCGTGTTGTACCAATTATTGGTAACGGTCATATTCCATTAGAATACAAGCACATTGAACCAGCTGATATTCTTGCTTCATTGAACTACTTCTTTAACTTACAAGAAGGCATTGGTTTAACTGATGATATTGACCACTTGGGTAATCGGCGGATCCGTTCTGTTGGTGAATTATTACAAAACCAATTCCGGATTGGTTTAGCACGGATGGAACGTGTTGTCCGTGAACGGATGTCAATTCAAGATCCTAATACCGTTACACCACAACAATTAATCAATATTCGTCCAGTTGTTGCTTCAATTCGTGAATTCTTCGGTTCTTCACAATTGTCACAATTCATGGATCAAACTAACCCACTTGGTGAATTGACCCATAAGCGGCGTCTTTCTGCCCTTGGTCCTGGTGGTTTAACTCGTGATCGTGCCGGATATGAAGTTCGGGATGTTCACTATACTCACTATGGCCGGATGTGCCCAATTGAAACTCCCGAAGGTCCTAACATTGGTTTGATTAACAGTCTTTCATCCTATGCCCGTGTTAATAAGTACGGATTTATTGAAACTCCATACCGGCGTGTTTCATGGAAGACCCATAAGGTAACCGATAAGATTGACTACTTAACTGCTGACGAAGAAGATAATTATGTTATCGCTCAGGCTAACACACCATTGAATGATGATGGTTCATTTGCTGAAGACCAAGTTATGTGTCGTGATAAGGATGATTACATTGAAACGAGTGTTGAGAACGTCGACTACATGGACGTTTCTCCAAAACAAGTTGTCTCCGTTGCTTCCGCATGTATTCCATTCCTTGAAAACGATGACTCTAACCGTGCCTTGATGGGTGCTAACATGCAGCGTCAAGCTGTTCCATTGTTGAACCCTCATGCACCATTAGTAAGTACTGGAATTGACTACAAAGCAGCTCATGACTCTGGGGTGGCCATGATTGCTAAGAAGCCAGGGACAGTTGAATATGTTGATGCTCGTGAAGTTCGGGTTCGTGAAGAAGACGGTACTCTTGATACTTACAAGTTAATGAAATTCCGTCGTTCTAACGGTGGTAAGAACTATAACCAACGGCCAATTGTTAAAGTTGGCGAACATGTTGATGATGATGATGTCCTTGCTGATGGACCATCAATGGAACAAGGTGAATTAGCCTTGGGTCAAAACCCATTGATTGCCTTTATGACCTGGGAAGGTTACAACTTCGAAGATGCCATCGCAATTAATGAACGGTTGGTTAAGGATGATGTTTACACATCTATCCATATTGAATCTTACGAATCAGAAGCTCGGGAAACCAAGCTTGGACCTGAAGAAATGACTCGTGAAATTCCTAACGTCGGTGATGACGCCCTTAAGGATCTGGATGAAAATGGGATCGTTCGGATTGGTGCTGAAGTCCACGACGGCGATATCTTAGTTGGTAAGGTTACTCCTAAGGGAATGACTGAATTATCCGCTGAAGAACGTTTGCTTCACGCTATCTTTGGTGAAAAGTCACGTGAAGTTCGTGATACTTCTCTCCGTGTTCCTCACGGTGGTGGTGGTATTATCCAAGACGTTAAGGTCTTTACTCGTGAAAATGGTGATGAACTTTCACCAGGTGTTAACACCATGGTTCGGGTTTACATCGCTCAAAAGCGGAAGATCCAAGTTGGTGATAAGATGTCAGGTCGTCACGGTAACAAGGGTACTGTTTCAATCGTTGTCCCTGAAGAAGATATGCCATACATGCCAGATGGGACTCCAATCGACATTATGTTGAGTCCAATGGGTGTGCCAAGTCGTATGAACATTGGTCAGTTGCTTGAATTGCACTTAGGAATGGCCGCAAAGCGTCTTGGTATTCACATGGCAACACCAGTATTTGATGGTGCTACTGATAAGGATGTTTGGGATGCTGTTAAGGAATCTGGATTCCCAGAAGATGGGAAGACAATCCTTTATGATGGTCGGACAGGTGAACCATTTGAAAACCGGATTGCCGTTGGTTCAATGCACTATCTTAAGTTAGCCCACATGGTTGATGATAAGATTCACGCCCGTTCTACTGGTCCATACTCACTTGTTACCCAACAACCATTGGGTGGTAAAGCTCAATTCGGTGGTCAGCGGTTCGGTGAAATGGAAGTTTGGGCTCTTGAAGCTTACGGTGCTGCATACACCCTTCAAGAAATCCTTACTTACAAGTCAGATGATACTGTTGGTCGTGTTCGGACTTACGATGCCATCATTAATGGTGAACCAATTCCAAAGCCAGGTGTTCCTGAATCATTCCGGGTTCTTGTTAAGGAATTACAAGCATTAGGCCTTGATATGAAGGTTCTTGATGGTAACCACAATGAAGTTCAATTAAAGAACATGGACGAAGACGATGATCAAGTTGTTAATGTTGATGCTTTAGCTAAGTATGCCGCAAAGCATAATGCTGAAGAAAAGGAAAAGAAGGAAGAAGCTTCTTCTGAAAAGTCAGCAGCAACAACTGATGAACAAGACAAGACTAAGCAAGACTAGTTAGTTTTACTTAGCACTGAACGTAAACTACTAAAATAAGGAGGAAAAATCCTTTGATTGATGTCAATAAATTTGAAAGTATGCAGATCGGCCTGGCATCACCAGATAAGATCCGTAGTTGGTCTTATGGGGAAGTTAAGAAGCCCGAAACAATCAACTACCGGACTTTAAAGCCAGAAAAGCAAGGTCTGTTTGACGAACGAATCTTTGGCCCAACTAAGGACTATGAATGTGCTTGTGGTAAGTACAAGCGGATTCGCTACAAGGGTCGTGTCTGTGACCGTTGTGGTGTTGAAGTTACTAGTTCAAAGGTTCGTCGTGAACGGATGGGTCACATCGAATTGGCTGCTCCAGTTTCACATATTTGGTACTTCAAGGGGATTCCAAGTCGGATGGGTCTTGTCTTAGACATGAGTCCACGTTCACTTGAAGAAGTTATTTACTTTGCTTCATATGTTGTTTTGGATCCAGGTGATACTCCACTTGAAAAGAAACAACTTCTCTCTGAAGCTGAATACCGTGATAAGAAAGCTGAATTTGGTGATCGCTTTACTGCTGAAATGGGTGCCGCTGCTATTAAGAAGTTATTAGCTGACGTTGACCTTGAAAAGGAAGCAGCAGAACTGAAGGAAGAATTGAAGGAAGCTACTGGTCAAAAGCGGACCCGTGCTATTCGTCGATTGGATATTTTGGAAGCCTTCATTAAGTCTGGTAACAAGCCTGAATGGATGGTTCTTGATGTTATTCCAGTTATGCCACCTGACTTACGTCCAATGGTTCAACTTGAAGGTGGCCGGTTCGCTACTTCTGACTTAAACGATTTATACCGGCGTGTTATTAACCGGAACAACCGTTTAAAGCGGCTTTTGAAGTTGCAAGCTCCTGGAATCATTGTTCAAAATGAAAAGCGGATGCTTCAAGAAGCCGTTGATGCTTTGATTGATAACGGTCGTCGGGGTCGTCCAGTTTCTGGTCCTGGTAACCGTCCATTGAAGTCACTTTCTCACCTTCTTAAGGGTAAGCAAGGACGTTTCCGTCAAAACTTACTTGGTAAGCGGGTTGACTACTCTGGTCGTTCAGTTATTGATGTTGGTCCATCATTACGGATGAACCAAATGGGACTTCCAGTTCCAATGGCTCTTGAATTATTCAAGCCATTCATTATGCATGAATTAGTTAAGCGCGGTTTATCTGCTAACGTTAAAGCAGCTAAGCGGAAGATCGATCGTCGGGATGATGATGTCTTTGATGTTCTTGAAGATGTTATTAAGGAACACCCAGTTCTCCTTAACCGGGCACCTACTTTGCACCGGTTAGGTATCCAGGCTTTCGAACCAATTCTGGTTTCTGGGAAGTCAATGCGTCTTCACCCATTGGTATGTACTGCTTACAATGCCGATTTTGATGGGGACCAGATGGCTATCCACGTGCCACTCTCAGATGAAGCACAAGCCGAAGCACGTTTACTTATGCTTGCCGCTTCCCACATTTTGAGTCCTCGTGATGGTGAACCAATTGTTTCTCCATCTCAGGATATGGTTATCGGTAACTACTACATGACCACTGAAGATAAGGGTCGTGAAGGTGAAGGAATGATCTTCAAGGATACTGATGAAGCTGAAATGGCATACCGGAATAACTATGTTTCATTGCAAACACGTGTTGGTGTGCAAGTTTCTGCATTCCCTGATAAGCCATTCACTGAAGAACAACGTGGCAAGATCATGGTAACTAGTGTTGGTAAGTTATTGTTCAACCGGATCCTCCCTAAGGACTTTAACTACATTAACGAACCAACCGCAGATAATATCACTAAGGGTGTTGATGATCGCTTCTTCCTCGATCCTGGTGAAAATATCAATGATTACCTTGAAAATGCACCACTTGTTCCACCATTCAAGAAGGGCTTCTTGTCTGACTTGATTGCTGAAGTTTACAAGAAGTACAAGGTTACCAAGACTTCTCTTTTCCTTGACCGGATTAAGGATCTTGGTTACTATGAATCAACTATTTCTGGTTTGACAACTGCAATGTCAGATATCCATGATTTACCTGAAAAGCCGGAAATCATTAAGAAGGCTCGTAAGCAAGTTGATTTGGTTACTAAGCAATTCCGTCGTGGTTTGATTACTGATGATGAACGTTATGATCGGGTTATTGGTATTTGGAACGATGCTAAGGATGAAGTTCAAAACAAGCTGATTGAACACATGGACATCCATAACCCAATCAACATGATGTCTGACTCAGGTGCTCGTGGTAACATTTCTAACTTTACTCAGCTTGCCGGAATGCGTGGATTGATGGCTTCACCAAACGGTAAGATTATGGAATTGCCAGTTCTTTCTAACTTCTATGAAGGTTTGTCAGTTCTGGAAATGTTCATTTCCTCTCACGGTGCTCGTAAGGGTATGACTGATACTGCCTTGAAGACTGCTAACTCAGGTTACTTAACTCGGCGGTTGGTTGATGTTGCTCAAGACGTCGTTGTTCGTGAAAAGGACTGTGGAACTGATCGTGGTCTTGAAGTTACTGCAATTACAAACGGTAACGAAATGATTGAACCACTTTACGATCGGATTATGGGTCGTTACACGATGAAGTCAGTCTTTGATCCAAAGACTGGTGAAAAGATCGTTGGTAAGAACGTTCTGATTGATGAAGAAATGGCACAAAAGATTGTTGATGCTGGTGTGAAGAAGGTTACTATTCGTTCCGCATTTACTTGTAACACTGAACACGGTGTTTGTGAACGGTGCTACGGCCGGAACGCCGCTACTGGTGACCGTGTTGAAGCCGGTGAAGCAGTTGGTACTGTTGCAGCTCAATCAATTGGTGAACCAGGTACTCAATTGACCTTACGGAACTTCCACACTGGTGGTGTTGCCGGTAACGACGATATTACCCAAGGTCTTCCACGTATCCAAGAAATTGTTGAAGCACGTAATCCTAAGGGTCGTGCAACAATTACTGAAGTTACTGGTGAAGTTGAATCAATCGAAGAAAATCCTGCAGAACGGACTAAGGATGTTACTGTTAAGGGTGAAACTGATACCCGGACATACACCTTACCAATTACTGCTCGGATGCGGGTAGCTGAAGGGGACTTCATTCACCGTGGTACTGCCCTTAACGAAGGTTCAATTGATCCTAAGGAATTGATTCGTGTTCGTGATGTTCTTTCTACAGAAACATACCTCCTTGCTGAAGTTCAAAAAGTTTACCGTATGCAGGGTATTGATCTGTTAGATAAGCACGTTGAAATTATGATTCGTCAAATGATGCGGAAAGTACGTGTCATGGATCCAGGTGACACTGATATGTTACCAGGACAATTGATGGATATTGGTCAATTCCGTGACGCTAACTACAAGACATTGATAGCTGGTAACATTCCTGCTACAGCTCGTCCAGTTATCTTAGGTATTACCAAGGCTGCCCTTGAAACTAACAGTTTCTTATCAGCTGCTTCATTCCAGGAAACTACTCGTGTTCTGACTGATGCTGCTATTCGTGGTAAGAACGATCCATTAGTTGGTTTGAAGGAAAATGTTATTATCGGTAAGATTATTCCTGCCGGTACTGGTATGAGTACATACCGGAACATTAAGCCGAAGGAAGTTAATGTTGCTGCTTACTCCATTAAGGACTTAGAAGCCAAGATGAAGGAAGAAGACAAGCAAAACTAATTAACTAGTATTTGAAAAGGACCGTGACTTGATTGTCATGGTCCTTTTTGCTATTTTAAATATTGGATAATTAACGTCAGGGGAACTGTAGTTTAAGTTACTATGGTTCTCCATTACTTTTGGGAGAAATAATGTCAAGATATACTATTGAAATTCCAGCGTCAGCAATGAAAAAGACGGGTTTTAAATCAAATGAACAACTAGAATTAAATGTTAACCATAATGAAATTACTATTAGGCCTTCGAAGGTAACTGATCAATTACCACGAATTAAATTATATTGGTATATCTTACCAGCTATCTTATTAACAGTTGCATTTTTTATTTTTTGTCGTAATCACCATATGAGGACAGTGCCAATTACTGGGGATTATTCGATTGCTAATGGTTCGATGTTACTAAGTTTGGTAAGTGGGTTGTTTGTCTTTGTGGTTAGTTTTATTGTTACTAAGCTACGAAATAATGGACCAACGAGGAATGTTTATTGGCGAAGCTTACCGACAATTACAATTGCTTGTGGGTTGATTATTGCGTTCTCATTTTCAGCTTTCTTTTGGTTGTTAGGGAAACTTTTTATGGATGCGCGCTTTGATATCTATACTTCAACTACTTTTGTTTTTGTAATTATTGCGCTAATTAATTATTTGATGATTAACCTTGCCTTAACCCTTACTTCAGGAATCATCACTAATTTACTAACGATCATGATTATCGGTGGGATGCTGTTTTCCATGCTTACAAATTCTACCCGAGACTGGTGGAAACACAATTTTAGCTTTTTAGGGACATCACAGAATCCAGCAAATTTGCAATTTAATGTAACCTTGATTTTTTCGGGATTATTAATGATTGCACTGGTTGATTACCTTTTTGTTAATTTGCAACGGAAGTATCCGGGAGTTAAGACGCAATTATTGCGCTGGTTATTGTATGGTGAGGCTGCTTGTATTGCAGCAATTGGGTTATTCCCCAATGATCCTAAGTTTCATATCCTTCATGACCGGATTTCAATGTGGTTAGTTTATATTATGTTAATTTTAATCGTTGCAATTAGGTGGATCTTGCCAGAAGTGACTAAGCAATTTTTGACGATTTCCTATGTAATTGGTGTGGTGATGGGGGCAGAATATATTATCTTTGAGCTAGCAAATTACCTATCATTAACAGCGTTTGAACTAATTGAATTTGCCCTTTCATTTTCATGGTTACTATTGTTACTTCAAAATATTGAAAACCTTGCTCAGTATGGCGAACAATTATTCCTTGTTAAAATAAAAAACGATTCGACAGATGAAACCTTAGTAGGGACAGAAAAGCAACCTCAGGATAAAGCCCAAAGCTAATCCAGGGACGAGGGGCAGCTTTCTGTCCTTTTTAATTATCGCAGGGATAAGAGTAAGTAAGCAGCCAATTAAAACAATCTGGGCGGTTGCTTCCCAGTGACAAATAATGTTGGTTGCAAGGATAAATTCAATATCACCAGTGCCAAGGCCTTTAGTAATCGTTTGAAGTGTAAATAGGAAGCCAGAAATAATTAAGAGTTCAATTGTGATATTTATAATCGAAAAATGTTGTTGAGGGAGAATAAGGATGAGTGGAAACAAACCAATTATGGCGACCGGATAGATTACTTGGGCAATAAAGTCGGTGGTTGAAAGGTATAAGAGTGTAAGTAAAACACAGGTGAGAACAAGATTGTGGTACCAGGAGTAAGTGAAGGCTTTGAGGGTGACTAAGACGATTATTAGTTCTGATAGCGGAAAAAATAGCGAAATTCGCTTATTACACCAGTGGCAGTGTCCTAGTTGAAGGACGAAACCGAAGATGGGGATCAGTTGCCACCAACGTAATGTGTGATGGCAATGATCACAAAAAGAACGTTTAGGTGACCACGGCAACTGATTATTGAGCTGCCGTTGAGCGCAAAGGGTGGTAAAGGACGCGAGAGTAACAAGAATACAACAATTAATAAGTATAAAAAGCAACGTGATCATCTCCCAAAGTTATGCTATAGATACATAACGTAAAAATCACGAAATGTTACTTAGAAAATTTATTGAGACTTCGTTGACATTACTGGTAGTCCGTGATAGTCTATTAAAGGTGCTTTTTATAGCAACGTCGGTGTCTGTCGTTGGGCAGACTTTGCGTCAACGAAGGCACATAATTTAATATCATCCAAGAACTTTTTTTATTCGCAAAAAAGAACCACCTGGATGTGTGGACTTAAAAATTAGGAAGGGGAAAAATTATGCCAACCATTAACCAATTGGTACGTAAGGGCCGTAAGAGCCACAAGGGCAAGTCAAAGTCACCAGCTCTTGGTTACGTTTACAACACTTTTAAGAAGGAAGAAGTTAAGACACCATCACCACAAAAGCGTGGAGTTGCTACCCGTGTCGGTACTATGACACCTAAGAAGCCTAACTCAGCTTTGCGGAAGTACGCCCGTGTACGTCTTTCAAACTTGATTGAAGTTACTGCTTACATCCCTGGTATTGGTCACAACCTCCAAGAACACTCAGTTGTTTTAATTCGTGGTGGTCGTGTTAAGGATTTGCCTGGGGTTCGTTACCACATCGTTCGTGGTACTCTTGATACTGCCGGTGTTGAAGGACGGATGCAATCACGTTCTAAGTACGGTACCAAGAAGCCTAAGGACAAGAAGTAAAATATTAGGAGGGATTAAGTAATGCCACGTAAAGGACATGTACAAAAGCGTGAAATTTTACCAGATCCAATGTACAACTCAAAGTTGGTTACCAGCTTGATTGACCACTTGATGATCGATGGTAAGCGCGGAACTGCTACTAAGATTTTGTATGCAGCTTTTGATGAAATTAAGAATGAAACAGGTAACAACCCTGTAGAAGTTTTCGAACAAGCTATGGAAAATGTTATGCCTGTTCTTGAAGTTAAGGCTCGCCGTGTTGGTGGTTCAAACTACCAAGTTCCAATCGAAGTTCGTCCAGAACGTCGGACCACTTTAGGTCTTCGTTGGATTGTTCAATACGCACGGTTGCGTGGTGAACACACAATGGTTGAACGTCTTGCACGCGAAATTATTGATGCTTCAAACAACACTGGTGCTTCAGTTAAGAAGCGTGAAGATACTCACCGTATGGCTGAAGCCAACCGTGCTTTCGCACACTACCGTTGGTAATCACTGCGAATTGAAACCGGTTGTCTAACCAGTTACAATATAGGGGTGACGTAGATTATTGAATAACCGTCATCCCTTTTTCTAAATAAAGTTCGATTTAAAATAACCATATTCTGGAAGGAGATACACTTTTAAGATGGCTAACAAACGTGAATACCCTCTTGACAAGACTCGTAACATCGGTATCATGGCCCATATCGATGCCGGTAAGACGACTGCCACTGAACGGATTCTTTACTACACTGGTAAGATTCACAAGATTGGTGAAACCCACGATGGTGCTTCACAAATGGACTGGATGGATGAAGAAAAGGAACGTGGTATCACTATCACTTCCGCAGCTACTACTGCCGTTTGGAAGGATTACCGGATTAACATTATCGATACCCCAGGACACGTGGACTTCACTGTCGAAGTTGAACGTGCACTTCGGGTTCTTGATGGTGCCGTAACTGTTCTTGATGCCCAAGCTGGGGTTGAACCACAAACTGAAACTGTTTGGCGTCAAGCTGATGACTTCAATGTTCCACGGATCGTGTTCGCTAACAAGATGGACAAGGTTGGTGCCAACTTTGATTACTCAGTTCAAACTATCAAGGATCGTTTGAACGTTACTCCATTGCCAATCCAAATGCCAATTGGTGCCGAAGATACTTTCTCTGGTGTTGTTGACTTAGTTAAGATGGTTGCTTATGTTTACGATGAAGATAAGCTTGGTACTAGCTGGGACACTGTTGACATTCCTGATGATATGAAGGAAGAAGCTCAAAAGCGTCACGATGCTTTGATCGAAACCTTAGCTGACATTGATGACAACATCATGGAAAAGTACCTTGAAGGTGACGAAATTTCTGTTGATGAAATTAAGGCTGCTATTCGTAAGGGTACTTTGGAACAAAAGCTCTTCCCTGTATTGGCTGGTTCAGCTTACAAGGATAAGGGTATCCAAATGATGCTTGATGCTGTTATCGACTACTTACCATCACCACTTGATGTTAAGCCATTCGTTGCTCACGATGCTGATGGTAATGAAGTTGAATTGACTGCCGGTGATGACAAGCCATTCGCTGCTTTGGCATTTAAGATTGCTACTGACCCATTCGTTGGTCGTTTGACATTCTTACGTGTTTACACTGGTTCACTTCAATCAGGTTCATACGTTCTTAACGCTACTAAGGATAAGCGTGAACGTATTGGTCGTTTGCTTCAAATGCACTCTAACCAACAACACGAAATTCCAGAAGTATTCTCTGGTGATATTGCCGCTGCTATTGGTTTGAAGAACACTGGTACTGGTGATTCCTTGACTGATCCAGATCACCCACTTCAACTTGAATCAATGGACTTCCCTGACCCAGTTATCCAAGTTTCCGTTGAACCTAAGTCAAAGGCTGACCAAGATAAGATGGACAAGGGTCTCCAAAAGTTGGCTGAAGAAGATCCAACCTTCAAGGCTGAAACTAACCCTGAAACTGGTGAAACTTTGATTGCCGGTATGGGTGAACTTCACTTGGACATCATTGTTGAACGTCTTCGTCGTGAATTCCACGCTGAAGTTACTGTTGGTAAGCCACAAGTTTCCTACCGTGAAGCATTTACTAAGAAGGTATCTGCACAAGGTAAGTTCGTTCGTCAATCTGGTGGTAAGGGTCAATACGGTGATGTATGGATCGAATTTACACCACTTGAAGAAGGTAAAGGATTTGAATTCGAAGACGCTATCGTTGGTGGTGTTGTTCCTCGTGAATTTATCCCTGCCGTTGAACAAGGTTTGAAGGAAGCTATGCAAAACGGTGTATTAGCAGGTTACCCACTTGTTGATATGCACGCTAAGCTTTACGATGGTAGTTACCACGAAGTCGACTCTAGTGAGGCCGCCTTCAAGGTTGCTGCATCACTTGCCTTGAAGAATGCTGCTAAGAAGGCAGATCCAGTTATCCTTGAACCAATCATGAAGGTTGATATCGTTGTTCCTGAAGACAACATGGGTGATGTTATGGGTCAAGTTACTGCTCGTCGTGGTACCATTGATGGTATGGAAGAACGTGGTAATGCTCAACAAATCCACTCATTTGTTCCACTTTCAGAAATGTTCGGTTACGCTACTGCCCTTCGTTCTGCTACTCAGGGTCGTGGTACCTTCACTATGACTTTCGATCACTACTCAGCTGTTCCTAAGTCTGTTCAAGAAAAGATTATTAAGGAAAGCGGCAACAACTAAGAGTAGTTGCTAATTAAGCCTTAAATTGAGCTTAAAGACGAATTAGTCTTTAAGCTCTTTTCTTTTTTATTAGTTAAAAGCGAATAATTAGTTCTTTACAAATAAAATAGTTCGTGTTAATCTAGGAATACAAATTTAGTGAAAGGGAACTATTTAATGGAGAACCTAGTTATTTGTGGGACTTACTATACTTCTAAAGATGTTAATGAGGTAGAAGTTCATAAAGATAATTTAATCTGTATTGATCATAGTGGGACCATAAGCCGAACATTATCCCCAGATGATAAGAAATATTTAGCTTTATTGAATGAAGCAAGGGAAAAAGACCGGCTGATTAAATTACAGGCGAATCAATATTTATTACCTGGATTTATTGACCTTCATGTTCATGCTCCCCAATGGCCTCAAGCTGGGTTAGCACTTGACCTTCCGTTATCTGACTGGTTAAATCACTATACGTTCCCGTTGGAGGCTCGGTTTACTGATAAAGGTTATGCGCGTCGCGTTTACCATGATTTTATCCATGAATTGCTTAGCCAAGGAACTACAACAGCATTGATGTTTGGCACTATCCATAACGATGCAAATCTTGAATTAGCACGGCAAGCAGTCAATTATGGACTACGGGCGTTTGTTGGCCAGGTGGTTATGGATAATCCCGACCAAACGCCAACGTATTATCGTAACCAAACTTCAGCAGCTGCGCTTAGGGATACAGAGAAGTTTATTCAGGAGATTCTTGAGTTAAGAAAGAACACGAGTGCAACCGTTATGCCAGTTATTACACCACGCTTTGTTCCTAGCTGTACTGATAAGGCATTGCTTGGTTTAGGCCAACTAGCGCACCAATATGACTTACCTATTCAATCGCATTTAAGTGAGAGCAATTGGGAACATGAATATGCAATTAAGCGATTTGGGATGCATGATACTGCAGTTATGGATCGGTTTCACCTTTTAACGGATAAGTCGGTCATGGCACACGGAACTCAACTAACGGCTGCTGATTTAACGACGGTCCGTCAACGAGGAACAACGATTGCCCATTGTCCGCTTTCTAATATTTATTTTGGTAATGGTGTATTACCCACCAAAAAGCTCTTAAGACTTGGAAACCGGGTTGGACTAGGGAGCGATATATCTGGGGGATATTCACCAAGCCTTTACCATAATATTCGGCAGGCGGTTAAATCATCTCAAATGCTTACGGATGGAGTTGATAGTTCCCAGCCAGTTGAACAACGTGGGGTAACAGGCTCAAGGATAACAATGGCTAATGCTTTTTACCTTGCTACTGTTGGCGGAGCAAAAGCACTTCATCTCAAAACGGGCCAGATAGTTCCTGGCTTTCAGGCAGATTTTCAAATTGTTAATGGTCATCAAAGGTTGATGGAGCTATCAAGTGCTGATATTTTTCAACGTTTAATGTATCAGACTGAGCAACAGGATATTCAAAGTGTTTATGTTGCAGGAAAGAGAGTATACGGAAAAGATTAGGAGGATATTTTAATGGATGAAAAGGCACAATTACTGATTGGACCAGATGAAAAGGTTCCTACTGGTGAAGCAATTCTACTTGGATTACAACACGTTTTGGCAATGGACGTTTATGTGCCACCAATTATTTTGGCTGGACTGTTAACGATGGGAGCCGCTGATTCTACTGGACTACTTCAAGCAACGTTCCTGGCTTGTGGGATTGGTACAATTTTACAAACTGCGTACTTTATGAAAATGCCCGTATCTCAGGGACCATCATTTGTTCCTTTAACTGCAGCTGCCGGAGTGGTTCTTGCGAGTGGCGGTCTTCATGGTGGCGGAATGGCGACGCTAATGGGAGCCTTACTTGTTGGGGCAATTCTTTTAATTCTTTTGGGCTTAAGTGGCTTTTTCCAAAAAATTATTAACCGTTTAGTTCCAGCGGTTGTTGGTGGAACAATTATTACCTGTGTTGGGTTATCATTGATTCCTTCAGCTTTGAATGACAACATTTTTGAAGCTAAGGGTGATGTTTACCAGAATATGGAATTGGCAGGAATTACAGCCGCAATTTTGATCGTGTGTGTTGCGATTAGTATTCGTTTTCCTAAAGTTCAAAAGTTATTTAAGACCGGTTCAATTGTTATTGCTTTGTTAGCGGGAACTGTAATTAGTGCTTCGATGGGACGATTTGACGCTTCATCAGTTGCAGCCGCTCCTTGGTTTAGCCTTCCTCAACGAACAATCTTCCATTGGGGGATCCACTTTGATATGACTGCAATTTTTACGTTTATCATTATTTATGCCATTTTAACTACTGAAACGACAGGAACTTGGTTTGCGATGGGGGCCGTAACAAATCATGAAATCACCGATAAGCAATGGAATCGGGGAATTATTGGTGAAGGCCTTAGCTGCTTAATTGCTACGATTACGGGCTCAACACCGGTTACTGGATATTCCACAAATGCGGGAATTATTTCAATTACCGGAGTGGCAAGTAAAATTGTCTTTGTTGCCGCTGGTGTTTGGTTTGTAATTCTAGGCTTCTGTACAAAGCTTTCTGCCTTTCTAGCTGCTATTCCAGCGCCAGTAATTGGTGGTGTCTTTGCAATTATTACAGTAACAATTATGCTAAATGGGCTAAATGTTATTCGAAACTTACAGGTTCGGGAAAGTGATCTTTACATCATTGGACTACCGATTGTCATTACAATTGCCTTGGTATTAATTCCACAAAAGATTGTTCATGGTGCGCCACAAATGATTCAGTACCTTTTAGGCTCACCAGTTGCGATGGCAGCAATCACAGCAATTGTTCTTAATCTTTTGATGCCAAAGCGAGCTAAAATTTAGTAAATAAAAGGGAGTGAGACAGAACTAGCTTGCTAGTTCGTTTTTCGACGCGAAGCTAGCCTCTGGTAACCCCCGCAAGCACAAAGAGGGCTCTAGTGTTCGGATTTTCCGAACGCTAGAGCCTCTTTGTGTACTGCGCTGTAGTATTTTTTAACTGTGTAGATAACTTATGTCACAGCCCCTTAATATTCTCTACATTTTTTTATTGAAGATTAGTGACAGGATAGCGACTAGAACAGTCCAGATTAAACCAATGATACTAATAATAATTCCCGTACGGAAACCAGGTAATTGGTAGTTAAAGGTTACCCGGTGAGTTCCCGCAGGAAGGGGAATTCCTAAGAAAGCTTGGTTTGTCCTGACTGTTTTGACAGTTTTTCCATTTACGGAAGCACTCCAACCACTTGAGTATGGAATTGAGGATGTCAATATTCCTTTCTTGTTAGTGGTGATTGTTCCCTGGACTTTATTCGGGCTAAATTTAAGGTTGCGTAAACGATGCTGTTGAATGGTTGCTACTTGTTTATGATAATGATTATCAAGCTTTTCAGCGACTACTTGGTACTTTAACCGGTAAGTACCGAGTTTTGTTGGTTGAAATGATAGTTTATCAGGGAGACCGCCATTGTAGTAACCAATATTTAACGTTGTGTTTTTAACCTGCTTAAAGAAGGATAAGGTACTCTGCTTTGGCTGATTAATAGTTGCAGTTCCAAAGCGACTACCAACGTTAATCTTAAAACTGATATCAGGTGAACCATTAAGAATATGGTAGCGCCAGTACCGGTACTGGTTGTACTTATAGTTAACCATACTTCCTGGATTAGTGGCCATTTGTTGTAAATGTTGTTGTTCGTACTTAATCTGTTCTTTCATTGAGAATGGGGTGAACTTAATTTGACTGAATTCAATATGAAGTTCAGAGCTCCGAAGTTTCCGCCGGAGAGTTGAATTGGCTAACTGGGGAAGTTCAATATGATACTTCTCTTCACTATCTGTATACTTCAAGTGCTCGGGGTTAACTTTGTTTAAGCGATTTGAGATCAGGTTACTCTTTAATTTATAAACGTGATTATTGAGATTTGCTTGTTTTATTCCCTTAGTAACCTTTTCTTGGTTAACAACAACCCCACTTGCGAGTGCCCGTTCTTTCTCAGTCGGGGATAATTTTTGGTAACGCTTTTGACTAATATAGCTATCCTGCCAATAAATTAGTGGGAAGGTATTGTTAGTTTTGTAGCGATTTGTTTGGGTGGGGATGAAGTCCTTTTTATCCTGAATATCACTAGGTTGACCAGAATCATAGTTAATAATTGGTTCGGATGATTGATCTAAGAAGTATCCTTCAGGAATCTTTGTAGCATTTTCACCGTCA
This sequence comes from Limosilactobacillus avistercoris, assembly GCF_014836425.1. Taxonomy (GTDB): domain Bacteria; phylum Bacillota; class Bacilli; order Lactobacillales; family Lactobacillaceae; genus Limosilactobacillus; species Limosilactobacillus agrestimuris. The sequence goes on along the minus strand of NZ_JACSQW010000003.1, from coordinate 53,579 downwards.
CTTTGGACAAAGAGGTATTTAACACCTAAGAAGTTATTTAAGACAGTTCGATCGTCAACCTGGCGAAGGGGAACGTTAGCCTGATACTGGTTATTTTGTAAGCTTGTACTAAAGTTCCCTAAGTATTGGTTTTGTAATGAATAATATGAATCAATATTATGAAGTCCAGAAGTGAGATCGTTATCGATGGTTGGAACGTCAATAATTTGATTTTCACTAATTGTTGAAACCCGGTAAGAGGGTGTTCGTTCCAGTCCTTGATCAAGTCCTCCATACCGCATTGCTATCATTTGTTGGTATTGACCACGGCTAAGCATTTTAGTACTGAAATCACCATTGTAAGGGAAGGATGCATAAATTGCATTGAATCCAGCATTTAAGACAATAATACTCAAAAGCCATAGTTGGGGATGAGGAAGACGGTGAAAACTAATTAGCCAGAGAAGAAGTAAGGAAGTTAGCAGGAAGAGGAGTGGGATAACAATATCATTTTCGTTTTCAAAAAGGAATGTAAGAAGAAGGATGGCTACATAAATTCCTGTTGCAAAGGAAATGATCTTTAATGAATGGTGAGAAAGTGAATGAGCATTTTCTACCAATAAACAGATTGCCATTGATAAGGGGAGGTAAATAAGAAGTGTCCAACGATTTGAAGCAGCCATCATTCCGTTAAAGGTAGCTCCAACAGCAGGGATGAGGAGCATAATGAGGGCAAGTCTTAAACTGATCGTTATTAATGGGTACTTTTTAGCATAGATATAAACGTACACCAGAGCGATGAAGCCAATTGAAGCAATCCCTAAAGCACTCCAGAACATAAATGACCATTGATCACCATTAATTAGTTGTTTAGGTAAGAAAAGATAATAGTAAAGTGGATAAACTTTTAGGCCATTTGCAAATTGTGCACCAAGTCGTGTGGAATGACTAACGGCAATTAGTTCTGGGATCCACATAATTGCTGATAAGAGCAGACTAGTAATAGTAGCAAAGGCAAGCTTAATAAGTACTTGAAGATAATTAAGGCTTTTGCGGTATTTAGTAATAACTCGCAGAATAAGATAAATTAGTGAGCCAATACCGAGAATAAACGCTAAATAGTAATTACTAATTAGCATCCAGGTAAAGGCACCAGCTAATGGCCATGCTGAGCCGCCCTGCAAAATTCGTTCAATTTGAACAATTATTAAAGGAAAAAGAATAAAGGGTGTTGTGAAGAACGGCTGAGCAACACATGCATATAACAGAAATGAATTTACCAAGTAGGCAGTGGCTCCTGCAAGGATAGTCGTATTCCTAAACTTAAAATGTTGAGCGAAATAGACAAAAGACAGGCCGACACAGTACATTCGAACAATGCTAATAAATTGATAGGCGCGAGTTATTTTATGCGCCGGAAAAAGTAATGCTAAGTACGAAAAAATATCTCCTATATTATAGTAGGAAAAAACTTGAAAAGTATCGGAACCTAACCCAAATTGCCAAGACCAGAAATTTAGTCTTCCTGGATGGTGGAAGAAGTTAATGACTGCTTCACGATACTTGGCTAATAGTGGTAGGTGCTGATTTAAAGCATCCTTACTCCAAATAAAACTATGACCAGTTATTAAATATGTACCGAAAATACATAGCGCAAGAAAGAGAAAAAGGACTGTGTATTCAAGGTACAGCTTTTTTACTGATCTTTTCTTAAACGAAAACTCCATAACTAACTCCTTAAAATGATTGTACAATGATCATATTTTAGCATTTGTTAGGACAAACACGGCAAAAACAAAGAAATTATTGCAAGAAAATTTCGGGCCTGCAATCAATTTGTAAAGAAAAAATTGAAATTAATTTCTTAAAAAGGTTGATATAACAATCATTCTTTAGTATTATGGATAGGTGCTTGAGTTCAAGGGGAATAATTTCATATACCCCCAAACGAAATTAAGCTGCGAAGCGATGATGCGGAAGGTTGCGACACACCCGGCCGCTTTGCCACAGGATGTGGCGGTAATTTCCGCGGAGCTAGTCAAATTTTAAATCTGACGAAGGAGGGAATATAATGGCAAAACAAAAGATTCGTATTCGGTTAAAGGCTTATGAACACCGTATTCTTGATCAATCAGCAGACAAGATTGTTGAAACTGCAAAGCGTACAGGTGCTCAAATTTCAGGTCCTATCCCGTTGCCAACTGAACGGACTATCTACACTGTTCTCCGTTCACCACACAAGTTCAAGAAGTCTCGGGAACAATTTGAAATGCGCACTCACAAGCGTTTGATTGATATTGTTGATCCAACACCAAAGACTGTTGATTCACTTATGAAGCTTGATCTTCCAAGTGGTGTTGATATCGAAATTAAATTGTAATTATTATTCTGAATTAAATTAAATTTTATTAGGAGGTGTACTCATGGCCAAAGGAATCTTAGGTAAAAAAGTTGGGATGACTCAAGTTTTTACTGACAACGGTGAATTGGTACCAGTTACTGTTATTGACGTAACACCAAACGTTGTTATGCAAATCAAGACTGTTGAAAACGATGGTTACAACGCTGTTCAACTTGGTTTTGATGATAAGCGCGAAATCTTGAGCAACAAGCCCGAACAAGGTCATGCAGCAAAAGCAAACACGACCCCTAAGCGCTTCATCGGTGAAATCCGTGACGCTAAATTAGGGGATGACATCAAGGTTGGAGACGAAGTTAAGGCTGATGTCTTCAATGAAGGTGAAACTGTCGACGTTACGGGTGTTACAAAGGGTCATGGTTACCAAGGTAACATTCACAAGGACAACCAAAGACGTGGACCTATGTCACACGGTTCTCGTTACCACCGTCGTCCAGGTTCATTAGGACCAATCATTAACCGTGTCTTCAAGGGTATGAAGTTACCAGGTCGTATGGGTGGCAAGACTGTCACTATGCAACACCTTGAAGTTGTTAAGGTTGATCTTGATAACAATGTTCTTTTAATTAAAGGTAACGTTCCTGGTGCTAACAAGTCATACGTTACTATTAAGAACTCTGTGAAGGCTAACACTAAGAAGAGCCTGAGCAAGCAACACAATAAATAATTAAGAAAGGAGGAAGTTAATAATGACTAGCGTTAATTTGTACAAGCAAGATGGTAGCCAAAACGGTACTATCGATTTGAATGCTGACATTTTTGGTATTGAACCAAATGAAAATGCCGAATTCGAAGCCATTCTTCGTCAACGTGCTGCAATGCGTCAAGGTACACATGCCGTAAAGAACCGTTCAGCTGTTAGCGGTGGTGGTAAGAAGCCATGGCGTCAAAAGGGTACTGGTCGTGCTCGTCAAGGTTCAATCCGTTCACCACAATTCCGTGGTGGTGGTATCGTCTTCGGACCTACTCCACGTTCTTACAAGTACAGCCTTCCTCGCAAGGTTCGTCAACTTGCTATTAAGTCTGCCCTTTCTCAAAAGGTTCTAGACAACGCATTAGTTGTTGTTGATGCATTAAACTTTGATGCACCAAAGACTAAGGAATTTGCAGGAGTTATGGATAACCTTAAGGTTGCCGAAAAGGTACTGGTTGTTGTTACTGATGATGACAAGAACGCTGCTTTGTCTGCTCGCAACTTGGCAAATGCCACTGTTGTTACACCAGCTGGTGTTAACATCTTAAGTGTTGTTGACAGTCAAAAGATCGTCATCACTAAGTCAGCTCTTTCTCAAGTAGAGGAGGTGCTCGCATAATGGAAGCACGCGAAGTTATCTTACGTCCAGTAGTTACCGAAGCTTCAATGGCCGGTATGGACGACAAGCGTTACACATTCGATGTTGATTTACGAGCAACTAAGACACAAGTAAAGAATGCTGTTGAAGAAGTCTTTGGTGTTAAGGTTGTTAAGGTAAACATCATGAACTTAAAGGGTAAGAAGAAGCGTCAAGGCCGTTACGTTGGTTACACTAAGCGTCGTCGTAAGGCTATTGTTACTTTATCTGCCGATTCAAATGAAATCAAACTGTTTAACGACAGTGAAAACTAATCATTAAAAAAAGGAGGAAAACATAGTGGGAATTCGTAAGTACAAACCTACTACTAACGGTCGCCGTAATATGAACGGTTATGACTTTGCTGAAATTACAAAGTCAGCTCCAGAAAAGTCATTATTGGCTCCTTTGAAGCACAAGGCTGGTCGTAACAGTTACGGTCACATTACTGTTCGTCACCGTGGTGGTGGTGTAAAGCGTCAATACCGTATCATTGACTTTAAGCGGATTAAGGATGATGTACCTGCAACTGTTAAGGCAATCGAATATGATCCAAACCGGACTGCTAACATTGCTTTACTTGTTTACGCTGATGGTACTAAGTCATACATCCTCGCTCCTAAGGGTCTTAAAGTTGGTATGACAGTTCAATCTGGTCCAGAAGCTGATATCAAGGTTGGTAATGCTCTTCCATTAAAGAACATCCCAGTTGGTACTGTTATTCACAACATTGAATTAAAGCCAGGTAAGGGTGGTCAATTAGCTCGTTCAGCTGGTGCTTCTGCTCAATTGCTTGGTAAGGAAGAAAAGTATGTACTTGTTCGTCTATCATCTGGTGAAGTTCGGATGGTTCTTGCAACTTGCCGTGCTACTATCGGTACTGTTGGTAACGATGAACATGCATTGCTTATTAAGGGTAAGGCTGGTCGTACTCGTTATGCTGGTCAACGTCCACACGTTCGTGGTTCTGTTATGAACCCTAATGATCACCCACATGGTGGTGGTGAAGGTAAGCAACCTGTTGGTTTACCATCTCCTCTATCTCCATGGGGTAAGAAGACCGCTGGTAAGAAGACTCGTTCACACAAGGCTCGTTCAAACAAGTTCATTGTTCGTGGTCGGAAGCGCGGTCCACATACTCGTTAAGATTAAATATCGCTCAAATACCCGAGAGGAGGTACACTAAATGGGTCGTAGTTTGAAGAAAGGACCTTTCGCTGACGCTTCTCTATTAAAGAAGGTTAAGGAACAAGAAGGTTCTGATAAGAAAACTGTCATCAAGACATGGTCACGTCGTTCAACAATTTTCCCAAGTTTTATCGGTTATACTTTCGCTGTATATGATGGTCGTAAGCATGTGCCAGTTTACGTACAAGAAGATATGGTTGGTCACAAGCTTGGTGAATTTGTTCCAACACGGACTTTCCATGGTCACGCAGCTGATGACAAGGCAACTAAGTAAGGAGGGTGAACTATAGACATGGCTGAAAACATTACATCCGCTAAGGCAACTGCTAAGATGGTTCGTGTTTCTGCACGGAAAGTTCGTCTTGTTTTAGACGCTATTCGCGGTAAGAGCGTTGCCGAAGCATTTGCTATTCTGAAGTTCACTCCTCGTGGTGCCGCTTCAGATGTTGAAAAAGTATTAAAATCTGCTGTTGCAAACGCTGAAAACAACTTTGACTTGGATCGTGCTTCACTTGTAGTTAGCGAAGCATTTGCAAACGAAGGACCAACCCTTAAGCGGTTCCGTCCACGTGCCAAGGGTTCCGCTTCACCAATTAACAAGCGGACTAGTCACATCACAGTGGTTGTTACAGAACGATAGGAGGAATGAATAGTGGGTCAAAAGATCAATCCTAATGGTTTTCGTGTTGGGGTCATTCGCGACTGGACTGCTAAGTGGTACGCAGAAAAAGATTTTGCTAACTACTTAAACGAAGACCTTCGGATCCGTAAGTACATTGAAAAGCGACTTGCTGATGCCTCAGTATCAACCGTTGAAATTGAACGTGCTGCTAACCGCGTAAACGTTTCAATTCATACTGCCAAGCCTGGTATGGTTATTGGTAAGGGTGGTTCAGAAGTTGAAGCACTTCGTAAGGAATTAAACAAGTTAACTGGTAAGCGTGTCCACATTAACATTGTGGAAATCAAGAAGCCAGACTTGGATGCGCACCTTGTTGGTGAAAGCATCGCTCGTCAATTGGAAGCACGTATCGCATTCCGTCGTGCAATGCGTGGTGCTATGCAACGTGCAATGCGTGCCGGTGCTAAGGGTATTAAAACTCAAGTTGCTGGTCGTTTGAATGGTGCAGATATGTCACGGGTTGAATCATACTCTGACGGAACTGTTCCTTTGCACACATTACGTGCTGACATTGATTACTCTTGGGATGAAGCTAACACTACATACGGTGTTCTTGGTGTAAAGACTTGGATCTACCGTGGTGAAGTTTTCCCAGCCAAGAAGAACAACGATGAAGAAGGAGGGAAGTAAACATGCTAGTACCTAAGCGAGTTAAGCACCGTAAGGTTCAACGTGGCCACATGCGTGGTGAAGCTAAGGGTGGTAAGACTGTTTCATTCGGTGAATTCGGTTTACAAGCATTGGATTCCCACTGGATCAGTAACCGTCAAATTGAAGCTGCTCGTATCGCTATTACCCGTTACATGAAGCGTGGTGGTAAGGTTTGGATTAAGATCTTCCCTCAACTTTCCTACACTAGCAAAGGTGTTGGTGTCCGGATGGGTAATGGTAAGGGTGCCCCAGAAGGTTGGGTTGCCCCAGTTAAGCGTGGCAAGGTAATGTTCGAAGTAGCAGGTGTATCTGAAGAAACTGCTCGTGAAGCTTTACGTCTTGCCGGTCACAAGTTGCCAGTTCGCACTAAGATCGTAAAACGTGAGGAAGTAGGTGGACAATCTAATGAAAAGTAAAGATTACGTACAAGAACTGAATGGATTAACCACTGAGAAGCTACTTGACCGTGAAAAGGAACTGAAGGAGCAATTATTTAACTTACGTTTCCAATTAGCAACCGGCCAATTGGAAAACACTGCAAGTCTTAAGCAAGTACGCAAAGACATTGCCCGGGTTAAGACAGTTCTTCGTCAACAAGAATTAAATAAATAAAGAATACGAAAAGGAGGATTAGCGCATGAGTGAAGAACGTAATGCACGTAAGGTTTATCAAGGCCGCGTTGTTTCCGATAAAATGGATAAGACTATCACTGTTGTGATTGATACTTATAAGAGTGCCCCAATTTACGGCAAGCGTGTTAAGTACTCAAAGAAGTACTATGCACACGACGAAAACAACGAAGCTAAGACTGGCGACACTGTACAAATCATGGAAACACGTCCATTATCTGCAAAGAAGCGTTTCCGTCTTGTAAAGATTGTCGAAAAGGCTGCTACCCTTTAATTAGCAGATAACTCTAAATTTCGTATTCTAATTCTTATTCAAAGATGGAAGGAGGACATTAACCGTGATTCAACAAGAAAGTCGGTTGAAGGTCGCTGATAACTCCGGTGCCCGTGAAATCTTGGTAATCAAGATTTTAGGTGGTTCCCGAGTAAAAACAGGTAACATTGGTGATATTATTGTTGCTACTGTAAAACAGGCAACACCAGGTGGCGTTGTCAAAAAGGGTGACGTTGTTAAGGCTGTTGTAGTACGGACTAAGCAAGGTCTACACCGTAAGGATGGTTCATACATCAAGTTTGATGAAAACGCCGCTGTTTTGATTAACAACGATAAGAGCCCTAAGGGTACCCGTATTTTTGGCCCAATTGCTCGTGAACTTCGTGGAGATGACTTCATGAAGATCGTTTCATTAGCTCCAGAAGTTCTGTAAGATTTACCCAAAAATAAGGAGGTGCACTATCAACATGTTCATTAAAACAGGTGACAAAGTTCGCGTTATCGCCGGTAAGGACAAGGGCAAGGAAGGTACTGTTAAGAAGACCATTGCTTCTGCTAACCGTGTGATCGTTGAAGGCATTAACATGGTTAAGAAACACCAAAAGCCAAGTAACTCAAACCCTAATGGTGGAGTTATTGATACTGAAGCTGCTATCAGTGCTTCAAATGTTATGCTGATTGATCCTTCTACTAACGAACCAACCCGCGTTGGTTTCAAGTTCGTTGATGGTAAGAAGGTTCGTTTTGCCAAGAAGTCCGGCAAGACTATCGACTAAAATTAATTACGAAAGGAGGAATAACTTCCAATGGAAAATCGTTTGAAAGCTAAGTACGAAAGTGAAATCCGTCCAGCATTGATTGAAAAGTTTAACTATTCATCAATCATGCAAGCACCTAAGATTGACAAGATTGTCTTGAACATGGGTGTTGGTGACGCTACTACCAACTCAAAGAACCTTGATGAAGCCGTTGAAGAATTAGGATTAATTTCTGGTCAAAAGCCTTTGATTACTAAGGCTAAGAAATCAATTGCCGGATTCCGTCTTCGTGAAGGTATGTCAATTGGTGCTAAGGTCACTTTACGTGGTGAACGCATGTATGATTTCTTGGATAAGTTGATTAATGTTTCATTACCTCGTGTTCGTGATTTCCATGGTGTAAGCAATAAGTCATTTGATGGCCGTGGTAACTACACTTTGGGTATCCGTGAACAATTAATCTTCCCTGAAATTGATTTTGATAAGGTTAACCGTGTTCGTGGTTTGGATGTTGTTATTGTTACAACTGCGCAAACTGATGAAGAATCACACGAATTATTGGCTCAACTTGGTATGCCGTTCGCTAAATAAAGGAGGTTCCACAAATTGGCTAAAAAATCAATGATTGCTAAGTGCAACCGTCCAGCTAAGTTCTCAAGTCGTGAATACACACGCTGTGCACGTTGTGGACGTCCGCACTCAGTTTACCGTAAATTCCACTTATGCCGGCTTTGCTTACGAGAACTTGCCCACAAGGGACAAATTCCTGGTTTAAAGAAGGCTAGCTGGTAAACAAATCACCGACAAAAGGAGGAAAACATCGATGTCTATGAGTGATCCAATCGCAGATTTCTTAACTCGTATTCGTAACGCTAATATGGCTCAACACGAATCAGTAGAAGCACCTGCATCAAAGATGAAGAAGGACATCGCTGAAATCTTAAAGAATGAAGGTTTCATTCGCGATGTTGAATACGTTGACGATAACAAGCAAGGCATCATTCGTGTCTTCTTAAAGTATGGTAACGATGGTCAACGGGTTATTTCCGGATTAAAGCGGATTTCTAAGCCCGGTCTTCGTACATACGTTAAGGCTGACGCAGTGCCAAAGGTTCTCAACGGATTAGGGATTGCCATTATCTCAACATCTGAAGGTGTTGTGACTGACAAGGTTGCTCGCGCCAAAAAAATTGGTGGCGAAGTTATCGCCTATATCTGGTAATTAAATAAATTAAGTTAGGAGGTGCAAGCATGAGTCGTATTGGTTACAAGGAAATTGATCTACCAGAAGGTGTAGAAATTTCCCAACAAGGTAATGTTGTGACTGTAAAGGGACCTAAGGGTACTTTAAGTCGTGAAATTTCACCATTGATCAAGATGAGCGTTGAAGGTAACGTTATAAAGTTTGATCGTGATGATGACAGCAACCAAGTTAAGATGATTCACGGAACTACCCGTGCAAATGTCAATAACATGGTTGAAGGTGTTGTTAATGGATTTAGTAAGACCTTGAAGCTTGTCGGTGTTGGTTACCGTGCCCAATTTAAGGGTAACAAGCTTATTTTAACTGTTGGTTACTCCCAACCAGTTGAAATGGACAAGCCAGAAGATGTTGATATTAAGGTTCCTGACAACACTACTATTGAATTAAGCTCAATCAACAAGCAACATCTTGGTGATTTTGCTGCCTTAGTTCGTGCCGTTCGTTCACCTGAACCATACAAGGGTAAGGGTATTCGTTACGAAAACGAACACATTATTCGTAAGGAAGGTAAGACTGGTAAGTAATATTTCATTACTACTTAGTTATTATCTACAAATTAAACTAAATTTTATATTAAGAGGTGACTGTTGTGATTTCTAAACCAGATAAGAATAAGATCCGTCAACGTCGTCATATGCGCGTTCGCGGTAAGATTTCTGGTACTGCGGAGCGCCCACGCTTAAGTGTTTACCGTTCAAACAAAAACATTTACGCTCAATTAATTGATGACGTAAAGGGTGTGACGCTCGCAAGTGCCTCCACAATTGACAGTGAAGTTAGTGGAAAGAGCAAGACTGAACAAGCTAGTGGTGTTGGTGAATTAATTGCCAAGCGTGCTGCTGCTAAGAACATCACTAATGTTGTCTTTGATCGTGGTGGATACCTTTACCATGGTCGTGTTCAAGCATTAGCTGAAGCTGCTCGTGAAAACGGACTTAAATTCTAAGGAAAAGGAGGAATAACCTGCAATGACATCATCAGAATTCATTGATCCAGCAAAGTTGGACTTAGACGATCAAGTTGTTGCCATCAACCGGATTACCAAGGTTGTTAAGGGTGGTCGTCGGATGCGTTTTGCCGCTTTAGTTATCGTCGGCGATCGTAAGGGCCATGTTGGTTTTGGTACTGGTAAGGCTCAAGAAGTTCCAGAAGCTATCCGTAAGGCTCAAGCTGCTGCTGAAAAGAACCTGATCACTGTTCCTATCGTTGGTACTACTATTCCACACGAAGTTATCGGTACATACGGTGGTGGAAAGATTATGTTGAAGCCAGCCGTTGAAGGTTCTGGGGTTGCTGCCGGTGGTGCAGTTCGTAACGTTATGGACCTTGCCGGTGTAGCCGATGTTACTTCAAAGCGTCTTGGTTCAAACACTCCTGTTAACGTTGTTCGTGCAACATTTGAAGGTTTGAAGCAATTGAAGAGCGCTGAAGAAGTTGCTAAACTTCGTGGCGTTTCTGTAGACCACTTAGCAGAATAAGGAGGGCACTAATTATGGCTCAAGTTAAAGTTACTTTAATCCACAGTGTTGCCCACCGTCAGCCTACTCAACGCCGGACTGTGAAGGCATTGGGTCTTGGTAAGATTAACAGCTCTGTTATTTTGCCAGATAACGCTGCAACACGTGGCCAAATCTTTAAGATTGCTCACTTAGTTTCTATTGAAGAAGTTAAGTAATTACAACTAAATAATAAGGAGGTGCCTACTAAATGAAGTTAAACGAATTAAAACCTGCTGCAGGTTCTCGTTCAAAGCGTCTTCGTAAGGGTCGTGGCCTTTCATCTGGTCATGGTTTTACTTCTGGACGTGGTACTAAGGGTCAAAAGGCTCATGGTAAGACACGTTTGGGCTTTGAAGGGGGCCAAATGCCACTTTACCGGCAAATTCCAAAGCGTGGTTTCACTAACATTAACCGTAAGGAATACGCTATTGTTAACTTAAGTACTTTGGACCGGTTCGAAGATGGTACTGAAGTTACTCCACAATTGTTGATGGAAAGCGGTATTGTTAAGAACTTAAAGAGCGGTGTTAAGGTTCTTGGTAGCGGAAAGCTTACTAAGAAGTTAACAGTAAAGGCTAATAAGTTTTCTGCTTCAGCAGTATCAGCTATCGAAGCTGCTGGCGGTAAAACTGAGGTGATGTAATTGTTTACAGCCGTCAAAAATGCATTTAAGGTTAAGGATATTCGAAAAAAGATATTCTTTACTTTATTTGTATTAATTGTTTACCGGATTGGGGCGGCGATCACAGTTCCTGGTGTTAATGCTGCTGCTTTGCAGGAAATTTCATCGACTGGATTGGCTTCAATCCTGAATACCTTTAGTGGTGGTGGGCTTGAAAATTACTCATTGTTTGCAATGGGTGTTTCCCCATATATCACTGCGCAAATTGTTGTTCAATTACTGCAAATGGATATTGTTCCACGATTTGTTGAATGGAGTAAACAAGGTGAAGTTGGTCGGCGAAAATTGAATCAAGCAACCCGGTGGCTAACAATTGTTCTTGGGTTTATTCAGTCAATTGGGATAACGGCAGGTTTTAATGCTTTAAGTTCAATTAAACTTGTCAATCATCCAACGCCAACAACGTACTTAACCATTGGATTAATTCTTACGGCTGGTACAATGTTTGCTACTTGGATGGGGGATATGATTACTGAGCGAGGATTAGGAAACGGTGTTTCTATGTTGATCTTTGCTGGTATTGTTGCCCAAATGCCAGGTGGAATTTATCAACTTTGGCAGGATCAAATTGCTGGTGAATCTGGATCAGCTCTTTGGATGGGAATTGGCTTTGTTGCATTAGTTATGATTGCATTGATTATTATCGTTGCATTTGTTACTTGGGTACAGCAAGCTGAACGACGCTTACCAATTCAGTATACTCGACGGACTACAACTTCACCTGCTAGTAGTTATTTACCATTAAAGATTAATGTTTCTGGTGTTATTCCAGTTATTTTTGCTGGTTCATTTATTTCTACACCACAAACAATCTTGATGGCATTTCAACAAAATCATGGTGGAGACACCTGGTACCAAGTATTGTCTACAATTTTTAATATGCAATCTGGACCAGGGATTACATTATACATTTTCTTAATTGTTGTATTTACCTTCTTCTACGCCTTTGTTCAAGTCAATCCAGAAAAACTTGCGGAGAACTTGCAGAAACAAGGGAGTTACATTTCAGGTGTTCGTCCTGGAAAAGGTACTCAGCAATATGTTTCAGCATTATTAATGCGGTTAAGCACTGTTGGTTCACTTTTCTTGGGATTAGTCTCGTTAATTCCATTAGTTGCCAGCAATGTATGGAACCTAAGCCAATCAATTGGATTAGGTGGTACAAGTTTACTAATCATTGTTCAAATTGCTCTTGATGTTGTTCGTCAATTGACTGGTTTGACAATGAAACGTGAATATATTGGATTTATTCGTGGACCAAGACCTGAAGGGGGAGAATTATAATGACAATGAATCTTGTTTTAATGGGCCTGCCAGGTGCCGGTAAGGGTACTCAAGCTCAAAAGATTGTTGAGGATTTTGATATTCCTCACATTTCTACCGGAGATATTTTCCGGGCAGCAATTAAGAATGAAACGCCAATGGGAATTGAAGCTAAGAAGTACATTGATAAGGGAGAACTTGTTCCTGATGAAGTTACCAATGGTATCGTTAAGGAACGACTTTCAAAAGATGATACGAAAAATGGTTTCATGTTAGATGGCTTCCCACGTAATCTTAACCAAGCAGCTGCTTTGGATAAGATGCTGGCGGAAAGTAATCGGCAACTAGATGCGGTTATCAATATTCACGTCGAACCAGATGTATTGGTAGAACGACTAAGTGGTCGATTTATCTGTCGTAATTGTGGTGCAACTTATCACCGTCTTTACAACCCACCTAAGGTTGAAGGTACTTGTGATGTTTGTGGTCATCATGATTTTTACCAACGTGATGATGATAAACCTGAAACCGTAAAAAATCGGTTAGATGTTAACATCAAGTTAAATACACCACTGGTAGATTACTACCAAAAGAAAGGTGTTTTGTACACAATCGATGGTCAACAAGATATTGACAAGGTTTATGAAGATGTTAAGAAGGTATTAGATAACCTTTAAGCTGTTAAACCTTGCGAAGTTTACATAGTTATGCTAAACTTTGTAAGGTTTATATAGCTTACAGTGGAAAATAATACTATTTTCCACCGTTTTTACGTCATTTCTTGGTTATGCAAGGAGGAACCAATTGTGGCAAAAGCCGATGTGATTGAAGTTGAAGGTAAGATTACAGAAACCTTACCTAATGCGATGTTTAAAGTTGAATTGGAAAATGGTGCAGAAATTTTAGCACACGTTTCTGGTAAGATCCGTATGCATTATATTAAGATTTTGCCAGGTGATCGTGTTAAAGTAGAAATGTCACCATATGATTTGACCAAGGGTCGGATCACTTTCCGGTTTAAGTAGAAATTAAACAGTAACTCTCTAGGAGGATTAATAAAATGAAAGTAAGACCATCAGTCAAGCGGATGTGCGAACACTGCAAGATCGTAAAGCGTCATGGACGTGTTATGGTTATTTGCTCTGCTAATCCTAAGCACAAGCAACGCCAAGGCAAGTAATTTATTTAAATAAGGATGGAGGTGTAAATAAATGGCTCGTATCGCAGGTGTCGATTTACCTCGTGACAAGCGAATCGTAATCGGCTTAACATACATTTACGGAATCGGTAACACTCGTGCTCAAAAGATTTTGAAGGATGCTGGTGTTTCAGAAGATATCCGTGTTCGTGATTTGACTCCTGAACAAGAAGAACAAATCCGTACTCAAGTTGACCAATACCAAGTTGAAGGTGACTTACGTCGTGAAGTTACTTTAAACATTAAGCGGCTCCAAGAAATTGGTTCATACCGTGGAATGCGTCACCGTCGTGGTTTACCAGTTCGTGGTCAACACACTAAGAACAATGCACGTACTCGTAAGGGTAAGGCAGTTACTATTGCTAACAAGAAGAAGTAATTTTATTTTAATATAAAGGAGGTTAGTACTTAATATGGCAACCAAAAAAGGTACGCGTAAGCGTCGTGCAAAAAAGAATGTTGAAACTGGTGTTGCTCACATTCACTCAACATTTAACAACACTTTGATCATGATTACCGATGTTCAAGGTAATGCTGTTGCTTGGTCATCAGCTGGTGTATTAGGCTTTAAGGGTTCACGGAAGTCAACTCCTTTCGCTGCCCAAATGGCTTCTGAAGCTGCTGCAAAGCAAGCTATGGAACACGGTATGAAGACTGTCGAAGTTGAAGTTAAGGGTCCAGGTTCTGGTCGTGAATCAGCTATCCGTGCTCTTCAAGCTACTGGTTTGGAAGTTACTGCTATTCGTGATGTAACTCCAGTTCCTCATAATGGTTCTCGTCCTCCAAAGCGTCGTCGTGTTTAATTGACATTGCTGGAGTTACGAATCCACCAATGGCCTTTTAGTCTAAAATACGAACTGCGTTTGAAAGGGGTACAGAGATAGAATGATCGAATTTGAAAAGCCAAACATTCACAAGGTTGAAGAAACTGATAGCTACGGTAAGTTCGTTGTTGAACCACTCGAACGTGGTTATGGAACTACACTTGGTAATTCATTAAGACGAGTTTTACTAGCATCTTTACCTGGTGCTGCCATCACTAGTATTCAAATTGATGGTGTTTTACATGAATTCAGTACTGTTGAAGGTGTTACTGAAGATGTAACCCAAATCATTTTGAACTTGAAGAAGGTTTCCCTGAAACTTGATTCAGAAGAACAAAAGGATCTTGAAATTGATGTTAAGGGTCCTGCTGAAGTTACCGCCAGTGATATTCAAGGCGATAGTGACGTTAAGGTTCTTAATCCTGACTTGTATATTGCTACCGTTGCAGATGGTGCCGAATTACACATCAAGATGACCGCTGATAAAGGGCGTGGATATCTTTCTGCAAATGATAACAAAGCTCGAATGGATGATCTTGCAATTGGTGTATTGCCGATCGACTCCATTTATACCCCGATTGAACGTGTTAACTACACAGTTGAAAATGCTCGGGTTGGTCAACGTAATGATTACGATAAACTAACCTTAGATGTTTGGACTGATGGTTCATTAACACCGACTGAAGCTGTTAGCTTGGGTGCAAAGATTTTAACTGAACACTTGGCAATGTTTGTTAACCTTACTGAAGAGGCCCAAAATGCACAAGTAATGGTTGAAAAGGAAGAAACCCATAAAGAAAAGATGCTTGAAATGACGATTGAAGAATTGGATCTTTCTGTTCGTTCTTACAACTGTCTTAAGCGTGCGGGTATTAACACTGTTAAGGAATTATCCGATCGGACCGAAGCTGACATGATGAAAGTGCGGAACTTAGGCCAAAAGTCACTTGAAGAAATTAAGTTGAAATTAAACGATCTCGGCGTTTCATTTCGTCAAGATGATTAATTAATCAAACCAATAGAAAAGGAGGGACAACTTCATGAGTTACCGTAAATTAGGACGTACAAGTTCACAACGTAAGGCTTTATTACGTGATTTAACTACTGATTTAATTGTTAATGGTCGTATTACTACTACCGAAGCTCGTGCTAAGGAAGTTCGTAAGACTGCTGACCAAATGATTACCCTTGCAAAGCGTGGCGATTTAGCTTCACGTCGTAAGGCAGCTGCTTTTGTTCGGAACGTTGTTGCTGATGTTAAGGAAGATGGCGACAACATTCGTATCCAATCTGCTCTTCAAAACTTATTTGAAGAATTGGCACCTAAGTATGCTGAACGTAATGGTGGTTACACACGGATTTTGAAGACTATGCCTCGTCGTGGTGACGGTGCTAAGATGGTTATCTTGGAATTCGTTGACTAACATTTCGTTAATCAAAGTTTATTAATACGTAATAAAGAATCACTATCACTGAAGTATAGAGCGTTACGATGGTGGGATTATTATCCCTAGTCTAGCTTGAATGCGGGAGACCGTGCACTTCTTTGGTAAGTGATTTTTTATTTTTAAATTCTTTTAATTTCTCTGTTAAAATAATAAGTATTAATGTAAAGGATAAAAAAGATGCGAGAGATTAAATTTAACCACGTTACATTCAAATATCCGAATTCCCAAAAAATATTGATAGATGATCAGTCTTTTACTTTACCCACTAATAAATGGATTTCTATTGTTGGCCATAACGGAAGTGGCAAAAGTACTATTATGCGACTTCTTAATGGACTTCTTCAGCCTAATAAGGGGCAAATTACAATTGATAATTTAGTAGTAAATGAACAAAATTTAGAAGAAGTTCATAAGCTTGTTGGAATGGTATTTCAGAATCCAGAAAATCAATTTGTGGGTTCAACAGTTGCAGAGGATGTTGCTTTTGGCTTGGAGAATTATAATGTCGCACCTGAAGAAATGCCAATGATAATTAAACAAGCTTTAGCGACGGTTGGAATGACAAAGTATGAAAATAGCTTAATTTCCGATCTTTCTGGTGGGCAAAAGCAACGGATTGCAATTGCTGGTGTTTTAGCGGTCAGACCCCAAATAATTGTTTTGGATGAGGCTACGAGTATGCTTGATCCAATGGGAAGAGAATCAATTATGAAGTTATTAAGAAAGCTTCATGATGACGGTCACTATACGATTATTATGATTACTCATGATTTAAATGAAGCAGAACTAGCCGATCACGTTTTAGTTCTTGAGCAGGGGAAAGTGTTAGCAAATGGTATTACTGAGGAAGTTTTATCAAACAGTAAGTTATTAAAAGAACTTCAACTAGCTCCGGCAACTGGTGAACAAATAAGGGAAAAATTAATTAGTGTAGGGATTAGTGTGCCTGATAAATATTTAAAAACGGAGGAAATGGTTAGATGGCTAAAACAAAAATTGAATTAAAAAATGTTAGTTTTACCTATCAACCAGGAACCCCCATGGAATACCAGGCATTGGATAATATTAATTTAAAAATTGATGATGGAGCATTTACCGTCCTAGTAGGGCAGACGGGTAGTGGTAAATCTACTTTGGTAAATTTAATTGATGCCTTAACACAACCAACATCAGGGCAAATTATTGTTAATAATCATCTCCTTAATAGTCAAACCTCTAAAAAAGAACAAGAAATTTTTCGACGAAATATTGGTTACGTTTTTCAATTTCCTGAACGCCAATTATTTGCTCAAACTGTTCGTGAAGATTTAGAATTTGGTCCACGTAATCTGAGGTGGAGCCAATCCAAAATTGATGATGCAGTTATGAAGGCCTTAGAAACTGTTCAATTAGATTCTAAAATACTTAATAGTTCTCCGTTTTCATTGTCTGGTGGACAAAAGCGGCGCGTCGCAATTGCTGGAGTGCTAGCAATGAATCCAGAAGTATTAGTTTTGGATGAGCCTGCTGTGGGATTGGATTCATTATCGATTAAACAGCTCCTAAATATCCTTACAGACTTAAATCAGCGTGGAGTCACGATTATTATGATTACTCATTATCTTGAAATGATAACTTCTCTAGTAACTCAAATAGTAGCCCTTCATAATGGAAAAATTACATTTGATGGTAGTCCACAGGAATTTTTTAAGAGTCAAACCATGTTAAAAAAGAGTAAATTATTGGCACCTAAAAGCGTTCAGATTTCCCGGGAAATAGGATTAAGTAGTTTACCATTGTCAATTGATGACTTATCAATGGAGATTATTAAGCAGTTAA
Organism: Limosilactobacillus avistercoris; assembly: GCF_014836425.1. GTDB lineage: Bacteria > Bacillota > Bacilli > Lactobacillales > Lactobacillaceae > Limosilactobacillus > Limosilactobacillus agrestimuris. Next base: position 35,671 of record NZ_JACSQW010000003.1, on the reverse strand, counting down.
AAAATGGGGGTAGGGCTAATGAGTAACATGGTTATTTTTGGAAGCTATGTTCCACTTAGTTCGCCAATTCATCGCTTAGACGCACGAACGAAATTAATTCTTTGCATTTGGTATGTAATTAGTGTCTTTTTCGCTAACCACCTATGGCCCGCACTTTGGGTCTCGTTAGTTTTACTTGCAGTCCTAATTATGAGTCGCGTACCCCTTAAAATGTATTGGGCAGGATTGAAACCATTTTTAATTGTTATTTTAATTACGGTTTGTCTCCAAGTCTTATTTAGTAGTGGTGGGCAGATGTATTGGCATTTTGGTTGGATATCGGTTACAAGTGATGGAATTAAAAATGCGTTTCTAATTTTTTATCGGTTTACTGTAATTATTACTGCGTCTACCGTTTTAACTGCTACTACACCAACGCTTCAGCTGGCAAGTGCATTTTCATGGTTAATTTATCCCCTTAAATGGTTGAAGGTTCCGGTTGATAAAATTTCACTGATGTTATCAATTGCATTAAGGTTTGTGCCCATGATTATGGCTGATATCAAAGTAATCATGGATGCACAACGTTCACGGGGAATGGATTTTCACCAAGGTAATCTAATAACAAGGTTAAAACATCTTTTGCCGGTTGTGATTCCGTTATTTGTAAATTCGCTTCAACATTCTGAGGACCTTGCAATTGCAATGGAAGCTCGTGGATATTCACTTGATCGTCAGCGGACTCAATATCGGCAATTACGATGGCGTAAGGGTGACAATATTGCATTACTCTTAATGTTAGTTGTCGATGTTGGAATTTGTATATTAAACTTAATTTAGTGAGGAAGGTTTTTGATTGTGTATCGCTACAAAATAACGTTTGCATATGACGGGGCAAACTTCTCTGGTTTTCAGATTCAGCCTCATAAACGAACTGTTGAACAGGTATTAAAAAATGCGGTTAATAAAATTGCTAAGCATCCGACACCTGAAATTCCCGTAATCGGCTCTGGAAGAACCGATGCTGGAGTTCATGCGCTAAACCAGGTAGCTCATTTTGATATCCCGTATCATTTAAGTAATGAGTCAATGCGAAAGGCATTAAATAGTATTTTGCCACTCGATATTTTAATAAAAAAGGCAGAATTGGTGGATAGTAACTTTCATGCTCGCTATAGTGCTCATGATAAAACCTACCGTTATCGGGTAGATCAGGGTGAATTTGTTAATCCGTTTAAAAGAAATTACACAGCTCATTTTAAATATCCATTGGACCTAGATTTAATGCGAAAAGCGGCTAAGGACTTTATCGGTGAACACGATTTTACCAGTTTTGTAGCATCAGGAAGCCAGGCGAAGAGTAACGTAAGAACGGTTTATGCGATTAAGATTAGACGTGATGAACTAAGGAATGAAGTTGTCTTTGACTTTACGGGAAACGGCTTTTTATATAATCAGATTCGGATCATGGTTGCTTTTCTTTTAGAGATTGGAAGTAAGCAGCGGCCAGTTGATGATGTGAAACGAGTCTTAGTAGCTAAGGATCGGACACAGGCACGGATGACGGCTCCTGCAAGTGGCCTCTACCTAGTTTCAGTAGATTACGGGAATGATCAGGAAAGTATTTGACGAAGAGCTAGGAACAAGGTATACTAGCACTTGGTATTTCTTTTCCATCTAATAACTCGGTACACTATTATATGTAAAAGAAAAACAAAATTGGAGGACTTAATCGTGAGAACGACATACATCGCAAAACCTGGTGAAGTTGATCGCAAGTGGTACGTTGTCGATGCTAAGGATGTCCCAATGGGTCGTCTTTCATCTGCTGTAGCATCCATTTTGCGTGGTAAGAACAAGCCAACATACACTCCACACGTTGATACTGGTGATTACGTTATCGTTATCAATGCTGCGCAAGTTAAGTTAACTGGTAAGAAGGCATCTCAAAAGATGTACTACCGTCACTCAGACTACCCTGGTGGTTTGAAGCAACGGACTGCCGGTGACTTCCGTGCTAAGGAACCAGAAAAGTTATTGGAACACTCTATCAAGGGTATGCTTCCACACAACTCTCTTGGTCACAAGATGGGCTTAAAGCTTCATGTCTACGCTGGTGAAGACCACAGTCATGCAGCACAAAAGCCTGAAGCACTCGATATTACTAACTTAATTTAAGGAGGGAATGGAATTGGCTCAACAAGTTCAATACAGTGGTACTGGTCGGCGTAAAGACGCTACTGCGCGTGTTCGCTTAGTACCAGGTTCTGGTAAGATTACAATGAACGGCAAGGCAATTGAAGACTACATTCCATTTGCCAACTTACGTGCTATCGTTAACCAACCATTTAACGTAACTAAGACTGATGGTCAATACGATGTTTTAGCTAACGTTAATGGTGGAGGTTTCTCTGGTCAAGCTGGTGCAGTACGTCACGGTATCGCCCGTGCATTGCTCGCCGTTGACCCTGACTTCCGTGACGTCTTAAAGAAGGCCGGTCTATTGACTCGTGACCCTCGTATGAAGGAACGTCGTAAGCCAGGTCTTAAGAAGGCTCGTAAGGCTGCTCAATTCAGTAAGCGTTAATATTCGATTTATCGCTTCCAAAAAAGAAGTTGGATTTTATCCAACTTCTTTTTTTATACAATTAAGTGTGCAAATTTCTTTTTTCTTTCGGTTAAAAGACGTATAATAAAATTGTTGTAAACGCTTACTAAAATTGTAGGAGGCATGAATTATGGCAAAAAGAGTTGCTTTAGTTACAGGTGGTAGTCAAGGAATCGGAAAGGCAATTGCAGAACGCTTAGTTAACGATGGCTTTTCTGTTGCTCTAGTTGCTTTGGAAGAAGATAAGTTACAGCAAACAGCTAAGGAACTTGAAGAAAAGGGTGGCGAAGCATTACCACTTGTTGCTGATGTTTCTGACCGTGACGCTGTATTTGCTGCAGTTGAAAAGACTGTTGATCATTTTGGCGACTTAAATGTTATTGTCAACAATGCTGGTCTTGGTCCAACTACACCAATTGATACTATTACTCCAGAACAATTTGAAAAGGTTTATGGTGTAAATGTTGGTGGTGTTCTTTGGGGAATCCAAGCTGCTCATAAAGCATTTAAGAAGTTAGGCCATGGTGGAAAGATTATTAACGCTACTTCACAAGCTGGGGTTGTTGGTAATCCCAACCTTGCTCTTTATTCTGGTACTAAGTTTGCTATTCGTGGGATCACGCAAGTTGCAGCCCGTGACTTAGCTGACGAAGGAATCACCGTTAATGCTTATGCTCCTGGTATTGTTAAGACACCAATGATGTTTGACATTGCCCACCAAGTAGGAAAGAATGCCGGTAAGAGCGATGAATGGGGAATGCAAACATTTGCTAAGAACATTGCGTTGAAGCGTCTCTCTGAACCAGAGGATGTTGCTAATGCGGTTGGCTTCTTAGCTGGACCTGATTCAAACTACATCACTGGTCAAACAATTATTGTTGATGGTGGGATGCAGTTCCACTAAAATAGTTGAATAAAATTCACTAAGGGGGTTGGATTATTCCAATTCCTTTTGTATTTTAAATTTAAAATGATAAAATATTCTCCCAAACAAAGCTTATTTTGCTACAATCAATAGTTAGTAGGAAATAAGGGAGGCATGATTTTGGCAAAACGGCGCCGGAAAAAAACGAGAAAGAAAAGATCGCAGGGGAATATTTTCGTTTGGTTATTAGTCATTATTATTTTATTTTTAGGTGTTTACGTTGGTCATCATTTCTACCGAATTTGGAACCAACAACGGATTGAACAAGCTGCCTTGAAACGTGATCGTGAGGCAAAGGAGTTATTTATTAAACAAGTTGCTCCAGAGGCTCAAGCAATGCAGAATACTTATCATGTGTATGCATCTATTACAATTGCCCAGGCGATCCTTGAATCCAATTGGGGGACAAGTAAGTTGTCTACCGAGTACCATAATCTTTTTGGAATTAAAGGGACCGGTGCTAATTCAAAAGTCATGACGACTAAAGAATACGTTGGCGGTAAATGGGTTGTTATTAAGGATCGGTTCCGTGTTTATAATAGTTGGGATGATTCAATTAAGGATCATACCCGGTTAATGCTTCAGGGAACGGATATGAACCGGCAAAATTATGATCGGGTTGTTAAAGCTACTAATTATGAGGAAGCTGCAAAAGGATTACAACAATCTGGTTATGCCACTGATCCAAATTACGCACGAAAGCTTATTTCAGTCATTCAAACATATAAGTTATATAATTATGATAAGTAATCAAGAGGGGGTTACATTATGAAGGAATTGCAAGAAAAGATTAAACAATACGGAACGGTCCTTCCTGGTAATGTTTTAAAGGTTGATGCCTTTCTTAACCATCAAGTTGATCCAGAATTGATGGTTAAGGTGGGACAAGAATTTGCTCAGTTATTTGCTGATGAGGGTATTACTAAAGTTTGGACGGTTGAGTCTTCTGGAATTGCCCCAGCAGTAATGACTGGCCTAGCACTTAGGGTTCCAGTAATTTTTGCACGAAAGCATAAGAGTTTAACCCTTAATCAGAACATGTATACTGCTGATGTATATTCATACACTAAAAAAACAACTAATCGAATTTCTATTTCTAAAAAGTATGTTGACCCAAGCGATAAGATCCTAATGATTGATGATTTCTTAGCTAATGGTCAAGCAGTTGAAGGGATGTTAGAGATTGCTGATCAAGCAGGTGTTGATGTTGCTGGTGCTGGAATTGTGATTGAAAAGAGTTTCCAACCAGGGGCCCAAGAGTTAAAAGATCGTGGTATTCGTGTTGAATCATTAGCACGGATCAAGTCATTAGCAGATGGTAAAGTAACCTTTATGGAAGATTAATTATAATGTGGAGAGGGGAATCAAATGAGTAGTACAATTTTTCCTGGCAGTACTTTAGGGATTATTGGTATTAACCGGAACGGGGTAGCAATGATTGCCGCTGCCAAAAAAGCTGGCTTTAATGTTGGTGTTTATATCAATCATTCTCAACCAGATGTTACTAAAATGGCTGATTTCACTATTGATGGTGCTTACAATGATAAGCAAAAGTTAACTGAGTTTGGTGAAGCTTGTGATGCAATTATTTACCAAACACCAAATATCGATTCAACGGTAATTCGTTTTCTTGGACAGTATGCTGCGATCCCTCAAGGTATTAATGGTCTAGAGATTGTTCAGGATCGATTAATGGAACGGGCATTTTTGGATCAAATTAATATCAATATTGCTCCCTATGTTACTGTTGTTGGCTTGGACGATGTTTATCAATCAATTGATTCAATTGGTTACCCTGCTCTTTTGAAACCAATTCAACGGGGAATTGGTGAACAATCAATGATGATCAAGCGGCAATCAGATATAACACGGGCTGCAGACTTTATCGATACGGGAACATATCTCCTCGAATCATGGATTGATCATACTTCTGAATATACATTGACAGCGGCATGTACGAAAGATGACGTTGAGATCTTTCCGTTAGCTCAGTTAGAGTATACCGGGGATCGAAAGCTAATCTCAGTTGCTTCTCCTGCAGAGGTAGACGACGATATGTTAGAAGAAATGCAACGGATCATTAAGAGTGTTGCTGATTCTCTCCAATACACGGGTGTTCTTTCCGTGAACTTTTATGTAACCTCAACTGGTACGCTTTATGTAAAGAATATTGAGTTGGGTCTAACGTCAATTGCGAATGTCTACGATAATACAACTAATGTAGATCAATATGAACAACAATTACGGGCAAGCGTTGGAATGCCACTTCACGTTATTCGCCAATTACAGACTGCCTTATTGATGATTATTCGTAACTATCAGGCGGTTGCGATCAAGCGTCAATGGTTATTGAAAACCAATTGGAAGTTTCGTTTCTTTAATAATTCAAATACCGATGATCCGGCAGGGATCCTTGGCTTTGTTTGGGTTACCGGGGATGCTGATCTGGAAGCACTACGGAATCAGGTTGATGATACAGAAGTTTGGAATAAGCCATTACCAACTTCTGATGCTGAGGAAGCACCTAAGCCGACTGACGAAGATCAAGAAGAATAATTTGCTAAAACTGAGCTAAGACTGCTCACTGAAAAGTCTTCGGTTCAGTTTTTTATTTTGCAACATATGTTCGTTAAAGGACCAAAAGACGGTGAAAATTTGGTATAATATGAGCCGATTGAAATTTAGAGAGGATGGAAAAAGGCGTGAATAGTCAAGCACTTTTAGACGGCATGAATGATAAGCAAACCGAAGCAGTCCTAACAACGGAAGGTCCACTCTTAGTAATGGCCGGAGCTGGTTCGGGTAAGACGCGAGTGTTAACTCATCGGATTGCATACCTAATCGAAGAAAAAGGTGTTCTTCCATGGAATATTTTAGCGATCACCTTTACAAATAAGGCCGCACGAGAAATGCAAGAACGTGTTGGAAACCTTCTGGGTGAAAGCGCCCGTGATATTTGGGTTTCTACTTTTCACGCCTTGTGTGTGCGGATTTTACGTCGTGATATTGAAAAATTAGGTTACAACCGTGCCTTCACAATCGCCGATACTAGTGAACAGCGGACATTGATGAAGCGGATTTGTGCGGAATTAAATATCGATACCAAGAAATTCGATCCCCGCAGTATTTTAGGCGCAATTTCCAACGCCAAGAACGCTCTGCAAACACCTGATGATTATTCAAAAGAAGCTAACAGTATGTTTGAAAATATGGTTGCTCGTGCATACAAGCTTTACCAGCGTGAACTAGAGGCTAACCAGTCTCTTGATTTTGATGATCTGATTATGAAGACGATTGAACTCTTTGAAAAGGATCAAGAAACGCTTGAATTTTACCAGGATAAGTTCCACTACATCCATGTTGATGAGTACCAGGATACCAACGATGCTCAATATAAGTTGGTTAACATGCTAGCTCAGGGTTATAAAAACATCTGTGCTGTTGGGGATGCTGACCAGAGTATTTATGGCTGGCGTGGTGCTAACATGAATAATATTTTGAATTTTGAGCATGATTATCCACAAGCTCATACAGTAATGTTGGAACAAAATTACCGGTCAACCCAAACAATTTTGGATGCGGCTAATGAAGTAATCGATAACAACGTTTACCGGAAAAAGAAGAAGTTATGGACGGAAAATGGTAAGGGAGATAAGATTTCTTACTACCGGGCACAGAATGAGCATGATGAAGCCCAATTTATCGTTTCAAAGATTAAAGAAGAACGGGAAAAGAATAATTATAAGTACAATGATTTTGCGATCCTTTACCGGACAAACGCACAATCACGGATGATCGAAGAAACCTTCCTCAAGAGTAGTGTTCCTTATACCATGGTTGGTGGGCATAAGTTCTATGACCGGAAGGAAATTCGGGATATTCTTGCCTACTTGACGTTAATCGTTAACCCTCAGGACTCAATGAGTTTCGAACGGGTTGTCAATACTCCTAAACGGGGCATCGGGATGACTAGTGTTGATCATTTACGAGATTTTGCTAATGACAATAACTGGTCACTTCTTGAAGCAGCAGAAAACGTTGATGTTGCAAACAATATTTCAACACGGACGCGGGTAAAAATTGATGAATTCGGCCAATTAATGCGGAATTTAAGAAAACAAGCTGAATTCTTAAACATAACTGACTTAACCGAGGAGATCTTGGATAAGAGTGGTTACAATAAGGCTCTTGAACAAGATAAGAGTCTTGAATCTCAAGCGCGTCGGGAAAACCTTGATGAATTTAAATCAGTTACTCAGGAATATGATGAACAGCACAAGGATGACGATAGTGATAATCTCCAAAAGATTACTAACTTCCTTGCTGATTTAGCCTTAGTTTCTGATCAAGATGATGTTGATGAGCAGGCTCCAGCGGTAACCTTGATGACACTTCATGCAGCTAAGGGGCTTGAATTCCCAGTTGTCTTCTTGGTAGGGATGGAAGAAGGGATCTTCCCTCTTTCTCGAGCAATCATGGAAGATGATGAACTGGAAGAAGAACGACGCCTAGCATATGTTGGGATTACCCGGGCAAAGAAGAAGCTGTACTTAACAAATGCTTTCTCTCGGTTACTGTATGGCCGAATTCAACGGAACCAACCATCGCGGTTTGTGGAAGAAATTAATCCTGACTTGCTTGAATTTGAAAATGACCGGACTAGCAATACTCTTGGTGGACAAAAACTACCATTTGGTGGTGAGGCTGCAACTGCCACTACTTATCGTGAGCAAAAGCAACGTCGTCAATACCGGAGTGCCGGGAAGAGGGTTAAACCAGTAACTAATACTGGAACAGGTGCTGACCAGGTTTCATGGAAGACCGGTGACAAGGTAACCCATAAGAAGTGGGGAGAAGGAACTGTTGTAAAAGTTAGCGGAACTGGTAATGACAAGGAATTGGATATTGCCTTTCCACAACAGGGAGTTAAGCGTCTTTTAGCTAGTTTTGCACCAATTAAGAAGGTTACTGACTAATTAAAGTGAGGCCAATAAAATGGATAATCAATTAACCTCAGTGGAACAATTAACGTTGGACCAAGCCAAAAAAGAAATTGGCCCATTACGTGATCAGATTACTCAATGGGGAAAGGAATATTACGAACAAGATAATCCAACTGTTGAAGATTACGTTTATGATCGGCAATACCAACGACTTGTGCAGATTGAACAACGTTTTCCTGAGCTTCAAACAACTGATTCGCCAACACAACGGGTCGGTGGTGAGGTAGAAAGCCAATTAACAAAAGTTCGTCACGAAATTCCGATGTTATCAATGGGGGATGTTTTCTCCATTGAAGAATTGATGGACTTTAACCAACGGCAACAGGAAAACCGTGATGTTGATGTTGAACCAGAATATAACCTGGAACTAAAAATTGATGGTCTTTCATTATCCCTCGTTTATGAGAACGGAAAGCTAGTTCAGGGCTCTACTCGGGGAAATGGGAATATCGGTGAGGACGTTACCGAGAACGTTAAGACGATTAAGTCCGTTCCTCAAGTATTACCCGAGCCACTTTCCGTTGAATTTCGGGGAGAATGTTACATGCCTAAAGAATCGTTCGCCAAATTGAATGCTCAACGGGAAGCCGATGGGCAACCAGTCTTTGCCAATCCCCGGAATGCGGCAGCTGGTAGTTTACGGCAGTTAGATCCGAAGGTAACGGCTAAGCGTGACTTAGATACATTTATGTACTATGTTCCGGAATACCAAAAAATTGGTGTTACAACCCAAGCTGAAGCGTTAGATAAAATGCGTGAACTTGGCTTTAAGGTTAATCCAAATAATCGGGTTGTTCATAACCGGCAAGAAATTGAAGATTACATTAAAGAATATACAGCTAAGCGCGATCAGCTAGCTTATGGAATTGATGGAATTGTTGAAAAGGTTAACGATCTTGAAACTGAAGAGGCACTTGGTAATACTGTTAAGGTTCCTCGTTGGGAGATCGCTTATAAGTTCCCACCAGAAGAGCAGGCAACGGTTGTTCGGGACATTGAATGGACAGTTGGCCGGACCGGAAACGTTACGCCAACAGCAGTGATGGATCCAGTTCAACTAGCTGGAACAACAGTAAGTCGGGCTTCCCTTCATAATCCAGATTATTTGAAGGAAAAGGACGTTCGGTTAGGCGATACGGTATACCTTCATAAAGCTGGTGATATCATTCCAGAAATCTCTAAGGTAGATTTGAGGAAGCGACCAGCAGATAGTAAACCATATCAAATTCCGACAAAGTGTCCAGCATGTGGCTCAGAGCTTGTTCACCTTGATGATGAGGTGGCACTTCGTTGTATTAACCCAATGTGCCCAGCACAAATTAAAGAAGGGTTAGCTCACTTTGCATCACGAAATGCGATGGATATTGGGGGATTAGGCCCGAAGATTATTGAGCAACTATGGGATAAAAAGTTAATCCATGATGTTGCTGGACTTTACGCATTAACTGAAGACCAATTATTAACTTTAGATAAATTTGGCGAAAAATCAGCGACAAACCTATTGACTTCGATCAATAATAGTCGTAATAATTCTGTCGAACGTCTTTTATTTGGCCTTGGTATTCGCCATGTTGGCGCCAAAGCTGCTCGGCTAATTATGGCCCAATTTGGTAATTTGGATCGATTGATGGCTGCAAGTGCAGAAGAAGTTTCAGCAGTTGATGGGATCGGCCCCACAATTGGTGAAAGTGTTGAAACTTATTTTGCTAATGAACAGGTTCGGTCGTTAATCGAAGAGCTTCGTCAATCAGGACTTAACTTTGAATATCTTGGTTCAACTACTTCAGTTGATGAATCAAGTGAATGGAATGGTAAGCGAGTTGTCTTAACCGGAAAGTTGGTAGAGATGACTCGTGGAGAAGCTAAGAAATGGCTTGAGGCACACGGAGCTAAGGTCACAGGGAGCGTTTCTAAAAAGACAGATATTGTCATTGCCGGTGAAAAAGCAGGAAGTAAACTTACCAAGGCTCAAGACTTAGGTATTGATGTCTGGGATGAACAACGCTTTAGTCAGGCAATGAAGGAGGAACAATAAACGTTGAAGAGTAAACTAAAAAAAGTAACCGTTGGGGTTGCCCTCTTGATGTCAACGCTAGTTTTGGCTTCATGCGGTTTCGGTCATAAATCATCAAAAAACTACAGTACCACTGGTTCTTTGAGTGGGACTTATCAGGGAGTCATTAAGGGCGGCCATTATAAAACCAGTAAGGCACGAGGAGTTAATGTTACCCAAAACAGTAATCCTTACAACCTTAAAAGCTTTGAAAGTGGGCTAACCCAAGTTTCAAAGCGGGTTTTCTCAACGAAAAACTACATTTTCCAAGAAGGCCAGTACCTTGATACTAGTACAATTGAAAATTGGCTAGGTCGGAAGAGTAAGAGCAATCCAGAAGGACTTAACCCTGCTCAGGGGAAGAAGAGTGATCCTAATCCCGAATATATCCAACAAATTGAAGAACAGGATTACATGCAAGAGAGCGGTAATTCAATGAAACTTCATGGTGTTACTATCGGGATTGGAATTAATTCCGAATATAATTACCAAAAGAAGACTGATGGACCAAACTTCACCAAGAAGATCAGTGACGAGGAAGTTAAGCGTCAAGGTGAGATTGCTGCCCAGAAGGTCTTAACTCGGTTGCGGAAAAAGAAAGCATTACGGAATGTTCCAATTGTGATTGCTTTGTACAAGCAGGCACCCGATGATAGTCTTGTTGGTGGAAGTTTCTTTGCTTACAGCAAGAATAATGGTAATAAGATTAGTAGTTGGCATAAGCTGAATTACCGGACTGCAGTATTACCAAAGGCTAACGGTACTGATCAGGAAACAAAGTCTGATCAGGCTGATAATGATAGTTTCTCAAACTTCAAGAGCCAAGTTCAGAGTTTCTTCCCGAACCTTAGTGGGGTAACAGCTCAGGCACAGTACAATGGTGATTCATTAACTGGTTTGCATATTACGATTACTACGCAGTTCTATAGTCAAACTGAAATCACCAGTTTTACTCAATATATTGCTCGCGCTGCAAGAAAGTACCTTCCAAGTGGGATTCCAATTGATATCAAGATTCAATCTAGTTCCGAAATGCAGGCTGTTGTCTACCGTAATTCCGGCTCTGATAAATTCCAAACCCACGTCTTTGATTCGTATTAAAGTAGAGTGCGAGCCCGTTAAAAACTTCCGGTGGCTAACGATTTCTCCACTGAACGGCGAATTTGTCGTCGGAGGTGGAGGTCGTTAGCTTGAGGAAGTTTAGGGCGAACAGATCTCGACTATGTAAATTAGAAAGTGTGCGGTCACGGCGAGCAGATCTTAGCTCGGTTGCCTAGGAATTTAGCTCTAGCAAGTTCCTGGCGAGCATTTCATAGCTGCATAATAAAAGAAAGTGTTTCATAACCTGAAGTTTCATTTCTTCGTAGATTATGAGACACTTTCTTTTCATTCAATATTTAAGAACGAATAGTGAAAACCACTAGTATTCTGTGCTAAAATTATAAAATGTATGTACTATATTTAAGCCATAATTACTGGAAAAGAGGTAGAGAGAATGGCCAGTAAGATCACTGAGCAACAAGTAGAACACGTTGCTGAACTTGCTAAGTTAGAATTCAAAGATGAAGAACTTACCAAGTTTACCACTCAATTAGGAAGCATTATTGATATGTTTGAAGACCTCACTAATGTTGATACTGATGGTGTTGAACCAATGACTTCAGCTTCAGATCGGGAAAACGTTATGCGTGAGGATAAGGCAGTTAAGAGTTCAAAAGAAGAGACGGATGCACTGCTTAATAACGCTCCTGATACTGATGATGGGTACATTAAGGTTCCTGCAATCATCGATGAAAGTGAGGACGGCGAATAATGGATTTCTATCAAACCGATTTAAGCCAGTTACACGATGATTTAAAGAATAAAAAGATCAGTGCAACTGAATTAACGAAGGAAACCTTTGATCACATCAAGGAAAATGAAGACCAAGTAAAGGCCTTCATCACCTTAAATGAAGATGCAGCAATGAAGAAGGCTGCTGAAATTGATCAACAAGGAATTAACGATGATCAACTAACTGCTGGGATTCCATTGGCAGTTAAGGATAACATCTTAACTAAGGGTTTGAAGACTACTGCAGCTTCAAAGATGTTGGAAAACTTCAACCCCGTTTATGATGCAACGGTTGTGGAAAAGTTAAATAATAACGGTTTTATTAATGTTGGGAAGACTAACCTGGATGAATTTGCAATGGGTTCATCAACCGAAAACTCTGCATTCTTCACAACACATAACCCTTGGGACCTTACCCGAGTTCCTGGTGGTTCTTCAGGTGGTTCTGCTGCAGCAGTTGCAGCTGGAGATGTCCTTGGTGCTCTTGGTACTGATACTGGTGGTTCAATTCGGATGCCAGCATCATTTAATGGAATTGTCGGCATGAAGCCAACGTATGGTCGTGTATCTCGTTGGGGAATCATTGCCTTTGGTTCAAGCTTTGACCAAGTTGGTTGGCTTACCCGGACCGTTAAGGATAATGCATTGTTGACCCAAATGATTAGTGGTAATGATGAACATGATATGACTTCATCAATGAAGGAAGTTCCTAACTGGGCTGCTCAATTGAATGATGACACTAATGTTAAGGGTTTGCGGATTGCTGTTCCTAAGGAATACTTCGAAGGAATTAACGATGATGTTCATGAAGTAATCAAGAATGCCCTTGATCATCTTGAATCATTTGGTGCAATTATTGACGAAGTTTCATTACCACACACTAAGTACGGTGTGCCTGCATACTACATTTTAGCTTCATCTGAAGCTTCCTCAAACCTTCAACGGTATGATGGAATTCGCTATGGCTTCCGTGCTAAGGATGTTAAGAATATTGAAGACGTCTACGTTCGTTCACGGACTGAAGGATTTAGTGAAGAAGTTAAGCGCCGGATTATGTTGGGAACCTTCTCCCTTTCAGCAGGGTTCTACGATGCTTACTTCAACAAGGCCGCTAAGGTTCGTCGCTTAATTGCCCAAGACTTTGAAAACGTCTTTAAGGATCATGATGTTATTCTTGGTGCTACTGGTGCTTCAACTGCATTTAAGATTGGTGCCGAGATTGATGATCCGCAAACCATGTATATGAATGATGTTTTAACTGTTCCTGTAAACATGGCTGGTCTTCCTGCAATGTCTGTCCCAGCCGGCTTCTCTTCTAAGAACGGAATGCCTGTTGGTTTACAGATCATCGGAAAGCCATTTGATGAACAAACGGTTTACAACACTGCTTATGTCTTTGAACAAACAACTGATGTTCACAAGAAGGCACCTAAGTTAGGAGGTCAAAACTAAGATGAACTTTGAAACAACGATTGGGCTAGAAGTCCACGTCGAATTGAAGACGAATTCTAAAATTTATAGTCCATCACCAGTAGAATACGGTGACCAACCTAACAGAAATACTAATGTGATCGATTGGGGATACCCTGGTGTTCTGCCAACCTTGAACAAGGGTGTTGTCCGTGATGGAATCATGGCTGGATTGGCACTTCATGCTCAAATTGCCCGTCACATGCACTTTGACCGGAAGAACTACTTCTACCCAGATAACCCAAAGGCTTACCAAATTACTCAATCTGAAACTCCAATTGCTCATGATGGTTGGATTGAAATTGAAGTTGACGGGAAGAAGAAAAAGATCGGGATCAAGGAAATGCACATTGAAGAAGATGCTGGTAAGAACACCCATACCAGTAAGTACTCATATGTTGACTTGAACCGTCAAGGAACACCTTTGATCGAAATTGTTTCTAAGCCTGATATTGCTTCTCCTGAAGAAGCGGTTGCTTACTTGGAAGCTCTTCGTCAACGGATCCAATTTACTGGAATTTCTGACGTGAAGATGGAAGAAGGTTCTATGCGTGTTGATACCAACATTTCCATCCGTCCTGTTGGTTCGGATAAGTTTGGTACCAAGACTGAAATGAAGAACATCAACTCCTTCAACTACGTCCGGAAAGCATTGGAATTTGAACAGAAGCGGCACCAAAATGTCCTGCTTTCAGGTGGTCACATTGCCCAAGAAACACGGCGTTACGATGAAGCAACTGGTGAAACAATCTCAATGCGGACTAAGGAAGGTTCTGATGATTACCGTTACTTCCCAGAGCCAGATATTCCTGATTTAAATGTTGATCAAGCATGGATTGATGAAATTAATTCTGAAATGCCTGAAATGCCAGGTGAACGTCGTGCGCACTACGTTAACGATCTTGGTTTGACAGATTACGATGCCATGGTTTTGACCCAGACTAAGGAAATGTCTGACTTCTTTGAAGAAGCTGTTAAGGACGGTGGCGATCCAAAGCGGGTTGCTAACTACTTGATGAACGATGTTAACTCCTACTTGAATGATAAGCAGGTTGATTTACCAGATACCAAGTTGACTCCAGCTAACCTTGCTGGAATGGTTAAGTTGATTGAAGATGGTACCATTTCATCCAAGATGGCTAAGAAGGTCTTCAAGGGAATCCTTAATGGTGAAGAACCACAGGCTTACGCTAAGGAACACGGCTTGGTTCAATTATCTGATCCTGCTCAATTGCAACCAATCGTTGATGATGTTCTGGCAAACAACGAACAGTCAATCGAAGACTTTAAGAATGGTAAGGACCGGGCTGTTGGTTACTTGATGGGACAAATCATGAAGCAAACTCGTGGTAAGGCCAACCCACAAGTTGTTACGAAGTTGTTGATGAAGTCATTGAATGCTAAGTAGTTTGGAGGGATGAGCGTGCGAAAACGTGCTCGGATAATTTATAATCCTACATCTGGTCGGGAAACATTCCGCAGTGATCTTGTGGATATTCTTTCAATCTATGAAAAAGCAGGTTATGAAACCAGTGCTTTCGCAACTACACCTGCGCCGGACTCAGCTAAAAACGAAGCAACTCGGGCAGCTAAGGAAGGCTTCGACTTGATTGTCGCTGCTGGTGGTGATGGAACCCTCAACGAAGTAATTAACGGAATTGCAGGGCTCGAACACCGACCAACCTTAGCTATTATCCCTGCCGGAACGACCAATGATTATGCGCGGGCATTGCGGATCCCCCGTGATGATCCGATTGCGGCAGCTAAGTTAATTTTGAAGAAGAACAAGAAATTCAAGATTGATATTGGTAAGGCCGGCAAGAATTACTTCATGAACATTGCTGCTGGGGGAACGATGACAGAATTAACCTATGAAGTTCCTTCCCAAATGAAGTCACTCTTTGGTTACGCTGCTTACTTTGCCAAGGGTGCCGAATTAATTCCGCGGATTAAGCCAATTGAAATGCAAATTAAGTATGACGATCAGGAATACCGGGGAAACGCAACGATGTTTATGATTGCTTTGACAAATTCAGTTGGTGGCTTTGAACAAATTGTTCCCGATGCTTCTCTTGATGACGGAAAGTTTACCATGATCATTGTGAAGAAGAGTAACATGATTGATATGCTGAGTTTGATGGCCAAAGCATTGCAAGGAAAGCATTTGGACGATCCACGGATTATCTATGCCAAGGCAACTGATATTGAAGTGATTCCGCTAAACAAGGATGACCGCTTGATGGTTAACCTTGATGGGGAATACGGTGGCGATGCACCAATGGAATTCCATGATTTGAAACAACATATCGAAGTTGTTGCTAACTTGGATGAGATTCCGGATGATGCAATCACAGTTTCCGATGATTTTAAGCGGGTTGAAAAAGACTTCGTAAAGAGTGTCGATGACATTCAGGATCAAGAAAAAGAGCAAAATAAATAGGTAATATTTGAGGCTTGGAAATTAAATCGTTTTTCCAAGTCTCTTATTGTTATAATAGGGAAAGTTTGTAGCGTGAAATATATGGAGGAATAATCTTGAAATTAAACATTCCAGTACATAAAAATGAAGAATACCCTGCCAAGGTAGTTGATTTAACTTATGAGGGCAACGGGGTCGTTAAAATTGACGATTTTCCGGTATTTGTTCCAAACGCCTTGCCTAGTGAAGAGATTACGGTGCGGATTACGAAGGTTGCAAGTCATTTTGCCTGGGGTCGGGTGATGGATTGGCAAACAAAGAGTCCGGATCGGGTTGATGTTAAGGATAAGAAGTACATTCAAACGGGGATTGCTCCGCTCGGTCACTTGAAATATGATGCTCAATTAAAGTTCAAGCAACACCAAATTGCGGAATTACTTGAAAAAGCTCACTTGGATGATATTAAGGTATTGCCAACAATGGGGATGGACCAGCCATACCACTACCGGAATAAGGCCCAGGTACCGGTAAAGATGATCCACGGTAAGTTAGAGACTGGCTTCTACAAGCGGGGAAGTCATAATCTCGTGCCAATTGAAGATTTCTATATTCAAGATCCCAAGATTGACCAAGCAATTGTAGTTGTTCGGGACTTGTTACGGAAATACCACATCCAACCATATGATGAACGAACCGGAAAGGGCGTTATCCGGACAGTGATGGTCCGTCGTGGTTACTACAGTCATGAAGTGATGGTCGTTTTAGTAACCAATACCAAGCGTCTGCCGATGGAAAAACAGATTGTGGAAGGAATTATTGCTGGTGTTCCCGAAGTAAAGAGCATCGTGCAAAACATTAACGATAAGAAGACCAACCGTCTCCTTGGTGAGAAGAACAAGACTTTGTGGGGGGCCGATGAAATCCATGATCAGCTTCTTGGCATTGACTTTGCGATTTCGCCATTATCCTTCTATCAGGTTAACCCACAACAAACAGAGCGCTTATACCAAACGGCAATCGACAATGCTGGCTTAGATGGTAGTCAAACTGTCATTGATGCTTACTGTGGGATTGGAACAATCTCCCTTGCCGTGGCTAAGCACGCTAAGCAGGTTTATGGGGTTGAAATCGTTCCGGCCGCAATTGATGATGCTAAGTATAATGCTAAGCGGAATGGTATCAAGAATGCTAAGTTTGTTGTCGGCAAGGCAGAAGAACAGTTTGCTAAATGGCAGGAAGCAGGATTAAAGCCAGATGTTGTCATCGTTGATCCGCCACGGAAGGGCCTTGCTGAATCATTAATTGAAGCAACCGGTAAAATGGCACCGAAGAAGGTTATCTACGTTAGTTGTAACCCCGCTACCTTGGTGCGTGATATTCAACGTTTCAGTGAACAAGGTTACCATGTTGTCAAGCAGATTCAGCCAGTGGACCAGTTCCCACAGACGACACATGTGGAATCCGTAACCGTCCTTGAGCGCACAGATAAATAGCCTGTAAACGCTGGTATGCCGGCATTCTTGATAGATGAAAAGTGTGCTAATTCCTCTTTTGGTGATTGGAATTAGTACACTTTTTGCTTATTGAGCTAGAGGGTCGAGTGGACAACGTGCTGGATTTTTAGGTTGTGTAGATAAGTGTCCGTTTTGGGGAGGTGAGTTGGTTAAGTTGATGAGAGAAGCAGTAATGGTTGACATGACGATAAGATAATGGATGTTAATTATTAAAGATATTTATAATCAAAGATTTAATTTATTGATTCTAATCAATTTTTGTAAAATGCTTTTATGCTAGATTTATATCGCAATAGTCAAATGGAAGGATGAGAAATATGGTTGATTATATTGCAAAAATTAAACCAATAAATGCGGATAAAATTGAAACACAGGCGCATGGAATAGCAACATTTAGTGAAAATGGTAATAGCCTTCATATTCATGTGGAAATGTTTGATACGCCTGCCAATATTGAACATTGGGAACATTTCCATTGATTTCCAGATGGGAAACAAGCTCATGTTCCGACGCTAATGCAGGACGTGAATCATGATGGTTTTATTGATTTACCTGAAACAGAGGCAGTATCTGGGACAACGATGGTTCCTTTTGATGATGTACCACAAGAAATGAACATTCCCCATGGATGGCTACCCGGTTGCAGATAAATACGGTCATTATGAATATGATAAGGATGTCCCATTAAAAGATTTACAAGCAAAATTTAAGCAAGCATTTGGTAGTGAGGATCTTCAATTAGATAACGAGTAGTTTATGTTCACGGCGTACCAGCGGATCTTAAATTACCATCTAGCGTTGCCGGTAATGTTATGAGTTATGATGCACATATAACTTTGCCAATTACTGCTGGAGAGATTAAATTGGCACATTAATTTTTATAGAACTGAAATTTGAAAACCAGAGTCTATGCTTTTTGCATGGTTTCTAGTCTTTTTTTGTATATTCTCTCTTTTATTAAACGAAATTTACACGATAAAACTGTGATTTTTTGCTTAAAAGATAAATATAAAAAGACACTAGTATCTTGATAACAGTCAAGTCACCTAAATTGTTTTTTACCTATGATATGTAGTGTCAAGAAAGGGAGAGGTGAAAAATGATTAAGTTACAACAATTTTTTATGAGGTACAAAAAGCAGCTTTTGCTTGTTAATACTATTCTGCTGTTGCTTGCTGAAGGATCTAAATGGCTATTGCACATGAATTTACCATACCAGGCTTTAATGCTTATTGTGGGAATTGTCGGAGTGCTTCCAATTGTTTTGACGGCTATTTCATCTTTAAGGGTTAAATTAATTTCTATTGATGTTTTAGTATCGCTGGCGGTAATCGGTGCCTTCATTATTGGTGAATTTAATGAAGCAGCCATTGTTACTTGGCTATTCATGTTAGGAGATGTACTGGAAGAATTAACCCTAAAGAAAACGCGGTCAGCCGTCGCTGATTTAACCAAAATGGCACCACAGACTGCGTTAGTTGTTCAAGATGATGGCTCAACTGAGAAAGAAGACGTCGATTTTATTGATCCTGGTGAGAAGATTTTAGTTAAAACTGGTGATCAGGTTCCAGTCGATGGCAAGGTTATTTCAGGTTCTGGTTATCTTAATGAAGCCAGTGTTAACGGTGAATCTAAATTAGTTAATAAAAAAGCCGGTAATGAAGTATATGCAGGAACTATCCTTGAAAACGGTACATTGACTGTCGAAACTACCGCAGTCGGTGAAGATACGACTTTCGGTAAAATTATCGAAATAGTTGAAGAAGCACAAGATACAAAGTCACATACAGAAAAGTTAATTAACCGGTTTTCCAAATATTACACTCCCACCGTACTTATAATTGCAATCGTTGTAGGTTTAATTACTAAAGACCTTAGGCTGGCTATTACAGTTATGGTGCTGGGTTGCCCAGGTGCTTTAGTTATTGGTGTGCCAGTATCTACAGTTGCTGGTATCGGTAATGGTGCTAAAAATGGCATTATGTTTAAAGGGTCGCAAGTGATGGACCAAACTCATCGGATTGATGAAATTGCTTTTGATAAAACCGGCACTTTGACTGTTGGACATCCAGAAGTTAGTGCAATTGAGGTATTAAATGGTCCAAAAGATGAAATTATTAAATTAGCTGCTCAAATTGAGCGTCAAAGTAACCACCCCTTAGCTCAGGCAATTGCCAAATTAAATAAACAAAAGCCAGCTTCAATTAAAGTGGAAACTGTTAAGGGTAAGGGAATCATCGCTACTTTAAATAATCAAAAATATTATTTAGGTAACCAAAAATTAATTGTTGAAAATACTCGTGCAAATGCAAAATTGGGTGAAACAATTGATCATTTGAGTCAATTAGGTAATTCAATTGTCACTTTTGCCAATGAGGACCAAAGTCAATTAGCTGTTTTTGGCATTAAAGACCAATTGCGCCCAGAAGCTAATGATGCTTTAACCCACTTAAAAGAATTAGGGGTTAAGAAGCTAGTGATGCTTTCTGGAGACAATCAAGAAACTGCTGAACGAATTGCGGCGAAGTTGCCAATCGATGAAGTTCATGGTCAAATGTTGCCACAAGACAAGGCTGCTTTTGTTAAAAAAGAAAGAGCTAAGGGACACCATATTGCTTTTATTGGTGATGGGATCAATGATAGTCCGGCCTTAGCTAATGCTAATGTTGCAATTGCTGTTAGTAGTGGAGCGGATGTTGCCATTGAAGTTTCAGACATAGTTTTAGTTAAAAATGACTTGCGAAAGATCGCTTATGCCCTTGGATTATCCAAGAAGACAATTTTGAACATGAATGAAAATATCGTGATGGCTTTACTGACAGTCTTATTGTTGTTCATCGGTTTGTTTGCGGGTTATGTTGAAATGGCAAGTGGGATGTTTATTCATGAATTTAGCATCTTAATTGTTATCTTGAACGGGATGAGATTAATCAAATTTCAACAAAAATTGACGATCATCAAGTTTATAATCAACAAAACAAAGTATCATTAGATATGTAAATTAATAAGGAAGGGGAGTTTAATCATGGAAAAAGTAATGATGAAATTATCTGGCATGACCTGTCCTTCATGCTTAAGCAAAATTGAAAGGGCGGTTGGTAGTTTGGATGGAACCGACCAAATCAAAGTTTTATTCAATGCAGGAAAGCTAAAATTTACGTTGGATCCTGATAAGACTAAAACTGTTGACGTCAAGACAGCTATTGAAAAAATGGGTTATGAAGTACAAGAAATTAAGGAAAAGGAGCTTAACTGATGAATGCAGAAGAAAAATACCAGGCGGAATTGAAGCAAAGCGACCTTGATCACCATCAGCCAACTGCAGCTGCCATGACTGGTCACATTATTTCTAACTTGTTAATCCATTCTTTAAAGATTAACCAAGCTAACTTATTTGCTAAAGGATCTGCTAGTCTTTTTTTGGCCGAAAAAGCTGCTGGTTGGATTGCTTATGAACTTCAGGAACTTGACCAATTGAATCACTTATTGGTTAATAATGGTGAAAGTATTCCAACAATTACAGCTCAATTTAAGGAATATACTATGCTAGAAGAAGATGGCAGTAGTAAATATTTATCAGGTGATAAGCAACTGTTTGGCTTGGTAAAAGATTTTGATACGCAAACGCTCTTCATTACTAAGGCAATTACTTTAGCTAACAATGAAAGTTGGCTAGAATTATCTGCTAATTTAACTAATTTAATGGCTTGGATTAAGGAGCAAATTCGGATAACTCAAGACTTCTTAGGTCATGAACTAAAAGAAGGATTGTATGTCGAAGATGACGATGATGACTTTTAATTAAAGGACGATGAATTTAATGGCTGATTTATGTGTTAACTTAGTACCACTATTTAATGCTTTACCTCAGGATGAGAAGATGCAAATCGAAAAATTAGTTCAGCATAAAAACTATCAAAAGGGTGAAGTGATAATTGATCCAATGATAAATGATAATTTAGTAATTGTCGCTGATGGTAACGCTAAGCAGTACACCTTAGATGAAGACGGCTATGAGAATGTTTTGCAAATCTTGCATACTGGTGATTATATTGGTGAGGATTGGCTTTTTGGTCAAAAGAATATCAATAATTACGTCGAGGCTACGGAACACAGTGAAATTTGTTTATTAAAACGGCAGGATTTATTGAAGCTGATGCATAAACAGCCAGAATTAAGTATTCGATTATTGGAACTAAATATTGTTAAAGTTTCGGAAATGCAAAAACAAGTTCACTTGTTGGCTTTGCCGAAGGTTGAAGACCGGTTATTAAAGTATTTACAAACATATACAGATGAAATTGGTAAAAATAATTTTACCTTACCCTTAAAAATGAAAGACTTAGCCTTATACCTTGGAACAACACCTGAGACCCTGTCTCGTAAATTTGCTTTATTAGAAAAGCAAGGTCAACTGAAACGTCAATTACGTCGAATTGAATTATTCGAAAATTAGTTTAGTTAGGCAATTATTGCTTAGTTGATAATATACACGTTATATCATTATGTTAATTTGGGGATGCATGTTTCCACTAATTCAAGGTAGTGATATTTGGTCATCGATAGTGGGGATGTTATGGATTAGCGCTTGGATACTAATGGGACCGTTGAAAAAAGGATTAACTATTAAATTTGTTACTCCTAAACTCGATAAGAAATACCCATTAACAATCAACCGCATTGATAAGAATCAAGAATAACGGAATTTTTCAGGAAGTTTAAATACCAGCAATTAATTGTGATTAGGGGCGACTTTAATTTCTGGAATCATTATTACATTTGTTTTGCGGGATAACAACCTGGGACTTATTAGCGGCTTAACAGTGGTTAGTGCAGGGCAATGTGGATACCTGTTAAAGAAGGCTATTGTTCATTAGGATCATTAACCATATGAAAAAGAGACGTAACGGTGACGAAAGTGTCATTCGTTGCGTCTCTTTTATAATTTCAAAGTGGTTTAATAGCTGCAACTCAGTGTCAATATCGATGACGATTAATCCACTGGACGACTTCTGAGTAGATATCCCATTTTCGTTGGGGCTCGTCAAAAATATTGTGCATTAGAGAAGAGTAGACGTGAAGCTCTTTGTCATTAGAAGCAATCATTGCGTAAGCTTCTAATGAATCATGATAATCAATCAAACCGTCTTTTTGACCTTGTAAAAACAATAGTGGATCCTTAAAGCCAGTTAAGTGTTCCCGAAGGAAGTAAGCTCCCTTAATTTCATTCTGCAAAATTCCAACTGTCAAGTGATGCAGATTAGCAGGATCATTTTGAATTCTATGAACTACTCGTGGATCACTGTTAAGCCCTGTACTTAACACGTTAGGTAATTGTTTCTTAGGGTCGCCTGTTAAACCCTTACTCCATGAATTTGGTGCTTTAACAATGGAAACTGGATCAGCCACCACGAATCCATCAACCGTTTGCGGGTACTTTATGCCATATAAGAGGACTGTTTCGCCACCCATGCTATGACCAATGACAAATAGGGGAAGGTTTGGATAAGCCGTTTTAGTCCTTCTAACCATTACATGTAAATTTTCATACAGGTCAGCTAAAGAATCCATATATCCCCGGAGTCCCTCTGATTTTCCATGACCAGGCTGATCGTAGCGAAAAACGTTGCAGTCATGCTTAACAAGAAAACTAGCGAAGGGGTCATAACTTTTAGCATATGATGATAACCCATGAACGATAATTATATTTACCTGTGGAGTTTCAGCTAAGTTCGTGATTGCGTGCAAATGAATACCCGGAGTGGCTGATTCAACCATCCTTTCAGTTCGGTTGCCATAAAAACTCATTGTTAGATACTTCCTTTTACGTTAACGAATCGTTATTCCAAGAACATTCTTGAAGTGTCCCATTGCCCACTTTGCTCCCAGTTCGGAGAAAGTAGCGACTGCCTTTTGCGGGATGACAATTTGATAATCACGGTTATATGCACTAATTGCCGTGTGTAATACACAGATATCGGTACATACTCCACAGATCCAGACATCGTTAATCCGCCGTTCCCGTAAATAATTGTCTAGATTAGTATTCTGGAAAGCGGAATAGCGGTTTTTGTTAAATTTATAGACGTGGGGATCAGTCTGATTTTGTTGGAACCATTGACCAACCTTGCCATATAATTTTTGTCCCTTAGTCCCGATAATATTGTGGGGTGGGTATAGGCGATGTTCGGGATTAAAATGATCATCTTTCAAGTGACCATCAGTCGGCAGAATCACGTAATCCTTATTTTTAAGAAACTGGTTAGCTAAACTAATGATGGGGTGCTCTAACGCCTGGGCTGGTTTACCGACGGTTAGGGATCCATTATCAGCGACAAAGTCATTTGTGTAGTCAATAATTAATAATGCTTTTGCCATTTTAATTCTCCTCAGCAAACTGGGCTTTGGTAATCAATTGTTCTTGAAGGTCAGCTAACTTAGCTGTTAAGTAAACCGGGTAGCGATCAGGGTTGACTAGCCGCTTACTTGCTTCTGGTAATTGAGCGAGCAATTGCCGGGAAGTTTGTTGAATCTTAAAGACATCCGTTTCCACCTTTACTGGCTGGCCTGCTGTTAGGTAGTTTTTTAATAGCGGCTTAGCAGTAAAGTTGGCTAAGACTTGACTGGCATTAGTTGCGGTAGGGTTGGAGTTAACAACCTTGAGCGGTGCAGTGATGGGTTCATCAGCCAGGGCAATGACATCGGCAATGGCCTTATTTGGCAGGTCATTACTGTAGATCCGGTAAACCTGCTTGTTGCCTGGAATAGTAACCTTTTCCCGGCTATCACTAACCTTAATCGTTGGGATCCATTTACCATTGACTTTTTCTTCCGCTAATTTATAAACGCCGCTTAAGACCGGACTAGAAGAACTAGTAATCAAGCGTTCACCAATCCCAAAGTTATCAATTGGTGCACCCTCGTCCAGCAGTGATTTCACAACGTGGGCATCAAGCGCATTAGAAGCAGTGATCTTAGCCTTTAGGAAGCCCGCTTCATCAAGCATCTGGCGTGCTTTAATGGCAAGTTGAGAAATATCCCCGGAATCAATCCGAATGCCAACTGGTTCATGACCATTGGCCCGAGCTTGCTTAAAGACCCGAATAGCGTTTGGAACCCCTGATTTAAGGACATCATACGTATCAACCAGTAGGGAAATTTTATTTGGATAAACTTTTGCCCATGCTTGAAAGGCGCTGAGTTCGTCAGGAAAGCTTTCTACCCAGGCGTGGGCCATTGTTCCCGCTGCGGGGATGTGGAATTGACTAGCTGCTTGCAAGTTTGAGGTACTGGTGCAACCGCCAATCACAGCTGCCCGTGCACCATAAGTGGCCGCGTCGGGTCCTTGCGCACGCCGGGCACCAAATTCCATTATTGGCAGTCCTTGCGCGGCATGGTTAATCTGCCATGACTTAGTGGCAATTAGTGACTGGTGGTTAATAATGTTGAGGACGAAAGTTTCTAAGAGTTGGGCCTCAATTAATGGACCACTAATGGAGATAATTGGTTCTCGTGGGAATACTGGAGTACCTTCAGGGAGCGCTTGAATAGTGCAGCCGTTTTTAATTTTGCTGAGGTAGTCCAGAAAATCAGGACTAAACTTTTTTAATAATTTCAGGTATTCAATGTTTTCCTTAGAAAAATGCCAGTTAGCAACTTGTTCAACTACTTGTTGGAGACCGGCCGCAATAACAAAGCTGCCGTTATCAGGAACCCGCCGGTAGAAAACGTCGAACCGGGCCTGACGATCATGGGGCAGGATGGCGTAATAGCCATTTGCCATTGAGAATTCATAAAGGTCGGTTAACATTTGTAAATCCATATTACCCACACTTTCTTTTAAGTAAAAAGTACTTTAATTATCGTAAAAATAAAAGTATCTTTGCCTTTTATTTACTTCTAGTGTAGATACTTTTTTTGAAAATGCAAGTTTATAAAATTAACAATTTAGCTTAAACAACTTTGGCGGCCGACCTGAGTGTTGTAATGAGGCGGTGCCGACTTCCTTAAACAGGTGGTTATGAGTTTTCTTAAAATTGGAATTATCGATTTGATCCAGGGTCGTTCCTAAGAACGCCGCAAAGACTTCCCGGGCCTGACGCAGGGTAAAGGAATCGCCGAGAATGTGGAGAATACCTGGTTGGTAATCGAGCTTATTTTTAATCCGATTAATGGCGGTGTTGATAATTTGAACATGGTCAAACGCAAGGTCAGAAGGTGTCGTTAGGATGAATTGCTGCCGATCGTGACTAATTACATACTTGTGTTGATCAGTACTCAAGGTAAACCATTGAGCGTCCGTTGCCCCATAGCCCGGATGCAGCTTGGGCGTCGAAGGCAGGTAAGTCATGTAGGCTAATGATAAGGCCCGGCTATCAGCAACCCGGTTGGGATCAGTAAAAGTAGCCAATTGTTCAGTTGAACTCATCAGCACCTGAAGGCCAATCTTATCGTCAATCAAGCGAATGCACGCTGCATCAGCACTTTCATGACTACGCAACAGAGTTTCTGGCAAGGCCCACTTGCCCTTTAATGGTTCATCTGCCCGTTTAATTAACAATAATTGCGGCCGGTGCAATTCTGTATTAAAGCTCCAAATGACATTCGTGATGGTGACTAAGGGGCGGGCAACAATCTTACTATCCAATCTGGACTCCTCCTTTCCAGATAATTAACTTACTTCTATTTTATCATTTACCTTTTATGCTGTAATGATGCGATGTCATTTCTCAATCATATGTTGAACCGTGTAATTAGCGACCAGCGCTTTGTTACAACAATATCTTAAAAATTAATTACTAACCTGCCATAAAATAGTAGAATTTATTGTAAGAAGGTGATCTGATGGTTAATCAAGTTCTCAGTGCCATTGACCATTCCGGACAATCTGGGCATAGGCGTTACCCCAAAGCAAAAGATGGTTCATCAAGGTTTCCCGGAAGATAAAACTGGTCATCTCTGGGTTAGGCGCATCATGCAGCAAAAAATAAAGAGGGTGCTTGATCGCCCGTTGCTTGTCGCCATCATTAGTGTATTGGTAAATATGAAGTGGTAATTCTGCTAACCCTTTAGCTAATACCCGGACGTAGGCATAAACAGCCGTATTCTGCATTGCTGTGCGTTCAGTTACTGTTTGTCCTGCCATCGAACTACCGAAGAGAAATGACATAGTGCTAGACAAGGTATTCTTAGGTGAAGCCTTGTTGGTGTGGAATAGTTTATTGAGAAAGCCCATAGCATCAGCTGCTTTCAGGGCATAATAAAAGCACCGACTTATGATGAAGTGCAAGACAAAAGTTAGACAAAATTAAAATATTAAGCTGCTAAGGCATGGTTTCGGTATTCGACTGGAGTCATGCCTTTTGTCTTTAAGGTTGTTCTGACATGGTTAAAGTATTGAACGTAGTCGTGAGAAAGTTCGGTTAATTCTGCGATATCCTTGCATGGCAGAAACCCTGCTAGTAACTCGGTCTTAAATAAGTGAAAGAAACTTTCTACTGGAGCGTTATCCAGGCAATTTCCTTTCCGCGACATGCTTTGAATAAACTGGTGATCCGCTAATTTTTGGGTATAGTAATCTAACTGGTAATGCCAGCCCTGATCCGAATGAATAATTGGGTGAGCATTATCAGGTAGATTGGTAATTAATTCTTCTATGGCTTTTATAATCAGTTTTTTATTCGGGCTGATACTTATTTGGAAAGCTAGAATCTCTTGACTCGCTTCATCAATCATTGCTGAGATGTAAGCCCACTGATGATTAGCTAAACGGACTTGTGTTACATCAGTATGGATAACATGATAGGGACGTTTTTCATTGAATCTTTGTTTAACCGATTTTCCGCAATCTTACCAACCGTACCATGGTAGGATGAATACTTACCATTACGATGGCGATTATACAAACTTACTTGAACATTTAATTCCCGCATTAACTTGCGAATAGTATCCCCAGCCAAATGTAATCCTATTCGGTCTAGCTCCATTTGAATACGACGATAATCTGCGGTCCAACGTCCACGAAGTCTAAACCGTTGGGCAATCTTTAGAATTTGAGCTTTAGCTTCTTCGTATTTGTCGTGAGAGCGGGCAATTCATTTACGTTCATCGTGATAGGTTGCCTTGGCAAGCCCAATGGTTTTGAGAAGATCACCGATCTTATAGCGCAGTTTCTTTGGTCGCTGTGATTGATCGTCCCTGATCTGATCCACTATTTGGTTTTTCTTCCTGGCTTTGAGGGTCCAAACAGGGACAGCGATTTTTTTAAGATATTACGCTCCATCTTAGTTTCGTAAAGTTCTTGGTTCTTCTTTGCCAATTCTTCCTTTAATCGTTCCAGCTCACTCTTATTAGCGAGCTGACGAGCCTGTTTTTTAGTATGTTTCACTTTAGAAGGCCTGCCTTTTGGGTGAGGCTTCAAAGCTGCAATACCGTCCCGTTCAAATTGCGAACGCCATCTTGAAACTTGCGCTGTTAAAATATTAAAGCGAGCGGCTACTTCAGCCATCGAATCCTCATGAGTTTGGTAGTAGTCTATCACATTTAGTTTAAAATCGGCGGTAAATATTCGTTTATGACGTCGTTTTTCAAGGGCGTTGATCCCCCTCAATTGGTATCCCTGAAACCATTCAGCAATACGTCGCCCATTAATTTGATATTTCTTACTTAAATCATTAGTACTTTGCGAAGTCGAAAGGTATTCATGAACAATTTGGGCTTTCAGTTCTGATTTATATTTGGTCATACAAAAAAGTGCCTCACAATCATTAGATTTCTTGTCTAACAATTGTAGGGCACTTCATGAAAAGCCGATGCTAATTTCGATTCTTTAATTCTTTTCACTTTTTGGGGCAGTAAATGTTTGATTATGCTTGAATAATCAAAGCCCTTTTGAATTTCTCGGTTAAATTCACTTTTTGATAGCTTTGATAGATCTAATGGTCGCTTACCTTTTTCGTTTGTAGACGTCATTTCTTTTACCTGCCTTGACAGCAACAACCGTAAAAACTTCATCTTGAATATCAGCAATGATGCGGTAACTACCAATTCGGTAACGCCACAGAGTACCGAGTTCGCCTTCCAGGGCTTTACCCCAAACTCGAGGATTATTAGAACCTTCGATATGTTTGTCAAGCCAATTAATGATTCGTCGCTGAACAGGTTTATCGAGATTTTTCTTAAAATCTTTTAGTGCTTTTTGATTAAATGACCAGGTGTATTTCATCATTAAAGACCTAATTGCCTCTTAACGTCATCGCGAGACACAG
Source organism: Limosilactobacillus avistercoris (assembly GCF_014836425.1). Taxonomy (GTDB): domain Bacteria; phylum Bacillota; class Bacilli; order Lactobacillales; family Lactobacillaceae; genus Limosilactobacillus; species Limosilactobacillus agrestimuris. The sequence continues at coordinate 6,600 of NZ_JACSQW010000003.1, read as the reverse complement.
CTTGACCATGGGATTCGCGGATGTTTTTGACCGCATCTTGGTAGTCAAGGCTATCCTCAAGTTTTTCTAGAACGGCACTTCGCATGAATTCAGTGGAAGTTTGACCATCAAGATCTGCTTGTTTGTGAATCAAATTTAAGACGTCTTTATCAAAACGGATAGTGGTGGATTTAGTAGCAGTTGCCATGTTTGGACCTCCTTGGATTTGTTAATGATATTATATCATATCAGAATGCAAATGCGTTCTATTTTGATTAAAGCATCAATAGTCTGCGACCATCGTAAACCGAATCGCCACTATCCTCATTTCGAATAGCCCGATCTAAGCCCATGATAGTGGCTACCACGCCATCAATCTTCTCAGTAGATTTGGCTTTATCAGGTTTGATGTTACCAGCTGGATCAGTACGGATATAGATGTTATCCATCATCCAGCGCAGTATTGGGTGGCCACCGTGGGCAATCTTCTTTTCAAGGGTTAACCGCATCAGTTCTTTGGTCGGCGGCGTCATATCTTTAAAGCCTTGGCCAAATGGCACGACCGTAAAGCCCATTCCTTCCAGATTTTGCACCATTTCAACAGCTCCCCAGCGGTCAAAGGCGATTTCTCGGATATGATATTTCTTACCAAGATCGTCAATAAAATGTTCAATAAAGCCATAGTGGACAACATTGCCTTCGGTAGTTTGTAGATATCCTTGCTGTTTCCAGATATCGTATGGAACATGATCGCGGCGAACCCGTAAATCGACATTGTCTTCAGGAATCCAGAAGTAGGGGAGCAAAGTGTAGCCTTCCGATTCATCACGTGGTGGAAAGACAAGGACAAACGCAGTGATATCAGTGGTGGAAGATAGGTCTAATCCGCCATAGCAATCGCGCCCGCGTAACTCATCAGGATCCACTGAAAAAGCACAAGCATCCCACTTGTCCATCGGCATCCAACGAACATCCTGTTTAACCCATTGGTTGAGTCGGAGCTGCCGGAAAGTATTCTCTTCAGCTGGATTTTCCTTGGCTGAATTATAGGCATCCTTGGCTTTTTCCATCTTGACAGTAATACCGAGTGAAGGGTTAGCTTTTTTCCAGACGGCAGGACTCGACCAGTCTTCATCACGACTGGCACCATAAATAACTAGATGGAAGCGGGGATCATGTTTACGGTCTTTCATAATATCGATCGCTTTTTGATGAACTTGGTAACAGATAGAGTTTTCATCGTTACCAGCAGTGGTAATCAAAAAATAAAGCGGCTGAGTGCGGGCATCCCCAGAACCTTTGGTCATCACATCGTAGAGTTTTCGATTCGGCTGAGTGTGCAATTCGTCAAAGATAACCCCAGAAACGTTAAATCCGTGTTTGGAATAAGCATCAGCCGATAGAACCTGGTAGAAACTATTAGTTGGCTCATAAATCAATCGTTTTTGCGAAGCAAGAATCTTACACCGTTTCTTTAAAACTGGATTCATTCGCACCATGTCAGCAGCCACATCAAATACAATCGCTGCCTGTTGGCGATCAGCGGCACGACCATAAACCTCCGACCGTTCTTCGCCATCGGCACAACAAAGCAGCAGGGCGACTGCCGCAGCAAGTTCGGATTTGCCCTGTTTCTTGGGAATTTCCACATAAGCAGTGTTGAACTGCCGATAGCCGTCTGGTTTAAGAATTCCGAAGATGGCACGGATGATTTTTTCTTGTCAGTCAATCAGCTCAAAAGGTTTTCCTGCCCAGGTACCTTTGGTGTTGCAAAGGCATTCGATGAACGAAACTGCAAAGTCGGCCGCATCTTTGTTGTAGGTGGAGTTCTTGGACATAAAACGAGTTGGTTGATAGTTCTTTAGTTTGGGAACAGCGAAAGTTGGGGGGAAGATATTTTATCAATTCATACAGGAACTAATTTATTAGGCTCTGAATCAAATGATGGAATTCCGTTAATAAAAATGGGAAATCTAAGAAATAGATATTTTGATTTTTCTAAATTAGAATTTTTACCATTAAAATCATCAGTGAAGGAACAGGATATTCTAAAATACGGAGATTTTCTTTTTAATACCAGAAACACTCTAGAACTAGTTGGAAAGGGAGCAACGTGGTTATCTGAATTAAAAACGGCTGCTTTTAATAGTAATATTGCTAGGTTTGTCTTTAAATCTGATATTGATACAATTTTTTCAATTACTTATATAATACAGATAATATTATGGCTAAGATTCATGCTAGAGCAACCGGAACTACAAGTGTAGCAGCGATATATCCAAATACTTTAAATAATTTAACTTACAGATTACCAATTATTCATGAACAACTAAAGATAGGAAAATTCTTTAAGCAACTAGACTCCCTCATCGCCCTTCATCAGCGTAAGCCAAAATAGTAAATTGGAGGTTCATAGTAATGAGTAAAGATAATTTTACGAGAGATAGTCTATTCAAGGACTACTTTAACCATTGGATTAAGTTGTACAAAGAAGGTGCGGTTCGTCAGGTTACGCTTGAAAAGTATCAAAGTAACTATCAGCACCTAGCACAGATCATTCCAGATTTGAAGATGAAAGATTTTGACAGAAATGTGTATCAAGAGCTGTTAAACAAATATGTAGAAACACATGAACGACAAACAGTCATTGACTTCCATCATCAAGTGAAAGGTGCCATTTTAGATGCAGTTGATGATGGATTAATTGACAGGGATCCTACTCGAAAGGTAATTTTTAAAGGGAAGGCCCCTAGAGAAAAGAAAAAGAAGTACCTAAATCAATTTGAACTCCATAATTTGTTGGAGGACTTAGATTTAGGTACTTCTATAAATTAGGACTGGTTAATTCTTCTAATTGCTAAAACAGGTCTTCGTTTTTCTGAGGCACTAGGGCTAACACCTGCTGATTTTGATTTTGTAAGGCAAACAATTTCAGTAAGTAAGACATGGGATTACAAAAATAATACAGAGTTTCAACCAACGAAAAATCGCAGTTCTATCAGAAAAGTGCAGATGGATTGGCAATTAGGAATGCAGTTTCAACAATTGATCAAGGGACTCGAAATCGATGAGCCTATTTTTGTTAATGGAGCAGTTTGTAACTCAACACCTAACAAATGGCTTACTCGTCATTGTAAGAACTGCGGTATTCCGGAAATTTCATTACATGGGTTACGGCATACGCATGCCTCGTTGTTGATGTTTGCCGGTGTATCAATTGCGAGTGTTTCGCGAAGGTTGGGACACTCTTCGATTACGACTACACAAAAAGTATACATGCATATCATCAATGAGCTGGAAAATCAGGACAATGATTTGGTCATGAGGTACTTATCAAGTTTGAGTTAGGAAAATGGTGTATTTGGCTTACGCTGATGAAGGGCGATGAGAGAATCGAACTTCATTAAATATGAACCAATTTGTTTTGTTCTTCAATGTTTGGCAGTGAAATAACTTTGCTTTCCATATCTTTTTTTGTCACATGAATCATCGTTGATCCATTTGTATTTGAGCTTTATCAGCTTCTAATATTTGCAAAGTAAAATCTCTATCTAAAGACTCAGAGAGTTCAATTTTCCAGATATGGTAGTGATATATAACTTTTTCGCCATCCCAGATATGAGGGCCAAAAGTAGCTGACCAAGTATACACTAGGTCGCCTTTATCAATATAATATTTATCTGCTAGTTCTAGATTAGAATAGTACCAAGAATCATTTGTATAAAAATTACCAACACGAAGAACTTTATATTTTCCTGAATCTAATAATTCATTTTGTTTATAGGCTCGACCATTTATGAAAGTTGCCACTTCCCTCAACTTCCGCTGTTCCCAAGCGTCATCATTTTATTCTCAGCATTTTTGGAAACTTGTAACTGATGACCACAGTCGGCAAAGCAATTAAGTGATTGATTCCTGCAAGCCTCCAGTGTATACTAAAGATACACAAGGAGGGATTGACATGACTATTAAAGTTCGTAGAGTAGGTAATTCAGTGACGTTAACTATTCCTAAGTCGTTCAATGTTGCTCCAGGTGCTAAGTTTAAGGCCGAACTCCAAGACGATGGCTCAATTGTTTATCGTCCGGAACATCGGAATCCCTTTGAAGGGCATTGGTTTAAAGAAGACTTGCACCAAGAAGACGTAATGAATGATCACGAGGTACTGGATAGTGAGTGGAGTTAGGATGGATTATCTTCCTCATAAAGGTGATATTGTCACCATTGATTTTAATCCCAGTTCGGGGAGTGAGATTCGTAAGCGGCGCCCCGCTTTAGTAATTAGCAATTCACGGTACTCAGCTTTAACGGGATTAGCGGTAGTTTGCCCCATCACACATGCACAAAATAATCGTTTGAGGCAAACAGGACTGTTCGTAGAAGTTAAGAACGATCATGTTAATGGGGTAGTGAATCCGCTGCAATTTCACACTTTTGACTATCAAACCCGTTCAATGCGGTATTTAACACAAATTGACAATATTGCACTACATCAGGTTTTACAAGTTGTGCGTGATGTAATTGATGCTAAGGAGGAATAGCAACTATACCTTGCAATTTGAGGCTGAGCTGCTTTAATGACGAGGGCTTAATTACCTATGCTAATAAAAGATCGTCCGCAACTGGCCAAGGTTAACGGGACGGTCTTTTCGTATGCATAAAATATGAACGGTAAAACAACGTTATCTGGACTAATGTTTTGACTCTTTCTTAGCCAGTTTCTCGCGGCGTTGCTTGATAAACTCTTCAATCTTGATTAAGTCTTCTTCTTTAGCAAAGGTAAGGATGAACTGTTCTGTTCGGAATAGTTCAGAAGCTCGATTCCATTTTCCTATAAAGTTAAGTTTTCCCATGTTATCACCTTCGGTCTATAAAAATACCTATTCATGTAAATTATACCATGATAACTAAGCGATTGATTTTATGCACTCGACAGGCACCAAGTACGCTATAACATAGTAGCGTTCGTTGAGTTTCCGTTAGCTAATGAAATGTTAAAATAGTGAGACTGGGTATGATAAGCAAGCACTCATCTTAGTTAAATTGCTGTAGAAATTAATCCTTAGAAAGCAGCGACAAATCGCACTGTCTCAGCGTTTGAGGCAATGTGTGATTGGTATGAGTCGGACGCCACATGTTGAGAGTGTGACAGTACTGTCAAGGAGCTAAAGCGATGAAGAGAGTGCTAGTGATACTCCATGCGATAGCCACCCAAGAATGAGGAACGTAGTGACGAATGATTGGTTAGTGGCGAACCGCAGAGAGCGTAACGGTGCTTGAACAGGACTAGCAGGAGCATGAAAGCATTAGGAATGCTCAGTCAAGTCGTTAAGCTTTAGCTATTAACGAGTAGACTCATGCAAAGACTTTAAGAGAGCTAATGAAATGAAGCTCGATTGGAAAGTATTTAAATACTAATTTTAGAAATTTAAAGGTGTGCTAATTCTTACCACAGAAAGAATTAGCACACTTTTTGGTTTTTATGCAAAAAGTTAATTGAATAGACTAGGGCAATAGAATAAAAATAAATTTTGTCTTGCTTGCCAATTTTCTTATTTTGGACTTTTCTCTTATATTATTGGAATTTTAGGAAATTTTCTAATAATTATGATTACAAGAAATGACTTTTCAACTATAATGACTTTATTATAGGTATTTGCAGGCGATTCCTAAAATAATATTTGCCGTTGATTGAAAGAAAACAAAGATGAGAATTTGTTTTATCCAGCATGAACCTTATGTAGGACCTGGCTACTACTTAACTTGGGCACGAGATCATCAGTACGATGTTCAAATTATTAACTGTCATGTGGAAAAGCCCACTCCGCAATTGGTTCAGAAGGCAGATATGTTGGTTGTTTTAGGTGGTCCACAGAATCCTCATACGAGTAAACAGAAATGCTCTTATTTTGATGCTCAAGCGGAACGGGAGACAATTCGGGCCTTTATTCAACAACGAAGAATGGTAGTTGGCGTTTGTTTAGGAGGCCAACTTATTGGCGAGTCTCTTGGAATTCCTTATGAACACAGTCTTCATAAGGAGGAAGGAGCAGTTCAAGTTTGGCTGAATGAAAGTGGTAAACAAGACCCATTATTGCAAAATTTTCAAGATAGTGCTTTTCTTGGTGAATGGCACAATGATATGATGGGAGTCAATTCTCAAACGCCTGTATTAGCTTTTAGTGAGGGTTGTCCACGGCAAATTGTTCGTTATGGTGAATTGGTGTATGGATTACAATGTCATATGGAACTGACCCCACCGGATTATGAGAGATTGATTGATAAAATTGGGGATGACGTTAAGAAGTATCAGCAGTATCAATACGTCCAATCCGCTAAGGAAATTCGCAAAATTGATTGTCAAACAATGAATCGAAATTTAGTTAATTTCTTGGATAACTTAATTAATCGTTACCAAGAACTAAACGATACTCAAATAGATTAGTTGAATGTTGGACATTCTTTGTTGGTTTGATGTTCAGCTGTAAATCATTATTAGCAGAAGTTAATGGAATAAAGTAATTCTATTAACTTCTGCTTTTTGATTAGTGTCTTTAGACCTAGTTGAGCACGCGAGCAGAGCGAGTGTGCGAAACAAAAAACCACCTGCTATGCGGGTGG
>NZ_JACSQW010000039.1 GCF_014836425.1 Limosilactobacillus avistercoris | reverse complement strand
TTTATTTCCAAGGGACAAGCTATTGAAGAGCTGAGCGATCGCCAGCTGGTTCAAATCAATTGGTATCTGAATTCCCGTCCACTTAAATGTCTTAACTGGCGCACACTAATCGATATCTTCCTGCTTAATTTACGTCATTAAATTCGTTCAAGTTATTTCTTGCAATCTGCCATAAACAAAAGTTTTATATGAAAAACTGAAGGGCTTCATAGAGGGATTTATTATCTTTTTTAATCTGATAAAGTTTCGACTATAATCAATTATAATGTATAATCCATAAAAAAGGTTGGTTAACATGCATAACTTAATTTTTCTCACAGACTTAGCTGGGGCCAACTTAGATCCCTATGTGCGATTCAACGAAGCCCAGCTTTTTCACGCCCGGAATCCTAAGCCAGGCCTGTTTATTGCGGAAAGTCCGAAGGTAATTGAACGGGCAATACGGGCTGGTTACCGACCGGCCTCACTCTTAGTGGAAGAGAAGGTCCTCGATCGCGACCTGGCTGACCTGGATCATGAAATGGCGATTAACCAAACGAAAGGACTAGGGAAAACACCGATCTATGTAGCTAACAGTAAGTTACTCCGCCAGTTATCCGGTTACAATCTTTTACGCGGGGCCCTTTCCGCAATGTACCGTATTGAACGTCCTGATCTAGCCAGTTTTTTGGCAACGATGCCAACTGATCACCCCCGGATCGCGGTTCTTGAAAATGTTGTTAATCCCGCAAATATTGGAGCAATTTTCCGCTCGGCAGCTGCCCTAGGAATCGATGGGGTCATCGTAACGACTGACTCAGCTGATCCACTATATCGCCGCGCTTCCCGGGTAGCGATGGGGACCGTCTTTCAGGTGCCGTGGACCTATGTTGATGCTAAAGTCTGGCAGGCAAAGGGGATTGGCCTTCTCCACCAGTATGGCTACCAAACAGCAGCGATGGCCCTGCGTCATAATACTGTTAGTATTGATGATCCTCAGCTGGATAAGGTCGACAAACTAGCGATTATCCTTGGCTCAGAAGGCCCTGGACTACGAGAAAAGACGATTGCGAAAAGTGATTTTACGATTAAGATCCCGATGGCGACAGGCGTTGATTCTTTGAACGTCGCCGCTGCTTCGGCTTTAGCCTTTTGGGAGTTGGGTAATCAAAAGGCTAAGTAGCGATGTGAGGCTAGACTCAATTTTGAATTAGGAAAAAGGATTGAGAACTGTTATCTTTGTTCTCAATCCTTTTTAGTTCAAATCTTTTACATGAATGAACCGTTGAATCACTGTCAGTTCAGAATTATTTAATGCCTGAATAACATTAGCATCTTGGTGGCCTAAATCGAGGTATTGACCATGATTGACAGCGAGTAGTTGCAAAAACAAGCGGGTTGTTCGCCCATTTCCTTCGCGGAACGGGTGGAGGTAGTTCAGTGAGTCGAGTAGTTTAGCGTATTGAAAGGCAGTTGGCTGCTTTTCTTTTACGAGCTCGTCAAGTTGACCATTGATATTAGTGAGCGCCATATCAAAGGCAGTTGGTGGCATAAAGGTTGTGCCACCCTTTGAAATATAATAAGTACGCAGTTGACCAGCCCAACTATAAAGCTCACCAAAAAGGAATTGGTGGATTTTCGGGAAGTCGTCCATATTCCTAACTTGATACCCGTGATCAAGGAGCCACGAAGCGTGGTGGGCAACCATGCGAAATTCGACGCTACTTAATTTATCAGGATCTTGGATGTTTAACTTATTTCTCAAGGTCCCGTTCGGGTAGAGAAAGGCTTTTCTTAATTCATCATCATTCATATTAATCACCGAAAATTGTCTTAAATTGATGTTCTAATTTGGGATGCTCAGTTTCCATAAAGGACTTTAGCTCTTCAATGTCGGCTGAAGTTGGTTGCCATCCTTCCATGACGTTGCTTTTAACGACAAATTTAATGTTCTGGTAAATTGCTCGATCAGGAATTTTGACTCCCTGGATACTCTGGGACTGGTCATCAATTATTAAAGATAATTGTCCGTCTTCGTTTTCAACTGCCATAGTGTTCCTCCAATATTAGTCGGTTTTACCTTGCTAATAATCGTGCTTTCAAAAGTCGTTGGGCAACGACAACAACCAGGAAAAGTTTCAGAATGCCCGGAATAATAAACGGGATTACCCCAATTGTCATTGCTTGTGAAAGGGTGAGGTGGTTAGCAGGGATTAACCACAGGCCACCGATGATGAGTTGACTAGCTGCTCCAAAAAATTGGCTAAGCAGATCGTCAGTGGAGTGCGTGACGTTAATTCTAGAATACCACTTGTAATGAGGCCGTAAATCAGAAAACCGATTAAGTAGTCGCCCAAAGGACTCAGGAGGATTGGTAGGCCACCAGCAAAGTTGGCAAAGACGGGGAGACCAACGCTCCCAATTAAGAGGTACGTGAAGATTGTTAAAAGGCAATCTCTTAATGGAAGCATTGTCGCGATCATTCCGATGGCAAATGTTTGGAGGGTCAGCGGAACACCGGGAAGGGGAATTGTAATCTGTGAACAGATGATGAGGATTGCGAGCATCATCGCGTCTAGTGTTAATTGTTTAGTTTTCAATTGGTTACTCCTTAGCAATATTATTGATTAATTTTAACGTTAGGTTACTATAATTAAAAGCACATTTTAGCAAAGGAGTGTTTCACGTGAAAGCAGCTATTCTTGAAAAATACCAAAAGCAATCGCCAAAGTTAGTTATCCAGGACGTTAATCTTCCTAATGTAGGACCTCACCAGGTATTAATTAAAACACTAGTGGCCGGTGTTAACCCATTGGATCTCCTGATCGCGCGGGGACAATTTAAGCTAGTGATTCCTTAACCACTCCCCTTAATTATGGGAAATGAAGTGGTTGGTGAAGTTATCCAGGTAGGAAAACAAGTGACGAAGTTTAAGGTTGGTGAACGGGTATATGCACGGTTGCCACTAGATAGGATCGGTGCTTTTGCGGAAAAGGTGATGATTGAGGAAAGTGTCCTTGCAAAAGTTCCTGAATATTTAACAAATGAGGAAGCAGCAACGGTCCCATTAACTGCCCTGACAGCAATGCAGGCTTTCCAGTTAATGGACGTAAAGAAGGGTGGTCGCCTATTTATTTCTGGTGGTACCGGAAGTTTTGGCGCCATGGCGATCTCGTTGGCAAAGTAAAAGGGGCTATCTGTAATTACCAATGGTAGTGGGAGAAACAAGGATCGGGTCATGAAACTTGGGGTAGACCAGTTTATCAACTACCAGACCACTGACTATTCTCAGGTATTATCGAACGTTGATTATGTTATCAACACGCTTGGTGGCTCGGAACCCCAGAAGCAATTTGGGATCCTGAAGAAGGGTGGTCGCTTAGTGTCACTTCGGTGGATGCTTAACCATGTCTTCGCTGTTCGTACGGGGATGCCCGCCTGGAAGCGACTCTTATTTGGCGCCGCGGGTTGGCGTTTAGATCGCTTAGCAGCAAAAAATAATCAACGTTACTATTTCATGAACGTTCATGAAGATGGGGATCAATTAGCTCAGGTAAGTCAGATGTTGGAGAAGACGCAACTCTATCCTAAGGTTGATCGTTGTTACCCATTTACAAAGGTGAACGATGAACTTGCTCACGTTGCCGGTGGTCACCTCCAAGGAAAAACGAGTCCACATATTGGTGAACTTCAGTTAGAACCTTTTGTTTATTGTCGTAGCACTGTGGCGAAAGATCAACTGGGTAGATTTCAGGATTGAGATTTCGTGTGTATTCGTTCCAGAAGTCATCCAGTTTCTTGGTAACCTTAAAGATATTTGGCACCCACTTTTAATTCAAACGACAGATCAGAGAGCTTGACTAATTATGGACACATTTGCGAAGTTGTACTCCAAATTTTCTTTCTTTTCGTTTATGCTATCCCCATAATTTAACTACACAGTGTAATGAATTAATCAAGCTGTAACGAAACGAGGTAAAAAAGATGACAAAAATTGAAGAACTTGTTCAACACGTTAAAGATGCAGATGCGATTGTTGTTGGTGCTGGGTCAGGGATGTCCAACGCTGCCGGGATGAATTTCTGGTATGAAGCACGTGAAATATTATTATGATAAGTACCACTTTCAAGGTCTATTTAACGGCTTTTATAACCACTTTGACTTTGAAGAGGAGCGCTGGGGCTTTACGTTAGAATTAATGAACATGATTTTTAACATTCCACCGCAAAAGCCAACTTATGAATATTTGACAATTCTTCTTAAGAAGAAACCGTTCCATATTGTGACGACTAATCAGGATATGATTTTTAAGAAGTTCTTTGGTAAGGAACAAGTTAGTGAAATTCAGGGATCTTGGTCTTACTTCCAGAGTAGTAATCCAGATACTGATAAGCACCTCTACAGTTCTCAAAGGATTTTAGATGAGTTACTGCCCAAAGTGAAGGATCATCGTTTAGCAGCAGATTTAATTCCAAAGAGCAGAGTGGATGGAGCACCATTAACCTTATGGGCTCGAGGCCCCGAATTTTTGGAAGATAAGCTTTACAACGAAGAGTACCAAAAGATTAACCACTTCTTGGGGCAACACCGGGTAGAAAAGATCCTCTTCCTTGAAATGGGTGTTGGCTGGATGACACCGATGTTTATCCAAGAGCCATTCTGGGCATTAACTAGTCAGCTACCTGGGGCGTTTGATGTTATGGTTAATAAGGAATACCAGTTCTTACCAGAACAGATTGAAGACCGGGGTGTCGCAATTAAGGGTGATATTGGCCAAGTGCTTGATGACGTTAAGGCCGCCTTATAGGAGTATGTCTAGAATGTTCTTCCTTGAATATTTTGATGGAAACTGGTTCACTTGTAATGAACAATGATTTAAGGAAGTGTTGCAGGATGGTAAGTAATGGTGGTACTTTTCAAGCATTTATGGCCAAAATGGCAAATTCAACTGCTTACCAACGGGGAAATACAAACGAGTTTAGTCCGGATCGAGTTGAGTATGATCCCACGTCCCCACTATCTGGGAAAAAGATTGCTTTTCTGGGCTCTTCAGTAACGTACGGCTTTGCGGCCCATGGGGTTTCGTTTGTTGATTACCTCCAAGCACGGGATGGTGTGATCACAACCAAGTCGGCGGTTTCCGGTACTACATTAGCGGGAAATGCACCAGATGGTTACCTTGCCCGTCTGCAACGGGATTTTGATCCGACCGCTGATTACGATCTGTTTGTTTGCCAGTTGTCGACTAATGATAACCAGCATGGCAAAAAACTTGGTCAAGTAACGGAGAGTGATCAACGGGATCAGTTCGATCAGGAAACAACCCTTGGTGCAATTGAAACGATCTGTGCAACTATTCAAAAGCGGTTCCATTGTCCGTTGGTTTTCTATACCTGCTTACAAGATGATCCCAACCATGATTATCAAACTTTAATTAATGAATTGAGAAACTTAACCTCAAAGTGGGATTTTGGGATTATCGATCTTTTTGATAACCATGGCTTATGTTCAAGCTTAGCTGCTCATCCCAATGCCATGTTTGATGATGTCCACCCGACTCAGGAGGGTTACTTGAAAGTATGGTTACCGTTTTTTGAGCAACAATTACCGAAATTTATTTAAAACGGCAGATTGTAAAATTTAAGTTGAACATTTTAGTGGACAGAAAAACCCATAAAGGTCTTTAATGGTGTCGCTAAACA
>NZ_JACSQW010000038.1 GCF_014836425.1 Limosilactobacillus avistercoris | reverse complement strand
TTTTTAGTTTAAACGTAAAAATCTGGTATTGGTATAGAAAGTGAAATTTCTATATCAACACCAGATATTGTAGAGCCCAAATAAACACACAGAAATCCTAATGTGTTTCTGTGTGTTTGAGAGAAAATACAAGAGGTCATATAGGTTGATATATCAACGTTTTAACGTGATATTTTGTGTGTTTGAAATCAATTTTTTGCTTACTTTTAAACAAAAGTCAGTGACTGTTGTCCTACTTATCATCATTTGATAAGTGGGGCATTTTTTGTTTCTGCTTGTTGCCACAAAAAGAAATGCTGAAATCCAAACGGAGCAGTCTGTTTGGGACGTGTTGTTACTTATGCGGAAATCATAAGTAAATCGGCTGGGGAATCTCAATAGGTGACCTTGAATGCTAATCTCAAGGTACTCACCATTTTGAATGAAACAGACGATACCGCGACAGGGTGAAGGGAAGCATTACAGGCGTCCCTCCAAGCTATAAAATGTATGACAAACTTTTGTTGTTATACGTTTTTAATTGCTTGCAAGTTAGTTACTGCGTAGTATATAATATAATTAACAAATTGGTATATACCAATTAATGCTGAGCAGAAAATAACCCGACGATTCATAAATTTATTTTGCCGGGACGGCAAACATGAGGGGTTCATTGCACGATGAAGCCGTTAAAGGATAAGCTAATTCAAAGTCGACTTGATAAAGATGAATTAGCAGATTTTGATAAAGTGAAGAAACTGCTCGATGTGAAGAGTAATTCTGTTGCAATTCGGCAGATGATTAAAGATGAAATCATGTTAGAGAAAGCCAGAAATTAATGGAAGCAAGGTAATACTGACGTTGTATCAGCGTTATTAACCAAGCTGTCTGATGAAGGTCGCCTACCATTGTCAGAGGCGTTGATGGGAATTACAGATACTAAAACATCATCACAATTGAGTATCTTACAAAATCAGTTCGCCGATATTCAATCACAGTTAGAAAGTATTATGTATTCAGTGACAAAAATGGGTAATAACTTGAATCAAGTTGCTAAAGTGATGAATACAGCGGTAAAGGAAGATGAGGATTTGACTGATTCAGACTTATGGAAGTGGATTGCATCCCAACTGTTTGAGAATTCTCGTTATTTGTCAGTGCTCAAGAAGAAAGTACACGATTTTAAGATTGAAGTTGGTCTTGAGAAAAAGGACGATGAAACACATGTCTATCCTTCAGACGCACGCATGTCAGTCTAGCTATAATCGGCTTAAATATGTTTTTAACGAGCCTGTGCATTCCTACAAGAAAACTGATAAGCGAGTTTTAGTTACCACCGGCTTTAATAGCAGAATGCTGCATGATAACGATGATAGAATTTCAGCTACTCAAAACGGAGCCTACCTGGAAAAGCAATTTAGAACTACTTTGAAACGTGCTCACAACCCGAAGCGACATTATCAAGCTCAAACCGTCATTATATCCTTTGATCCATCTGAATTCGATCCATCGAATTTACAAAATCAATCCCAACAGGCATTACAGCTGGTACAGCACTATGTCTGTGAACATTTTGCTGATTGCTAGTCAGTGATCGCAGTTTAGGCAGATGGTGAAGGTGGGAAGCTTCACGCACACGTCGTAATGAATACAATCAAAACTAACGGGAAAACGGTTGCTACTAATCGTTTTAACATCAACAAGCTCCGCAAAGACTTTGATCATGAAATGCAAAATAATTACTAAAAAGTAACCAGTCGTCAGTGGACCAACCCAATACATAACAAAACCGATCGTAAAGACTGACGACCAAATCAGAATGGTAATACCAATTAAAAGAGCTAATTACCCAAATTAAGGCAAAAGTTGATAACATTGCTGACTTCTTGAAGCAGCTTGAACAATACGGTGTGATGGTTACCGAACAGAAAAGAGGCAACGCGTGGACATATCATCAAGTGGTTAACACTAAGACTGGTTGTCGTGAATTAAAGATCCGGGACTTTTACCAACGAGTAGATAAAAAGTCAGGAGAAATCAAGACAACCTGTGGTCTAGGTCAATCATTCTCTAAGGCAGCAATTGAAGATTACTTTAATAAGAAGAAAGAAAATGAAAAGGAGCACTATAGTGATGGACGAAGAGAAAGCGACGGAATCGAACGAATTAAAACCCTGGCAGAAGATTCTAGGGCAAGAACAAGGCGACAACGACAAATTAACCAAATTGCTCAACAACAGCTCAAAGAAGCCGTTAATGAAGAAAAGAGAAAAGCATCTAAGCGAAAAACTCGACTATCTGATCAAAAACAACGTCAAACCAGAGGAACTAAGCGAATTAGTCGACAAGCTACAAAACCTAAGCGACAAGGTCGACCAAAACAATCAAGACGTCCAAGAGAAGTTGAGGGCCCAGAACTCTAATGTCCTTAAAGCCGTGTCCGATGCGCAGGCAATCGGATATTATGATGGGTTAGTCGGTCGTGTTGATACTCTTACTCAAAAGGTAGATGGTCTTGAAGCTGATATTAACTTACGTGAGCAAAATTTAGACCAGAAAATGCAGGAATGCGTGGCGAAAGTTGCTGACTTAAACCAGGTTGGTAAGTACCTTAAACACTATACGCGAACGGTAAATAACCGTTTAGTACCGACTCTTCGTAATTTAATCCTTACAATTCGGGGTGGCATTACCCACCATACGGAAGAAGTAACCAATGACGTGTACCAACATTTTAAGGATGATACGAGGCAGATAATTGACGAAATTGTTAAATCAACGGTTAATCAGCGTTTTAAGCAAGATCGTGAGGACGCACAACAGGCTAGCTTAAGTGCACAAGTGAGTGCAAAAGCTAGTCAGCAAAACGTTGATGCAATGACGGTGCTACTTGATAGCTTTGTAAAATTTATGCTGCTGATTGGAATTGAAATGGTAATAGCATTGACAGTTGTTTCTATTACTCCTGGTTGGTGGAAAGTACCGGCAGCACTGGTTTTAATTTTCGCGTGCGGCTTGAGTGACGTTAAGTATTATCAAAAGAAGGTGATCGGCAATGTCATTTAGTATTCACATGGCAAATGATGAACAGCTTGATAGTTTATTACGTTCAAATAAGCGAATTCCATCGTGGCGGATTGCCAATACGCAATCAGCACGGGAGCGTAAGAGGATTCATCAACTTTAGTTACACCGTCAACAACTAGAACGGGATAAGGAAACCGAAATTAAGCGGAAAAGACAACGAAGAACCATCTCTGTATCAAAGATTCAAGCTAAAAAGTCAGTACTTCATGAAGGAAACGACTTAGAGTTATAATTTGAATTTAAACATTATTTCTAGTACCACAATATATGAAAAGAGATTAGCCTTTGCGGTTAGTTTCTTTTACTATCTGATAAGTTAACTGCAAACAGAAAAACCGCCCGGCTCGAGAGCCAAGCGGTCGTCAAAGTCGCTAAACTGTGCTATAATATTACCAGATTGAAGAAATATTATACTCAACAATCAGGCTGATAGCTTATAGGCTGATAGCTTAACGGTAGCGTTATTGTTCTGGTGTACTGCAATACACCACTAGTTATTAAATTTGGGAGGTAAAAATAACGATGAAGCGACCTGAATTTTTAGAAACTAAGCGGACACCGCGTTATAGTTTACGTAAGCTTAACGTTGGTGTGGCTTCCGTATTATTAGGAGTAACCATTTTTGGAATTAACTTTACAAATCATTCTGTAAAGGCAGCAACAAAGGCAGCAACCACAGTAGAAAGCGCTGGAATTCCCAATGGTTCACCTAGTTCACAAAACAGTAATTCGCAACAAACTTTTGTATTGAAAACTAATAATCAGAAAACAACTAGTGCAACAGAAGAAGTTCAACAAAGTAGTGCAAGTAACAATGATAATCCTGCGACAACCTTACAATCTGCACCAAAGACGCAAGGTAACGCTGACACTGATATTAATTCATTAGCAGCTACAGTAGATCAAAATAACACTAATGCTCAGAAAGCAACTAGTGCAAAAGAAAAAGTTCGACAAAGTAGTGGAAGTAACAATGCAACAGCTACTAATCCTACAGAAGCTGCGATAACCTCACAATCTGCACCAAAGACGCAAAGTAGCGCTGACACTGATATTAGATCATTAGATATTAGATCATTAACAGCTATATCAGCAGCTAAATTAGCAACTATGAATTTAACGCAAACTAATGGTATTAATGGTACTGATACTGGCAGAACTGCAGCAGGTACATCTGGTAGTAACAGAAGTGCAGCAGCTACAGTAACTCCAGATAACATTAATGATCAGCCAGCTAAAGAAAATCAAAAATTGGCCAATGAGCATAATCTGTCTTCTTCAGATAACTACAGTTCTAATATCTATAAAGGTACAGATGGAAAGTATTACAAGATTGTAACTATTTATGGTAATGACTACGTTTACCGTGCTGCTGATATTCAAGCTAGTGGTGCTAATTTGCTGGGGTATCCTAAACAAACAGCTGAAGATATTAAAAATAATATCAATATTTCTAAAGAAGATTTAGGAAATGGTAAGACCCGTTGGACTGTTGTTTTCTTCCCTAATAATGGATTACAAAATTATCACGGTACATTACATGGGTTAAGTAATGCAAAATTTGGTATTGCTCTCACTTCTGACTACCAAATCGTTGGTAATGTTGACATGGACGTAATTAGTGATCCTAAACAATCATTTGTGTCTCATACATTTAAGGACAATAGTAATAGGGCTACTGACATTCCAGTACAAAATCCATCACCTAAAGTGAAGTTTTCATTTAATCCTAACACAGATGTTGATGAAGATACTGGTTTAATTAATAGTAAAACTATGCCAGCTTATAACAATAAATATTTGCAAGGCCCATACTATTTCACTACTGCTACTAGTGCTGGTACTAATAACTTATGGCAGACTTACTTTAAAGATGCTGATGAACGTAAGAATGCATATGATGGTACGACCCCTTATCTAGGTGGCAATCATGACTTTCATGTTAATACTTTTAAAATTGCAAATGAAACTGGAGTTGACGGTGCAAAATATGCAGATTCAATCATTTATGACAAACGGGGTGGAGTTAATGGCGTATTTAACAGTGTTAACTTTAACCAAGCAATGGAATTTAAGTCACAAGGTTACACTGGTAATGGCCAATCACAATTTTCTTCTTATGTTATTTCCTTTACTACGCAACACACAGACTCTCATGAAGTAGAATTAACTACAGGTTCGAAAAATCAACAATTCTCAGGAATCTCAGCTAATATTTATTCTTTTCAGAATGACTACTATAACATGATGTCTAGCTTATATGGTGAGCAGAGAGCGCTGGATCCAGCTGGTGCAACAGTAGAAGCTAAAAAAATTATTCCTCATTGGGGTGATGTCAAGCCTTATATGGATAAGATTAAGCAAGACTATTTAAATAATGCTCAAATTAATGTTTTGCGGAATAAAATTCTAAATAACATTACACACCCTGATGCTTTAAATAACATTGTTAGTGAAGGAAATTCCTTAAACGATGCTATGAAAAAGCTTGGTAATAGTATCGGACAGTATGATTCTGATGGCAGTTTTGCTGAACACAAGGAAGATACAACAAAGGCATCTAATCGCTATAAATACGCAAATCCAGATAAAAAGGCAGCTTATGACAAGGCAACTAAAGTAACTAAAGCTTTGATTAACAAAAATACAGGTACCTATGCAGATCAAGCGACGGTAGAAACGCTTACTGATAACGAAAATGAGGCATGGTCTGCTCTTGATGGTGTGAAGCCCGACGCTGAGAAGATCGCACCAAATGTTCCAGCAACCCCTGTACCAGTAGCAGATACCAGCAACGTAACTAAAGATGAACAAGCTAAAGTTCAGAAGAATGTGGAAGACGCTAACAAGGATAAATTCCCAGCTGGCACAGTTGTTACAGTAGATGATAAGGGTAACGCAACGATTACCTACCCAGATAAGACTAAGTCAACTGATACAATCCCAGGTAGCAAGTTGGTACGTCAAGAAACCGACGCTGAGAAGATCGCACCAAATGTTCCAGCAACCCCTGTACCAGTAGCAGATACCAGCAACGTAACTAAAGAT
>NZ_JACSQW010000037.1 GCF_014836425.1 Limosilactobacillus avistercoris | reverse complement strand
TGCTTCAAATCGTAATGATTGAAGACCCTACACATTTGATTCGTCGAAACTTTGTTCAGTTTTCAAAGGTCTACCTTAGTCAGTTATTAGTGCTGACTAACGATTTAATTATATCAGATGTTTATTTCAATGTCAACAAATTAATTCAAATATTTTTCAAATTAATTTGTTTAGCGTTTTAACAAGCAACTTTTATAATATATCATCTTTTATTTAGCAAGTCAAGAATTAATTTTAAGATTTTATCTCAACCAGCAGATAATATTGTAACTTCTTTCAAACTGATTGTCAACATAATATGATAACTTTTTCATATTAAACCATAATAAGCTAAAATCACAATAATAGAGCCGTTCAAATTGGTATAGTTGATTTGAAGAACTCGTTTATTAAAGACAACAGTTAAATACTATATAGGATTTCCTTCTAATTTGCAAGGGGAAATTCAAATTAATTCTAAAAAATTGACGTCACGTATTCTTTCTGCAATGATGGTCTCAAATTTCAAGTCTAAATTTTACTGCTAATTAAGAAAAGAGATGTTAAATATCAAAATTGCAATTAGTAGCGACAATCACCTAGATGTTAATAGAATAAACATTCAAGAAGCATTAACGTTTCAGGCAAGCTGGCTCAGACAAAATAAAATTGACTACTACCTGTACGCTGGTGACCTCTTTAATGATTTTGTGAAAACAAATCACTACTTTAATCAGCTGCAGCAACTAATACCCAATACCAAAATTTACTATGTTGCTGGCAACCATGATCTGCTAAACAATATTAGTTTCGTTGAAGCAGAAACTCTACATTCTCCTTTGTATCTTCATAACCGGTTTATCGATATTCCAAATAGTAACTGGCGAATAATTGGAAATAGTGGTTGGTATGATTATTCCTTTTCAAGTTACCACGATCGGACTAAAGAGGTTCAAAGCTGGAAAAATGTGTTTTGGCTTGATAGTTCTATTGAGCAGCCTATTTCCGATCAAGAACGGGTACAAAGGGTTCTTAAACAAGTAAAGCACCAGCTCCTTCTTGCCAAGCAGGTTCAAAAAAGAGTGATCCTTATCACCCACTTTGCACCTCGGTACGAACTCCTTGCACCTAAACCGCAAGTCGTTAATACTCCACGAAAAGAAAAAATTTACCAAATGGTCAATGCAATGATGGGGAGTGATCGTCTCGGAAAGATGATAGAAGATTCTGGCATAGTTAGATTCGTTTTTTATGGTCACCTCCATGGAATTCATCCCCCGCTTACTCGTCATAATGTGACCTACCTCAATCAAGCAGTTGGTGTTAGAAATAAACGAATCAATGAATGGCAAGAAAATAACTTCTTCAAACAGTGGACGGCAACAATTCGGATAATCGAACTTTCATAATCTTTATAATTAAAAACGCTATTCTCAGATACTCACCTGAAAATAGCGTTTAATTAATTCTACTTTTGGGTATGGACTTAGACATTCATTGTCTTTCCATATTCATCATTGATTGTGTCGACAACATCCTTCATGGTCATGTCATCTTGAACAACCGTTTCACCGTCGCGAAGAGTGTACTTAACATCTTCACTTAAATTACCAAAGTCAACATCGTTACCCTTTGCATCAACAAAATCGAACTTACTTGCTTGGAAGTTCTTAAGAGCATCTTGATCAATATTCATGATTAATGCTTCCTTTCACTTCCTATTGTAGTCTTCTTTTTAAAAAGTGAACGATCTTTTTTAAACTTTTTGGCTACATTTCCATTCCCATTTTCTTGTACGATTCCATTCCACCGAGCCATAGCTTATCCATTGGCACATGACGTTCCTCGGCAAAAGCCTTCATTAAGGTCATGTGATCCATCAAATGATACTTCTTATCAGGAACAGCCGGATCAACTACTTGAAGTTGGGCCATCATTCCGCCATCTTCATGTTCAATGATGTGACAATGATACATAAAGATACCTGGGACATTAAACCAAACTTTAATCACAACATGTTCACCCGGATTAACAGCAACCGTATCCTTTAATCCTAGTTCATTAGGATATGGAGCATGACCATTACGGGACATCACTTCAAAGGCCGTTCCGTGCATGTGATAAGGGTGAATCATCCCTGGTGCAGGGTTTGTATTACAGATATCCCATAGTTGGACCTTGCCCATAGGCATCTTGTAGTCGATCCGATCCATCTTAAACTTCTTACCGTTCATGGCAACCGCTTCATCCATCCCATCAAGGGTAACATGGTGAACAGGAAGGTCCGTATCAACTGCTGGATCTGGCGTTTCAAATAATGTCTCCGGAATCGAAGTATTGTCTGGTTTAAATTCATGAATTCGGAACTTAATTAGTGGAACATCGTCAGAGTAAAGCGTTACAACGTCGCCTGGTTTGTATTTTCCAAAGTCAACAACGATCTCTTGACGTTCAGCACAAGCAATCAACAACTTAGTCATCTTAACTGGATGAGGAAGCAAACTTAAATCACCAGCAATTTGTGTAAATTCCAGATCATCGCTAAAGTGCAAACGGAATTCACGGCGGTTTGCCCCATCAAGGAAGCGAAGCCGAACCTTTTGGGTTGTAACATCAAAGTACGGATTAATTGTTCCATTAATCATTGGTGTTGGTCCAGCAACGCCATCCGGATCATAATCTTTCCGGTAATTCCATTGATTTCCTTTATGAAAACGGCGATCTTGTAAGATTACCGGAATATCGTCTACCCCATAGTTACGTGGTAGCGGAAGACTACTTTCGTGTTCATCTTGAACAATTGCACCAGCAGCAAGGCCATGCCAAACTTGTTCAGCAGTTGATGGACACGGATGAGCGTGAAGCCAAACAAACGCAGCGGGCTGATCAATCTTGAATGTAACATCACGACTTTCACCTGGATATACTGGTGCGTGACATCCCCCGTCCTCAATTGGTCCCGGGATTGCAAGACCGTGCCAATGGAAAGTAGTCACTTCCGGCAAGTGGTTAACTAAGTGCAAGTGGATCGTTTTTCCCTTCTTAAACACAACCGTTTTTCCTAAAAGCGGCGCATTATAACCCCATGTTTTGGTTTTCTTTCCGGGCATTAATTGGACCTCACCCGTTTGCGCTACGATAGTGTAGTACATATCAGTTGCCGTTTCTTTATCCGGTTTTAGAATTTCTGGAATATTCAACGGCTTTTCCGGTGCTTTTGGTTCTTCTAACGGTACATAACCACCATCATGGTAGTCATACGCTGACTCATCATAGAAATAATGATCAATTACTTCGGCTTTACTCATTATAAAAGACCTCCGTTGTTTTTTATTCGCCATTATTATAGTTCTTTTTGAAATTAAATCTCAAAATATTTATTTAAGACTAGTCATCATCATCCATGTAGTGAAGATCATCAAACTTCTTATCAGCTTGTTGCTGAGCCATAGCCTTGTTTTGGTAGTAGACACCTTCAGTCCAGAAGCCAGCTCCTCCAGCAGCAACTAGGACCTTAACCTGCTTGCCATTAATTGTCTCGGTATGAACGGCAAAGGAACTACCATCCCCAGCAGTTTGACACCAACCACGGATATTCAAGAAGTGAAGGCCATGAAGATCGACAAAGTTCCCACTAACCCAGTCTTTAGTAGCATCTTGAACTGACTGATTCATATTTTGGTCTCCCTCAAGGAAACTAGAGTTCTGCTTATAAATATAGGAAGTACTGCCATCATTAGTAATAGTATTTTTCCCAAACGTAATCGTGCTATTGCTGTCATAATCGGCACTGTACCAAGTTCCCTGCATTTCTGCTGGTACTGTTACTTTTCCTTCACGACCATATTGGTGACTTGTTGTATCTACATTACTGGAAGTTCCGGCACTTTCGGCACGCTTATCAACCACTTGGGCATTCTTTGCCAAATTGCCAACCAATTTTGCTTGCCCTTTGTCGTTAACATACTTAACCATGTCCTGCTTACTAACTGTCGCTAGCTTATTGCTAGTTTTACCAGCTTTAACATTTTGGTAAATATTGACGTCATCGTTATTAATGGTATAAACCAATCCAGTTGACTTACCACCTGCTGTTACATCATAGGCAACTCCCTGACCATTATCGCTTAACTTGTACTTACTAGTTGGGTAAAGATTAACTTTAAGTCCTTGTTTTTCTGCATTCTTAGTCATAGATGCCCAATCATTACCATACTTGTTTCCCGCATAAGCAGCAACTAAACTAACGGATTGTTGTGGTGATAAGTTATCCGCACTCATCTTTTCACTACTCTTTGTTGCTAATAGGCTACTAGATGAAGCTGTATTTCCTGAATCTTGCGATTTACTAGCCTCTTGAGTACCACACCCAGCAAGCAATAGCGCTAATCCCGCAACCATTAGTTTACTAACAGTCTTCTTATTCAATTTCAAAGCCTCCAATAGTAATTATTGCCGCTAGTATACTCCTTTTATTAGTTTTCAACAAAATACTTCTGGTAACTCATCGTCGAACCCAAATAATAATTAATTCCCCAATTTGGCATCCCCGATTGCGCAAGGTGGTTAATAAATGCACCATATACTTTTTCACGCTGAGCAAATGGGATCCCTTGCCAGGCTCTAACGTCCTTAATTTTTCCCGCCCTAATCAAATCCGTAAATTTGCCACCAGCTCGATAACTTTTTGGTGTTCGATAAATCTTTTTTGCCCGTTGACGAAGGGCGTTATCGCGTGGTTGCTGGATATCAAGGTAGCGGTGAGTTTTTTGAAAACGGGGATACATAAAGTAATTGCCATGAGGAATCCCGTAATTAAAAGACTCGGTATTAGCTACCTCTTCTAATTCTTCAATTGAATAATTTGCTGGATCACTATCGATCCTTCCTTTCTCTGTCAGCTTATACGTATTCCACTCACTAACAAATTCCCCATTATCAATATTAACGATAAATTCAATCATCCGAGCTGGATTGTGATAGAGACGCCATGAATTCCTTGTCAGTTGGATTTTCATATTCTTTGGGTACTGGTACTGACTCTGCGTCCGGTTATGGTAACCACTATCAGTTTCATAATCCAATCGCAATTTATGCTCTTGAGCAAAAGTTAAAAGACGCTGAAAGTCGGTTCTACCAGGATACTGCCGAATATAATTTAGGTAAAACAGATCGAGGTAACTCCGAAAAAGGTGAAGTTTTCTCCCTAATTCATCTTCTTTTAGTCCCTTAGATGTTGAGTAAGCATCAATTACTAACTGACGAAATCCAGTAAAGAACGGCGATATCGGTGAGATCTCTAAGCTAAAGTACGCTGACCTTATTTGAAGGAACCCATGCTGATCAACTTCTGCGTTAAACTCGGCGATTACCCGTTGGAGTCGTTGTTTGGGTGACATATTTGAATTCAAAATTGTAATTAACTGGTTTACTTTCCCGTTCACCTGGTCCACCTCCTGATCTTAAAAATAGTAACTTTAATTTAGCGTTAAAATAAGAAGATTATGTAGCTAAGAGTTAAAATAATTAATAATATTAAAACTAATTGATACTTTTATATTGGCTATTAAAAGATATAAAGTATAATTGTTTACAGGAGGGGATTAGAATGTCATTAATGCAAAATACTTCAGAAATTAGCAAGACTGACCAACAGGTTTACTCCATTACCTTAATTCGGAATAGTCCTGATTTGCCAATGTACATTGATAACATGGTTTACGAATCAACCCAATCAGGTCAAAAATTCATGGAGAAGTTAGTTGCCGCCTTTTCGCGTGCTGGCTATCGTGATACGAAGGTCGATGATGACCATTACGAACTCACTAACGGTCTTGACAAGATTTCATTATCCGGGAAATTAGAAGATGTATTTAAAGATTAAATCACTAAAAGCTTAGGAGATTGATATTATCCCCTAAGCTTTTAATATTTTTAAGTAATTTAAACTAAAGGTAGAGTTTGAATCAAGATATAAAGAGATATAAAAAGGAGCATTAATGACCATAAAGAATCCTTTCAATCCAAGTTTTGGTATCCAGCCAACAGTTCTCCTTAACCGTAAGGAATTGATCACAAAGCTAGTTAATGACATTAAAGAACTGGATACTCCTTACCGAACTACATTAATTTACGGTACTCGTGGTATTGGAAAAATTGTCTTCATGAATTAAGTTGGCAAGGAGATTAGTCACCAGCCAAACTGGTTAGCCATGCACTTAATTATTGGCGATAATATGGTTGGTAGATTAGTTGATCTCCTCTACCAAAAAGCAACTACCCCTTTGCAAAAGTTACTCAACCAGATTTCAGGAGTTAATTTTTCCATCGGTGGTATCTCCATTACTGATTCACCACAGAAATTATCCACAACTAATTATCAGATTCTTCTCGAAAAAATGCTTAGAATATTAAAAGAACATCACCAGCATGTCCTAGTGATGATTGACGAAGCACAAGATGTTCCGGGGATGGTTGAATTAGCGTCAGTCTATCAGGTCCTAATTAGTGAAGGATTACCGATTTCAATTATTATGACTGGGTTACCGAAAAACGTCCAAGAACTGCAAAATAACCATGTTTTAACATTCCTATTACGAAGTGGTCAAATTAACCTGTCTCCCTTAAATTTCTTTGATATCCGCGCAAGGTATCAGCAAGAACTAAAAAAACGAGATCCAAAAATCTCAAAAGAAGTTGTTAGAAGGGCTGCTCTATTAGCTGACGGGTATGCATATGCTTTCCAATTAATGGGATACCTCCTCTGGCAGAGTGCTGATACTCACCTTACCAACAAAACAATTGACAAAATTCTTCCAGAATACCAAGCACAACTTAGTAGAAATGCCTACAGTAAAATGTTAGAAGAACTTTCATCCATTGATCAAAAATTTGTTATTGAGATGGCAAATGCTCCAGAATATCCAGTGTCTGCTAAATATTTGGGAACGAAACTTAACCAAAATCCTGGTTATATTGGTGTTTATCGACGGCGTTTAATTGATAGCCAAATTATTGCCCCCGCGGGATATGGAAAAGGCAGATTGCAAGAAATAACTTGAACGAATTTAGTAACGTAGATTAAGCAAGAAGATCTCGATTGGTGTATGCCAAT
>NZ_JACSQW010000036.1 GCF_014836425.1 Limosilactobacillus avistercoris | reverse complement strand
GGCTCAAAACACAGCAACTAATTGTTGATGCTGTTTTGAATAAAATTCCCTTTGTCGAAAGACATTGGGAATTTTTTTATTTTGGCATTACCTTTTGATTAAAAGGTAATATTTAATTTTCAAATGCAATCTTGAAAATTAAATCAATAGTTATTAGGAAATGTGTTCCTAATGCCCTCGGCTAGAGCGACCGTCAAAATGGATTACTCCATTTTGACTAGGGAGCTAGTAATATGGATATTCTACCCATTTTACTAAACTATCGTTATGATATAATGATGTATGAAGTATGAAATAAGGTGGCACCGATAATGGCAATTAAATGTACGGTAACAACTGACCTGCAAGCTAAAGATACGAATGGCTATTCTGGTATTCAAAAGCATGTTGAACATGACGAAAAGATTAATCATACTAACAAAGATATTGTGTTTAGCGAAACTCAATTTAATCAATACAATGAATCTCAACAAACGCGAGAGGCCATCGACAAATGGAACGATGAACATTTCCGGGACTATGTTGAGGAACATGATAAGCACCAACGAGCAAAAGGCCACGCTGAACGGCAATACGGTAGTGTTAAAAACTACCTTAAACGGAAGAAGAAAGCCACTGCGGTGCTGACCATTGGTAACATGGCTGTCCAAAGTGCTTTAATGAAACAATTCTGTCCGGTAACCTCATATCAAAAAGAAAAGTTACCAGACGGCACAACTCATTTGGTCTTTAAGTTAAAAGACCAACAAGGTCAACCAATCCCAGATAATATCGCTGTCGCTAAGCAATTCTATGGCTGTTTTAATCGAGCATTGATTCACGCCACTGCTAACAATGTGGGGTGGAAACCTAATAAGACTCATCAGCAACGCATTAACGTCGGTGACTACTTACATCGAGGCCGCTACGCCACTAACAATGATGAAATGGGCATTTCCCACATTCATTATGAACTAGCGACTTTTGGTATGACCCGGGGCGGCAAAAAACGGGCGGCACACGTTACTAATTCCCTTAATCAGGCCCTAGTAAGCCTCCATCAAGCGGTCACCGGCAAAACGGTTTCTGGGCGTGCAGCCATCAAATGGTATCGAACTAATATGGACCAGTTCGCCCTGAAATGCTTAGAAGATGAGCTCCATCAGACCTACCAAGTCCCTGAAAATAAAAAAATCCTCGATTTTGAACGCAAAACCGAAGATGATAAGACGCTACAAACGGGATTAAGCATGGAACAACTCAAAGCCCAACATCAAGAAATCGCTGATCATCAAAAAGCAGTTAACGCCCTGCAAGGTCAAGCCGACAATCTCAATAGCCAAAATCATGACATTCAAGTCCAAGTTGAACGGGTGACCAAGAATCTGAAGGCCATCTATGAAGCCACCACAGGCCATCAGGCGGTCGATAAAGATGGCAACGACTTATCACCCTTAGAAATGGCCAACGGCATTACAGGGACTGTGAAGAGCGCTCAGGAGGGCCAGCAACAAGCCGAACAGGATGCTAATGCAGCAAAGGCACAACAAAAAGCCGCTGAAGAGCAACAGAAGCAACAAGAACAGCAATTAGCTCAGCAACGACAACAACTCCAAACCCTGCAAAACCAGCTGAAAGACGCTAACGACCAACTTAAAGAACGGAAACAACAACGAATTAAAGCAGCGCAACAGGAAATCGATCAAAACGACTTAACTTACAGCGATGACCAGTCAATCACAGTAAACGAAGATAACGTCGCTGAAATGGAACAAGAGCTCGACAGCTGGCGTCAAGAACAGCGTGCTGATTGGGAAAAAGACAAACAAAACCATCAAGATGAACTGGATAATCTAAACCAGGAGATAACTACTGCTCGTACTAAAAAGGCTGAATTATCAAGTACCAATCAGCAATTAACCACTCAAAATCAACAACTCCAGGCCACTAACAAAACAGTTCAGAATCAAATTGACGGTTACAAGAACCAACTAATTAATACGATTGTCGAAAATGACCCGACCCACAAGGTTGAGCAACCACTTCTCCAACCAAACGAGGTAGCTCAAGAAATTCAAACTGATACTGGCCGGCAACAACACTTCCGACAAACCCTTAAATACCTAATGGACACGGCTACTAAATCCCTACAAAAGATTAAAAATAAAGCCACCGAATTCATCAAACAAGTAACCAAAACACTCACAACACCATCTACTAAAGAATCAAACCAACCAATATCAAACCTGCACAGTGCCCAGCTTGACACAAACAGTATTCGACCCTCAAAACACCCCTTCGATCATCATAAAGAACGCCAACTCGAAAATGACCCTATTATCAAACTAAAAAAGGCCATACTACTAGCCAATAGCCAACAATTAAAACAGGCTGACAAACAAATCAAAAATTCAATCACCAAACAAATTGATAATGATTACCAATTCTAAAAGGACACTAAATTAACACTAATCATTATTTCCATCTATAAGGAAGAGCAAGCTTCCGCAAGGAACTTGCTCCAGCTTGCTCTCTCGATACCTAGCCTAAACGTGGCTAAAAGTATCGAAAAAGCATTGCTCTCTCAGTCAACCCCAGAGTATTAATGGTCAATCGACAATGTAACATTATCAACTCACTATTAACACTCTAGCAGACAGTTCAAACGCACCCCGCCCTTGTCCTTGTTTACCTCAGGGTTGGTTTTAGGCTTTCTCTACTTTCAAAGAGAATCTTCTGCGAGGACCCGAAGAACTCGCATAGTAAACAAGGTTGTCTGTAGCATTTCCGAGGCTTCCTATGCCACTCTTTTAGTATTATGTGATAAATACTGGGATTGGCATTCCCATGGTTGTTAACTACAATTCCTACACGTCCAAGGAATCACGGGCGATTTCGAGATGCGACTACGATGCAGTGCCACTGCTGGCGAGTTTACCGGGTGCGACCCAAAGAAAAAGCCACCTAGCAATTAACTAGGCGGCTTAGTGTTTTTCGGGTTTGATTTCATTGATAGTTTTATGCTGCTATATCTTGAAATATCGGTCAATTTCTTCTAAAATTAATTGTATTAAAAGAAATGACAACCCCGATTGACTACTTGGTCTAGTTAATCGGTAGCTCGTTAAAGTACGCCAATACTTTAACGGGCTTTTTCTTTACTCAGATTTATTTAACTGTTTGTAAACGAAAAATGCTTACGTGTCTAAGTATAACCGTAGTTATCCTCAAATAGCAATAGCAATCACAAGGATATGCTAGAATTAGCCTAAAGGAGGCTAAATCATGAGTAAAAGTAAAAGTAAAACATATACAACCTCAGAATTAGCAAGGTATTTTAACATCTCTGTAGTTTCAGCCTCACGCTTCATAGTAAAACACAAGTTAAAGCCAGTTAAAACTGGTCAACATAATGCTAAATACTATAGTGACGCGGTTTTTCAGCAAATGGAAGAGTATTATCAGGATAAGCCTAAAACACAAGAAAAACAGACTTATCCAGCAACTAAAGACACAATTATTGAACAATTAAAGGCCCAAATCCAAGAACAGGCTGCAACAATTGAACTACTCAAACAGCAATTAACTGTAAAAGATGAACAGATTGCAACGGCTAATAAACTGGCTGATCAAGCTCAACAATTGGATTTAACAACACACAAACAACAAAAGTCATTACCGCAACCATTGAGTAATTCTAACGAAACTGTTAAACATAGTTGGTTTTGGAAAATAACACATTAGAATCTTTCATAGCTTGATTCCTTCTTAAAGTACACTAACAACCCTATCTAACTACATTAGTTAGTATACAAACACGCTGTACCATTACTTGTGCACGTTTACCAAACATCATCCAAGTGGTTAGCCCGACCATCAGAATTGCTAATACCAGGACCGATTGATAATCAGCCCAGCTGACTGTGCCCCCAAAAGTGGCCCCATTACTCAAAGAGGCAGCAAAGTCCATCACAAAGTGAATCAACATAACCAACCATAATTGCCCAGTATAGAGAAAAATCAGGGCAAAGAAAATTCCCGAAACGGTTGTAAAGCAAAACTGATGGCTCTGGTGCAAAGTTTGCCTAGCAACTTCATTCTAGTATACTGAGTGACAAGAAACGAGGGATTGTGCGCATGAATTACTTTAAGGGACGCCACTTTCAAAAGGACATCATCTTAGTAGCCGTTGGCTACTATTTCAGATTCAGTCTCAGCTATCGTGACATCGTTGAATTGCTTCGGGATCGGGGTATCACTGTTCATCACACCACGGTCATGCGTTGGGTTCATCACTATGGCCCCATCTTTAAGGCTCTATGGCGTCGGCATCAAACAGCTCACGCTAAAAGTTGGCGAATCGATGAGACCTATATTCGAGTTAAAGGCCGTTGGGCCTATTTATATCGCGCTATTGACAGTAACGGTTTGACCATGGATTTTGAGCTACGAAAACACCGCGATTATACCGCATCCTATCACTTTTTGAAGCGTCTCTTGACGACCAATGGTCGGCCTGATCGATTAGTCACTGATCAATATCGGGCAACACTGAAAGCAGTGAAGCACCTGATAAAGCAAGACTATTTGAGCAAATCAGCCCACCAATGTTCCAAATATCGAAATAATTTGATTGAACAGGACCACCGATTCATTAAACGTCATCGTGTCCGCTCAGCAAGCTTTCAAAGCATTCGAACCGCTAGTGCAACGTTGAGCGGTGTGGAAATTGTTCACGCAATACGCAAAAGAACCCGACGAGAGTTAAGTCTCATCGGGTTCTCAGTCGTGGACGAATTAGAAGCATTGTTAGCTGCATAACCTTCAACATAGGATCAATAGCTGGTTAGATGGTCATCTCTCACACTGTTTGCACCAGATCCTTCCTGGGAAATATTTTAACTTGGACCTGCTGTTGGGCAACGGTATCAATGAAGTGCTTGTCATGTTCGACAAACAGCAGGGGCGGTTGGTAATCCTTAATTAGCTGGATTAATTGTTGTTGGTTATAGGTATCAAGATAATTCAATGGCTCATCCCAGATATAGAGTTGTGCAGGGGTAGCCAGTGACCGGGCAAGCTCAACCTTCTTTTGCTGGCCCATGCTCATTTGCTCAATTGGGACGTTAAACGTTGACCGTTCCATTCCTAACTTCCGTAAAATATTGAGAAGGAGGTCGTAAGCAATGTGCTGTTCGCTGGAAAATTCCTTTAATAATCCATGGTTAGTAGTGTAATCTTGGCGAACATAGCTAACTTTGATTCCATTTGCTAGGGTAATTTTTCCAGAATATTCGCCTGCAAAGTTATTGCGGATTGCATGAATGAGACTTGACTTGCCGGCACCATTGGGACCAACTAGTGCTACTTGGTCATGAGCGGTGACTTTGAAGCTTAGAGGTTCAAAAAGCTGCTCACCGTTAATCGTTAGTATAACCTGGTCAACAGTTAATAGTGTTTGATGGTGACTAGCTACCAAGTTAAGCGGTAAGCGATCCACCTCCTCCACTTCTTTTAATAGTCCTTCACGATTGGTAATTGCCTGACTCAGGCGATTAGTAGTAGAAACCGTCTTTTTCATCATTTTAGCGGCTTTAGCACCAATAAAACCCTTGTCAGCGTGGGAGTTGTTTTTCTTTTCTCCCTCAGCACGTTGGGCCC
The DNA here is from genome assembly GCF_014836425.1 of Limosilactobacillus avistercoris. Classification (GTDB taxonomy): domain Bacteria; phylum Bacillota; class Bacilli; order Lactobacillales; family Lactobacillaceae; genus Limosilactobacillus; species Limosilactobacillus agrestimuris. Next base: position 3,292 of record NZ_JACSQW010000036.1, on the reverse strand, counting down.
ACTGCTGTCGCTGCTGACGGGTCTTTTTCAGTGCCTTAATTTCCGACTTAAGCTGCTGGTTGGTGGCTAGTGCCTCCTTATCACGCCGCCGCTTTTGCTGGAAGTAGGTTGAATAATTACCGTGACTGAGGACTAGCTGGTAGCGTTCGATTACGAGAGTGTGGTTAATTACCTGGTCAAGGAAGTCTTGGTCGTGGCTGGTAATAATAAAACCGCGCTGTTTACTAGTAAGATAGTCCGCAACTTGCTGCCGGCCAAGCTGGTCGAGGTGGTTAGTTGGTTCATCGAGTAGTAAGAAGAGACCATCCTGGGCAAAGAGGGTGGCTAGCTGGACCTTTGTTTGTTCACCGCCACTCAGTGTTTCGTACGGTTGCCACATTAATGCCGGGTCAACGCCCATTAGATTTAGTTCCCGTTCAATCTGCCACTGTTCTAGTGCCGGATCATTAACGGTTGCTAATAGGGCTTCACCTGCGAAGGCAGTTGGCTCACTAATGGCTAAGGGAAAGTAGCCGAAATTTAGTTTGCTGGTGACGGTACCAGTGTATTTAACCTTTCCACGGAGGATCTTCATCAGGGTAGTTTTACCTCGCCCGTTTCTCCCGAGTAGGCCTAGTTTCCAGTCGCTATTTAAATCCAAGTTACAGTCGGTGAATAATTGTTCTTGGCCAGGATATGCAAAGTTAAGGTTACGAATCGTAATTGGTTCCATTTAATAATCACGTTCCTTTCAAAGAGGCACGCAAAAAGGCCCACCCCGAGTAGGACAGGCCTTTAAAAGAGCGGCACTAAGCCACTAATTAATGGTACCAATAATTGAAATAATAATTCTACTCGAGGAGCCAATTCGCGCATGGTGCTGAATTAGCTGCGTTAACTTGTGTAGAATTAAAACTTCAATGGTTGATCCCTCCGCTTAATTGATATTGTCAGCTTAACAGGCCGACAATTATTTGTCAATTACTTGTTAAGTTCACCATCGGCAATCTTGTCTAATAATGGACGAGATGGGATGAAGAAGAGTTGACCAGATAAAATGTCAGAGAAGGTAAGCAGGTAGTCACCATTCTTTAATATGTTTTCCAGCATCAACTTGGTTACTTTCCAATACCGGGAGTAGCCAATGAAGTAGGTCCCAGTAATGCCGGAAGGGACCTGTTGCTATTTTTCGTTGTAGATACCAGTTACTTTAAAGGTTAATATGATGCATGAAAGTGATACCAAAAGTCCTTCTTAATAAGAATATCATTTTTCAATGTTCCTTGGGATTTACGTTCAAAGATAGAATTTAACCTCTAATATAAAAACTGGGTCCATTTTTAATAAATAACCCCTAAAGAATGTTGCTATGTCAAGCCCCTGTATTCTACAATCAGAATATAGGGGCTTTTAATTTATATATACAAAAAGTAGCCCCTAAATAAGGAGCAAAAATTACTATGAAACAGCTTGTATTACCTATCAAAGATACCAACGTCCTCCACGAAGTTGAAGATACTTTACTCCATAATTTTCGTGAAGGACGCCGGAATTACACAATTTTCCAGGTTGGCAAGGCCACTCTGCTTCGAGTGAGTGATGTGTTGGCTCTCAGACGCAACGAAATCTATAAAACTGATGGGGACATCAAGAAAAATGCTTATATTCGCGATAAAAAGACCGGAAAACCTAATATTTTATACCTTAAACCAGTAAAACAAGACTTAATCGACTATTTTAACTGGCTAAACGAGCAAAACATTCAATCGGAGTGGCTTTTTCCCTCCTCACGGGACCATTCTCGGCATATCACAGAAAAGCAGTTTTACAAAATCATGGCTAAAACTGGCGATTTATTGGGAATTAACTACCTCGGGACCCACAGCATGAGAAAGACGGGCGCCTATCGAGTTTACACGCAAACCCATTACAATATTGGCCTGGTGATGAGCCTTCTAAACCATACATCTGAAGCTATGACCTTAAAGTATCTGGGATTGGACCAAGTTAGCCGTGAAAAAATGCTCGATGAAGTTAATTTTGATTAAGCAGTAACCTCACAATCTCACTCGTTAATCAGGTTAGGTTTAGTCATAAACCGGTCTGATTAACGAGTCCAGCAAGCGGTAGCGCGGTAGAATACCAAATATGTTCTATTTTTTTGATTTTGTGTGTCATTTGTCATACAATATAGGCGAGGTGATTAGTATGGACGCAAGAGTAGATAGTCGTATCCCAGTTGACGTTAAAGAAAAGGCTAGCAAAGAGTTAGCCGCTCATGGGCTATCCATTTCTAGTTTTATTCGTATGACCTTATCTTCTGTAGCTAACGATGGCCTACCAAAGTATTGGGGTATTCCTAATGCAGAAACCATGTCATCAATTAACGAAGCAGTTGATGATTTAAGCAAACACAAGCTAAAAGGCGCTTCTTCTTATAATGAACTGGAGAAATTGTTAGATGAGTAAAGTTATCCCAACCAACCATTTTAAGAAGCAGCGTAAAAAGGTAAAGAAGAACCCACGTTGGCATAGTATTTTCCATGGAGAAGTTCCATTTCCAGATGACCATCGCTCGCCATGGGAATATGTAATTAATTGCTTTCTAAATGATAAACCAATTCCCGATTATTTTTACGAACACTCAATTACTTTGACGGCACAGCAAAAAAGCCAAATTAAGAATCGTTTGGGTTCCCTTAGTCAGGTTGAAATTAAAGGATTAGACCTTCACTTTGACGGTCATAATGGCGACCATTTATTGCTATATATTCGAACTAACCAAGGAATCGTTTATTTAGTTGGTATTGGGACCCATTCTGACTTATTTTAATTATATTTAGAAAGAAGTTTTACCCATGATGTCTCCAAAAAGCATTGCTCGTTGGCAAGAACTGAAAGCCAAGAAGTTAAGCGGCCGCACAGTTCCAGAAGATATGGAATATAAGAAACTGCAAATGAAACATGACGCTGACGTTTTAGCATTAAACGAACTAAAATGGAAAGCTGAATTAGCCGAATCTATCATGCTTTCATCAATGAATAACAGCAACACTAAGTCTGTGTTAGATGATGTTATTCAATCCGAAATTGGCGAGAAAAAGAAGCCATATTCTCGGAAAGATATTGCTGATTTTGTGACTGACTTTTTAGCAAAAGCTAAACAAGAAGTGACTACACAAAATCACAAGCAGCCATTGGGAAGTAATCCATTAAATAATAATGAATTACCCAATGGCTCAAAACACAGCAACTAATTGTTGATGCTGTTTTGAATAAAATTCCCTTTGTCGAAAGACATTGGGAATTTTTT
>NZ_JACSQW010000035.1 GCF_014836425.1 Limosilactobacillus avistercoris | reverse complement strand
TGTTGTGGTAACACCATTAAAGACCTTGATGGGTTTTTCTGTCCACTTAAATGTTCAACTTAAATTTTACAATCTGCTAAAATAATAAGTATGCTTTAGAAAAGAAGAAAGCAATCCCACACTACGGACTACGTAAACTAAGGGTTGGCGTTGCCTCGCTCCTCTTATCAACAACTATTTATTTAGGGTTAAGGCAGGGGCAAATTTTGGCTGATAGTACGAACAGTGAAAGTGGACAAAATAGTATACAAAGCGATGATACTAGCCAACAAGATCAAAGTAAAAATACACAATTAGTTAATTATGTACAGAATAATGAGAAATCTACAGATGCAGATGCAACTTCACAAACGCCTGCTGTTCAGAAGAATGATGCTGAGCAGGTGCAAAATGAATATGTAGAGATTAATGCTACCTTACAAAATGGCGATAACGTAGATAATCAGAATGTTATGGCTAAAAACGATAGCATTGTGGTAAGCCTGGATTATCATAATGATAATTTGGAAAAGGGCCAGAACATTAATATTTCTTATTCTCCAAATTGGGAGGTGATGGGCTGGAAGAAAGGTGATATTAAGTCACTAGATGGACACTTTAATGCAAAAAATAATGGAGATGGAACATTTACCATTGCTCTAACACGTAATAGTGATTCCGAAAGTCGTTTTAACTTAAAGTTTACCTTCCAGTATTCACAGGATGTCGATTCTGCGACTAATGAGCCATTAACGATCACGCTGACACGTGATGGCAGGAGTGTTGGAAGTAAGACATTTACTCCTATTATTACTCCATATAAATCTCTAGTTTCTTCAGCTGAAATTGCCCATGGTTGGGCTGCAGGAATAAAAAAGTAAAAGATAATGATGATAAATTAAAAGATATCCTGTCCGGTACCGCTGCTACTAAGGGTGATACAGATCGTTTAGCAATGCAATATATGATTGAGTGGAATTATGGTAAAGCTGGTGATACGGCTAGTACTACTCTTTCACCGTTAAAGACCGCTGATTTTACAGCTCACTTTAGTAAGGGGCAAACCTTAATTCCGGATACCATTAAGGTATTTAGGGTTTATCAACCAGATGCAGTTACGGCTGATGGTGAACGGGTTAGTATCGGCAGTAGTTATGGCAAAATTATTAAACATGAGGATCCAGCATTTGAACAGTTCCTTAAAGAACACTTAACAGTTACTACACTTTCTGATGGTGTAACTAAGAATCTAAGTTGGCAAGATTATCAAGAACAATTAAATATGGCTAAGGAGAATGGTACTGAGCCACTGTTGGTTAATGGAATTTACTTACATGAGGATGATATGTATCATGTCATGGTTGACGGTAAGGAATATAACTTTGCTGAAAATCATGGAAATAATACAGACAAATCAGTAGCAACTCCTCATAGTACGTTTTTTATTCAAATGGATACCTTGCTTGATGCCAATATGCCTGAAGAATGGACAAAGCCAGGAAATGTTCCATCAATCACTTACAATAAAGTATCGGGTGATTTTGATGGTAATGGGACAACTGATCGTTCAACTTCACCAGTCTTTCAAGATGGCGGTAATGGTTTTAGCCATGAAATCACGTATAAGGCTGTTCTGCACTTTGCGGATGTCAATGATAAGGATAATATTATCTCACTTGATAGTGATCATGGGGTAAGTCCGTTAGATGGATATGATCAAGAACATGCATCAGCAGATACACCAATAACATTTGAAAATGCTACTCAGGCAATTCAACAATTGGAGAAAGAAAACTATAAGTTTATTGGTATTAGTCGGGGAGATAAAACTAGTGGTTCCTATAATGGCTTGGATTTATACGAGGCAAAAGATAGTGAATATCTTGATGATCAATATGGCAAATATGGCGATAAAAAAGCTAATGAAGGAACTAAATACAATTTTGAACATCAGTTTACTTTAAACTTTGTTCATGATACCAAGCCAGTTACAGAGACAAAAACAATCACTGAAACTATTAGCTATGTTGATGAAAAAAACGGGGAAAATTAAAAGGTGACTACGGTCCTGAACAGGTAACATTTACTAGAACCGCAACTAAGGATTTAGTTAATAACAAAATCTTAAATCCTGGTAATTGGGAAGTAGATGGTTTCTTTATCAAAGTAAATAATCCTTCTATTGATAAGTATGAAATTGATCCTGGGGGAATTAAACAGTTACTAAATAGTAAAGAAGTAAAATTAATAGAAACAGATAGGGAGCAAGTAGGTGAAATTTCATTTACCGATCAGAAGCAGATTTCGGATTTGCCTGATAAATCACAGATATTAATAGTTGTTCCATACAATAAAATTGAAGATCCAAACCCAGGCTCTGATTCGACACCACAGCCCAACCCAGAGCCATCACCGAAACCACACCCTCAGCCACAGCCTGATCCGACTCCAGAACCTCAACCAGAGCCTACATCAACGCCTAAACCGCAGCCGGATCCAACACCAGAGCCACAGCCGCAACCTACTCCCGTTCCAGTACCAGTTCCACAACTGGAACCTGAACCACAACCAACACCAGCCCCAACTCCGGATCCAGAGCCTACATCAACGCCTAAACCGCAGCCAAATCCTGAACAACCAAGTACTCCAATAACTCCAGAAACGCAACCACAACCTGTTCAACCAGTGGTATCAAATAATCCAGAGAATCCTACTTGGCCAACAACACCAGTTCAACCAAGTGAGCCAACAACTCAAAATGTTGAGAAGAACCAACCTTCTTCAGAATCGCAGTTACCACAAACTGGTTCACAATCTGCTCGCTCTTGGCTTCACGGCATTGATGGCTTCATTAGGTCTTGGATTCAAAAAGAAGAAAAATATTTAGCCTGTCAAGAAAAAATACTTTACATTCTTTTGGAAGACTGGTATATTATTATCTGTTAAGAAATTTACAGGGAGGTGCAAAGAATGTCCGTTAAAATTCGTTTAAAGCGTATGGGTTCAAAGAAGCGTCCATTCTACCGTATTGTTGTAGCTGATTCACGTGCACCACGTGATGGTCGTTTCATTACCTCTTTAGGTACTTACAACCCATTGACCACTCCTAAGGAAATCAAGTTTGACGAAGATGCCATCATGGATTGGTTACAAAAGGGTGCTCAACCTTCTGACACTGTTCGTAACATGCTTCAAAAGGCCGGTGTTATGAAGAAGTTCCACGAATCAAAGTATGCTAAGAAGTAGTGATGTTTAGTCATGACTGAGACAAGTATTGAAGGACTGGTTCGTAGTTTAGTAACCCCGTTGTTAGAACATCCGGATGATCTAACAATTACTCAATCTGAAGATGATCGTTTTCAACGATACGTTGTTGATGTTCATCCCCAAGATGTTGGTCGCTTAATTGGGCGGCAGGGACATATTGCTTCAGCGCTGCGTACGGTCGTTGAAGGAGCACGTCCACGACGCTCCAATTCAAAAAAAGTCCGGTTGCTAATAGATGACCACCGTCACTAACATAAAACTCCCACACTAATCTGTGGGAGTTTTTGTCGATTTTAGGGAGAAAATTGAATGAAATTCTATAATGTTGGAAAAATTGTTAATACCCATGGAATTCGCGGTGAAGTTCGGGTAATTCCGACTACTGACTTTGTCGATGAGCGGTTTGCTAAGGGTGCCAAATTATATTTAGATGAATCTCAAGGAGAGCCATTAGAATTAACAATTGAATCTGCACGGCCACACAAGGGCTCACTTCTTGTTAAGTTTGTAGGGTACGACAATATTAATGATGTTGAAGCATTTCGTAACCATAAGTTAATGGTTAGTGAGGATGATCAACAGCCGCTTGAAGATGGTAGTTATTACTATCATCAAATCATTGGTTTGACTGTCAAGACAGTTGATGGTCGAGAATTAGGAAAAATTAAGGAAATCCTTTCACCTGGTGCTAATGATGTTTGGGTTGTTCAGCGACCTAAACACTCAGATCTCTTATTGCCAAAGATTGATGACGTGATTAAGAATGTTGATCTTGAAAACGGCATAGTTGAAGTTGAATTATTGGAGGGCCTCGAATAATGCGGATTGATATTTTAAGCTTATTTCCTGATATGTTCCAAGCAACGCTCGGTGAATCAATTATTGGTAAAGCCCAGGATAATGGTTTTCTTGATATAAAAGTTACCGATTTTCGGGATTACACGGACAACAAACACAATCGGGTTGATGATACACCATTTGGTGGTGGTGCGGGAATGCTCCTGCAAGCACAGCCGATTTTTGACGCGATGTCTGCAATCGACGAGGAAATCAAAGGACAATATCCAAAGGGACGGGTAATTTTAATGGATCCCGCTGGACGAAAGTTTGATCAAGAATATGCTCAAGAATTATCGCAGGAAGAGCACCTTACCTTTATTTGTGGTCATTATGAAGGATATGATGAGCGAATTCGCAACCTTGTAACAGATGAAGCTTCATTAGGTGACTATGTCCTTACTGGTGGGGAATTAGCAGCGATGGTAATGATTGATGCTACTGTGCGGTTTGTTCCAGGCGTGTTAGGGAATATGTCTTCACCAATGGGCGATTCCTTTAGTAATGGATTGCTTGAATATCCACAATATACTCGGCCAGCGGATTTCCGTGGAATGAAGGTTCCAGAAGTTTTGACTAGTGGAAACCACCAAAAGATTAAGGAATGGCGCCAACGGGAATCCTTGCGGCGGACACTTGAACGACGCCCTGATTTGTTAAAAACGGCTAAGTTGAATCATGAACAACAGCTGATGCTTGAAGATTTGAAACTCGAACAAGATCCGGATGTTCCGGATTAGGAAGGAGTTTTAATGAAGAAGTTTATTCAACGGCTGTTTTGGAAACAAGATCCAGCACTATACCGGAGTAAAGATGCTAAGTTAACCCCAAGTCTCCGGACAATTGACTTAATTGGCCTAGGAACCGGGATGGTTGTCGGGACAGCCATCTTTACTTTACCTGGGATTGTAGCGGCAGATCATACTGGTCCGGCCGTTCCTCTAGCCTTTATTGTTGCCGCGATTGGTGCTGGCTTATCCGCATTAGCCTATGCCGAAACATCATCAGTCTTGCCATTTGCTGGTTCAGCATTTTCATGGATTAATGTCCTCTTTGGTGAATTCTTTGGCTGGATTGCCGGTTGGGCTCTTCTTGCCGAGTACTTTATTTCCGTTGCCTTTGTGGCGTCTGGGTGGTCTGCTTATATGCAGGGCTTCCTAGCAAGCTTTGGTGTAAAATTGCCAGTGGCATTGACGGGAGGCTTTAATCCACACCAGGGTTCGTATGTCGATATTTTAGCAGCGATTGCGATTTTGGCTGTGGGAATTCTCATTTCGCGTGGTGTCCACCAGGTTAGTCGGATCGAGAATATGATTGTGAGTGTGAAGTTATTAGTCATTCTGATGTTTATCGTTGTGGGGATGACTGCCATTCACCCGCAAAACTATACCCCATTTATTCCGCCACATGTTGCTGGAACATCATTTGGTGGCTGGCAGGGGATCCTTGCCGGGACTGCTCAGATATTTATTGCTTATGTCGGCTTTGATGCGATTGCGGCAAACACTGCGGAAACAATTAATCCCCAAAAGACAATGCCACGTGGCCTAATCTGGACTCTTGTTTTGGGGACTGGATTCTTTATTGCGGTTTCGCTGGTCCTTGTTGGGATGTTCAAGTATAGTCGTTACGCGAATAATGCTGAACCGGCTGCCTGGGCATTACGGCAATCTGGACACTACATTACTGCTAATTTATTGTCTATTGTAGCCATTGTCGGTATTTTTTCTGCGCTGATCACTATTCTACTAGCATCATCACGGCTGATTTATGCTTTTGGTAGAGATGGTCTTCTTCCTCAGGGATTAGGGCATATTGATAAAAAACATGTGCCTAACCGAGCTTTATGGATGATTACCTTCTTGGCAATGATCTTGGGATCCGTATTTCCGTTTACCTTCTTAGCCACACTGGTTTCAGCTGGGACATTAGTGGCATTTATCTTTGTTTCGTTTGGTATCTATGCGCTCCGTCCGCGTGAAGGAAAAGATCTTCCGGAAGCTCAATTTAAAATGCCCGGTTACCCAGTATTACCAGCAATCTCTGCTTTGTTCTCATTAGTAATTTTCTGGGGGTTAAACGCTGATGCAAAGATCATGATGGCGCTTTGGTTCCTGATTGGGTTGATTATTTACTTTGTTTATGGAATCCGTCATTCAGTGATTAATCAAGAACATCAATCAAAATAACCCTTGAAAGGGAGAGTAAAAGCTAGTATAGTAATAAATGGCTATTTAGCCATAAGAAACGGTATTCCGCTGCCCACATCGGACATGAATGTCGGCGAAAGGAAAGAATTTTTTATGCGTCAAAACAAGTTAATCGAAAAGATTACTGCAAGTCAATTACGGGATGATATTCCAGAATTCCGTGCCGGTGATACTGTTCGGGTTCACGCCCTCATCGTTGAAGGTTCACGTGAACGTGTTCAGATGTTCGAAGGTATCGTTATCAAGCGTCACGGTGCTGGTATCAGTGCTACTTACACTGTTCGTAAGATCAGTAACGGTGTTGGTGTTGAACGTACTTTCCCAGTACACTCACCACGTGTTGCTAAGATTGACGTTCTTCGTCATGGTCGTGTACGTCGTGCTAAGTTGTACTACTTACGTGAACGTACTGGTAAGGCTACTCGTATCGCTGAAAAGCGTCGCGATAAGTAGTAAGAGAGAACCCTTGTGTAGCAAGGGTTCTTTTTGTTTTTAAATTTAATTTGGGGTAAGAAAAGGTAATAATTAAAAGAGAAGTGCTCCATAATCGTTAAAATTTTGTTTAACAATTATGGAGCACTTCAATTTTGGTTGTTTTTTTTATTACCCTTAAATTGGAAAGGCTACTTTACTTGGAGTAAGTTAGTTTTTTGGATGACTCAAGTGTAAATTACCTAGGTCCTGATTAAGAGGCATGAGAAATGATTCTTGATAATACTAATTTAAGGAGGCTTAAATGAAGTTAAATAAGGTATTAAATATCATTTTAACTATTTTCCTGAATTATGCATGTCTTTTCCTAAACCTTAACGAGAATGCTGCTACACCATAGTTTTATCTTTGATTGAGGGTTTCACCAAAATGGTGTACCAAAAAAGCACCTTCCGTGTTATTGTTATAGCGACCAAACAATAACGAACACAGGAGATGCCTAATGACTAACTTACACGAAACCCAACTGCGATTCAACCCTAAAATCAAAATTAAGACTGATGATGTTCAACTTTTAAATAACGCAGGCCTGTTGTCTTACGCCGAATTTAAGCACGCAGCTGGTCTTGAACAAATTATTGATCAAGCGGCGGCACAATTAAGCGAAAAACGTATTGACCCTCATTATTCTAAAACTAACTTACTCAATCAAATGCTGGAACTGAATATTGCCGGTTACGGCAATGATGTCGCGGCCGACGCGCTACAACGACTCAGTCGTGAAACAGGTCCATGGGACGACTGATTTAGCACCACAACAGACTATTTCTCGTTTTTTAAGTGCGCTAACTTGTGATGATGTTCTGCACTTGAACCGTTTGATTTTGAACTTGGCGCTCGATTATATCAGTACTAACCATATTGACACGGTCATGCTTGATGTTGATTCGACGCATTGTGATACCTTTGGTCATCAAGAAGCTGCTAGTTTCAATGCGCATTATGGGGTTACTGGTTTCCATCCGCTAGTGGCCTATATCGCGCAGCTGAATTTGCTTTTAGGAATCAAGCAACGTCCAGGCAATCAGTACACCAGCACTGGTGTCAAAGAATTCTTAGCCCCGATCTTTGCGGCTTTTTGCGAATTGCCGTTTGATGTTCAGTTGATTTTACGCGGTGATAGTGGTTTTACGACACCTGAGCTTTATACGCTCTGCGAATTTTATGATGTAAAATATGTGATCCGCCTGAAGCGAAACGCCGCTTTAGACCAACTAGCTGATGAATTCACACCAGTAGTGCCCAAGCATTTTGATCAGAATTCGGTCATCTATGGTGAATTCAACTACGCGGCCAAGAGCTGGTCGATTGATCGGCGCGTCCTAGTAAAATCGACGCATCAAGTAGGCGAACTATTCTTTGAACGGCAATATGTGGTCACTAACATGACTGAAGCCGGGGTCAAATTATTGTACTTAGCCTATCAAAAGCGTGGGGCCATGGAAAACCTGATCAAAGAAAGTAAAGCAGGCTTTTTTATGGATAAGACGAATAGCCACACCGTAGCAATTATCGAAGATTTATACCGCCAATGGACCACAAGTATTTGATTTGAAAAGCGCTTTCACAGCTGTTATAGTATTAGTGTAACCAATAGTTATGAAGAGGGGGTTCATTATGACAACTTACAATTATGACTTTCCAAAATCAAAAGCACAACTCAATCAACTGATTGCCGATATCAGCCAATTAAAGGTTAACGTTCAACAAACACACTGGTATATGCGCGGTGAAAACTTCTTCCGTCTCCATCCGCTGATGGACGAATATAGCGATCAACTAAGCGAACAGCTCGATCAAATTGCAGAACGCTTGATTGCTTTAAACGGTAGCCCACTGGCAACAACTCACGAATTCATTGAAAATACTGGCCTACCAGATGACAAAGTCGCTTTTGATCAATTAACGATGACTGAATTCATGCAACGGCTAGTTGATCAATTCAAGTACCTACGTGACCAATACCAAAAAGGAATCGAAGTTACTGACGAAGAAAGAGACTTCCCAACTCAAGATATGCTTAATGGCTTCAAGGATGAAACCGATAAAAATATTTGGATGATCAGTGCTTATCTAGGCAAAGCACCATTCGCTGACTAATATAAAAGACCATATGGCTATAAACGAGTAGCAATATGGTCTTTTTCTTATGCGGCGAATTTACAATTGAAATGCAACACAAAGTAAAAAAATAAACCCATACCGGGTAGAATATGTTTAACGACCAAAT
>NZ_JACSQW010000034.1 GCF_014836425.1 Limosilactobacillus avistercoris | reverse complement strand
TCTGCCAACATCAGCTGAACCGTCGTCCTCGAAAAGTGTTAAATTATGAAACCCCATATGAAGTATTTTTTGAGAAATCGTTGCACTTGGTTTGACAATTCGTCATAAAAAATCTGGAATGGAATCTCTATCCATACCAGAAAGTGTATACCCAAAATAAAAAAGAGTTCGGAATTTTCCGAACTCTTTTTTATTTAACTAATTAACTACTCATTAGTTGTTTTGAAGCTTAGCCATACCATCCTTTGCAACCTTTTCAAGGGCAGCAGCAGAAGCATCCATAGCCTTCTTTTCACGATCATCCAATGGAACTTCAATAACCTTGTCAATACCGTTTGCAGAAATAACTGCTGGAGTACCGATGTAAAGGTCGTTGATACCATATTCACCGTTCATTGGGGCTCCAACTGGCAATACGGCATGTTCGTCACGTAAAATAGCGCGAGTAATCCGCATTAAGCAAGTTGCAACACCGTAGAAGGTAGCACCCTTACGGTTAATGATTTCGTAAGCCTTGTTACGAACGTCATCTTCAATCTTAAGCAATTGATCCATTGAAACATTGTTTTCCTTAGCAATGTCAAGAAGTGGCTTACCACCGATAGTTGCACTTGAGTAAGCGGCAAATTCGGAGTCACCGTGTTCAGCAAGGATGTTTGCTGAAACGTCACGTGGGTCAACGTTGAACAACTTAGCCAAAGCAATCCGAAGACGTGATGAGTCAAGTGAAGTACCTGAACCAATAACCTTGTTCTTTGGGAAGCCTGAAAGTTTTTGAACAGCGTAAGTTAAGATATCAACTGGGTTAGCAGCGATTAAGAAGATCCCGTTGAATCCAGACTTAACGATTGGTTCAACAACTGACTTCATGATCTTAAGGTTCTTGTCAACCAATTGAAGACGAGTTTCGCCTGGCTTTTGTGGTGCACCAGCAGTGATAACAACTAAGTCAGCATCCTTGCAAGTGTCGTAATCAGCAGAGTAGATTTGCTTTGGTGCAGTGAAGACAGTAGCATCTTCAAGATCCAAAGCGTCACCTTCAGTACGCTTCTTAACAAGATCAACAATTGCTAATTCTTCAGCTAAACCTTGTTGTACTAATGCGTAAGCGTAACTTGAACCTACGGCACCGTCACCAACAAGAACAACTTTTTGATGATTCTTTGACATAATTAAACAGTCTCCCTTTCATCCAGTAAATATGCTATTTGAGATTTCTCTCACATGATTAATTATAACATTCCATGTGAAAAAAGCTATTAAATTTAGAATTATTGTCGTTTTTTATCTATATTAATCAATAATTAACCGTAATCATGATTGAAAACTACCAATTATGATTACTAGAATTGCAATAATGATTGCTGGAATTAATAGGATGTGAAAAATAAAGCCAATCGCAAGGATCACTAAAAGTAACACCAAAATTTTAAGAGTGAAAAGGCCTAATTTCCATAAGATCCATAAGAATAATAATGTGATTAGAATCCCCAACCTTATTAACCTCCTAAGCTTAAAAGATGAAAGTATTATAGCATTTTTAAAATTTAAAAGATTAATTCTGGTTAACCTTTTGCACAATCTTAACCATGTGATAAAATAGAACATATGTTAATGATTTGATTATATAAAGGAGGAGGTGGTTACCGTGTTAAATCAAACGAAGCGTTTTATGCGTGACAACGACTTAATGTATAAAAAAGAATACATTCGGCCGATGATGACACCTCAGCATGTGTACGTTTTCCGTTTCGGTAAACATCGGTTGAACAATCGGGTAATCATTCGCTACTCCCATACATGGACCGGGCGACTGAGAATTAATGAGATTGATGTTCGCCTGCACCACCAACATCATCCGCGGATTTTTAAAACTGAGGCTGACTTAATCGAGTATTTAAAGAGTCACTTCGGTAATAAGGGTGATAAGGAGAAACAATCGCAGCCTGTTGATTTTGAAACTGAAGAATAGGTGAGCGAGATATTGTGACCATCATGTTGGTGGTCACTTTTTATTTATAAAGGAGAAGAATATGGATTGGACAGCAATAAAAGTTATTACCTCTAGTGAAGCGGTAGAAGCAGTAAGTTATATTTTAACTAGTGAAGGGGCAGTTGGGGTACAGATTGATGATGCTAAAGATTTCGCTAATTTAAAGCCAGGACGTTATGGTAAACATGGCGAGATTATTGATCCCAAAGAGATTCCTCATCGTGAAAGTGGGGCTGCAGTAACGGGATATTTCCCGCAAAATGTTTTCGTTCCAGAATTAGTTTCAACAATCCAGGAAAAAGTAGATAAATTAAAGGACTATCAACTTGATCCAGGAGCAGGACTTGTTGTTTCAGAAGCCGTTAATAATAAAGATTGGGCAACCGTTTGGCAAAAGTACTATCATCCATTACGTGTGACTAATCAGTTAACGATTGTTCCTCAATGGGAAAATTATCAACCGCAATCTGCTAATGAAAAATTAATCATTTTGGATCCAGGAATGGCCTTTGGAACAGGAACACACCCGACGACACGGTTGATGTTAGAAGCATTAGAAATCGTGGTTCGTGGTGGTGAATCAATGATTGATGTTGGGACCGGTTCAGGAGTCTTAAGCATTGCAGCTAAGCAACTCGGTGTCGGTAAGGTGAAGGCTTACGATATTGATGAAATTGCTGTTCGTTCCGCAAAGAAGAATATTGCCTTAAATCCAGTTGCAGCTGATGTAAAAGTTGGTGTTAATAGTTTGCTTGATGGCATCCACACTCAAGAAGACCTAATTGTTGCTAATATTCTTGCTGAAATTATTGTTCCATTAGTACCACAAGCTTTTGAGAATTTAAAACCGGGTGGTCAGTTCCTTGCTTCCGGAATTATCAAGGATAAAGCAGCTCTAGTAGAACAAGAATTAACGAAACATCACTTTATCGTTGATCAGAAGTTACGAATGAAGGACTGGTACGGGATCATCGTCCATAAGCCAGTAGAAGGTGAAGAATAATGCAACGCTACTTTATAGATCAAGCGAAGACGAAAGAAAAGGTTAAGCTGCCACAAGATATAGCTCATCACCTTATCACTGTCCTTCGTGCAACCATTGGTACTAAATTTGAATTAGTGTTCGCGGATCACCAGGCTTGCCTTGCTGAATTAGCTTCTATAAAACCGAATGCAACAGCTAAACTTATAAAAGAAATTGGTAAGGATAGTGAACTTCCTGTAGAAGTAATTCTTGCGTGTGGCTTACCGAAAACTAAGGAGAAGCCAGAATTAATCGTCCAAAAGGGAACGGAACTTGGTGCTAGCAAAATTGTATTTTTTGAAGCTGAGCGTTCGATTAGTCATTGGAATAGTCAGAAGCAATCACGAAAGATTGCCCGTCTTCAGAAAATTGCCGACGCTGCTGCTGAACAATCGCACCGGAATGTTAAACCACGGGTTGAATATTGTCCTTCATTAAAGGAATTACTTACTAACTATCCAGCGACTACTAGACTGGTTGCTTGGGAAGAATCGGCAAAGGAAGGGGAAAGTAGTCGTCTTTTCCAGTCCTTGTCTAAGTTAGCTAAGGGTGACTCGGTCTTGGCAATCTTTGGACCTGAAGGTGGCTTGAGTTCGGCAGAAATTGACGTAATGGAAGAAAATAAAGTGATTCCTGTTGGATTAGGGCCACGAATTCTTCGGACCGAAACGGCCCCCTTATATTTTTTGGCAACCGTTTCATTTGTTACCGAATTGTCAGGGAATAACTGATAGTTTGTGGTACAATTATTCTCATCATATATGTATAGGAAGTTAGTTTATGGATTGGCTTAAAAAAGTTGAAAGTAAAACATGGGTTGTTGTATGGGGATGGAGCATCTTTTTTGGGATTATCCTGCCACTTTTTAGTGATAAGGTTCATTTAATTCGTCGTGTATGGATGGTTGGCCTATTCCTATTCTTGATTAATATGCTTTTTAGTATTTGGCTTGGCCAATATATTGTAAAGCATAACTTGAAGTGGTGGAATATGCTGATATTTCCGATTCTATACCTCATCATTTCTTACTTATTTATGCCTAGATATACTATTTATTTTGCCTTATTTTACCTAGGAGTTACTTATTTGACATGGTCAATTAATTCACAAAACCAAAAAGATTAATCTGGATTGGAGGGTGGCATATTGTCAGAAGTTAAAGAATTATCACATGAAGATGTCCTGAAGAAGGTTTCTTCATATATGAATGATGAACATGTTGCTTTGGTTGAACGGGCATACCGTTTTGCCTCTATTTGTCATCGTGATCAGCGGCGAAAATCAGGAGAACCGTACATTATCCACCCAATTCAAGTTGCTGGTATTTTGGCTGAGCTACATATGGATCCAGAAACTGTCTGTGCTGGATACCTTCATGATATTGTTGAAGATACTGGAGCAACATTAGACGATATTAAAGAGATCTTTGGACCGACAATTGCCCTAATTGTTGATGGTGATACTAAGTTAGGGAAGATTCAGTATAAGTCAAACAAGGAGCAAATGGCTGCTACTCACCGGAAACTACTCCTTGCAATGTCGAAAGATATCCGGGTAATGATTGTCAAACTTGCTGATCGGCTTCATAATATGCGGACCTTACAGCATTTGCGGCCCGATAAGCAACGACGAATTTCAAACGAAACGTTGGAAATTTATGCACCGATTGCTGATCGACTAGGAATTAGCACTATTAAGTGGGAATTAGAAGATCTTTCTCTTCGCTACCTTAATCCACAACAATATTACCGGATTGTTCACTTGATGAATTCACGGCGAGATCAGCGGGTAGAATACATTGATGAAGCGATCGCGGAAATTAAAAGAGCGATTAGTGATCTTAAATTAGGCTCGGATGTTGAAATCTACGGTCGGCCCAAGCATATTTATTCAATCTACAGGAAGATGGTTAACCAACATAAGCAGTTTAGTCAAATCTATGACTTGCTTGCTGTGCGGATTGTTGTTGACTCAATTCGGGATTGTTATGCCGCATTAGGAGCGATCCACACTAATTGGAAGCCAATGCCAGGTAGGTTTAAGGATTATATTGCGATGCCTAAGGCTAACGGTTACCAATCTTTACATACCACAATTATGGGACCTGGTGGTAAGCCACTTGAAGTTCAAATAAGAACACACCACATGCACCAGGTTGCAGAATATGGGGTTGCTGCTCACTGGGCATACAAGGAAGGGAAGACCAATGGTGTTCAGCAAACTCGTGATAGTCAAAAGCTAAACGTCGTCAAGGAAATTCTTGAGTTGCGGAGTGAAAGCAATGGTACTGACGAGTTTATGCAGGGCGTTCAGAGTGATATTTTTGCCGATAAGGTTTACGCTTTTACGCCTAAGGGTGATGTGATTGAACTACCGCAGGGGTCGGGACCACTTGATATGGCCTATCAAATCCATACTGAAGTTGGTAATCATACGACTGGAGCTAAAGTTAACGGGCGGATTGTGCCGTTAGACTATGAAATCAAAACGGGAGATATTGTTGATATTTTGACATCATCTTCCTCTGCTGGCCCGAGCCGTGACTGGATTGATTTAGTTTCTACACGGCGAGCACGGAATAAGATTCGTCAATTCTTCAGGGCTCATGATCGAGAAAAGAATATTGAGGAAGGAAAACAAATGCTTGAACGAGAAATTCGTGAAGCAGGATTTGATCCATTCTCGTTAATGACTGAAGAAAAGATCAAAGAAGTGGCAAAACAAATGCACTACCAAACTAGCGACGATATGTTTGCTGCGATTGGCTTTGGTGATCTAGCTCCGGTTGGGGTACGTAATCGTTTTACCGCTGACGTGCGGAAAAAAGAGGAAGATTCACGTAAGCAGGCTGCTGAGAAGGCAGTTCTTGAAGATCATGCCACCCTTGAAAAACCTGACCAACGTGAACAAAAGAAACAGGCTAAAGATACAAGTGATGGAATTATCGTTGAGGGTGTCGATAACCTATTAACACGGTTGAGTCATTGCTGTAGTCCAGTTCCTGGTGATGAAATTGTTGGTTACATTACTAAGGGACGTGGGGTTTCCGTTCACCGTGCGGATTGTCCAAATATTAAGGCTGCTGAAAAGAGCGGTCAACGGATTATCCATGTTTACTGGGCAAATCCAAATGGTGATAAGACGAATTATAATTCTAACATTGAAGTTCAGGGTTATAACCGAAGTGGCCTTTTAAATGATGTTTTACGTTCGATAAATAACACAACGAAATTCCTAAACTCAGTCAACGGGAAAGTCGACCATAATAAGATGGTTACTATTAGCATGACAATTGGTGTTCGTAATCTTCAACAATTACAGTTTATTATGGATTCATTAAAGAATATTAAGGATGTTTACGTGGTTAAACGGACTATTCGTTAGGGGGGGAATATTAATGCGAGTTGTTTTGCAAAAGGTAAACCATGCTTCAGTTTCGATTGATGGTGAAGTAGTTGGTGCAATTAAGCGTGGTTACATGTTGCTAGTTGGTTTTGCTCCTGATGATGGGGATGAACAGTTAGACTACCTTGTTCACAAAATTGTCAATCTGCGGGTCTTTGAAGATGAAAATGGAAAGATGAATAAGGGACTTCAGGATGTAGATGGCTCAATCCTTTCGATTTCTCAGTTTACTTTATATGCAGATACTAAACATGGTAATCGTCCTGGATTTACAGGGGCTGCCCGTCCTGAAATTGCAGAACCGCTTTACCAGCGATTTAATGAAAAGTTAGCAGCAACTGGTGTTCATGTTGAAACGGGTCACTTTGGTGCTGACATGAAGGTTGACTTAGAAAATGATGGGCCAATCACTATTATTTACGAGAAGTAAAAATAATAAGGGAATATGACAGAAGTTGCTTATATTCCTGCAAGTAAAAAGAGTTCCAAACTCGGTTTTCCGCGTTTTGGAGCTCTTTTTAGATGATATAATTTGGCTATTATTGTTCTTTAATAATTACTGAGGATCTGGTCAACAGCTGGTCCGTAACTTTCACCGAATAAAATGAGGTGCATGCAAAGATAATAGAACCTGTACCATGGAAGACGATCGTTAATTCCAGGCTTGATTGGGTATGTATCATTGTAACCACGATAAAATTGTTCATCAAAGCCACCGAAAACTGTTGTCATTGCAAGATCAAATTCTCGGTCGCCATAAACACAATCCGGATCAATTAAGTATGGTTGGTGTTCCTGATTGAACATGAAATTTCCGGCCCATAGATCACCATGAAGAAGACTTGGCCGAACCTCAGTTGTTGAATAATAATTATCAAATTTTGCGACCATTCGGTCAAAGTGTGTTTGTCGCCATTTATTCCACCGACCTGTTTTTATGGCTGCAGAGATTTCTGGCTTTAGCCGTTGATTAATATAAAAATCGCGCCAACTAGGATTCCAATGGTTATTTTTAACTAATACTTTTGTCTGATGGTTATCTGGGAAACCAAATTCTTCATTTCTTTGTTGGTGCATTTTGGCAACTTCCTGGCCAAGAGCGTATTGATCTCCATAACCGTTAGTGATCCAATTAAGAACTAAGTAGGCGTCACCATCAATTTCGCCATGGGCAACCGGAGTGGGAACGTTAGCTACCTTGCCGATTTCTTTTAGACCAAGAATTTCGTGATCAAAGTATGATGATGGATGCTTAGGCTGGACCTTAACGAAGTACGTTGCGTTAGTAGTTGTAATTTGATAGGCAAGATTAATATCACCACCGCTAACTGGCTCGCAACTTATAATATTATTCAGGGGGAGTTGCGCTAACCAGTTGGTAGATAATTGTTGATTATTCAAAGTAAACACCTTCTCTTGATTTATATTTTAAACTTTTATTTTTATAAAACCAATTAAGTCATATCCCTATTGACTTTTTTTGTGAACTCGGGTAGGGTAAGAATGTAATTTTAATACTAATAGCCAATGATAAAGAATGCTTATTCACCTTAGTCGATAGCGAGTGGGAATTGGTGGAAGCCCATGACGATTAGGTAGTAATTGACACTTTTGAGGCTGGACAATTTGTCCCGTCGATGTTCGACGTTATCTATGAGTGATACTAAGGTGGTACCGTGCTAAAAGCACCCTTGTGAATAACAGGGGTGCTTTTTTATTAGAAATTAGTATTAATACTACCAATCTAAAAAATGGTTAAAGAGGTAATTAGAGGATGAAGAGAACTAATTACGCTGGTGATACCAGTGAAAAGCAAGTTGGCCAAGAAGTTGTCCTTAAGGGATGGGTTGCTAAACGCCGTAATCTTGGTGGATTAATTTTTATTGACTTATGGGATCGTGAAGGAATTGTTCAATTAGTCTTTAATGAAAAAGAAAATCCAGAAGCATTTAAAGTTGCTAACGCCGTTCGTAACCAATACGTTCTTGAGGTGCAAGGAAAGGTTCAATTACGGGCTGAAAAGGAAATTAACCCTGATATGAAGACTGGAAAGGTCGAAGTTGCGGTTAATAAAATTAAGGTTTTAGCAAAGTCTGAAACAACGCCATTTGACATTGCAGACAATGTTGATGCAAGTGAAGATTTGCGGATGAAGTACCGTTACCTTGATCTTCGTCGTCCTGAAATGATGAAGAACCTTATGTTACGGAGCAAGGTTACTTCTGTTGTTCACCACTACTATGATAGTCAAGGGTTCATGGATGTTGAAACACCTGACTTAACTCGTTCTACTCCAGAAGGTGCTCGTGACTATATCGTTCCTTCACGGGTTTACCCAGGTCATTTCTACGCCCTTCCACAATCACCACAATTATTTAAGCAATTATTGATGGCTGCCGGGGTTGATAAGTACTACCAAATTGCTCGTTGTTTCCGGGATGAAGATTTGCGTGGTGACCGGCAACCAGAATTTACCCAAATTGATACTGAGATGAGTTTTGCAACTCCTGAGGATATTCAAACGATGACTGAAGGGTTAATTAAGAAAGTCATGAAGGAAGTATTAGGGGTTGATGTTAAGACACCATTCCCACGGATGGAATGGCAAGAAGCTATGGATAAGTATGGTTCAGATAAGCCAGATACTCGTTTTGGTATGTTGATCCATGATTTATCTACAATTGTTAAGGATAGTTCATTTAAGGTCTTCTCCGGAACTGTTGCTAATGGTAACTTTGTTCGAGCAATTTGTGTTCCTGGTGGTGCTGATAAGTATTCACGGAAAGATATTTCTAAGAAGGAAGAATACATTAAGCGGTTTGGAGCTAAGGGGCTTGCCTGGGTAAAGGTAACCGAAGATGGTTATTCTGGGCCAATTGCCAAGTTCATTAACAATTATGCTGATGCAATTAATAAGGAAATGGGAGCAAAACCAGGAGATTTGATCCTCTTTGTTGCTGATTCCTTCCACGTTGTTAGTGACTCACTTGGTTACTTACGTCGTGAAATTGCAAAAGAACAAGATATGATTGCGCCTAACCAATGGAATTATTTGTGGGTTGTTAACTGGCCAATGTTTGAATATGATGAAGGATTTGGTAAGTGGATTGCTGCTCACCACCCATTCACCATGTTAAACGAAGAAGACTTGCATTATCTTGAAGATGGTGAAGATCCACATAAGGCTCATGCTCAAAGTTATGATATTATTTTGAACGGCCAAGAAATTGGTGGTGGTTCAATCCGTATCCATGATCCAAAGGTACAAGAAAAGGTTCTTAAAGCATTGGGATACACTAAAGAACGTGCAGAAGCCCGCTTTGGTTTCTTATTGAAGGCATTAACACTTGGGATGCCTCCTGAAGGGGGATTGGCCTTTGGGTTAGACCGTTGGGTAATGTTACTTGCACAAGCTGATAACATTCGTGACGTCATTCCATTCCCTAAGAATTCGAAGGCTGTTGAACCATTAACTGCTGCCCCTGGTAAGGTTAGTCAACAACAACTGGATGACTTGAAGGTTCAGTTTGACGATAAGGTTGATTATAAGCTAGATAATGATGGCGCTGAAGATTAGCCTTCTCGTGGTTAAAATCTTGTAAATTTAAAAATCTACTATATACAAAAGGAGGCTGGGAAAAAACTCTCAGTCCAAAATGAAAGCCGGACGATGAATCAAATCTTGGTTCATCGTCCGGCTTCTTA
>NZ_JACSQW010000033.1 GCF_014836425.1 Limosilactobacillus avistercoris | reverse complement strand
ATTTTTGATTAAATCAAAAATCATAGTTCGCATTTTCTTAGTTAGAAGCTAGAAAATAATAGTTAATTCCCAGCCTCCTTTTTAAAGAATTGTTTTTAATTCAGTTAACCGATGAATTTCGAAGGTTGGTGTTATCCGTGTAGGATTGTGAAGTGAATGAGGATTAAACCACACGGTATCAAGCTGAGCGTTAACACCACCTTGAACATCTGAACTTAATGAGTCGCCAATCATCAGAGTACTGGTTTGCTGACCATTAATTTTGGCTAATACATAATCAAACATTTCTTTTTTCGGCTTTTGGAACCCAATAACTTGGGAAATAAAAATTCCATTAAAGTATTGCAAGAGTTGAGAATCTTTTAATCGTTTATCTTGGACTAGCTTTTGACCATTAGTAACCGCGTATACACTATAGTTATTTTCTTTTAAATACTGCATTACGGTTCGCGTGCCGGGTATCAATTGATGGTTATTGCTAAGGTAGTGGAGATAGGTTTTGATTGTCTTTCTCCCTGGGACATTTAGCTTATGGTAGACCTTAAAGTAGTCAGCAAATAAGTGGTTCATTAACTGATCCCAGCTAAGCTCGTTTCGTTCATATCTCTGCCACATATTAACGTTATAGTTTTGAAAAGTTCGTTTAGTGTTAGCGGTTAATGGAATGTTGAAGTTACTAAAGAGCTGTCTTAAAGCATGATCTTCAGCGGCTCCGTAGTCAAGTAGAGTATCATCAAGGTCAAATAAAATATTTTTATAATAGGGCATTTTTGCTTTTCCTGTTAGTCTTCACTATTAATACCACGGATGATTTCATCAATTATCCACATCCAAACGGCATGCCCTAGAATTTCGGAAACGTGTTCTTCAAGTGATTGATCTTTGACCGCTGGAACAGTTCCTAAAGCGGGCATTAATTCAACATGAAATGCATCCCAAACAGCAATTCCGAATGGAACCCCATGACCGATTTTAATCCATGGCAAAAGTTGACCAGCAATACTATAGGTAACTCCAAATCCGATTGAAAAGCCGAAGTGAACCAAATAGCTTACCCATGGTAATTGGTGACCGGAGTAGGAATATGTTGAATGAGTAACCTTAGCAGGAATTCCTAACTGTTGAAGGAGCTTTTGCGGTGGGTTAGTTTGATCTCTTTCCGGTGTCCGGGGTGGTAAAATGTTTTCCCAACCGAGTTTAACAAGACCACCAATTATCCCACCAGCAACACCAGCGGCAATAGTAACTGGCCAATTAATTTTTAAAGACCTCCTTAAATTAAATGACGTTGTTGAGCATATTCTAACTCTTTACCATGTAAAACAAAATCAATTGTGGTTAATTCATTAAATGATCTACAACCGAGAAGGGTAAGAAGACGAGGAAGAGTAGCCTGCCAATTATTGATCTCCTTATCAAGAGCATCGAAACCGTCGCGAATAAGGAGATTAAGAAAGTATCCAGCCACTCCAACGGCATTCGCACCAAGAATTCCTGCTTTAACAACATCGAGCGGTGAACAGATACCACCGGAGGCAATGATTTGGGTAGTTCCTTTACGGGCTTGACGAGCCTCAAGTAAAGATTCTAATGTTGTTTGTCCCCAGTCATTGAGAAAATTAAAATTAGTGTGGCGGTTTCGCCGATCCTCAATTGCCGCAAAATTGGTACCGCCGCGACCACTAATATTAATCAACTGGACGCCAATTGATTGGAGCTGATTGATTGTTGCAGTGTTCATCCCAAAGCCAACCTCTTTTACGATTACTGGAACATCGAGATGGTTAATCAATGATTCAATGTTTGATAGCCAGTGAAAGTCACGATCGCCGTCATTCATAATTAACTCCTGGGTAGTATTAATATGGAGTTCTAAGGCATCAGCGTTTAGTAACTCAATAATGGTCCGCGCTTGTTCTAAACTTGCCTTGGCACTCAAATTAGCAATGATAATACCATCGGGATTTATTTCACGAACCACGGAGAAACTTTTCCTGGCAGCTGGATCATGAAAAATAATACTAGCTGAACCAAGGGCCATTGCAAGCTGGTACTTTTTTGCTAGAATTGCTAGTTCCTGATTAACCTGATATGCATTTTGGCTACCACCAGTCATTGCCTCAATAAAGAAGGGGGAGGTGAAATTTAGTCTTCCGCAACTTGTAGCTGTTGTTACCTCTTTTAGAGCAATTTCTGGTAGGCTATGATGGATGATCTGCATACTATCGAGTGAATTAGTATGGACCTGATCGTAAAGTTTAGTTGCCAATGAAAGGTGTTCGTTCTTGCGTTGAGCATGATTTGATTCCATAACTGTTCTCCTTAAAATCATCAAAATGACAACAAAATTATTTAATTCCATTATAAAGTAAAAGAGTGTGATTTTAGATCAATTGATCAATTATCATACTCTTTTAGTATTTATTGTTCTTTTTTAATAAGTCGGTGTTTGATTTCACCCTTAATATTTTCAATGAAGTGAACAGAAAGGGGTAATTGCTCAATCTTATTTGCTGTCCATTCTGTTAATACTTGCTTGAAATTGCTATTTCGATCAATGGCGACAATCCCGCAGTCACCACCACCGGCACCCGATGTTTTGGCCGCACCGCCAAAATCTTCAGCTATTTGACAAAGCTTGTTAAGGATTGGCGTTTCAATGTGAACACCGGAATTAGTTCCTAATTGTTTTAGTAACTCACGATTATAACGGATTTCATTTTTAATTGCCTCTAAGTTAGCATTATGGAAACCGTCAACCATCCGTTGAATACAGTGCTTACTTTCTTCTAGAAATTGGTGATATTCTTTTTGCTGGCGAGCCTTAAATAGTGAGATTTTATCTACCAACTGTGAAGTAGAGGCAGGTTTTCCAGTCCAGCCGATAAGAAGTTGGAGGTTGCTTGGCGCCTTTAGTGACTCAATTTTTAAATCGGGCCAAGGAAGTTCAATAAGGGTTCGCAAATCAAGGTACTTTCGCTGTTGAGCGAGCCATTGACGATCAAATGAATGGTAAGCGATCCAGCCACCGTAAACAGAAGCGGCAACATCACCCAGTGAACCATTCCCCTGGACTTCAAAGTGGGCAATGGCAGCTAATTTAAAAATTTCATCTTTTGTTACTGGAAGGTTGTAAAAACGGCAAAGGGCTTTAACCGTGGCAACGGTAACGGCAGCCGACGAGCCAAGCCCGTACTTCTTTCCAGATTCACTATCAAGTTGACTATCAATATGAAGATCAAAAATTCGTAGTTCACGAGCAAAGGCCCGTGCATATTCTTCAGTTACCTTAATTGCAGATAGAATATACGAAAATGGGTTGTCACGATTATCGACAACCATTTGTTCTCCAAGGCGGTGCCATTGTAAAGCGTTGTTATGGTATTGGCGACTGATAATTCGACCAACTTCTGCGGCACTTTCCTCAATTGAACAGGTAACAAATTGATCCAGTGCTACTAAAATCGCTGGATAACCATTTTCAACAACAGCATATTCACCGGCAATATAAAGTTTGCCAGGTGCTTTTTCAGTAATCAATCTTACATAACCTCTCAATCAAATCCTATTTACTAATAATTTTTACCCCTGGTCCAGGTTTTGATACGATAAGCTTTTCTTGACCAAAAAGCTTCCCCAAGTATTCAATGATTTTTGAACGATTTTTTCGGTCATAAATTACCTTTACGTTCGGACCAGCATCCATAGTATAGTAACAACTAATTCCTTGAGAGCGCAAGTCATTAATTGCTTGGATTGCACGAATGGTCTCACCGTTAAAGTAAGTGTATCCTGGATCAGCAGAAAGGGTGAGTGCATGCATCCGCAAGGCATTTTTCTCAGCAATATGACCAATTTGGTCGATGTCTTGATTATTGATAGCTCTTTTCATTGCTACCATGTCATGAGCAACTACTTTATGCCATGCAGGATAATAGGGCGATGTTTCAACACTTGATTGCATCCCTTGCCGACTTGAAACTTTCTTTTTGGAAGTATTAAGGAGGAGTGCAATCATTTCAATCCCAAAATCAACATTTTCCATAATTGGTTCCGCAAAGGAAGTGAGATCATCCGTTCCTCGATGCCACTCAACAAGTCCCCCATAAATGGAGCGCGTGGCAGATCCAGAGCCTCGGCGAGCTAAACGGGAAAGATCACGAC
Source organism: Limosilactobacillus avistercoris (assembly GCF_014836425.1). Classification (GTDB taxonomy): domain Bacteria; phylum Bacillota; class Bacilli; order Lactobacillales; family Lactobacillaceae; genus Limosilactobacillus; species Limosilactobacillus agrestimuris. The sequence goes on along the minus strand of NZ_JACSQW010000033.1, from coordinate 6,824 downwards.
GATCAAGTTCCAGTCCAGCAGCTTTACTGGCAGCGGTTGCCAATGCTGCAAATGCTGAAGCAGAAGAAGCTAATCCTGCCGAGATGGGAACGTGGTTAGTGGAAATGACATTAGCATAGCTGTTTTTTCCGCTCAATTTCCTAATAATATTAAGGAAATTGATGACTTTGTCAGCTGCATGACCAGTAACTACATGGCCATCAATTTCAATATGATCCGCAGTTAGGTCATCCCTAAATTCTACACTGGTATCAGCATAAAATTCGTTTAGCGTTAGTGAAAGACTATCCGTTTGCGGAATGATCAATTTCTGGTCCTTTTTTCCCCAGTACTTAACTAATGCGATGTTAGTATGTGCACGCGCAGTAATCATTAATTGCTTTCCTCCGTATCCCCAAGTGGTTGTAACCAAACCTGTTGAGCACCATTATCTTTTAAAATTCCTGCTAGTTTTCGGGCACCAAGTGCAGTCTTAGTAAGGGCAAACATACAGCCGCCGCGACCACCACCCGTTAATTTGGCGCCTAATGCACCATTACGATTAGCAGTAGCGATTAAATGCTCAAGGTGTGGTTCGCTTACTTTTAATGCCTTCAAATCATTTTGGGCACTATTTAAGGCGATTCCTAAACTCATACTTTCGTCGTTCTTTAGGTAATCCCTTGTTAAATTGACTAATTTACCAAGGTGGTTAATATGGGATTGCGCACTATCATGATTAGTCTCTAATTCATTTTTAACCGCATCAATCGCTTCTTTAGTTGCTCCCTTAATTCCTGTATCAGCGATTACCATAGTCGTATGGAGGTTCATTTTTAAGGCGACTCCTTCTTTACCTTTAATAAAGTAGAGGGGAGAAGTTGAACTGACGGTTGCAGCATCCAATCCAGATGGACTTCGGTGGGTCACTTCTTCTTCAATATCGGCAAGCTGTAACAGTAATTCGCGGCTTAATTGTTCTTCGTATAAATCAAAAAAGGCACGAACGATTGCGATCGCTGTTGCTGCAGATGATCCCATACCTCGTTCTGCCGGTAATTGGCTTTCAATTGTCATTACCCATTGGTCGCTTTCACCATTAAAACGATGCATTAGTGAAGCGATCAATCGTTGAACACCCGCCATCTTTTCCGGTAACTTATTTAATGGCCCCGTAAAATAACGGCTTTTAATTTGGTGACCACCCTTATCTGTACGATCAATAGTTACTGTTAATGTAATGTCAGGAAGAGGGAGGGCAATTGCTGGTTCACCGTAGACAACGCTGTGCTCGCCCATTAGGATTAGTTTGGCATGACTGTGACCGATTCCTTGTTCTTTCACATCAAAACCTACTTTCTTCGTAAAATACCATTATTAATAATAGCGTAAATTTATTGATTTGCCAAAGGACTGCGGCAATTGTTACTATAATTTAAAAAACGAATGGTGTATCATAATAACAGAACTTTGATCGAATAAATAACGAAACATGGTGATATTTTGTCAACAACGATAAAACGCCGGCAAAAAGGGAAGAAGACTCGTGGACCAATATATTCAGTCGTTGATTTGGAGACAACCGGGACAAGTGTTAATCATGGCGACCGAATTATCCAGGTTGGTTGTATCCTTGTTCAAGATGGCGAAATCATTAATCATTTTGAAACCAAAATTAATCCGCAGATGACTATTCCACGACAGATTACACAATTAACTGGAATCAAGAATAGCGATGTCCGTCATGCACCACTTTTTGACGATGTTGCAGGAACACTCTATAGTCTTCTAAGTGGAACGATTTTTGTTGCCCATAATGTTAATTTTGATTTTCCGTTTTTGAATGCAGAGTTAGAACGAGCTGGCTACCCTTCTTTGTCAATTGAGGCAATTGATACGGTAACTTTGAGTCAAATCCTCATGCCTACTGCAAAGAGTTACCGCTTACGGGATCTTACTAGTTCATTATCCATTGAACACAGTCATCCCCACAGCGCGGTTTCAGATGCTGAGGCTACTGCCCACTTATTAGTTGACTTGATGAAACGGTTACGGGAGTTACCAACTTTAACTCTTGAAAAGCTGGTTGAACTTAAATTAAATTTACCTCAGCAAACGACGATGATCCTCGATGAAGAGTTAGAACGACGGGTAACTAGTCCTTTGCCATTATCTGATGAGCTATACGTCAGCCACGGAATCGTCCTCCATAAGGTTCGCCCGGCGACAAGTCAAGGTAAAGTCGTGAATGTTCGTTATCCATCAACTAAGCGGGCTAAACTAAAATTATATGGAGAAATGTTGGAATTTCGGCCTACCCAGTCGAAGATGATGAATAGTATTTATAATAACTATACTCACGATGCACCTAAGTCAATGATTGTTGAAGCTGGTACCGGAACCGGAAAAACACTTGGTTACCTTCTTCCGTTAGCTTATGCGGCATATCCTAATAAAAAAATTGTTGTAAGTACTGCTACCAATCTTTTGCAGCAACAGATTGCTCAGCAGGCAATGAAACAATTAAACCGTATTCTTCCGTTTGAATTAAATGGGGTTGTGGTAAAGGGGAATTCTCATTACCTCGACCTTGCTAAATTTGTTCATTCACTAAGTATTATCGAAGACTCTGACTATATTCAATTAATCAAGGCAAAGATCCTTGTATGGTTATTGGGGACGACTAGTGGGGACCTAGATGAACTGAATTTAAATGCTCAACGCTCTCCTTATTTTGCAGAGATCCGCCATCAGGGAGTAAAAACTCTGCGTGAGGATAATGAATTTTATAAAGACGACTTCTTAATTCGTCGGCAAAAACAATTGCATACGGCAAATGTGATCATTACTAACCATTCCTACTTAGTTGACCATGCTCAAGAGTTAGGGGATGGTACTCGTCGACCTTACCTAGTAGTTGATGAGGCTCAGCATTTAAGTGAAAGTATTCTTCGTCGGTCGCGCCAGATCCTTGACTTTCAAAATATCCGAACTGCAATTCATGTTTTGAAGAATTTGGTTAGTAACAATCAGGAACGTAATCTGGCAAATATTTTTGAAGAGCATGCTCTTGGCTCATATAATGTTGAATTACTAAGGGATGATTTACGTGCCCTAAATGAGGCTAATGATGCTTTTCAACAAGCACTCTACCGTCAGTTTATGCTTAATATCCAAAGTAACCCTAATGAATTGATTGAACAGCCATTGGATAACCAACAACTCTTATCATTATTAACGCCAACTAGTAAGCCAATAATGCAATTAGAACAGGCTCTAGCAAGCATTCAGCTTCACTTTGTAGCATTACGCCATCTTTTTGAGCAGCAGGCTGATCGGTGGCTCTTTAGTGATCGGTATTTAATGAGTCAGTTCCAAAGTCAATGGTTTGTCCCTGCTGATGCCGATAATAAGCTTCATCAATTTATAGAAACTCTTGAAGAACGAGGAAGTTCAGCCGCTTTTTGGCTTACTGTTCAACAATCCACTGAACATAGCTCAATGAAACTCAGTGGTGGTCTTTTGACAGCTAACCACTTTTTAACGGAGAACGTTTATCCATACTTTGCTCAACCGTTATTCGTTGGTGCGACCCTCTTTACTTCAAGTCGATCAAATTACTTGTATGAACAGTTAGATTTAGAGAGGTCCCAAACACTTCAAAAGCGCTTTGCTTCACCATTTAACTATGCAGAAAAGGCAAAGTTATTGATTGCTAAAGATGCACCTACCCCTAACCGAACCAATAATGAAGAATATATTCACTATCTTGCCCAGACAATTTACGATCTATGCAAAGATAACGAATGTCAAACGATGATTCTTTTTAATTCACTGGTAACGATTGAACAGGTTTATAGTCAACTTAAAGAAACTGATCTGTTTGATCAACGCGATATTTTGGCACAGGGAATTACCGGGCGACGAGAAAAACTTTTAAAACAGTTTGCGAGTGGGACAAGTTCAATTTTACTTGGTGCGTCTAGTTTTTGGGAGGGAATTGACTTGCCTAAAAACGCTTTGGAGTTATTGATTGTTACTCGTTTGCCATTTGATTCACCAGATGAGATTATGAATCGGGCTTATAATGACTTGCTGAAACGTGAAGGTAAAAATCCTTTTTATCATTCTTCACTTCCTAAAGCAACGATGAGACTTCAACAAGGAATTGGTCGATTATTGCGAACCCCTGAAGACTTTGGAGTTGGAGTAATTCTTGATTCAAGGATTAGTACTCGGCGATACGGATATTCAATGTTAAAGAATCTGCCTAAGTGTTTGCCGGTAGAGGAATTGCCAACAACTAAAGTAGTAGAAAGTGCCAAAAATTTTTTAAAAAAGCAGCGGACAAATAACGAAAGCTAGAAATTTCTGGTATAATTTTTAAGATTAATAAATTTAAAGAGGGGAAGTTACATGCAAAGTCGTCGTGAGGTCCAGCGTGACAAACAAAATCGTTCTACTGGACAAACGATTCGTAATCTTTTAATTGTCATTGTGGCAATTATTGTTATTATGGGGATCTTTTACCTCATTAGTAATCAGCCACGTTCGGCAGCCAGACGACAAACGGTTTCCATTGCAAAAAAGTATGCTCACCTCAAAGATCCAGGTAGCTTCTACATTTACAATCGTGAAAGTACTTATTACACCATCGCAGGAAAGAATGATAAAGATCAACCGCTCTTGGTAGTTGTTCCTCAGCATGGTGGAAACGTTCGGGTGTTGAAACAAAATAGTGGCCTGACAGCACAGCAAGTAATTCAACAAGTTCGCCAAGACCATAATCCACAAAAAGTCTTAAAAGCAGCTCCTGGAGTTTTTAATGATAAGGTGGTCTGGGAGGTTACTTACCGTAATCAAAAAGGCCAATTATGTTATGAATTAGTTAACTTTAAGACAGGTAAAGTTATTCAATCAATTAATAATCTGTAATTTATAAAGATAGGGGGACGATCCTTGATCACTACACCCTTATCTTTTTTGGTTAAATTTATTAAGGGGGTTCGTAATGACTGAAAATAATCCGTTAGTTCAATACCTTAATGCTGGGGAGACAAATATTAGTAATATTCTTCTTCATCATTATCATGAATTAGGGATGTCAACAGCTCAGTTGGTTGTCTATCTTGAATTTAAATCTTACCTTGATCGTGGGATTATCGATCCCGACATTCGTCAAATTGCGCGCCACCTTCAAACGGATGAAAATCAGGTTTTTGATCTTTTACATCAAATGATGAGCAATAAGCTGGTTGTCCAACAGATGCGAAAATTAGCTGATGGGAAGGAAGACGCCTTTTGGGATTTTACGCCACTAATTAATAAGATCGGCGCCTTTAATGAACAAGAAGCGGTTGAAAAGGTTGAGACTAAAAATAGTAATCAACGAAAGACGACGTTTAATAAGATTGAAGCTGAAGTCGGCCGACCATTATCGCCAATGGAAATGCAGATCGTTAATGATTGGATTGACCGTGATCATTATCAAGGAGCAATCATTGATCTAGCGTTAAGGCAGGCGGTAATGAATAATGCTTTGAGCCTTCAGTATATGGATCGGATCTTAAGAAATTGGTCCAGGCAGGGACTAAAATCGGTTCACGATGTTCAGGAACATGAACGTCAATTTGAAGAACGGAAATCACAAAATAGTTATTCACACCAAGAATCAAGAAAAATTCAGGGGCCTAAAATCCCAATTTTTAATTTGAATACTCAACAGAAAAATAAATAATTTATGAGGAAGAAGGGTACTTTATGGTGAAGAAAACAAGTAATCCGATAATGAAAGGGATTATCATTGCGGCAACTGCATCAATAATGTGGGGGATTTCAGGGACAACTCTCCAGCTAATATCCCAGAACCTAGCAATTCCAGCGACATGGATGCTTTCTATTCGAACATTTGCGGCCGGAATTATTTTGCTTGTAATTAGTGGCTTTATGTACGGAAAAAAGACTTTTAATGTTTTTAAACATCGTGATACGACAATTTCTGTCATTGCTTATGCAATCTTTGGGTTAATGGCTAACCTCTTGACTTTCTACTATTCAATTCAAACTGGGAATGCTTCTGCTTCAACTATCTTGCAGTACCTTTCACCACTATTTATTGTTCTTGGGGGAGTTGTCTTTAAACACCGTCGACCTTTCCGGAGTGATTTAATTGCCTTTGGATTAGCGTTAGTTGGAGTTTTCTTTGCATTGACTAAGGGAAACTTTACTCAGCTAGATATTCCAATGGACTCACTATTGTGGGGATTAGGTTCAGGGATTACAGCAGCCTTTTACGTTGTCTTGCCGCAAAAGGCCGCTGATTCTAACCCACCAGTTGTTGTACTTGGTTGGGGGACGATCATTGCTAGTCTTCTATTTAATATTTACCGGCCATTTTGGGTTAATCCACCACAAATCAGCGGTGAACTGGTTGCCTCTGTAGCAACAGTTGTTCTTTTTGGTACAATCTTGCCTTTTAGTTTACTAATGCTTGCTACTCGCTATGCGCCTTCAGATGTTGTTAGTATTATGGATGCATTACAGCCGATTACAACTTCATTATTGAGTGTAATCTTCTTTAACCTCCACTTGACCTTAGTTGAAATTCTTGGGATCGCATTAGTTATCATTGCGGTTTATGTTCTTCAAGCAGGGAGGAAGAAGAAACTAGAAGCTAATATAGATATTGATTAATTTAAAAATGAAGGGTATCTGTCAACTGGTATGGTTAACTAAAAATACTTCCTACGAAAATGTAGGGGGTATTTTTTTATTGAGTATTTACAATCTAAGTGCAACAGATTTTAAAAAATAAACCCATAGCGGGTAGAATATGTTTAACGACC
>NZ_JACSQW010000032.1 GCF_014836425.1 Limosilactobacillus avistercoris | reverse complement strand
AAAGTTGATGTTAAGCTCTCATTACCAGATGGTTATGAGTTAGCTAATAAGGATGAACAGGTCCCATCCACTATTACCGTAACTGAAAATGGTATTGGTACTATTAATGTTAATGTTAAAAAAATCAATACTACTAATACTGGTTGGAACCAACAAGGAGACGATTGGCTCTATATGCAAAAGAATGGCTATTTGGCTAAGGGATGGAATTACCTAAATGGTCATTGGTTTTACTTTGATCTTCAAAGTGGAATTATGAAGACTGGGATTCAATCTATTGGTAATAGTTTTTACTATCTCAACGCTCAACATGATGGTACCTATGGCGCAATGAAGACTGGCTGGCAGTTTGTCAATGGTCATTGGATTGGCCTCCAAGGTAGTGGAAATGCCTACGTGGGTTGGCAAGCAATCAATGGGCACTGGTATTACTTTGATCCGCAAACGGCTTATGCATTGACTAACTGGCAAGACATCAATAATCATTGGTACTACTTTGATCCAACTAACGCTTGGGCCCAAACTGGCTGGTTCAAATCAGGTGCGGGATATTGGTACTTCTTTGATTATGCTAATGCTTGGGCTGACACAGGTTGGCAAAAGATAAATAATAGCTGGTATTACTTTGACAACGTTAATGCGAATGCACTAACAGGGTGGCAAAGTATTAATAGCCATTGGTATTACTTCGATCCTACAAACGCTTGGGCTCGTACTGGTTGGCAATGGATCAATGGTCATTGGTATTGGTTCGATGAAGCTAATGCCTGGGCACTTACTGGCTGGCAATATTATGGAGGTCAGTGGTACTTTATGGATCAACAAAATGCTTGGATGGATACTGGATGGACCACCAATTTAGCTAATGGTCAATTGTACTATCTGGACAAGAATGGTCATCCACTAACTGGCTGGCAACGATCACTTAACGGCTTCTGGTATTACCTACAACCTGGTTCTGATGCTGCGACTATCGGTTGGAATTGGATTAACGGTCATTGGTACTACTTCAATCCAGAAGAAACTATTAACGGCATCAAAGTAAAAGGTGCAATGTTTACCGGTCGTCACTTCATCGACAATCGTTGGAATAGATTTGATCTGAATGGTCACTGGTTAGGCTATGAAAATTAAATTGAATTAAATGTTTTAATTAAGCCCCTCAGAAATTCTCTGAGAGGCTTTTGCGTTTTGTGCTTTTATTAATAAGACAGATTGTAAAATTTAAGTTGAACATATTTAAGTGGACAGAAAAACCCATCAAGGCCTTTAATGGTGTTACCACACAATCCATTAGAAAGAAGGAACTTGATGAGCACCACTATTTTATCATTCCAGAATCGTGTTATCATTGAAACGCTTCATAATGAAAGACGTTCCTTGCGATACATTGCTAATGACTTTTGGGTTTGACGATGAGTGGTTAGATATAATTGTTGAGCTTGATCAGCAATCTTATTACAAAATGGTAGAGAAATTGGAAGTCAGCATTTAAACTTTAGCGAACGTAATGATGTTGCTAAGGTTTACCCGCAGATTTATCGTAGTCAATACAGTGGATTTAACACTAGTTTTGATTTGCCAACTGCTTCTACTAACGGATTGCAATTGGTCTTGAGATTTACTGATGATCCAGTAGGTAATGGTAATAGCTCTGATAAGTGGATAAATCTGTAAAACTAAGGTGCTAAAGTTGTATTAAGAAAAAATACACTTTTGAATTATGTTCAAGGCGTATTTAATAACTATCACCTTTTATTCAAGGTACCCCACGTCCGGGTCAATAGGACGAAAAGTAATAGTTAACTAAAGTACTCATATTCACCCTAGGTTATATGGTTACTTTGCTAAAAAATGGTGTAATAAGTACAGAAGCTCTTTAGCCAAAACAAGCTAAAGGGCTTTTTAGTTTGATGATTTTAAAATAAAAAAGAGCATCTTTTCAGATGCCCCGCCGGCTCGGATAAGTAATCAGCTGATCCAATTTGCACACCAGCATCTTTATCTTTGTAGCTACATTATAACTGAAAATTTTCTATGGTACAATGTTAAAGCACATCAGGACGCCTTAATCACACGTTCAACAGTGCGGGAAGGAGGTTCTTCCCGATGCATTGCATCTTTATTTTTGTATTGCTGCCTCTTTCAAAAAAGCAGCTGAAAAAACTGATTAAGACTCTTATGAGTCTGTTTGGTTAAAACCATTCATTTCAGCAGAATAAACCAGCGTCTGTCTTTGCGACAGGCGTTTTTAATTTACTTAATTTAACTGTGTTTTTGTGATACGATAATATCATAAATACTTACGTCCACAGTAGAAGAGGCGATTGAATTGCCAGAAACAGCTAAGGAAAAAGAAGAATTGTTTACAATGTTAGAAGTAGCCAAGATCGTTGGTTGCTCAAAGTCAACAGTCTATCGAGTCGTCAAAGAAAATCATTTACGGGCTAAGAAGAAAAAAGGACAAGCCAAGTTATACGATGAAACGCTTATAAAACTTGTTAGAACAAAGATTGATGATATTAATAGTTCTAAAGAACCGTTTCAGAGAATCAGTATAGAAACACTTCAGAAACAGTTGGATATTAAAGACAAACAAATAGAACAACTTAACGAACAACTAAAGATGGCTCAAATTAACTTGAATCAGAGTCAACAGTTAGCTTTAGAGCAGTCTAAGAAAATTAAAGAGTTAGAAGCGCCAAAAGAAACTGCTGAATCAGTTAAAGAGACACCAAAGAAAAAGTCACTTTTTGAAAGAATTTTTGGAATTTAAAAGAAAAATTTCAAATTTGTTTGCAATTGTGAGGCTGTTAAGGGTAACATTAAGACAACAATTCAATAAAAAAGAGTAAAGAAAAAGCCCATTGAAGAATTGCCGTTCTTCAATGAGCTACCGATTAACTAGTCGCATTAGTAAATCGGGGTTGTCTATTTCTTTAATACAATTATTGTAGGGGAAATAGATAGATATTTCAAGATATAACATTATAAAACTATTACTGAAATTCAACCCTAAAAGCACAAAGTCGACTAGTTAATTGCTGGTCGACTTTTTCTTTTGGCGAAGCGTAAGCCATTAATTGCTGTTTAGGGTTGCTCCCTGCTGGTCACACTCTCAAATCGCACGTGAAGCTGAGTTTGGTACAGTTTTGTGGTTAACAATGGGTATGCTAAACCCTGCGATTTACCAACGCTAAAGACGTGGCTGGAAGTTTCGGAAAAGCTACACACTATCTTGATATTGATGCGAGTTTTTCGGGTTGTCGCTATGTTTAATCACTGAGTTCAGTTTGGTTAAAGTACAAATCAAACCCTAACAATAGCAAGAACAAGGGCGGAATGAGTTTAAACAGTGTGCATTGATTATCTTGATGAGCTAGTAATAGAAATATTAGTAGTTGATTAAGTTAATCAATGAGTGTCACGATATGCTATCGTTTTGTCACATTTTAGCCACAGACAGGCTAAGTGTGATGATGATGCCTATGGCATGGTTATTACATTATTGGGGAAAGTACGCTCAAAATTATAGATAAACAATTTTGGTTTGTTTTTAATAAAAACATTTACAACCGTTGAAGTCGATGATAATCTACCAAAGTCGACAAAGATTGATAGGTCAATAATTAAATCGTTTTCAAACATAGATGGTGTAATTATTGACCGTTAAAAGATCAATTGGGTTAGTTGGTACCACACTGCACTCATAAATAGAAGATAGATAGTAAAGATAGATAGTAAAGATAGATAATAATAGGAGTGAGTGTTTGGACAGAAATTTTTTAAAGAACAGTCAACAATTCTTAGATTACCTGAATCATGAAAATAATATTGAGGCACCAAAAGAAGAATGCTTCAAGCGTAAGAGGAAGACAATAGAAGCGTTGACTAAGTATAACGATTTAAAAGTTGCTGAAGTGGATAGTCAGTATTTTGGTTGGATTCCTAACAGTTGGCTTGAAAGAGGGCTATCTTCACAAGCTTATGGATTGCTAGTTCTTATTGTTATTCATAGCGCCCCTGTACCTTATTACCAAAAACAAATAGCTGTAATTGGTAACTTAGCAATCAGGCGGTTGTTAGGATTGAATAATGCTAATCGTAAAGGCAAGATCGATGATCTTTTGTATGAACTTGAATTGAGTGAGATAATCACCGTTCATGAAAATTTTATTGAGCTGAATCGTGAAGAAACTTCAAGTTATCAAGGTACAGGATTTACTAAGGTTTATGCTAGTACAGTGAAAAAGATCCTTGAACACATTCAAGGGATGAAAGTTTTAAATATTTTAGCTTCATATTTAGCGCTAAGAAGCACGATCTTTGAAAATAAGACTAGTGGGAACTTGCCTGTTACGATGGGAAGTTTGCAAGCGTGGGCTAGTGGTAAGGTATCATTATCACCTAGGGTACATAGCGATAATTTGAAGTGGTTGAGAGAGCATGACATTTTGGCGTGGGTTGAAGCAATTAGGAACAATGCTAAACATAATTCATGTTTTTACTATTCTGAGTTATGGGATGCAGAATCGATCATGCACGAAGTTTTGGCAAGTTTGAGTAGTAGAATTTTGCGTTTAGCTTCCTAATTTTTAGTAAGTATCTAAAACGAATAATTAAGATCCATTTAATAACTTTTATTATAATTACTGACTTTGATCATGAATTTAGTATAGCAAGTTTGAAAGATGCTGATATAACGGCGTTCGTTAGTTGTAGGCATTAAAATTCATATTTTAATGACAGGTCAATGGTGGCTATGGTAAAAGTTGTCAGGGAGTTTGTGAGGTAAAAAAAACCCATCTAATTGGAGCTTATTAGATGGGTGTAGGAAAGGATAATAACTATTTATTAGTCAAGTAGTTCAGGACCGTTGTCTGGTTTTGGTTGGTTGCTTCGACTACCAGTGCCATGATTACCATTGGTGCCATTTCGGCGTGTTGTAGTAGGGTGTTTAAGCGCATATTGTTCCGCTTCTTCACGTGCTAGATACTTGTTAATGGCTTTTTTCCATTCGGGTGATAGATTAGAATGATTGCTATCATCTTGTTGTTTGGTTAGTTGTTGTTTAGTGCGACGCTGGCGTTGTAAACGGCGATCACGTCTCTTTTTTTCGTTTTCATTGTCGTCATCGTCAGCAGCATTAATCGCATTGGTCTGCTGTTTAACTGCTTGTTGGAGCGAGCTGTTATCATCAATAATTGGTTGTGGCTTGATTGGCTCATCAGGTTCTTCTTGTGGATTGTCATCGTCTGGGTTATCGTTAACAGCTTGTTGCTGAATCCGAATGAGGCGTTGTTGGTTGGCTTGACCATAAGCAGAGGTGCTAAGTGGTGAGCTATCATCTTCATCTTCGACCTTGTGCTTATATGTAGGGGTTGGTATTAGAGTTATTGGTGCTGTGGTGTCCTCATTATTTTGGTAATAGATTGCGTCAATTTCGGGCGTAGGAGTGTCGTAGAAATATGCAATTCCAACGAGACGTTGACCCTTATAATCGTGCATTTTAGACAGAAATCGCGCAGAGGAGTGTTGAATGGTACGCCATAGTAATTTTTGGTGATATTTACTATTGGGAATATAGTGCTTGATCGTTAAACCGTAACGGTTTGTAGCGATGGTGTGATAAGGATAACCGGCTTTATTAAAGAGGTCGATTAAATCTGATTCCTTTACTCGGAAATTGAGAATCAAATGTCCTTTTTTGACGTTTCCGTCTTTGGAACTCGTTAGCTTATTCGGAAGCTCTGGTTCACGACAGCGATCCTTTCGTGCTATGTGTTCAGATAAGAGCTCCACTAATGTTTGTTTTCTCTCGGCAACTGTTTCGAAAGCAGATGGAACCAATAGTGGCTCCTTGTTATTAATAATTGGGTCCATAGACAGGACCTCCTTTTCAAAAATTCATCGCTAAATTAGCAACTGTCAGCATATTAGCACAAATGGTATAGCTAATTGAAAGTCACCGTCTGAGATGAATTTTATCGTGCAAATTCCACTATAAATTCACTGTTTAAGCTTGATCGAAAAACTTTAAACATAACATATTTGGGTTAAGAATTGCTAGTCAACATAAATTGGTCTAAAAACATGCGCTTTCAAAAACTTACAGTATAACAAAAACGGATTTACAATTGCAAATCCGTTTTTTATTTATTTTATTGACAATTATCGTTGCAATTCATCGTCTTTTTGTGTACCGCTGGTAGTCCAAAGTTGGTTGAGTCCTGCTTTATCTGCTTCTTTGCGCTCAATGTTTTCAAAAGCACCGATCAACCCGTTCTTAGCGCGTTGTTCGAATTGATGGGCTGTGGAAGGATCACCGTTGCCATCATGGCCGCCGTGAATACGTTCATTTGTGGCCGCGTTCATATCTCGCGCATAGGTATTGAAATGTTGCTCTAGTTGCTTCCAGTGATCTTTAATCCAGCCTGACACGATTAGACCGGCCGATTTAAGTTGTTTATGCAATTGCTCAATAGATGCCTTTAGACCGGTATTTTCTTTGGATAAATCTTGGTTTTCCTTTTTAAGCGCGTCACGTTGCTTCTTCATGTTGCGCAATTGACGCTGTTGCGCGTCTAATTGCTGTTGCTGTTGACTAATGAGTTGCTCCTGTTGCTTTATTTTAGCTTGGTTGTCGTCAAAATCCTTTTGCTGAGTTGTCGCCTTGGTTTTTATCTTCTTAGCAAGTTCTAATGGTGACTTTTCCTCGATTTCTTCGCCAGAAATAGCTTTATAGGTGGACTTTAGATCATCTGATACACTCTCAGACGCATTTTTAACTTGATTAGCTAATGACATGGCCGTTTGAGCCTTTTGAGACGCCTTTTTATGCTCGATATATGCGACACCATCAAGATGTACTCCGTCTGTTACGTAATTTTCGTCTACTTGATAGTTAATACCCATTGACTTGGCAGTCTCTTCGGCGATTTTTCGCAAGGTATTAATTTGTTCTATTCGCCATAATTCTTCAATTCTCGTATTGCGTTCGGCAGATGAGTGTTTATATTTGCGTTTAGAGCCATCAGTATTGACTTTTAAGGCATCATCAACAGTTGACCACGGAAAACGGTTCATATGGTCTAAATACATCATATCTGCGCGTCTAGAGCCAATTTTCTTGCCATTTTTGTTGGCTATTTCGTGAAATTCACAGAGTGCGTCTAATCGTTGTTGTAATGCTTCTTCTTCGCTTACTCCTTCACGTCGATACCACTTAGATAGTGTCCTCTTAATTATGGCTCGCTTAGCGTAAGTAATACGTTTACGACTGTCTTTGTGATACCAAAGTGACTGTGTCTGAAGGTGCATAGCCCCCATCTCGTCATAGTGGATTTCAGCACGGAAGCACTGAGGATTTAGCGACTTAAAAGTGCTTGAATTGAAGAATTTTTTGAAGGTTTGTCGCTCGAACTCTCGGTATTTTTTAAGTTGTTCAGGAGGCATTTGGTCATACGTTTCCGTGTTACTTAAATAGTAGATTGATCCATTAATCGGAATACCAGCATTTTCCATAATTGCTCGCATTTCACGACTAATTTTTTCTCTAGTTTTTTTAACGGTTTTTGGGTTATTTAACTGCCTTTCCTTAGCTTTAATGAAGTTACCAGAAACGCCAAGAATATATTCAGTATAGTTGCTTTTTCGCCGTGATTTTCGCAATTTTGCATTGTATTTCTGCCATTGCTTTGGCGTTAGTAATCCCATGTTACTTTGGGCAAATTTAAGCGCCAAATCTATTGAGTTATCACTAGTTTGGTTGTCGGTTAAAGTTTCAATTTCTGGCTCAGCTGCTTGCATGTATTTATGCTGTTTACCGTGTGCTTTGACGTGGCTGTTCCCCATATCTTTTGCCGTACTTTGATAGCTACTTTCTAGTGTGATACTTGCCATTTTATCGACTCCCTTTTGTGTGGTTATGATTAACTGCAATGTACCATGTTTAGGGTACTGAAGTGGGAAGCAAATCCATGGTGTATATAGCACTCAGTTAGACCATGTACGCTATGCATACATGGACTGAGCTCTGCCGAGAGCTTTAGGGGGGAGTTCCCCCGCCTAAAAACCGCCCCCTTGTTTGTTAACACTTGCATCATGGTTGACCATTTAGTCAAATACCATTTTGCTTGTTAACAAAGTGATGTGGCTTCGCTTTGCGGAGCCACATCACAGTACTTAAATTGTACGAAAATGTTGTCCAATTTAAGTTGTTTCTCGACCTGTTTAAACGGTCGAGAAACTCACATTTCACCTGTTGTTTAACATGTGAAATGCTTTGTTTTTTTGCTTCTCAAGCAAAAAAAGGACACTCTTTTAGAGTGTCCTCCGAGGAGCATATTTAATGTAAATTGTGCTATTTACTACTAGTTAATTGCTCGTACATTTTAAACAAATGCTGTACTATTTCAGGTTCAGTTGCTGATGGTTTAAGCCCATATGCTTTTAGAACTGCTTTGTCATTAGCTTGCGTAACTAAATAATTTTGCCTACTGAGTAGATTACTTATTGCTTTGTCCATTTTAGAACTTTCTATAATAGCCATTGTTTCACCTCAAATAGTATTTAATCAAATATATCATATTAACATGTTTTTTACATTATAGGTATTAATCACGTACTAAAATGGTATTAATCACGTACTAAAATGGTATTAATCACGTACTAAAACGTATTTTTAAGGGACAGAAATGTTGATATAAAGCCATTTCAAAGCTCTCTAATGTAATATATAATGTAATTATAATGTATTTACTTAATGTATTTACCTTAGGCAATCAAAGAAAAAATAAAAAGGAATACATAAAAATAGGGGCATTAAAATGAATAATCCTTCTTCTAATATTGAAGAAGGAAACCACCATAATACAGCTAAAGAGGCTAAAGAATTACTTGAAAGTAGACAAGAGGAACTTGGAATTACAGGACCTATTGGTAGCCCAATTAAAGAAATGTCACATTCCTGGATTTTTTCAGTTAATATTAATGGTGAAGGGCAGCGGTAAGTTATGGTTTCAGATTCTGGAAGTGTGCAAGAATTAGATATTCCACAAGGCGCTGAATAGAATTGGTACTTGATAACAACACCAATATTAGTAGCTTAATCCATACTGGCCCTTACAGAGACAAGGGATGAGAGCTTATATATACTCTTAATAAGTACTCTTAGTTTAGCGTTTAATAAACAGTGAAGTTTACCTTAAGAGCTTTTATTCTGGCTAACCTTACGTATGGTTTCTTAGTACCAGAATTAATACACTACTTATTTCTAGTAAGCGAACATGAACACTATTTTAATCTGTTCAAGTCTAATTGATTAAATAAGTCGTATAATAAAAATTAGATTAATTACAAAAGGAAGTATCCAATGTGACTAAAGAACATAAGAAATTATATAAAGCTGGGAAAAAATGGTGTGTTATGGGAATTACCACGCTGGCGGTGGCCATTGGTGCTCTCACCGTTACCGGGATTAATAATGCAGAAGCGGCGGTTGAGTCACAGCCCACCACTCAACTGGCTCAGGCGCAGACGACTGTTACTAATTTACAACGACAATATGATAATCAATCAAGACAGCTTAATCTGGCTAGTCAAGCGGTAACCTTAGCCCAAAATAACCTTAAATCAGCTCAAGGCAAGGCGCAGAGTGCTGATGGTACGTTAGCAGCGGCAAACCGCGATGTAAGCCAAGCACAGCAAGCCAAGCAGACAGCTGAAAAGGAACAAGCAGATGCAGCCAGTCGAGTTCAGACTGAACAAGACGTGATTAGTCGTGAGAATACCAATATACGGAATGGTAAGCAAGCATTGAGCGATGCACAGAACGAGCAATTAGCTGCTCAAAGTGACGTTGATAATAAAGCTAACGCTGCAAAACAGGCTGAACAGGTTGCTAAGCAGCAACAAGATATTAATGATCAAAAACAAGCAGCGGTTAATGCTACAGATAGTAAGATCTCACAGGTCAAGGATCAGATTAATAGTGTTAACAAGATTAGTGTATCGGCTAATTACATTAATGCGGTTAAAGATAATACAAGCTTTACCGGTAATGATCTCCAGGTGCTCAATAAGAATTCTTACCATCATTCGCAACAGGATGCTCAGCGATCTTTTGACGACCTGAATAACCTAAGTCAAAATGATTGGGCTGAGTTAGGGACCTTTGCAGTAGGGTTACTCAATGGTATTCGGCAAGTTGCAGGGCAGGCACCTCTAATGGTTACCGATGGTTCGGTAAAATTTGGTCAGGATATTGCAAATATTTACCTTAAGCATCAATACATTGATCAAGGTAACCGCGAGGCATCTAAGGTTAATGCTGCCGATCAAAACGGGCTTTATAATTTTTACAAGTATTATACGTTGACTGGAACGTTGAATCGTCAGGTACTAAATTATTCGCAGTCATCTATTTCATTGGGTAACTATACGAGAACAGTAACGTCATATGCGTTTACGCCAGTAACAATGGACAGCCTGAAACAGGATACCTACAATATGATTTTGGACGGCTTGCGTGATATCCAGAAGGCTCGTGAACTATTGATGAGCGGTAAGTACGCTGCAGTTACCGGTATGGACCAGCAACTAGATTTACTAATGATTGATGATGGTGATTTAGATACTAATGGTGGAACAGTATTTGGTAAGAAGTCATATACCATCCCAACGGTAGATACTGCTAAATTACAGGGACAATTGACAGAATTGCAAAAATTAAAGAGTAAGCAATCGGCGGCATTAACTGTGGCTGCCCAGGCTTTGAAAACGGCACAGGATAAATTTGCCCAGGCAAACAATGTGTTAAAGAAAGCCAAGGAGCAGTTGGTAACCTCTAAGCAGGAAGTGGCGACAAAGCAACAGGACTTAACGGCAGCCAAGAATAGACTTAAGGTTGCGCAAAATGCGCTCGTGGCGGCTCAAAAGATTGCTAATGGGCAGGCAGTAAAGAATGCAGAGAGTCGGTTAGCCCAGGTAAAGGAAAAGCAGCAAGTAGCCCAAGAAAACCAGCAGGTAGCACATGAGCAGGTTAATAAGCTTAAGGCGGAGCTTAAGACTGCTAATGACAAGTATACTAAGCTTAAGGAAGACCGTTCGCTAACCCATCAGAAGCTTTTAAATGCCCAAGAACAACTGAAGCGGTTGCAAACAGGAACTATCAACTATATCGATCCAGATGGTAAGGTAGTAAAAGCTGACCAAGTTTCAGGAAAAGTTGGCAATAAAGTTGATGTTAAGCTCTCGTTACCGGATGGTTATGAGTTAGCTAATAAGGATGAACAGGTCCCATCCACTATTACAGTTGGTAATGATGGCATTAAAACTAT
>NZ_JACSQW010000031.1:2684-12531 GCF_014836425.1 Limosilactobacillus avistercoris | reverse complement strand
GCGCCTTGAGACGCTGGCTTTTCTGATCGGCTTATAGCCGTTGTACAAACCACCCGTTTTACGGGTGGTTATGATTAATACGTATTGAACTTATGTCCATTTCAATATTTATACGGCTATTCTGTTTACTCCGTATAGCACAACAAAGTTGTGCTTATCTATATTTATGTGAATATTAGTTAGCTTTAACTGGTATTTATATTTAATTATATATTTCTATATTAAGTCGCTAGATTAGCAAATTCTTGCTAGTTAAGCGACTTTTTGTTTTTTATAAAAGGAGAATACTACATGTTTATTAAGGAAAAACCTTTTAGTAATTGGACTTTACCTGGTGAGGATATCAATAAAGTTATTGTTGCTTTTGATTCTGAATATCAATCGGGAAGTCGAAATAATATTTCAATTGGTGGTGAATTAATAAATGTTAATCAACGTCGCCTTAAAGATATTATTTCAATTCAGCTTGGGTTTAACTATCGAAATCGTAGTCCAACTTTATATTTTATGAAACGTGACCCTGATGATTCGGCCTTTCGTTTTAGTGATGTAATAAAACTACTCAAAAAATATTTATGGAAGATTGGTAAATATAAAGAAGTTAGGGAACTTAAGAAATTAACTATTGAACTTTGGACTTTTTGGGGTGGCGTTGACCTTAGTGTTTTTCAGGATTACGAAAAGATTCTAACTGAAAATACCAAAAGTAAGAAAGATACTAGCAAAATTGTTGCTATTCATAGTAATACGTTTTTTACTAGCCAACCTCTTAAATTGCGTATCTCAGATGAAAACCGTAATGCTGTAAGTATTACTAAAAATGATAAGTTGGTAATCCGTGATATGACTAAGTTAGCACCTGGAAAAGAGAATTTAGCTGGACTAGGTAAACTAATCGGTGTCCCTAAGATTGATACTGAAAAATGGGACCAACAAGATGGCTGCCCTAAAGGTTACTATAAGGCACATATGACAAAATTATGGGAAAATCGTCAGTCTGATTTTGTAAATTATGCTTTAGAAGATGTGGTGGTGACTGCCCTATATGGAACTTTCATTTTGCAGTTTCAAAAGCAGTTAACTGATGATGGATTCGGCGACTTTAAACCACTGCAACTTAAACCAAGCTTAGGTAGTATTGTTGGTTCCATCATTGGTTGTCAAAATGCGAAATCTTCCGATTGGATTGTCGATGAAGTAGTTAAATTACTTAGCCAATTGAAGCAACGAACAAACAATGATAAAGATTTTGAAAGTTTCTTAAGAACCATTTGCAAACCAGAAATCAAGACCGAAAAGGGAAAAGTAGTTCGTGACTATCATTTCAATGAATTACATGCCAACCCAACCTCAGACGACCTGAAAAGATGGTTGAATGAACATCTTGATTTTGACAAGATTCGTAAAGGTTATTGCTTCCCTAGGACTGATATAAGTTCTGATAAGAGTCATAAACATCTAGTTCATGATATGACTAACAAAATAGACGTTCCTTTAAACAGAATGTTTAATGACGCTGTTAATGCTTATAACGGTGGATATAACATTGTGATCTACACCGGTATTATTCCTCAAGGTGGAGAAAAGCGAGATTGGGATATTAGTTCTGCTTATTCTGAAGCTGGACATTTACTTCCTGATATAGCACCAGGCCTGGGTGCTGTAAAGTTCAAGGAATTTCACAATTTAGCAGCAAATCAGTTTAGTCGTATTGTGAAGGCTGCCGAAAAAATAAACGGTCCTTATACGGTTGGTGTGGGGATTTTTGATATTGAATATCCCTCAGACTACAAAGGATTTGTGATAACGCCTAAAAATGTTAATGAAGGTCCACGTTATTTTAGGAAAATTCATGAAGTAACTTTATCTTATACTGATGCTTATACAGCATGGTCTTGCGGGGCAAAAGTCTTTACACATCGATTGAGTTTTGTTAGACAATCGCGAATTATTCTAGGAACTCTTGACGGGATAAGTCAAGAAGGTCATATTCAGGACATTTTTCAAAAGCGTCGAGAACAGTGTGTGCATGGTAGTCCCGAAGACAAGATGAACAAGAACGTTGTGAACCAGTGCTACGGGGTAACAGCTGAGGGATTGAAAAAGAAAACCAGCCCCGACTATAACAACGGTCGTCCGTATTATGTACCGTTTAGTAGAATTACTAATCCGCTAAAGGCTATCCAATTTACGTCTATTACGCGGTTACACATTATTACCTTGCAACGAGCAATTTGGAAAATTGACCCTAAGGCAGTATTTCTTAACAATGTAACGGATGGTTGTCTAACGTGGACCAAAAAGCCACTAAAAATTGATGAAATTATTCAATCAATGGACCAAATTACGGCTGAAGAAAATCCTTGGTATCACGATATGGTTCATAACTATTTTGATGGTAAATACATTAAAAGAAAAGACGGTACCGACCAGGAAACAGCGAACTTACGAACTCGATTAACTTTTAGTCGTGATAATCAGTTAAGTGCAATGGTTGGATTAACTAAAATTACGCCTAAACAAGTCTTTAATAAGTATCTTGATCAAGGACGTTCCACAATTAACGTTGTCAACCATCAAATTACTGGAATTACGGCGATGCGACACGAGGAAAAATTCCAACATTTACAAACCTCGTGGAATCAAACGACAGATTTATATTTCTCATTTGATATGGCTCAAGTACCAATCAACTACCATCAATCGGGACAGTTTGTGTACTGGGAAACTAGACCGTATAACTCAGAAGACGAATTTAATCGATTATGGCAACCAGGACGTGATGTTTTAAAATATGGCGTTTGGTACTCGGCCGAATATGCGCCTTTCTTTCTGCGATTCTTTACCGAACTTCAAAAAGGATATAAGCCTATGAAGTTTTGGAAGGTTAATAAAAAGGATAAGAAAGGTGATAGTTACTTGCATAGAGGGACAGAAGTCTACCGCAACTGGTCTTTCTATGTAGCACGAAATAATCTTGATATTAAAAATTCTTACGGATTAATAATCCAAATATTTCATGACCATGGTTGGGTATATATGCGCGGAACCGAAGAACGTGAACTTCCGCAGTTACAGTCATTTAGTGCAACTATTCGTCGGATTCAAAAGAATCACGTTAAGGTATTACCCAACTATGTTTTGCTACACGAATCTAATCTAATTTAAAAAGGAGACCTTTAATTATGAATTCAAACTTATACAAATTGAATGAAGCAATTACTGAAATGATGAAATTGCACTATTATCTGGGACATGTATTCCGTGATTCGGAACCCGATATTACTGTTAAGACATTTAAAATCCGTTATAAAACTGATGAGTTATATGGAAAGTTGGGTGAATTATGGGATGGTAAGTCTAATGCCTATATTACAAGAAATGAAATTAAATCAATGTGTTCTAAATTTGCGGTAAGCAAGAATGAATATGATGCATTTTACAATTTGCCACCTGAAAAACGTATTGATGCTTTAGCACATATGTATGGTGATGCTATCGGAATTAAAAAAGTATATTAAAAAAGGAGCAAAGCAATGAAATTAAATCTTTCAAATTTCAACCAACGATTCACGTTTCGTGCAATAGTTCAAGGTTATTGTTTGGATAGCGTATGGTCAACAAATGAGGAACATTATATTTGGAAACCCATGATTATGCTTTCAAATATTAATTACCAAAACACTGATACGGGGCTTTTTGAATATGCTGGAGAGAAGACTTGTATCAGCTATACCAACAAGATAGCTAAGTTAGGTCAATTGGTTGCTGGTGAGATGATACAATTTAATGCCCGATATGTTGGTGAATACTTTGAATCTTTGGACCGATTGATGAATCCGTCTAAATTTAAAATTATAAAACCACTAATTGATAAGCGCTATCCAGTTCCTGCCAGTGAATATCTAAGAGTAGGGTATGTCATGGAAGTAAATCATGATAAATACCCTGACTCAAAGATGTATAAACAAGAAATAGTTGATCGGTATGACGATTGGTGTAATACCAATGCATATAATAAAAAGAGCACTGCAACCGACCAAAGTAATACAGAGCCCTAAATACAATCAACCAATTATATAAATTGATATTACTAGTATTGTCTCATGATTTATTTCTAAAAGAAAGGAGCATCGCATAAATGGGAAAGCAAACCGTTAATTATAAAGATTTAATGTCAATCGGCTTCAAGGAACATCAGGCTCGCGATATTATTCATCATGCCAAAATTGAACTTGTTAATAAAGGCTTTGCTCTTTATAATGGGAAACGAATTGGGGTAGTTCCGACTAGGGCCGTTGAAAATATTATTGGGTTTCATTTATATGAAGACAGTGATCAAGATGGCTAAAACTAAATATCCTAATGTTTATCTTGATAACAAAGGCCAGTATTATTACTTAGTCGAACTAGGTCATGACCTAATAACTGGTCGAAGAATTCAGAAAAAAGGACGACGTGATGCTCAACATAATAAATTTGCTTCTGCGCATGAGGCGTATAAAGAAGCCGTCAGAATAAAGAATGAGTACCAAGAAAGAAATGGCTTTGCTAATTATAGTTTGACATATGATGACTTCTTAGATGATTTCTATATTCCATCTTATAAGTCTGATGTTGAGAATAGTACATTCAAAAGTCGCCAAAGCACTTTTAAGCACTTAAAAAAGTGGTTTGGTGCTAAAAAGCTACGAGATATTAGGGCTACTGATTGCGAAAAGTTTCGGGTGTTTCTTCTAGGTAAAAGTGGTTATTCTCAAGGCTTTGCGAGTTTAATTTATTGTATGTTCCGTAATACCTTGGATTACGCTGTTCGGATGGATTTTTTAATTAAAAATCCATCGCGTAGGACGAAGACCATTAACAAAGGAAAAAGTACTGTAGCTTTTTGGACAAAATCAGAATTTGAAAAGGTTTTGTCAGTAATTTACACCAAAGATTACTATCAACATATGTGCTTTGTTATCCTGTACTTATACTTTACATGTGGCATGCGTGTGAGTGAGGGATTGGCATTAACATATGATGATATAGACTTTGAACACCACAGACTGAAAATTCATAAGACGTTAGAGATGAAGAATAAAAACGATTATGAACTTAAGCCGTATACTAAAACAATTAACGGAATTCGTACAATATCATTGGATAACGATACTATTCGGATTCTTAAAAATTGGAAGAAAGACCAGGAAAAACATGGTGTGCATAATTTCATTATGTCGTATGATGATACACCAATGAGCCGGACAACAATACCATTAATTGTAAAGAGGTTTGCTAAATTAGCAGGTGTTAAACCCATTCAAGCGAAGGGATTACGGCATAGTAGTGTCAGCTATTTGATTAATGAATTCAATGCGGATGTTTTGACAATTTCCAGGCGCTTGGGGCATTCAAGCCCTGAGATTACGTTAAAGTATTATGCGCATCTTTGGCCTCGTAATGATGAAACTATTGCGGACAAAATGGAAGGAAATATTAATTTTAAGTCAGCAACAAAAAACCAACTTAATTTTACTGGAAATCAAAATATTCGTTCTGTAAAATAAGGTTCCCTACCAAAATCCTACCAAAGTTAATTTGCAATAGCTAAAAGCCCCGTTTTAACGGGGTTTCTTTTAGGGCATTATCCCTTGAGTACGAATAATTCGACTATTGCGCTAGGAGAAGGAATCCCAATATGACGGCATTTGTCGGAACCATACTAATTCAAAAATAAGCAAAAATCGGGTTGTTCCCTACCAAAATAGTAGTCAAAAGGTACCTTATGGTTCTAATTAGATACCAAACGCTAGCTTATAGAGACTATTTAGATATTTTTGCTTACTTTTATTGAAAAGTAAGTGACTGTTGTCCTACTTATCATCATTTGATAAGTGGGGCATTTTTTGTTTCTTTTTTGTTGCCGGCGAATTTACAATTCAAAAACTGCGTAAAAAGTAGACCCTTGAAATCGCTGATTATAAGCGGAATGTGAGGATGATTAAAAAACGTTCTTATTGGGGAATGCCCCAATCTTATCCAGTTGTGTAATTAAATAGCGACAAGTAGTTTTGAATGCTACTTGCCGCTTTTTTCGTGCTTTAAATCATGTTTCTGAACACCGTTTGTAAAATTAAGTTAGAAAAATAAAAAAGCCATTTGTGATAGACTTTTGAGTATCCCTAATCAAAAGAAAGGCAATCACAAATGACCTATAAACATCTTACCACACGTGAATTAACCCTCATAGCTGATTTTTGGTATCAAGGTACAAAAGCTTACCAGGCTGCTAAACTGCTTAAACGAAGCCAGGAAACGATTTACCGTATTTACAGTTTCCTGGATACTGGTAAAACAATTGAACAATATCTTAAAGCCTACCAACGTAATAAGCAACGTTGTGGCCGTAAGCGTACTCAGCTGTCCAAAAACGAGATTAGCTATATCAATGAGCAGGTTAAAGTTGGCTGGACGCCGGATACGATCGTTGGCCGGGTAGAACGAACAATTAGCTGTAGTAGGCGAACCCTTTATCGAATGTTTGCTCGCGAACAATATAATTTCAATGTCCTCCAATTACCGATGAAGGGGAAACGACACCCAAATGGCTATGTCGAACGTCGTGGTAAGGCGGGGCATCTCGGTCGTAGTATTTACCAGCGATATCAAGATTTCCCTCACTACCAACACGAATTTGGCCACTTTGAAGCAGATACAGTGCAAGGGAAAGCCCATCATGGTGCGGTAATGACGCTAGTTGAGTGACAATCTAAAGTGATGATCGTCCTTAATGTTCATCGTAAGACGGATGAAGCAATCAATTACCACTTAGATAAGTGGCTTTCTAGAATGCCTCGTCATTTTGTTAAGTCAATCACTTTTGATAATGGTAAAGAGTTTGCCGGCTGGCGTGAGATTGCCAATAAGCATGATCTTCACACTTACTTTGCGGAGGTTGGAGCGCCTAATCAACGGGGATTGAATGAGAATAATAATGGTATTTTACGCCGTGATGGTCTCAGTAAACGCTTAGACTTTCGTAATTTACCAGATGAACTAATTACTCAACTAATGCATCGAAGAAACAATATTCCACGAAAGTCACTTAATTACCACACACCACTTGAAGAATTCTTAAGTCATGTCACCGATAAACAGCTCTCAACTTTTTTCTAATTTAAATTGACATTTCGGGAAACATTATTTCTAGTACCACAATATATGAAAAGAGAGCAGTGAGATTGCGTCTCGCTACTCTCAATCGCGAACTTGAATAATTTTAGTGTTTGAAAAGAGATTAGCCTTTGCGGTTAGTCTCTTTTACTATCTGATAAGTTAACTGCAAACAGAAAAGCCGCCCGGATCGAGAGCCAAGCGGTCGTTAAAGTCGCTAAACTGTGCTATAATATTACCAGATTGAAGAAATATTATACTCAACAATTAGGTTAATAGCTTATAGGATGATAGCTTAACGGTAGAACTATTGTTCTGGTGTACTGCAATACACCACTAGTTATTAAATTTGGGAGGTAAAAATAACGATGAAGCGACCCGAATTTTTAGAAACTAAGCGGACACCGCGTTATAGTTTACGTAAGCTTAACGTTGGTGTGGCTTCGGTATTATTAGGAGTAACTATTTTTGGAATTAACTTTACAGATCATTCTGTAAAGGCAGCAACCACAGTAGAAAGCGTTAGAATTCCCAATGGTTCACCAACCGGTAATTTGCCACGAACTTCAGCAGTTGTATTGAAAAGTAAAGTTCAACAAAGTAGTGCAAGTAACAATGCAACAGCTAATAATTCTACAGAAGCTGCGACACCCTTACAATCTGCAACAAAGACGCAAGGTAGCGTTGGTACTGGTACTGACAGAAATCCAGCAGGTACAGTAGATCAAAATAACACTAATACTCAGAAAGCAACTAGTGCAACAGAAAAAGTTCAACAAAGTAGTGCAAGTAACAATGCAACAGCTAATAATTCTACAGAGGCTGCGACAACCTCACAATCTGCACCAAAGACGCAAGGTAGCGCTGACACTAATATTAAATCATCAACAGCTACGAATTTAGTGGCAATTTCTGGTACTGACAGAAATGCAGCAGCTAAATTAGCAACTATGAATTTAATGCAAACTAATGGTATTAATGGTACTGGTGACAGAAGTGCAGCAGGTACAGTAGCTCCTTTCTTCTATAATCTTATTAGTTTGGGTACTGGTACTCAGACAGCTAAAGAAAATCAAGACTTGGCCAATAAGACTAATCTGACTTCTTCAGATAACTACAGTTCTAATATCTATAAAGGTAAAGATGGATATTACAAGATTATAACTATTTATGGTCAGGACTACGTTTACCGTGCTGCTGATATTCAAGCTAGTGGTGCTAATTTGCTGGGGTATCCTAAACAAACAGCTGAAGATATTAAAAATAATATCAATATTTCTAAAGAAGATTTAGGAAATGGTAAGACCCGTTGGACTGTTGTTTTCTTCCCTAATAAGGGATTACAAAATTATCACAGTACATTACATGGGTTATGTAATGCAACATTTGGTATTGCTCTCACTTCTGACTACCAAATCTTTGGTAAAGTTGACATGGAAGTAATTAGTGATCCTAATGAATCATTTGAATCTCATACATTTAAGCCCGGTAGCAGTAGCGCTACTAACATTCCAATACAAAATCCATCACCTGAAGTGAAGTTTTCATTTAATCCTAAGACAGATGTTGAACCAAATGGTTTAATTAATAGTGCAGCTTATAACAATGAATATTTGCAAGGCCCATACTATTTCACTACTGCTACGGATACTGGTAAAAAGAACTTATGGCAGACTTACTTTGAAGATGGGAAAGAATATTATAATGCAGCAGATAATTCCCTTTATCTAGGTAGCAATCATGACTTTCATTTTAATACTTTTAAAATTGCAAATGAAACTGGAGTAGACGGTGCAAAATATGGAGACTCAATCATTAATGACACACAGGGTGGAGTTAATGGCGTATTTAGCAGTGATAACTTTAACCAAGCAATGGAATTTAAGTCACAAGGTAGCGCTAATAATTCACAATTTTCTTCTTATGTTATTTCCTTTACTACGCAACACACAGACTCTCGTGAACTAGATTTAATTAAAAGTCCAAAAGGTCAACAATTCTCAGGAATCTCAGCTAATATTTATTCTCTTCAGGATGTCTACTATAACATGATGTCTAGCTTATATGGTGAGCAGAGAGCACTGAATGCAAAAGGTGATCCATTAATAGCTGAGAAAATTATTCCTAATTGGGATGCTGCCAAAGCTGCCAATAAGGCCATCGATACTGCTCTTGTCAACAAGAAGGGTGAAATTAATGGAGCAACTAATATTGATCAAACTACTAAAGACAAGTTGATCCAAGATGCTACTGATGCAGCGGACGCTGCAAAGAATGCTATTGTTCAAGCAACTACAGCTGACGCAATTAAGAAAGCTCAAGACGATGGCGTTTCTAATATCAATAATGTTAAGGTTCCAAGTCTTGAAGACGCCAAGAAAGCAGCTAAGGACGCAGTTGATCAAGCTGCAGGTAAGCAAAAAGACTTGATTAATAAGTCTAACAACCTTAGTGATAGCGAAAAGCAAGAACTAAACAAGCAAGTTGATTCAGCAACCCAGACTGCTAAGGACGCAATCGATGGCGCAACAACCAACGATGGTGCCACTAAGGCAGGCCAAGATGGTAAGACAGCAATCGAAAAAGTTGTTCCAACCAGTCTTGAAGACGCTAAGAAAGCAGCTAAGGACGCAGTTGATCAAGCTGCAGGTAAGCAAAAAGACTTGATTAATAAGTCTAACAACCTTAG
>NZ_JACSQW010000031.1:1505-2584 GCF_014836425.1 Limosilactobacillus avistercoris | reverse complement strand
CTAAGGACGCAATCGATGGCGCAACAACCAACGATGGTGCCACTAAGGCAGGCCAAGATGGTAAGACAGCAATCGAAGCGGTAACAGTTCCGGCTGATTCTGATGTTAAGAAGAACGCCAAGGATGCCATTGATAAAGCTGCTAAGACTAAGGACAATGCAATCGATGCTTCAAACTTAACTGCTGAAGAAAAGGATGCTTTGAAGAAGAAAGTTGCTGATGAAGTTAAAACAGCTAAGGACAATATTGATGCTGCCACTAAAGACACTGATGTTACTACAGCGCAAACCAATGGTGAAAAGGCTATTAATGCTGTTGAAATTCCAACAGCTTCTAAGACCAAGAATGACGCTAATAGTGATCTCGATACCGCAGCTGATGCTGTTAAGAAGGCTATCGATAAAACTTCAGGTTTAACTGATGATCAAAAGCAAACAGCAAAGGGTCAAATTGACCAAGCTGTTGCTGATGCTAAAGAAAACATCAAGAAGGCTTCTGATGACACAGGTGTTGCAGCTGCAACGGATGCAGGTAAGCTCGCAATCGACAAGGTAAGTGCAAATGCCGCAATTGATGGAGCACTGGCTGAAAAGAATAAATCAATTGATGATGCTCCTAACCTGACTACTGAAGAAAAGCAAGCTGTGAAGGGTCAAGCTAAGACAGCAGCAGATAGTGCCAAGACCGCCATTAGCAATGCAAAAACTGTCGGTGATGTTACTACAGCTAAGAAGACTGGTGTTGATAACATTAACAACGGTAATGTTCCTACTACTTCTGCAACTAAATCAGCTGCTAAGGATGCCATTGATCAAGCTGCTAAGACTAAGGACGATGCAATCGATGCTTCAAACTTAACTGCTGAAGAAAAGGATGCTTTGAAGAAGACCGTTGCTGGTGAAGTTAACAAAGCTAAGGCTGCAATTGATGCTGCCACTAAAGACGCTGATGTTACTACAGCTAAGAACACTGGTGTTGAAAAGATTAACAACATTAATGTTTCTACTACTTCTGCAACTAAATCAGCTGCTAAGGATGCCATTGATCAAGCTGCTAAGACTAAGGACGATGCAATCGAT
>NZ_JACSQW010000031.1:0-1405 GCF_014836425.1 Limosilactobacillus avistercoris | reverse complement strand
AACATTAATGTTTCTACTACTTCTGCAACTAAATCAGCTGCTAAGGATGCCATTGATCAAGCTGCTAAGACTAAGGATGCTGCAATCGATGCTTCAAACTTAACTGCTGAAGAAAAGGATACTTTGAAGCAGACAGTTGCTGCTGAAGGTCAAAAAGCTAAGGATAATATTGATGCTGCCACTAAAGACGCTGATGTTAAGACAGCGCAAACCACTGGTGAAGAGGCTATTAATGCTGTTGAAATCTCTGCTTCAGTTTCTAAGACTGATGCAATTAAAGCAATCAATGCTGCATTAACAGATAAGAAGGCTGAAATTAACGGTACTAACTTAACTGATGAAGAAAAAACCGCAGTAATTAACAAAGCACAAAAGCTTGCTGATGACGCCATTGCTGACATTAATAAAGCTACAACTAATGATGCAGTAAACACTGCTAAGGAAAATGGTGTTCAAGCTATTAAGAACATGACAATTCCTACAGTTTCAGATGTTAAGAAGAACGCTAAGAATGCCATCGATCAAGCTGCTAAGGCTAAGAACGATGCAATCGATGCTTCAAACTTAACTGCTGAAGAAAAGGCTGATTTGAAGAAGACAGTTGCTGCTGAAGGTCAAAAAGCTAAGGATAATATTGATGCTGCCACTAAAGACGCTGATGTTAAGACAGCGCAAACTACTGGTGAAGAGGCTATTAACAACATTAATGTTCCTGCTGCTTCTGCAGCTAAAGATGCTGCTAAGGATGCCATCGATGATGCTTTAGCTAAAAAGATTGAAGAAATCAACAATGCTAACTTAACTGATGACCAAAAACAAAGCCTTATTGATCAAGCTCAGAACGCAGCTAACCAGGCTAAGGAAAACGTTCGGAGTGCTTCCACTGATGAAGACGTTCAAACTGCTAAGAACAATGGAATTGCAGCTATTAACGGAATTACTGTTAAGAGTAATTCAGTCGATGACCAAGATAATTCTGCAACTAATGAAGGGAACGGTAACCAAGCTGGTCATATTCAAAGTGATAACTCCAGTGACGTTACAAAGCATAGTTCTATTCAACAGTCTGGTAATGAAAAAACTCAATTACCACAAACTGGTAACGAAACACAACGTGGTGCAGGCTTAGTTGGCTTAGCCATTGCAGGCTTAGTTGGTTTGTTGGGCAGTGCCGGATTCCGTAAAAAGCGGGATTAAGCAACTACTCAAACCGTCGTAGCAAATTCATAACATAAATAAGGAGAGTGAGAAAAAACGCCCCAAATCGGCTAGCAAGCTGGTTTGGGGCGTTTGTCTTCGAACCTCCGCAAGGATGGCTAGGTTGGTCAGTAAGCAGTCAATAACGATACGTCTAGGCGCGGTCGACCAATCCCCCTATACTGAAGACATAAGATTCAGTACAGGA
>NZ_JACSQW010000030.1 GCF_014836425.1 Limosilactobacillus avistercoris | reverse complement strand
GTGGTAACACCATTAAAGACCTTGATGGGTTTTTCTGTCCACTTAAATGTTCAACTTAAATTTTACAATCTGCCTTTTATAAATGGTAGACTTAAGATGGAAAAACTTTGAGGGGTGATTAGAATGAAAAGTTCGTTAACGGCAGTAATCTACTTACAACCGGATCAAATTTTCTTACGGATTATTGAGCTCCCAAGTCTTAAAGTGATCAATGATGTTCGCTCTGGATTATTTGATATTGGTGAAGACGGTAAAACCGCCAACTATAGCAAAAATATGGCGGCAATCACTGATAATATTGAGGAATTTAAGGAACTAATCAATGATTATCATGTCGATAACGTTAAGTTCTATGGCGCTTATGAAGATATGGATAGCGTTACCGCTAGTTATGTTGGTGATCAGTTAAAAGTTCGAACTGGGTTACAGGTTGAATGGTTAAATAATAACCAGCTAATGGCCCAGTCGATGAGCTATATCGTGGATCAATTGCCAGAATTTAGAGAGCTAAGTAAACATAACTTATATATTTTAAGTATTGGTTTAGATAGTTCCACATTAGCATTCTTCCACCATGGTAATTTTGAAACCTCATGGGAAATTGATCTTGGCGGAGCACAGATTCATCGGCTAGTTAATCAGTTGCGTCAGACAACGACTAACCCGACAGAGATTATCCAGGATTATATTGGCAGTAAGCTCGGCTATTTAGCTCCTGAATTGATTCAGCATAAGAGGACGACAATGATCGTGCAAAACGCGCCATCATTAAGTAAACGGTATATTGGAAAACACCAAAAAATTGGTGAGATTGACCGAAAGAAGTTCCAAGAAACGTTTAACCACCTGTTAATTCCTCAAGATCGGTACATGTATAATAACGATATTAATTTAGCGGCAGCCCGTAATGAGTACATCCTTCCTACTTACCTAGTAATTACCCGGGTGTCAGAATTAATTAACCCGACAAACCTATACGTTACTAACCTTTCTATCATGGATGGAATTTCAAACGGGATTGCAACGAATAATGACACTTCACGGGCTACTGTAAATAACATGATCCGGACATCGGCAGATAATATTGCCCAACGATACGGAATTGATTCTAAGCATGCAGACTTTGTCAAAAAATATGCGCTCCAGTTCTTTGATGAATTACGGCCAATTCACCGGTTAAATAATCATTACCGGTTGTTACTTGAAGTGGCGGCGCAGGTTGATGACATTGGAAACTTTATTAACCAACAGGGACATTACCGACACTCGGCATATATCCTAGAAGCAAACCCACTGATTGGTTTATCGGATGAAGATAATTTAATTATCGCTGAAGTTGCTCGTTATCACAGTACTGAAAGTCCAACCATTAACCAGTCCCATTACCGTCACTTGGATGATGATATTCAACTGCCAGTTGCTAAGCTAGCAGCAATTTTACGGTTGGTTGATTCGCTTGATGATTCTCGGCAGCAAAAGATTAGTCGGATTCAATTAAAACTAAAGAATGGGCGGTTAGTAGTAAAGGCGACTAGCTCGGATGATTTGGTACTGGAAAGCTGGTCATTTAGTCAAAAGTCACAGCTCTTTAACGATGTCTTTGGAATTGAGCCAGTGTTGAAGGAAAAAGAGGATCGGTAAAATGTACAAAGATTTTTATAAACCACAAAATTATGTTAATCGGGAACTTAGTTGGATTGACTTTAACGGACGGGTACTCCAAGAAGCAACGGATACTAGTAACCCACTGCTTGAACGAGCTAATTTTCTCGGAATTACCCAAAGTAACGTTGACGAATTTTTCATGGTCCGGGTTGCCTCACTTCATAAACTAGCAGCGGCTAATGTGACAACGACCGACGCATCCGGAATGACGCCTGAAGAACAGCTGACAGCCGTAAACAAAAAAGAACATGAAATGGTTAAGGAACGGTATGAAGTTTATAACAAACAGATTATCCCTGACCTTAAACAACAAAAGATTAATATTATGCATTTGGCGGATTTGGATGATCGACAAAAAGAGTTTATTCGGCGGTACTTTAGTGATGAATTAATGCCGGTACTGACTCCAATGGCAGATGATACATCCCGGCCCTTCCCGTTTATTGCCAATAATTCACTTAACATTGCTGTCCAATTACGTCGTGATCCAAAGCAAAAGAAAGCTATTCAGGAACAAGAAATTCTTGAAGGGGACCAGGAAGTTAAGAGTCGGCAGCTAGAGCCCCATGATGATAGTCGCGAATCAGATATTAAGTTTGCGACTGTCCGTGTTCCATCAATTTACAAGCGGTTAGTTCGTTTGCCAGGAGAGAATAACTTTATCCTGATTGATGAGGTCATTAAACGCTTCTTAGGTCAGCTATTTCCTGGTTACCAAATCCTTGCTTCTGCAACTTATCGGGTAATGCGGGACATGGACTTGGATGTTGCGGAAGAAGATACTTCCGACTTGCTTCGGGCTGTTAAGCACCAGTTGCGTGAACGGGAACATGGTGAAGTTATGCGGCTTGAAGTAGAAAATTCAATTGATGAATGGTTGGAAAATCAATTAGTCGATAATCTTCACGTGAATGAACGGTCTATTTACCGGGTAAATGGTCCAGTGGATCTAACATTCTTGAAGAAACTTTCCGGCATGGTTGATGGCCATAACGATCTTCGCTTCCCACCATTTCATGCATACCAAAACCCTGACTTGGACATGGAACATAATATTTTTGCGGCAATCCGGAAGCATGATTACCTGATGCAACACCCATATGATAGTTTTCAATCGGTGGTTAACTTTATTCATCAAGCAGCCCTTGATCCGGAAGTCCTTGCCATTAAAATGACCCTTTATCGGGTATCTGGAAATTCACCAATTATTAAGTATTTGGGGATGGCCGCCCAACGTGGTAAGCAGGTTACTGTTCTGGTTGAAGTTAAGGCACGGTTTGATGAACAAAATAATGTTCGCTGGGCTCAACGATTGGAACAGATGGGCTGTCACGTTATTTATGGATTAGTTGGCCTAAAAACTCACTGTAAGATTGCCCTGGTAATCCGGCGCGACGATGATGGCCTTCGTCGGTACATGCACCTGGGAACAGGGAACTACAATGATGTGACCGCTCACTTCTATACTGATATGGGGCTTCTAACCTGTGATCAGGAAATTGGGATGGATATGACAAATCTCTTTAACATGTTATCCGGGTTTGCTCGGCCGTCATACTTTAATAAGTTACGGGTTTCACCAAACGGTATTCGTGATTTTATTAATCAAAAAATCGATCAGCAAATTAAAATTGCCGAAAGTGGGAACGCAGCATTAATCCGGATGAAAATGAATTCACTGTCTGATAAGCAAATTATTGCTCACTTATATGAAGCGGCTTCAAAGGGCGTTAAGATCCAATTGATTATTCGGGGGATTACTTGCTTACGAAACGATCTACCGGAACTTCACGGAAACATTGAGGTTCATTCAATTGTTGGGCGCTTCCTTGAGCACTCGCGGATTTACTACTTTGAAGGTAATGGTAATGAGGAGATCTATCTTTCAAGTGCGGATATGATGACCCGGAACCTTAATCGGCGGGTTGAAGAACTTTTCCCTGTTGAACAGCCTGATACGAAAACTAAGGCAATTTCGATCCTTGATGATATGTGGAAAGACAACGTTAAGGCTCGGGTACTTGTTGGTGATCATTATGAACGAATTGATAACCATGGTGAGGAACCATTTAATGCTCAAGAATTCTTTGCCCAACGAGTAACGGTTGAAAGTAAGCAAACAAAACGCCAGGAAAAGTCAAAGCGGCACTTTTCAAATGTCTTTGAAACGTTAAGTCGTCACGTTCCTAGTTTGTATCTTGACTCACGGGGGGATAAGCATCATGAGTAAGGATTCTCAATATCTAGCAATTATTGATCTTGGTTCAAATTCGGTTCGACTGAAGATTGACCAAATCAAGCTTGATGGTTCATACCAGACAGAGCAGTATGAAAAGCGTTACGTTCGTTTGTCATCGAATATGGGACCGGAAAAGATCCTTCAGCCAGAACCGATCAAACGAACGCTGAAAGCTCTTGCTGAGTTTCGGCAAATCTGTGACCAATATAAACACCTTAAGATTTTGGCAGTAGCAACCGCTGCAGTCCGCCAGGCTCAGAATCAGGCTGAATTTTTACAAGAAGTTAAAAAGAAAACTGGTTTTGTAATCCACGTGATTTCAGGTGAACAAGAAGCTTACCTTGACTATATTGGGGTTAGTCGGACACTAGCTCTTAAAGATGGGGCGATCCTGGATACTGGTGGGGCCAGTATGGAAATTATCCTCGTTAAAGATGGTCAGGCTGAAGAAGTTGTCAGCATCCCTCTTGGTTCAGTCCTAATTTCGCAGCGCTATGATTTAGGAGATCAGATTAGTGCACCGGATCTCTTTAACGCGATCGTTAAAGTAGATCAGGTTTTAAGCAAGGAGTTATGGCTCAACCGGATCCGTCATAGTGAAATCGTTGCTCTGGGTGGTTGTAACCGGGCATTAGCTAAGGTTTACCGCTGGCAGCAGGCAGCAAATTCCAGCCGGGTTGCGCCAGTCCATGGTTTAACAATGACTCCAGATGAAGCATCCGGCATTATGCAACAACTATTAAGGAGTTCTAAGAGTGAACGTGCCAAAATTCGGGGCGTGAATAAGGAACGGGCTGATGTAATTGTTGGGGGATTGCTTCCATTGATGAGTATTATTCGTCAACAACAAATTCAGCAGATCCAATTTAGTAATAGCGGCCTTCGTGAAGGACTGTTATTTCGCTACCTAGAACACGAAACAAGCTTAGAAAATCTATTCACCTTGTAAGTGGTTACATTATTTACTAAAATTTTACTTAATTTTACTAAACGGCCGATTATAAAAGTGCTACAATCATATCTGAACAAGGAATTAATAGACAGTCTGGTATTAGCAGATGTTGTCGTATAAGGAGGAAACAACATGGCAATTTTAGTTGCTGGTGGTGCCGGTTACATCGGTTCACACATGGTTAAAGACTTAGTTGAACATGGTCAAGAAGTTGTTGTTGCTGATAACCTTTCTACAGGTCACCGTGACGCAATCAACCCTAAGGCTAAATTCTACGAAGGGGATATTCGTGACCGGAAGTTTTTGGATAAGATCTTTGATAATGAGGATATTGAAGCAGTTGTCCACTTTGCTGCCTTTTCAATTGTTCCTGAATCAATGAGTAAGCCTTTGAAGTACTTTGACAACAATACTGGTGGAATGATTACCTTACTTGAGGCAATGCGTGACCACAACATCAAGTACATCGTCTTTAGTTCTACCGCTGCTACATATGGTGTTCCTGAACACATGCCAATTAAGGAAACTGATCCACAAAACCCAATCAACCCATACGGCTTGAGTAAGTTAATGATGGAAAAGATGATGCACTGGGCTGACAAGGCTTACGGCATCAAGTTTGTTGCTCTTCGTTACTTCAACGTTGCTGGTGCTGCGCCGGATGGTACTATTGGTGAAGACCATGGTCCTGAAACCCACCTCGTTCCGATTATCTTACAAGTTGCTCAAGGTAAACGGGATGAATTAAGCATCTTTGGTGACGACTACAACACCCCAGATGGGACCAACGTTCGTGACTATGTTCATGTTATGGACTTGGCTGATGCTCATATCTTGGCTATTAAGTATCTTGAAGCTGGAAACGAAAGTAATGCCTTTAACTTAGGTTCTTCAACCGGGTTCTCTAATAAGCAAATGCTTGAAGCTGCCCGTGAAGTTACAGGTGAACCAATTCCAGCAAAGATCGCTCCACGGCGTCCAGGTGACCCTGATTCATTAGTTGCTGCTAGTGATAAGGCCCGGAATGTTCTTGGTTGGGATCCAAAGTATGACGATGTTCATGACATTATCGCTACCGCTTGGAAGTGGCATTCAACCCACCCAAAGGGCTACGATGATCGTGACTAGTTATTTGAATTAGAACATATTTTCATAATAATAAACCTTTAATAAGAGTAGCGTTTAGCAGGGGGAGTTTAGCTAAACGCTACTTTTATTTTGGCTTAATTTAATGCAAAAAATACCTGGTGTGATAAGATGTTAAATGATTGAAAGGATGATCGAGAAAATGAAATTACTTGCCATCGATACGTCAAACCACCCAATGAGCGTTGCGGTTGTTGAAGATGATCAATTGTTAGCAACCGAAACCTTAAATATGGTGCGGAATCATAGTATTTATTTAATGCCAGTAATCAATAAGTTGTTTAAGCTAGTAAAGTGGCAGCCAGAAGATGTTGACCGAATTGTAGTTGCCCAGGGTCCAGGTTCTTATACTGGAATTCGGATTGCGGTTTCAACTGCTAAGGTCCTAGCCGATACCATGAATAAGGAACTGGTTGGGGTATCAAGCTTGGAAGTCTTAGCACGGAATATCGTTCCCACTACTAAAGAAGTGATTGTGCCATTTTTTGATGCACGACGGGGGAACGTTTTTGCTGGTGCTTACCAATGGCAAGATGGAAAGTTAGTTAACCGGATTGCGGATCAGCACTTAGCGATGAAGGATCTTCTTGCTCAATTAGCCAAGTTAGACCAACCAATCTTATTAGTTGGTCATTTAACTGATCGAATTGAAAAGGCAATGGGAGAAATGCCTGCTAATGTTCAGCTTGCACCGCGGCCATTTGCCATCCCATCAACATACCAACTTGCTCTTGCCGGAAAAGACGCCCAACCGGTTACTGACATTGATTCAATGGTTCCACATTACTTACGAATTACTGAAGCTGAAGCTAACTGGCAAAAGCTTCATCCAGGTGAAACTAGACAAAACTATGTTCGCGAAGTTTAAAGAATGGCTTGAACACAAACAGGGAGAAGAACGGTTAAAATTTACCCAACAACCGTTACTAATTAATAGGCGACAATTTACTATTCGCCAGGCACGCTTTACGGATATTCCCGCAATTGTCCACATTGAAGAATTAATCTACGGGACTACCCCATGGAGTGTTAGTGCCTTTCAGATTGAACTGGAACGGGATCGCGATCGGTTATACCTGGTTATAACTTACGATAGTCAAGTAGTTGCTTATGTCGGCTGTTCATTTAATTGGTATAAACACGAAAGCCACATTACTAATATTGGGGTAAGTCCGGCTTATCAAGATCGGGGGCTTGGTTCAAAAATGATTACGCTTTTAAAAGATTACGCAAGTCATCATGGTTACCCGAAAATGACGCTAGAAGTCCGGATTCATAACCTTAAAGCGCGAAAACTATACGAACGTCTTGGCTTTTCCCAAACAAGTATTAGGCCGCACTATTATATTGATAATCGGGAAGATGCGGTTGAGATGGAAGTAAAATTGTAAAATAGAGGAGAAAATACTTAGTTATGGCAGAGAAAAACTTAATTCTGGCATTCGAAACGAGCTGTGACGAAACAAGTGTTGCGGTCGTTGAAAATGGTACTAAAATTTTGTCAAACATTGTTGCAACCCAGATTGATAGTCATCAACGCTTTGGTGGGGTTGTTCCGGAAGTTGCTAGTCGGCATCATATTGAATGGATTACCCGCTGTACTGATCAGGCATTAGCCGAAGCAAATGTTTCTTACGATGACCTTGCAGGAGTTGCGGTTACTTATGGTCCCGGACTGGTTGGTTCTCTTTTAATCGGGGTAACTGCCGCAAAGTCGACTGCTTGGGCACACCACTTGCCGTTGATCCCGGTCAACCATATGACTGGCCACTTATATGCTGCACGGTATGTTGGCGAGTTTAAATATCCTCAAATGGCCCTTCTTGTTTCTGGTGGTCATACGGAATTGGTTTACATGAAGTCTGAACATGAATTTGAGATTATTGGTGAAACCCGTGATGATGCGGCTGGGGAAGCTTACGATAAGATCGGCCGGGTTTTAGGAGTCAATTATCCTGCCGGAAAGACGATCGATGAATGGGCAGCTAAAGGAAAAGATACCTTCCACTTCCCACGGGCAATGGAAAAGGAAGATAACTTCGATTTCAGTTTTAGTGGTCTTAAGAGCGCCTTTATCAATACCGTTCACAATGCCGATCAACGGGGAGAAAAGCTCAATAAGTATGATTTGGCAGCCAGTTTCCAACAAAGTGTTGTTGACGTATTGGCCGAAAAGACAATGCGGGCTCTCGATCAATACCCGGTAAAACAACTAATATTGGCCGGTGGTGTTGCCGCAAACCATGGTCTTCGTTCACGGTTAGATCATGATATGCAAAAGTATCATCCAGATGTTACGATGCTTCAAGCACCGTTAAAGTTATGTGGTGATAATGCTGCAATGATTGGTGCTGCTGGTTATATGGATTACGAACATGGTGATCGCGCTAAGTTAGATTTAAATGCAGAACCGGGATTAATGTATTCGGAGAAAAAGTAATAAAAAATGGGACTTCAAAGTTCAACTTTGAAGTCCCATTTATTTTTACTTTCTAATTTGACCGTTACCAGTGATTTCGTACTTAATAGTTGTTAATTGGCTTAATCCCATTGGTCCACGAGCATGGAGCTTTTGGGTACTAATTCCAATTTCGGCACCAAAACCAAACATTCCGCCATCGGTAAAACGGGTAGAAGCATTGACGTAAACACAGGCTGAGTCGATTTGTTCTTGGAATTGCCGTCCCCGTTCTAGATTATCAGTAATGATCGTTTCAGAGTGGTGGGTACTGTGATCATTAATATGGGTAATTGCTTCGTCAAGACTATCGACAACTTTAACTGCCATGATGAGATCGTTGTATTCGGTGTCCCAGTCCTCTTTTGTAGCTGGGCTAATTTCTGGAACGATTTGACATGCAGCTTCATCGCCACGGAGTTGGACACCGTGTTTAATTAATGCCTTTGCAATTACGGGAAGGAAGGTTGGCGCTACTTGACGGTGGATGAGGAGCTTTTCTGCTGCGTTGCAGACAGATGGTCGCTGAACTTTGGCATTCACGGTAATGGCAGTTGCCATATCAAGCTTGGCATCACGATCAACATAAACGTGGCAGTTACCAGCGCCGGTTTCGATTACTGGAACAGTAGCAGTCTTAACAACCCGTTGAATTAGGCCATGACCACCACGAGGGATCAGGACGTCAATATACCCAGTTAAATTCATCATTTCTTGGGCACTTTCATGGCCTGGATCTGAAACCATTTGAACAGCGTCTGCAGGAAGCTCGATTTGGGTAAGAGCGTCACGAAGGATCTTAGCGATCGCTAAGTTGGTTTGAATGGCCTCTTTACCTCCACGAAGGATTACTGCATTACCGCTCTTAAAGGTTAATCCGGTAGCATCGGCAGTAACGTTTGGCCGAGCCTCAAAGATAATTCCGATAACACCGAGGGGAACCCGTCGTTGGATAATTTGCAGGCCATCAGCATTGATCCATCCCCGGTCAATCTCAGCAGTTGGGTCGGGAAGTTGTGCGATTGAACGAAGGCCATTTGCCATATCGGTAATTCGCTGTTCATTTAACATTAAGCGATCAAGAAACTTTTTAGGCATTTCATTAGCGTTGGCTAAGTCTTGCTTGTTTGCTGTAAGGATTACCTGTTGGTTAGCGATTAATGCATCAGCCATAGAAAACAATCCCTTATTTTTAGTTGCGGTATCAAGGGATGCTAATTTACGAGCAGCTGCTTTAGCTTGTTTACCAATTTGAGTAAGTGTTGTCATAATGTTCCTCCTTCATTATTGTTAGTGATTCTAGGCAACTGAGCCGAAACGAGCTCGCCAGGGGCTTGCTAGAGCTAGCGGTTCTAGGCAATTGAGTCAAAATGAGCTCGCCAGGGACTTGCTAGAGCTAGCAACCTCCTTCCTAGGCGCGGGACGCCTTCGTCAGGAGAAATTGCTAGCCTTTCGCAAGTCCTCTGCTGGCTCGCACTCTATTTTCCGAACCTCGTTCCTATTTTGTGACCATCGAGGATTTGGAAGATGATTTTGGGATCTTGGCCGTTACAAAGAATCATGTTTTGGTTAGCTTCCATGATGGTAGCGGCGGCACGGAGTTTGGTGACCATTCCGCCGGTACCAAATTGAGTGCTAGTGCCACTGGCGGCTTTTTCGAGCTCAGGTGTCATTTCTTTAACGTGACGGATAGGCTGGGCATCAGCAAATTTGTGAGGATCCCGATCGTAAAAGGCATCGATATCGGAAAGAACGATTAAAAGGTCTGCCTTAATCTTAGTGGCAACCTGTGCAGAAAGTTCGTCATTATCACTAAATGTTGTGTGATGATCCAGCTCATCAACGGAAACGGGGTCGTTTTCATTAATGATTGGGACAACTGAATTGCCAAGTAGGGTTTCGATCGTATTGAGGGTATGTTGGCGGCTAACGGGGTATTCCAGCACATCGCGAGTTAACAGGATTTGTGCAACCTTAGTTTGGTAATCCAAGAAACGTTGGGAATAAATCCGCATGAGTTCAGTTTGACCAATTGAAGCGAGTGCTTGTTGTTGAGCAATTTCTGCTGGACGCTTTGTCAGACCAAGACTAGCAAGACCGACACCAATCGCACCGGAAGACACTAGGACCATTTCATATCCCTGGTGGTTCAACGTTGCAAGGGTATAAGCAAGGCGATCAATTGTTCGCAGGTTAACCTGGCCATTGGGGTAGATAAGACTACTTGTCCCGACCTTAACAACGATTCGCTGATGTTGACTTCTCATATTAACCATCCCTTCTAGACAAAAAGCATGCCTAAGTCGAGGCACCAGTTACGGCGTTACCATCCTCGTTCAAAGACATGCTTTACTCTTTTACAAAATATTATTTACGTGTTGATTAAATAATGATTAGGATTCGGAACTTTGTTGGTGGCTTACAGCCGGTGACCACATTCTCTGGACTGTCCTACTTGGATCATTTGTTTGAAGTTTACTTTTTTCTCAATTAAATGTCAACTGTTTTCTTGATCGAACTTTTCCAGTTCTTCTGCGGCGCTTGTCCATTCTAATTCAACATCTTCAGATTGAGCGGTAAACTCATCTAGTTGTTTTTGTAGATCCGAAAGCTTACCGATATCAGTAGCAATTTCTGGTTGACTCATCTGTTCTTTGATCGCTTCTTGTTTTTCTTCCAGGGCGGTCATTTGTTCTTCCAGTTTATCAACCTGTCGTTGGAGTTTCCGCCGAGCACGCTGCGTTTCCTTACTTTGCTGGTAAGATTGTTGGGCACTCGATTTCTTGGGCTTGGATGTTGAAGTCTGAGTTTCACCCTGATTAGCATTAGCAGCTTTTTCCTTATTCACGGCTTCAAGGTAATCATCATAGTTTCCTTCATAATGCTTAATCCCGGTAGCACTCATGTCGAGAACATCAGTAGCAACTTGGTTAATGAAGTACCGGTCGTGGGAGATAAAAAGCACCGTTCCGGTAAACTCATTGATCGCGTTCTCCAAGACTTCCCGGCTATCGATGTCTAAGTGGTTTGTAGGTTCATCAAGAATCAAAAAGTTAATTGGCTTGAAGGAAAGCTTGGTTAATTCAAGCCGAGCCTTTTCACCACCAGAAAGATCGTGAACTAACTTGTAAACATCATCACCAACGAAGAGAAAACTTCCCAGGAGGGAGCGGATATCTTTTTCTGGAATATTCGGGTGATCATCCCAGACTTCATTTAAGACTGATTTTTCAGGATGAAGTTGTTGCTGTTCCTGATCATAGTAACCGATCTGAAGGTTAGCACCCAATTTGATAGTGCCACTAACTAATGGAATCCGGTCAAGAATTGATTTCAATAGGGTTGACTTTCCGATTCCGTTAGGGCCAATGATCCCAATTCGTTGGGGCTTACGGACCGTGAACGATAATGGGCCAGCAAGCTTTTGGTCATTGTAACCAACGACAGCTTGATCAACATCAAGGACTTCATTTCCACTATCCTTTTCGCTGTGAAAATAGAAATGGATGGACTTATCATCGGTTTCTGGCCGTTCAAGTCGTTCCATCTTTTCTAATTGTTTTCGCCGCGCCTGGGCTCGTTTAGTGGTGGAAGCACGGACAATATTCCGGTTAACAAAGTCCTCAAGCTTGCTGATCTTCTTTTGCTGTTGTTCATAATGTTTCCATTCAGCAGTTAACCATTCTTGTTTATGCTCCATAAACTGGGTGTAGTTTCCGGTATAGTGACGAAGGGTGTGGTTATCAAGATCGTAAATATCGGAAACCACCAGATCAAGGAAGTACCGGTCGTGGGAAACGACAAGGAGGGCACCTTGGTAACTCTTAAGGTAGTCTTCAAGCCACGCAAGGACGTTCATATCCAGGTGGTTTGTCGGTTCATCAAGAATTAGTAGATCCGGGGATTGGAGAAGGATCTTTGCCAATGCTAGTTTAGTTTTTTGTCCACCAGAAAGTGAATTAATAGCGGTTTGATAATCTTCTTCTTCAAAGCCAAAGCCCTTGAGGATTCCCCGCATTCGGGATTCGTATTCGTAGCCCCCACGCTTTTTGAAGTCGGCCTGGAGCTGTGAATACTTTTCCGTTGTTAGTTGAAAGTCCTTTGTGGAGGGATCAAGTGAGGCTAGCTGGTCTTCTAATTGTTGGATTTGCTTTTCCATCTTGTGGAGAGGGGCAAAAACTAGATCGAGTTCTGCCCAAATAGTGTTTTGACTATCCAGACCTTGATCCTGGGCTAAGTAACCGATAGTAAGGCCCTTGTTTTTGGCAATTGTTCCTTCGTCCGGACTGGTTATTCCTGCGATCATTTTTAACAGGGTCGTTTTTCCGGCCCCATTTCGACCAACAAGGGCAGTTCGCCCATGTTCTTGAATTTGTAAGTTGACGTCGTGAAAAAGGACGTCAGCGCCAAAGCGACGCATGACATTATTGGCTTGCAAAAGAATCATTTTTTGTTTACCTCGTTCTTAAAAGTTATACTCTTCTATTATACGCTGGTTAATCCTGATTTCACCTAAGACAAAGGATAAATAACGTTCAGCACCGCTCAAACGAAAAAAGTTTTAAAAAGAATTTTGTTTAAGTGTTCACAATTAAAGAGTTTATTGCTAGAATAATAGGAGAATTGAATTTCACAAGCTAACAAAATTGAGCCAAGAATATAAGCTCACTAATGTTAAATAAAACTAAAATTGCAGGAGGAATAGTAGAAAATGGCTACTAAGAAAATCCCTAAGGCAACGGCAAAGCGATTACCAATTTATTACCGTTACCTTAGTGTATTATTAAGTGCAAACAAGCGGCGTGTTTCATCAACTGAACTTTCTGAAGCAGTTCAGGTTGACTCTGCCACAATTCGTCGTGACTTTTCATACTTTGGTGAATTGGGGAAGCGGGGTTACGGTTATGAT
Organism: Limosilactobacillus avistercoris; assembly: GCF_014836425.1. Classification (GTDB taxonomy): domain Bacteria; phylum Bacillota; class Bacilli; order Lactobacillales; family Lactobacillaceae; genus Limosilactobacillus; species Limosilactobacillus agrestimuris. Next base: position 630 of record NZ_JACSQW010000030.1, on the reverse strand, counting down.
GTTGGAAGCCTGCTGAACTTCTTTAAGGGAATTTTGAACCAGGATACTCTAACTAATGTTGCCCTTGTTGGGGTTGGTTCATTAGGAAGTGCCCTCCTTAATTACAACTTCCACCAAGATACTAACTTGCGGATTAGTGCAGCATTTGATACTAAGCCTGAATTAGCTAACACCGTTAAGAGCGGGATTCCAATCTATCCAGCTAGTGAAATGCAAAAGCAGATTAAGGAACAACAAATTGATGCCGTAATCCTTACTGTTCCAAGTTCAACTTCCCAAAAGGTTGCGGATCAGTTAGTTAGCGTTGGCGTTAAGGGGATTTTGAACTTTACTCCGGTTCGTCTTTCTGTTCCGAAGAATATTCAAGTTCAGAACATTGATTTAACAAACGAACTCCAAACCCTGATCTACTTTATTAAGAACTATGCTGAAAACAATCAGGATAAAGAAGAAAAGTAAATTAAACTAATTTCCGCGATTAGATTTTATAAATTCAGAGACTGTTAGTAATAGTTTGAGGTTGAGAAAAAAACATTTTGTTTTTTCTTGACTTCTTTTTATTAGTGTCTTTAGACCTAGTTGAGCACGCGAGCAGAGCGAGTGTGCGAAACAAAAAACCACCTGCTATGC
>NZ_JACSQW010000002.1 GCF_014836425.1 Limosilactobacillus avistercoris | reverse complement strand
TAAGAAGCCGGACGATGAACCAAGATTTGATTCATCGTCCGGCTTTCATTTTGGACTGAGAGTTTTTTCCCAGCCTCTATATTACTACTTGATTAAATAGTTAACTAAACCAACTTTAGTCATACCATCAGTAGCAACTTTCTTTAGAGCCTCAGATGACTTAGCCATCGCTTCACTCTCCCGTTCATTCAACGGAACTTCGATTACCTTTGAAATACCAGATGCACTAATTACAGCTGGAGTTCCTAGATAATTATCCTTAATACCATATTCACCATCGATATAAGCACCAACAGGTAATACAGCATTTTCATCCCGGAGAATTGCACGTGTAATTCTCATTAAGCAAGTTGCAACACCATATGCAGTAAAGCCTTTACGGTTGATGATTTCGTAAGCCTTATGACGTACATCATCTTCAATCTTTAGCAATTCATCATTACTGATACCCTTTTCTTCACAAATTTGAAGAAGAGGCTTGCCACCGACAGTTGCACTGGAATATGCAGCAAATTCTGAATCACCGTGTTCAGCCATAACATTAGCACTAATATCTAATGGACTAACGTCAAGCTTCTTAGCTAAAGCAATCCGAAGACGTGCTGAATCAAGTGAAGTACCAGATGAAATAACACGACTAGTAGGTAATCCAGAAATCTTTTGTACCGCGTAGGTCAAAATATCAACTGGATTGGTAGCTAACAAGAGAATACCATCAAAACCAGTAGCCATAATACTCTTCGTAATTTGCTCCATAATTTTGAGGTTCTTCCCAACTAAGTCAAGACGGGTTTCGCCTGGCTTTTGAGCAGCACCAGCACAGATTACAACTAGGTCAGCATCTGCACAGGCATCATAATCAGCCTGATAAACTTGTTTAGGAGCAGTAAAAACAGTTGCGTCTTCTAAATCGAGGGCGTCACCTTCCGCACGTTCCTTTGACAGGTTAACAATTGCTAATTCTTCAGCCAAGCCTTGTTGAACTAATGCATAGGCGTAAGCTGAACCAACTTGTCCGTCACCAACAAGAACAACTTTTTGATGATTTTTTGACATAATTCAGTTTCTCCTTAATGATTAATTAAATTACATGAATAAGTGAGCGTAGATTGGTACCAAGATATCCATAGCCAATGAAATAATCAAAACAGAAACACCGGCCATAGCACCTTGAACTTCACCAAGAGAAAGGGCCTTAACAGAACCAACGGTGTGTCCTGCAGAACCTAAACCTAAACCAGTAGCAACTGCAGAAATCTTCTTCAAGCCAAGAATCTTAATTAGGAATTCAGCCAATGCGTAGATAACAACGGCGTTAAGGATACATGCCATCGCAGTAACGGCTGGAACACCATGTACACCAGCAGCGATTGGCATGGCAACAGCAGTAGTTGCAGCTTGTGGCAACATTGATGCAGTTGAAGCAGCAGAAAGACCGAACAACTTACATACAAGGTTGATAAGGAACAATGAAATAAATCCACCAACGAAGCAGATTACGATAATATCGAACCAGTACTTCTTGAAGATGTTGTTAACACGGTAAACTGGAATAGCGAAGGCCATAGTAGCTGGGTTCAAGAACCAGAAAATCATGTTACCACCAGGAAGGTAGAACTTCTTGTAAACAGCAGCGGTAGTGGAACCAGTACCCTTAGCCCAAATTGCTAAGACAACGATACCAAGTACCATACCAACAAGTAATGGGTTAAAAAGGAAGAATCCATTACTAATCTTTGTTAACCACATACCAATTAGGTAAACAATCAATGAAATGAAGATACCAGTAAATGGTAATGCTAGATTTGTAACAATCGTATTAGCCATAATTATTGTGCCTCCCTAGTCTTCTTTAGTACCAGTGATCTTGTGGTGAATGCTCATAACAAGGGCACCAACGTAGGCAATAACAACAAGAATGATAATCGTAGCAATAATGATTACGATAACATCTTGAAGTCCTTCCTTCTTCATGATGTCAAGGTGAGCAGCTAATTGAATACCTGATGGAACGAACAGGAATGCAATTAGTCCGATCATAAAGTCACCAAACTTAGCAACTTGGTGAAGCTTAACAATGTGACATGCCAACAGAATGTAAAGCAATACCATACCAATTAAAGGAGTTGGTACAACAAAGCTCTTTGGAAAAAGATCAGAGATCAATTGAGAAACAAATAAAATAGCAGCAAAGATTCCCATTTGAACATAAATGTTGGAATCCTTAGGTTGTTTGTCCTTTTCCATAACTTATTCCCTCCCACAGAAATAAAAATAAATTTTGTTCGGCGTTGTTCTAAAGCGCCTCTTCAATTACATAATTTACACTTTTCTTACGATTTGTGTTCGTTTTCACACTTAAATAGCAATATTTTAAGATGAAATGCCCTATACGAGGGATGAAATGCCTTTAAAACTTGTTAACCTATTTACAATTTCAAAAATATATAATCACTCCTATTAAAAGCCTTCTCATCAAATGCTGGTATATCAATATAATTACTTTTAATTATCCTTAAATATATTTGTACACTATTGATCGAATATTGATTTTTCTTTTTGGGTTTAATGATTAAAAAAGAAAGAAGACCATGTAATTATTATCACGATCTTCTTTCTTTTTAGTAATCTAACTTCACTTTACTCCTAATGCTTGCTTCGTTGCGGAAACAAATGACCGACTTACAGGAATTTTACTTCCATCATCAAGAGTTAGCTCATAAGTATGGTTAAAGCTTGGCTGTAATTCGTGCACCTTATTAAGATTAACAACAAAGCCACGATGAACCCGAATAAACCTTTTTGGATCTAGCAAGCTAATCATGCTGTTTAACGTTTGTTTACTAATTATTTCTTGTTTCTCAGTATGAACAACCGCTTTTCCGTTTTGCGCTTGAACATAAAGAATATCTCGTTTTGGAATAACAATTGTTCGTTCATCATTGGTTAACGAAATTCGGGGGTTCTTCTGCTGAGGAGTAACTTCATTATTATACTGGTTATTATTCAATAACTTAGCAACCCGGTTTACCGCATCATCAATTCGCTCCTGTTCAAACGGCTTTAAAACATAATCAATCGCATCAGCCTCAAAAGCATCCAAAGCATATTGATCATATGCCGTGGCGAAGACAATGTAGGGACCATCATCCATCTTCTTTAGTCTTTTAGCAAAAGCCATTCCACTACCATCATCTAATTGGATATCCAGGAAAATTAGGTCAGGCCGATTCTTTTCAACCTTTTCTCGAGCTTCATTAATTCCATCAGCTTCATTAATTTCATTAATTAGGTCATTTTGTTCCAGTAAATAATGTAGTTCATCCCGCGCTAGTGGTTCATCATCCACAATTAAGGCTTTCATTTACTTGTCCTCCCTTTTTAGTAAATGGAATGGATATCATAACAGTTGTTCCCTGCTCACTACTCTTAAAATGAAGGCAACTATCTTCTCCATACAATCCAATTAACCGTTGGTTCAAGTTATGCAATGCAGTTCCTGAACCATGCTCAGACGGTACGGCTTGGTGTCCAAGACGCTTTATTAGGTCAGGGGAAATTCCTTGACCATTATCTTTGACCGTAATTATTAATCGGTCATTTTGGTTATTAATGTTTACAATTACATGATTTCCTGTTTTTCGTTTTCCAAAAGCATGTTTTAACGCATTCTCAACTAAAACTTGGATTATAAATGGCGGTAATAAGACATCATCACTAACGGTGCTATTTAGTTGAACATCATATTTATTCGGAAAACGGGTCATTTCTAAACTGAGGTAAGCATTAACCTGTTGACGCTCCTGCGTTAATGTTATCTGTGTCTCACGTGCACCAACAAGGTTTGAGCGGAAATACGTACTCAACTGAAGAAGAAGCTGCCGCGCCTTTTCACTATCCCGTCGCATTAATGCACTAATTGTATTAATGGCGTTAAAGAAGAAATGAGGGTTTACTTGTGCTTGGAGTGATTTAATTTCAGCATCACGAACTAGTTTTGCCTGCATTTCCGCATTTCCTAAAGCAATTTGGTTAGCAAAAATTTCTCCTAACCCAGTTGCTAGTTGAATCTCAACTGGCGTCAATTTCCAACTATCCGTGTAATACATCTTTAATGTCCCAACAACACCATCTGCAACCCGGAGCGGGACGACAATCGCTGCCTGTAAAGGACAATCAATATGGGAACACCCAATTTCTTCCGCATTTCTTGCAACCTTTACCTGGCCGCTTTGAATAACGGATTCGGACAAGGTTGTTACCATTGTCTTTCCAGAAATATGGTGATCGCTTCCTGCGCCGATATGAGCAAGAATTGTATTGCGATCAGTAATACTAATTGCATCAAAATTTGTGTACTTTTTAATAATGCGGACAACTTGCTGAGCTGATTTAAGGTTAAGACCATTTCTGAAATATGGCAACGTTTGATTGGTTAATTTTAAAACCGAGTGAGTTTGGGTTGCCCGAGTTTCCTCCTCTTGGCGAAGGTACATTGTAATAATCGAAATAAAAATTGACGTCCCTAAAGAACTAATCAAAATCATCGGAATTGCAATATAGCGAACAAGAAGCCAACCAGTTGGACTAAAGAGGAAAACAAAGATCATCTGGATTGATTCCATTGATAACCCAACGATAAAGCTCCGCCATGGTGTCATAACAGTAAAGGAACTATTTTTATCTTTATATAGGTAACCTGAAAGGAGACCAATTAAAGTCGAACTTGGAATATAGAACCAAGCCTCACTGGCAAACCCGGCTTGAAATGCTCGGTGGAGCCCAGCGATTAAACCAACAGAACCTCCTACCCAGGGGCCACCAATAATTCCCGCTGTCGTAACAGCAAGAATACGCGCGTTCACTACTGAATAATCATGCGATACGGCAGTTAGAATAACCTTATTATGTAATTCATTAGCTGGATCAATTTCAATCCCGGTAATATTCGCCATAATCGCAAAAAGCGAGAAAATTACCACTAATTGTAATTTTGCGGTAATCGTTTGGGCAAACAAGCACCGCCGAAATGCAGAAATATTAACAAGAAGGAAGGCACAAATAATAACAAAGCCGACCCGCTCGGTCATTAAAATTGTTAAATATAGCATGTGTTTTCTAGCCCCGATTACTGTTGGGTTCCGGTATTAATTACCGGTTGGGTTCCCCGTTCACTAATGATCGCCACCATAATATTATTGATAATTTGAAGACGCTGTTCATCAGTTAACTCTAGGTTTGCTTCCTTTGATAAGCGATCAATCGCATCTTCAGTAATTGATACAGCACCTTCAACAATAATTTTTCTTGCTGAAAGGATGGCAGATGATTGTTGTTTTTGCAGCATTGCACTAGCAATTTCGGTTGCATAAGCCAAGTGAGTCAACCGGGTTTCAATAATCTTAACTCCAGCAACGTTTAGCCGTTCCTGCAACTCACTTGCTAACCGATCTGAGACCTCGGTTGGGTTGCTCCGCAGGGTTAACGCGTTTTCATTTTCAAACGTGTCATACGGGTATTCACTGGCAACATGACGAATTGCTGATTCACTTTGGATTTGTACAAATTGCTCATAATCATCAACCGAAAACAGTGCCTTAGCGGTATCAACTACTTTAAAGACTATTACCGCTGCAATTTCAACCGGGTTCCCTTTAGAATCATTTACCTTAAGAATTTGACTATTAAAGTTCCGTACCCGAAGAGAAACGGGTTCTTTATCAGTAAACGGTACCGTCATAAACAAGCCAGCATCACGAATAGTTCCTATATAATTACCAAAGAATGTTAATGTCTTAGCTTCGTTTGGTTGAATAATGGTTAAGCTACTTGCCAAAATTAAAATAAGAATAACTAAGATGATGCCAACAACCATTGTTAGTAGGTGGCCTAAGCGAAAACCACTATATATCAGCCAAAGGCCAACCAAGCCTCCAAGGATTGCCACTAGTAGGCCGAGATAACCATTAACATGAAATGCCTGTTTTTCCTTCATTTTATTTCATCCCCCTAAAACCGTAATCCCTTTGGGTAGAAGTTCTTAACTGTTCCTTGAACTAACTTACCAAAACCACAGGGATGGTTATCACAAATTAATAAGTACCACCCATTAGGTAACTGCTCCTTAATTGTAAAGGTATCACCATGAACATACCGACGCCACTGCTCTCTACCTATTTCTAGAGATTTTTTAGTATCCTCTGGTTTCAAAGCAAACGCTAGGGCCAACGATGGTTCAAATCGCCGTTTTTTAAATGTTCCGAGATGCAAACCTGGACGAAGAATATTCAGGTCATCAATTTCACTAATCCCTGCCGGCAAGTCATAAAGTTGCTCCCCAAATAAGATCAATTTATTTGCCTTGTAATCTGGAATTATCGTTTGCCGAAAATCATTAAACAATTGTTGTTGTTCCTTACTTAGGCCATACTTATTTTGCCGTTTCTTCTTTTTCCGTCCTTTTTTCTTTGAACTATCCACTACTGGTGCACTTCCATAACAGAACTTAGAAATGAAGTGACCTTCTCCTTTAATATGGTGTGGGAATAACCGAATTGTCTTTGCTAGTTCAGGATTACCATCTGCCCATTCAGGACGACCATGATCCATCCCCGGATATGCTTTAATTTCTTCCATTCGCATCTCGGGGTAATTTTTAAGAATCCAACTAGCATTCTGTTCATCTTCTTCAGGAGCAAACGTGCAAGTCGAATAAACCAGTACACCACCTGGCTTCAGCATCTTTACTGCCGAAGCAATAATTTTTCGTTGACGATTAGCACATTCCGCCGGGTAATCAGGATTCCAATATTCAATTCCTGCTGGTTCCTTCCGAAACATTCCTTCTCCGGAACATGGAGCATCAATTAGGATTCGGTCAAAAAAGTGGGGGAACTGTTTTTCTAATTCTTCCGGACTTTCATTAGTAACTACAGTATGCCGAGTCCCCCACCGTTCTAAATTTTCTGCTAAAACTTGTGCCCGTTTCCGGAAGATTTCGTTAGCAACTAGCAGTCCTTGATCCTTCATCAATGAAATTAAATGGGTTGATTTTCCACCAGGTGCGGCACAAAGATCAAGTACCTTTTCACCCGGTTGCGGATCGACTACTTCACCGACATACATTGCCGATGGCTCCTGACTATATAGCCATCCTGTAACGTGATCAAGGGATTTCCCATTCACTTGCCCATAATACCCAGTCGGAACATAGGGAACTTTCCCCTCAGCCTTGTTGATTGTTTCCTGCGGAAGGACCTTCTTAAGTGGGTTAACTCGAAAACCACTCACACTCTCCTCAGTACTTAACACTTTCAAAAATGCCGGAGCTTCTTCTCCTAACAAATGTTGGTATTTAGTTTTAAATGCACTTGGTAGCTGCATTTCTTTCATCACTCCATCAATTTAATCTTAATCAAATTATAACTTATTTTAGCCGGTTCCTAAACATTTCCCCAGCGCATTCTTGCATTTCATTTAACTTTTCCTTAATTCCAGGTATAATATTTAATTATTTGCAATAATAAATCAAAGGAAGTGACAACTCCAATGGATCAACACCTAATTGCCATCGACCTCGATGGAACAACATTAAATAATCAATCAAAATTAACTACTGAAACAATCAACACTTTACGGACCGCGGCCAAAAACGGTCACATCGTCAGTATTATTACTGGGCGCCCTTACCGAATTGCTCAACATATTTATGACCAAATTGGCATTAAAACCCCAATGGTTAATTTTAATGGTGCCCTGACTCATATTCCTCACGAAAACTGGGATAAAGAATATGAAGTCGAATTAACTAAAGAATTAGCCCTTGATCTTCTGGAACATAAGAATGAATTAGGGATTGATACAATCACTGTTGAAAGTAAGGAACGATTCTGGGCAAACCAGGCAACGGAAGATGTTCCCGAGTTTCTCCCAAACAAGCTCAAGCCAGAGCAACTCCTCAGTAAAAAGAACCTCAGTGATGACCCAATCGCAATGACAATCGAATACCAGCCAGGAAGTAAAGAGCGGATCATCAAAGCCGTTAACGAAAAATACGGTGACTTTGTGGAACCACGGGTCTGGGGCGGCCCATACCATATTCTTGAGTTAATCCATCGTGGAACTCATAAGGAATCTGGCATGTTTTATATCGCTAAACAGTATGGGATCGACCGAACCCATATTATTGCTTTCGGTGATGAAAAGAACGATCAAGAAATGATTGATGCTGCTGGTCGTGGTGTCGCAATGAATAATGCCATTCCAGAAATTAAGTCAATTGCAGACGATGTAACCTCACTTGATAATGACCATAATGGTTTAGCTAGATACCTCCAAGACTATTTAAAGTTAGCCTAATTTTCTATAATTAGACTTATAAATTAAAAAGGCCGATGAAAAGTAAAATTTCGTCGACCTTTTTATCTGTCAATTATTAAATTTCAGGATCGCCAGTAAACTTACCAACTACTGGTAAATCCTCAAGAACCCGCTTCATATGAAGTGAACGTTTGATTGCGGCACTCACATCATGCCCTGCCAAATTACCATGATGTTTTCCGTTATGCCACGCGGAAACGTTACTAACATCATAAACCTTTCCTTCAACAGCGACATAGGCTGGATTACCATCTTGGCCATTATACTTTGCAAGTTCTTCAGCGGAAAACGTCCTTGTAGTCATACTAAAATAGCTCCTCCCGATACTTATTGTTAAATTTATTATAGCACTTTTAAATTCAACACTTACTATTAGTGATCATTAACAATACAATAATAATCTAAAAATTAATTTCACTTAAATAATGTTTATTTATACAACAAGCATCAAAAATTTTGTTATAATAAAAAAGAAGGTGATTCTGCAATCACTTTCGCTAAATACTTCTACTTGGGGATCACGATATGTCATGTTATCGCGGTCCTCAATTTTTTACTTAATTAAACCGTCTAAAAAGGTAACAATATAATACAACAAAATTGCAGCAATAATGAGGGAAAGAACATCCCAGAGCTGACGCCAAATATTTTTCTTCATTTCCTTACCTCCCTCAAATCAATATTTCATATTATACACCAGATAACTTTCCCAATTACTATATTTCTAGCCAAAATTAAAAATCGACATTCCCAAAATAAGGAACGTCGATTTTTTTACTTCTCATCCACTTCTTCATCGGTCTTCAGGACAGCCATAAAGGCTTCTTGAGGAATATCAACTTTTCCAACAGCCTTCATCCGTTTCTTACCACGCTTCTGCTTTTCCAAAAGCTTGGCCCGCCGATCAGGATCACCGGTATGAATCCGTGCGGTAACATCTTTCCGGTAAGCCTTAATGTTTGTCCTGGCAATAATCTTTGAACCAATTGCAGCTTGAATTGGGATTTCAAAGTTTTGTCGGGGAATAATCTTCTTCAGCTTAGAAGTAATATCACGTCCTCGCTCCGCAGCAAAGTCCTTATGCGCGATAAAACTCAAGGCATCAACTTTATCCCCATTTAGGAGGATATCAATCTTCACTAACTTACTTGGCTTGTAATCGTCAATCTCATAATCAAGGGAAGCATAACCACGGGTCGAGCTCTTTAACTTATCGAAAAAGTCAAAGATGATTTCGGACAACGGAATATGGTAAATCACGTTCACCCGAGTATCACTCAAGTATTCCATTGTTTCAAAGATTCCCCGTTTCCGTTGGCAAAGTTCCATTACCGGCCCAACATAATCGTTTGGCACCATAATAGAGGCCTTTACGTACGGTTCTTTAATATCTTTAATTGACGAAGCATCGGGCATTTCAGCTGGGTTTTCAACTTCTTTTGTTGTACCATCAGCAAGATCAACATGGTAAGTAACCGAAGGCGCAGTGGTAATCAAGTCGAGGTTAAATTCCCGTTCAAGCCGTTCCTGAATAACATCCATGTGTAATAATCCAAGGAACCCACACCGGAATCCAAAGCCAAGTGCCTGCGAAGATTCGGGTTCAAACGTTAAAGCTGCATCGTTTAACTGTAACTTTTCCAACGCATCCCGTAAATCGTTAAACTTCGCGTTATCTGTTGGGTAAAGTCCAGCGTAAACCATTGGGGTCATTTGCCGGTACCCTTCCAGTGGCTTGTCAGTTGGGTTATCCGCATTTGTAACGGTATCACCAACCCGGGTATCCTTAATATCTTTAATCGCTGCGGTAATGTAACCAACATCCCCAGCCATCAAGACATCCCGGGCAAGTGGCTTTGGTGAGTTAATCCCAACTTCAGCAACTTCATATTCGGTCCCACTATTCATTAGGCGGATCTTATCGCCTTTCTTAACGGTTCCTTCAAATACCCGGACACTAAGAACAACCCCACGGTAATCATCATATTTTGAATCAAAGATTAAAGCCTTCAAAGGTGCTTTCAAGTCACCAGTTGGTGCTGGCACTTTCTTGACGATTTCTTCTAGTACCTTATCAACGCCTAAACCAGTTTTAGCACTAACATCTAAGGCATCATCAGTATCCAAGCCGATTTCGTCTTCAATTTGCTTCTTTGTTCCTTCAGGATCAGCTGATGGTAAGTCAATCTTATTGATTACTGGTAAAATTTCCAAATCATTATCCAAGGCCAGGTAAACATTTGCCAAGGTCTGTGCTTCGACCCCTTGTGTAGCATCGACAACGAGGATTGCCCCTTCACAAGCTGCCAAAGAACGCGAAACCTCATAGGAAAAGTCGACGTGTCCTGGAGTATCAATCAAGTGAAAAATATAATCCTGTCCATCCTTAGCATGGTAGGTTAAGGCAACGGCATTTAACTTAATGGTAATCCCTCGTTCACGTTCCAGGGGCATATCATCAAGGATTTGATCCTTCATCTCGCGCTTACTAATTGAATCTGTCATTTCCAAGATCCGGTCAGCAAGCGTTGATTTCCCGTGATCAATATGAGCCACAATCGAAAAGTTACGAATGTGTTTTTGCCGTTCTTTCATTTCATCAAAATCCATTGTCATGAATTAGTTCACTACTTTCTAAACTTGTAAAATAACTAGTACTAGTATACCAAAGACCGGACTGGCTTGAAAAGTTAATCAAACCAGGACCTTTAAATACAATAAGCCAGTAATCCCGATTAACCACCGGAAATTACTAGCTTATTTCTCATTTATTTATCTTCAAATGCGTCTCGAAGCTTATCTAAGACAGTCTTCTTAACTCCCTTAACTTCTTCACCACTAGCAGCAGCGAATGCCATCATGGCCTCTTTTTGACGCTTGTTAAGGCTCTTTGGCGTATGAACATGGACAGTCACATGTTCATCACCGTTACCATTACCATTTAGGTGTGGGACACCCTTTCCACGGAGACGGAAGTTCGTTTCTGATTGGGTACCAGCAGGAATCTTCAGGTTAACGTCACCATGAACGGTCTTTACCTTCACCTCATCACCAAGTGCGGCTTGAGCAAATGAAATATCTTGATCAACATAGATTGTCGAACCATCTCGACGGAATTCACGACTTGGTGTTACCCGGAACACAATGTAAAGGTCACCATAAGGGCCACCATTTTCACCAGCATCTCCCTGGTGTTCCAAACGCATTTGTTGACCGTCATCGATCCCGGCAGGAACTTTAACTTCTAATTCGTGGCGTTCATGAACATGGCCTGTACCATGACACTTAGTACATTGATCTTCTGGCTTAATAATCTTCCCGGTTCCGTGACATTCAGGACAAGTTGTTTGGGTCTGGATATTACCAAGTGGTGTCCGCCGTACGGTAAATACTGCCCCACTACCATGACAACGTGAACATGTCTCAGGAGACTTACCACGCTTTGCACCAGTCCCGTGACAAACATCACATTGGGTATCCCGTTCATACTTGATCGTCGTGGTCTTGCCAAAGACAGCATCCATAAAGTCCAGGGTCATAGAATACTGTAAGTCACGACCCTGACGAGGTGCAGTTGGATCGGCTTGCCGACGACCACCGCCACCAAAGAATTGGCTAAAGATATCGCCAAAGTCACCACCAGCAAAGTCACCGTAACCTTGTTGACCACCAAAGCCACCGAAACCGCCACCGGCACCAGCATTAGGGCCAGCAGAACCAAATTGGTCATATTGAGCACGCTTCTGTGGATCGCTCAAGACTTCGTGTGCTTCATTAATCTTCTTAAACTTTTCTTCAGCACCAGGTTCGTGGTTAATATCTGGGTGGTATTTTGCGGCTAATTTCCGGTAAGCACGGTTAATTTCTTTTTCCGAAGCATCCTTTTTTACACCTAGGATGTCGTAATAACTTTCTTCTGCCATACGGAGATCCTCCATTTTTATTGCTTGTTTAGTTATACCACAGGTGATAAACGAAAGTAAAAGCCAAAGTCCTCATCCCGGCCTTTGGCTTTTAACAATTGTTTACTAACGTACTCTGACGTTATTTCTTGTCATCTGGAGTAACATCCTTGAAGTCACCATCAACGGTCTTACCATCATCGGAACCAGAATTATTGTTATTTCCAGTAGCACCGTTGTTACCGGCAGCGCCAGTTTGACCGCCTTGAGCACCTTGGGCTTGTTGGTAAAGCTTTACACTAAGGTCTTGGATAACCTTGTTTAAGGCGTCCTTCTTTGCCTTCATGTCATCTAAGTTGCCGCTTTCCTTAGCCTTCTTCAAGTCGTCACGAGCACTTTCAGCCTTCTTGATATCTTCTTCAGAAACCTTACCCTTAACTTCCTTTAGAGTCTTATCAACTTGGAAGAGTTCTTGGTCAACTTCGTTCTTCAAGTCGACTTCTTCCTTCTTCTTCTTGTCGGCTGCTGCGTGTTCTTCAGCATCCTTCTTCATCCGTTCAATTTCTTCATCACTCAAGCCGGAATTAGACTTAATAGTGATGTTTTGCTTCTTGTGGGTTCCTTGATCTTCAGCAGAAACGTTAACAATCCCGTTCTTGTCGATATCAAAGGTAACCTTGATTTGAGGTACACCACGAGGAGCAGCAGGAATGTCTGTTAGTTGGAAGTTACCTAAAGTCTTGTTATCTGCTGCCATTGGACGTTCACCTTGAAGAACGTGAATATCAACAGCCGATTGATTATCAGCAGCAGTTGAGAAGATTTGACTCTTTGATGTTGGAATAGTAGTATTCCGGTCAATCAACTTGGTGAAGACACCACCCATGGTTTCGATACCAAGTGAAAGTGGAGTAACATCAAGCAAAACAACATCCTTAACATCACCAGTAAGCACACCACCTTGGATAGCAGCACCAAGAGCAACGGCTTCATCTGGGTTAATGGAGTGGTTAGGTTCCTTACCAGTTAATTCCTTAACCATTTCTTGAACGGCTGGAATACGAGTAGAACCACCATTAAGGATAACTTCATCGATATCATCAAAGGTCAAGTCAGCGTCCTTTAAGGCATTCATAACTGGTTGCTTAGTCCGTTCAACCAAGTCATTAGTTAATTGATTAAATTGGGCACGGCTCAAGGTCTTTTCAAGGTGTAGTGGACCATTTTCACCAGCAGAAATAAATGGCAAGCTGATTTGGGCTTCTTGAACACCAGACAAGTCTTTCTTTGCCTTTTCAGCAGCATCCTTCAAACGTTGAAGAGCCATTTTGTCTTTAGATAAGTCAACACCATTTTCTTCCTTAAAGCCTTCGATTAACCAATCCATGATCTTCTTATCGAAGTCATCACCACCAAGGTGAGTATCACCATTAGTTGAAAGTACTTGGAAGACACCGTCACCTAATTCAAGGATGGAAACATCAAAAGTACCACCACCAAGGTCATAAACAAGGATCTTTTCATCCTTGTCCTTCTTGTCAAGACCATAAGCTAATGATGAAGCAGTTGGTTCGTTAATAATCCGCTTAACATCCAAACCAGCGATCTTACCGGCATCCTTAGTTGCTTGACGTTGGGCATCATTGAAGTATGCAGGAACAGTAATAACTGCCTTATCAACAGTATCACCAATGTAATCTTCAGCGTACTTCTTCAAGTATTGAAGAATCATTGCAGAAATTTCTTGTGGGGTGTACTTCTTACCGTCAACTTCAACGGTGTATCCTGCTTCACCCATGTGACTCTTGATTGATGAAATGGTGTTAGGGTTAGTAATCGCTTGACGCTTTGCGACTTCACCAACTTGAGTTTCACCATTCTTAAATGAGACAACAGATGGAGTTGTCCGACTACCTTCCGGATTTGTAATAATCTTTGGCTCGTTACCTTCCATAACGGCAACGGCGGAGTTAGTAGTACCTAAATCAATACCAATAATCTTGTTACTTGCCATTGTTTATTCCCTCTCTTATTTTTATTGTGCAACTACAACCATTGCGGGACGAAGAATCCGGTCCTTTAATTGATAACCGGCCTGCAGTACTTTAACTACTGTTTCAGCCTTCTGATCACCTTCAACCGGAACAGTTTGCACTGCCTGGTGGAGGGTCGGATCAAACGGCTTACCGTCAGCTTCAATCTCCGTAATTCCATGATCCTTTAACGCACTAATCAAGTGATCGTGAACCATTTGGATCCCCTTCTTTAGCTGTTGACCATTTTCATCATGAACTTCAATTGTCAACGCCCGCTTAAGGTTATCTAAAACCGGTAAAACAGATTTTGCTAAATCTTGACCATCGTACTTTAATAACTGAGCACGTTCTTTTTTAAAGTGAGTGTTCATATTTTGAATCTCTGCTTCAGCTCGTAAGTACTGATCATCCTTATCACTTAATTGTTGTTGTAGATCTTTAACTTGGTCTTTTAATTTCGTTACTTGACTTTGTAACTCTTTAGCATCAAGTTTATCATTCTTTTCAGGAGCAGCACTCTTAGATGCTTGCTTTTCATCCTTACTTTGCTTTGCAGCTTTGTCTTCTGCCAATCGACTCGCCTCCTATGAATCGTAATAGTGACGGTAAAAGTCCAAAAGTCGTTTGGCTAGTTCCTGACGAAATGCATTCACTAACCCAATTGTCCGTGAATAAGACATTCGTGTAGGACCTAGCACCGCAATAATACCCTTACCATATTGGTCAACATCATAGGTTGCCGTGATCAAACTATAGTTATCCAAGGCCTTATCCTTAGAAATCTCAGAGCCGATCTTAACGCTTACCTTATCACCAGAAACGTTTGAATCTAGTAAGTGTGATAATTGATCATTATGATCGAGCAGACTATACAATGTTTGCAAGTCTACAGCATCATGCTTTTCTGAGAAATCTAACAGGTTTAATCGGCCGCCAACAAAGAATTGTTCACGTGCTGCCCTTGACACGACACTATCAAAAAGATCCAAGAAGCCATCCGCACTTTGCATATAATGCATTACCCGCAGCGGAATATCATCATTCAACCGCTTCATTACATCAGCCAATGGTTGACCAACTAATTGATCATTAATCATTCGGATAACTGCTTGAAGTGCATCAGTATCATAATTTCGCGGTAACGTAAATGCCTGACTTTCAACATCCCCACTATCGGTAACCAGAATAGCAATAACTTTCCTATTACCTAACGGGACAACCCGAAACCCGCTTAAACGGACATCCGCTTGTTCGGGTTTCAAGGTAAAAGTAGTGTAGGAAGTAAGATCGGATAAAATATCAGCCGAGTGCGAAATGATCTCATCGATCTTTTGGAAACTTGTTCCTAACGAGTTTTGAATTACCACTAAATCATTGTTAGTAATTGCTTCTGAATCAAGCAAGTGGTCAACATAATAACGGTAACCTTTTTTTGATGGAACACGTCCAGAAGACGAATGTTCCTTAGCAACGAAACCCTTATCTTCAAGAATACTCATCTCGTTACGAACCGTAGCTGGGCTTACCTTAAATGGTAATTCCTCAGCCAAGTGTTTTGAACCAACGGGTTGACCGGTTGAGGTATATTGACGTACAATCGCTTGCAGGATCTTGTTTTGACGCTGTGTTAGCATTTTTATCACTTCCCCTTTTAGCACTCTATAGGGTTAAGTGCTAAACACATGTATAATATACCAATCTGGTTAGTAAAAGTCAAGAAACGTCAAATGAAAATTTAGGAGTTTTTCAATGAAGCATAAAAAGCAACGATATATTCAACCAAGTGGTCCTGAAGACGCCATGCGAATTATCCAGAAGCTCTTTAACAGTTACCGGAATGCTCCGTTAACTAAAGAGCTCTTGGACTACCACAATAATTTAATTAGTCGCCTTCAATCTGACATTCGTGAAGCAGCGGTTAAGAGCGATGACGAACATCTGCTCAAGCAACTTGACGGGATGACAGATATCCTACGACGTTGGGTTTCTATCCGCCTATCAAACCGTCCATTTAATGCTAAAATGCGTCATTTTAGGTTAATTTCTGATGGTGGAACAAAATTCAAACGCCATGTTCATAAGATTAACCAAACCAGTGGTCACCGTTCAAGTCGCCATTAATAGAATAGGGCTCCAAAGCTCGGGAAAAAGGCCGAATTTTGGAACCCTATTTTTCTATATTAAAGAATACTTTTTAGTATCCATCTTTTTAAGGTACTCGCGTGACGCTTGCTCATCACGATTCATCTGAGCAACCAATTCATCGGCACCGTTAAACTTTACCTCACCACGTTGGTAGTAAAGCCAACGTACTTGTACCTCTTCACCATAGACCATTTGGTTAAAATCAAAGAGGAAAATTTCAACTGTAAGCTTATTCTGATCACCAAAAGTAATATTGTGGCCAACACTTGCCATTCCGCCATACCACTTTGAGTCGATTTTTACCTGAACCGTATATACACCAATTCCGGGAATACGCTCAGCCTCTGGCGTTTCTACATTAATCGTCGGAAAACCTAAACTTCTCCCTCGCGCTAATCCATGCACAACAATCCCCGTTGTCATATATCGGTATCCAAGCATCCGGTTAGCTACTTCGATATTACCGTTATCAATTGTCTTACGAATAGTACTTGAACCAATCTTTTGTTCACCTTTACCGGTAAATTTAGGGACAGTCACCACATTAAAACGTCCCTTGGCATACTCCGGTAATTTTTCCATGGTTGCAACTGCTGCTTTACCATAAGTATGATCAAAGCCTGCTACCACTGTATCGGCATGAAAGCCAATCAAATATTGGTCAACAAATTCCTGGGGTGAAAGACTAGCGAAAGCAGAAGTAAAGCTAACGAGATATACTAAGTCAACACCAAGCTGTCTTAATAGAGACAATTTTCGGGTGGTTGTCGACAAGTATTTAAAGCCACCGGGATACTGTCGATAAACAATTCCAGGAGCGTGATCGTAAGTTAAGACAGCTAAAGGAAGGCCTTCTTTATTAGCAATTTCTTTGGCAGTTTCAATTACTTGCTGGTGGCCCCGGTGAACACCGTCAAAAAAGCCCATTGCTAGAACTACTTGTCCTGTAGGAACTAAATTTTTTTGCAATGGATGGTGGATTTTTACAACTTCCACTAGTCCTTCCTCCTTTATTTTACTGAGAACATTTTTGTTGGTTTATACCCTTGAGAGGTCAAATGATATAAGGCCTTAGTTGAACCATTATATTTTAAAACAACTTCATTGGCAGTCGTTGATAATTCATCCTTTTTCAACCATCCACCATGCTGAACAGCTTGCCATTGATCTTCGGTTAATTCCACCGATGGATACTCCTTCAAGGCATAGTCGATCGGGTAAAGGTGCCGATCAATTGTCTGGTGAGCAACTGCATCTTGGACATCGTTTAAACTCATGGTTTGGTCAAGCGTAAAGCCACCACTTTCTAGCCGCGTCAACCACTTCATTGCGCCGGGATAGCCAAGAGCACGGGCTAAATCAGCAACAAGCGTCCTGATGTAGGTTCCTTTGCTACATTTTACTTTGAAGTAAACATGTTGCTCTTGAGCCATATCATCATACTCATTCCGGCACATTGCAAATTCACTAATTGTTGCTTTCCTGCGAGGTCGCTCAACTTTTTCACCAGCACGGGCATATTCATAAAGGCGTTTCCCGTTAACCTTTACAGCTGAATACATCGGGGGGATTTGAATAATCTCCCCCGTCATTTTCTCCATCGCAGCCTTAACTTTTTCATCACTAATTGGCGCTTCAACTGGCTTTGTTTCTACAACATCACCATCAAAATCTTCGGTTGTCGTTGCTTTACCGATTACTAATTCACCCTGATATTCTTTTCCAGACTGCATCAGGTATTCTACTACTTTAGTTGTATTTCCCACACAGATTGGCAAAACACCATCAACTGAGGGATCCAACGTTCCGGAATGACCAATTTTTTTAGTTTTTAAAATTCGTCGTAATCGACTTACGCAATCAAAGCTTGTCATTCCCCGTTCTTTGTATAAAGGAATAATTCCGTCCATCCGCTTTCACTCCATAAAAAACGGGCCAAGGAGTCGTTCCTCCCAGCCCGTTCATCCTTAATTACTTATCTTGTTCTTGCTGGTGAAGCTTGTTGATCAATTGATCAATTCGACTTCCATAAGCAATTGACTTGTCTCGTTCAAATTTGATTTCGGGTGTCTTAAAGATGTTTAACCGTGCACCTAATTCACTCCGAATCAAACCGGTTGCCTTGTCTAAACCAGCTTGAGTCTTTTCCATATCAGAAGCCTTGTCAGACAAGATACTGTAGTAAATAGTTGCCTGTTGAAGATCTCCAGTAACATCTACTCCAGTAATGGTTACTCCTTGTACACGAGGATCGCGAACCCGTTTCAAAAGAATTTCGTCAACGTCTCGTTGAATTTCTTGAGATAACCGATCAACACGATATTGTTTGTTAGGCATTTTATTCACCTCGGTTTACTTAACTGGTACTTCCTTCATTTGGTAAGCTTCAATAACATCATTTTCCTTGATGTCATTGTAGTTTTGAATTGTCAAACCACATTCAAAGCCAGACTTAACTTCCTTAACGTCATCCTTAAACCGCTTCAAGCTACCAAGTTCACCACTGTAAACAACGATTCCATCACGAACTAACCGTACTTTTGCGTCACGGGTAATCTTACCGGATGTAACCATTCCACCAGCAATTGTTCCAACTTTAGATGCCTTATAGATTTGCCGTACTTCAACCTGACCAATTGTTTCTTCTTTGTAGACAGGTTCAAGCATCCCCTTCATAGCATCTTCAACTTCTTCAATTGCATTGTAGATAACTTGGTGAAGACGGATATCAATCTTATTGGAATCTGCTAATGACTTAGCAAGGGATGTTGGGCGAACATTGAAACCAATAATAACCGCATTTGAAGCTTCGGCCAATGTAACATCAGATTCATTAATTGCACCAACGGCTTGGTGAATAATATCAACCCGAACACCATCGACCTTAATCTTTTGGAGACTTTGGCTTAATGCTTCAACTGATCCTTGAACATCAGCCTTAATGATCAATGGGAGAGTCTTCATTTGCCCCTTCTTCATCGTATCAAATAAGTTGTCCAAAGTAACGTGAGAAGTCCGTTTCCGCTCTTCTTCTTGTGCTTGTTCGGCACGTTTTTCACCAGCAGCCCGGGCAGTCTTTTCATCATCAAAGACAACAAACCGGTCCCCAGCTTCTGGGACAGAATTTAGACCAGTAATTTCCACTGGGGTTGATGGTGTTGCTTCCTTGATCCGTCGACCATTTTCATTTGTCATGGTCCGAACACGCCCATAGGTATTCCCAACAACAATTGGATCACCGACATGCAAGGTTCCTTGTTGGACAAGGACAGTAGCAACTGAACCCTTACCTTGGTCAAGACGAGCTTCAACTACAGAACCAGCAGCATTTTGTTCT
The DNA here is from genome assembly GCF_014836425.1 of Limosilactobacillus avistercoris. Lineage (GTDB taxonomy): Bacteria > Bacillota > Bacilli > Lactobacillales > Lactobacillaceae > Limosilactobacillus > Limosilactobacillus agrestimuris. The sequence continues at coordinate 109,397 of NZ_JACSQW010000002.1, read as the reverse complement.
GGGTTAGCCTTCAATTCCATCATTTCAGCTTGAAGTTGAATCATATCAAGTAATTCATCAATATTCTTACCAAACTTAGCTGAAATGTTAACAAAGATGGTGTCACCACCCCAGTCTTCTGGGATTAAGTTATACTTAGCTAATTCTTCAATTACTCGTTCTGGATTAGCACCCGGCTTATCAATCTTGTTAACAGCAACAATGATTGGTGTCTTAGCAGCTTGAGCGTGGTGGATTGCTTCAACAGTTTGTGGCATAACCCCATCATCAGCGGCAACAACCAATACAGTAATATCAGTAATGTTAGCACCACGCGCACGCATTTCGGTGAAGGCCGCGTGTCCTGGGGTATCCAAGAATGTGATCAAGTTATCCTTGTAGTGAACTTGGTAGGCACCAATTTCCTGGGTAATTCCACCGGCTTCATGTTCAGTAACGTGGGAATGACGAAGCTTATCTAGTAACGTGGTCTTACCATGGTCAACGTGCCCCATAACTGTAACAACTGGTGGCCGACTAACTAGGTGATCCGTGTTGTTCTGTTCTTCTTCGAACATCTTATCGATATCAGAAATATCTTCTTCAACCTTTTCCTTAGCGTCGATTCCATAATCTGTTGCTAACAGTTCAATTGTATCTTTATCCAAGGATTGGTTTTGGTTAATCATTACACCAAGCATAAAGAGCTTCTTAATAATTTCAGCTGGTGAACGGTGTAAAATCTTACCAAGATCTTGAGCATTCATCCCTTCGGTGTACTCAAGAACATCTGGTAACGGCTTATCCTTCCGTTGAGTTGGTTGTTGGTGCTTAACCTCACGAAGTCGACCATTGTTATTGTGCTTCTTATTCCGCTTCTTGTTCTTCTTATTGAATCGTTTACCCTTTCGACCAGATTCATTTAAGCTACCGCCAAAGCGACCGTTGTTGTCATTTTGGTGACGGTTATTGTTTTGATTATTTTGCTTTGAAGAATAGTTATTATTCTCATGATGTTTCTTATTGTGATCATGATGTTCATTCTTCTTGTTGTTATGGTTATTAGGCTTGCTAGTTGGACGTTGGTTATCTTTATGACTAGCCTTAGCTTGAGAATTCTTCTCGTGCTTTTGAGACTGGTGCTTAGATTGGCCGCTGCTATTATTGTTTCCCTTAACAACTTGACGCAGCTTTTGAGCTTGATCTGGAGTTACGGATGACATGTGGCTCTTAATATCCATTCCTTGATCCTTAGCTACCTTTACTAAGCTCTTGCTTGGCATCTTGAGTTCTTTGGCTAATTCATAAATTCGTTCTTTGGCCATGTACTCACGCTCCTTAATTCATTGTTAGTAATTCCTCAAACTTTCTTGCAAATCCAGATTGCGTTACACAAATAACAGTTCTTGACTGTCCGATTGCTTGGCTTAGCTGTTGCTTTGTAAATGATTCACACAACGAAACCTGATAAAAGCTACATTTATCTGTAAACTTTTTTATCGTTGCTGAACCAGCATCCTTTGCTAAGAAAACAAACTGGGCTTTTCCTGTTTGAATTGATTTTAATACACTACCTTCGCCACTTTGAATTTGTTTGGCGCGACGTGCTAACCCGAGTAAATTTAAAACGGATTGTTGATTATTTTTCATTGTTACCAAATAATGCTTGCCGCGCTTGCAAATGATCTGTGTATTGGATCAACTCATCGTAGAATGAATCATCCATTTTAACATGAAAGGCTTTTTCAAAGGTTTTTTCATCCTTTGCGCGCTTTGCAATCTCAACATCAACTGCGATGTATGCACCCCGACCGGACTTCTTACCGGTTGGGTCGATTGAGACTTCACCTTCCTTGTTCTTTACTACCCGGATCAATTGTCGTTTAGGCATCATTTCACCAGTAACAATATCTTTTCGCATCGGTACTTTTCTCTTTTTCATTTATTTCACCCCGCTGCTTTATTCTTCTGAAGCGTCAGTTTCGTCTTCGTCTACATCGGCACTATCTTCCATTTCAGAAGCTGGCTTAATGTCGATCTTGTACTTTGTCAAACGTGCAGCTAACCGAGCATTTTGTCCCCGCTTACCAATTGCAAGAGAAAGTTGACTGTCAGGAACAACAACGGTACAAGAGCGTTCTACAGAAGTAATTGTTGCTGGTGCTTCTGAATTTTCTTCACTTGATACTTCACTACTTTCAGTAGCTGCTGAATCATCACTTGCTTCTTCTGCAGGTTGTTCTTCAGTTGTTGGTGATTCTGGTTCGTTAAAGATCACATCGAGAACTTCTGCTGGATTAAGTGCATTAGCAATAAATTGTGCTGGATCCTTAACATATTCAACAATATCCATGTTTTCACCATCAAGTTCATTAACAATGGCTTGAACACGTGAACCTCGAGGGCCTACACAAGTACCAACAGGATCAACGTTTGGATCATTTGAGTACACGGCAACCTTAGCTCGATCTCCAGCTTCCCGCGCAATATTTTCAATTAAAACAGTTCCATCCTTAATTTCAGGAACTTCACGTTCAAATAGCCGCTTTAATAATTCTGGGGCTGTCCGACTAACGAAGATTTGTGGACCACGACGATCATCATTTACCTTTGAAACATAAACCTGGATCCGGTCATGGATGTGGTAGTGTTCATTTGGCATCTTGTCACGATAACCCATTGCACCTTCAACACCATCACCAAGATCAACCCACGTAAAGCGCTTATCCTCACGGGAAACTTCACCAGTGATGATTTCGTTTTCGTAAGTCTTGTACTTGTTGTAAATGATCTTCCGTTCTTCTTCACGCAACCGTTGCATAACTACTTGCTTGGCAGTTTGTGCAGCAATTCGACCGAAATCACGTGGGGTAACTTCTTCACGGATTTCGTCACCAACATCGTATCCTTGACCGTGAGGCAACTTTCGTGCATCAGCAAGGCTCATGTATTCGTTATCGTCTTCTTCGACCAGGTCTTCATTATCGGTAATAGTCTTAACGGCATAAACCTTAATGTTACCGGTAACTCCGTCAAAGTCTACTTCAACGTTCTTTTCACCGTAGTTTTGCTTATAAGCTAATTCTAGAGCTTGTTCCAAAGCCTCAACTACAACATCCTTCTTGATCCCTTTTTCCTTTTCAAGGTAATCAAGAGCGGCGATCATTTCAGTGTTTACTTTTGTTTTGCTCACCTTTTAACACTCCCTTTAAATCTTACTAAAGTCGATTGCTAACCGTGCTTGTGCGATCACTTTACGGTCAATTTTTACTTGGCGCCGACGGGTCTTATCCATGTATTCCAATGTTAATTCATCCGGCTTAAGGTCAACTAATGTTCCTTCATAAGCCTTCTTCCCTTCAACTTGTTGGTAAAGGGAAACGTGAATATAATCATTCACTGCTCGCTCATAGTCGGCTTCCTTCTTCAATGGCCGTTCGGCACCTGGTGAAGAAACCTCAAGGAAATATGCTTGAGGGATCGGATCCGGTTCAGTATTGTCGAGTGCTTCACTCAATTCATCACTAATATCCGCACAGTCTTCTAGAGTTACTCCCCCATCCTTATCAACATAAACCCGTAAGTACCAGCTTTTACCTTCCTTAACGAATTCAAGATCATAAAGGTAGCAACCATGCTTTGCTAAGATTGGTTTTGCTAATTCAGTTACTGTTTCAACGACACTGCTCAACTGCGTCACCTCCATTGTTTGCAATAAAAAGAGCGAGCATCTCTGCTCACTCCAACGAGTTATTTACCATGTATATTATAGCATGAACAATTACAACTAGCAAGCCGCAATGCTTAGAAGAGGCTTAGCTGGTTTTCATCAGGTAGACCATCCAGAACATGATTCTGTGTTAGGAAGTCAATAATTGTTTGTGAAACCTTTCCCCGTTCAGCAAGGTCCTGCTTGGACAAGAATTTCTTTTCTTCCCGTGCAGCAACAATTTGCTTAGCAACGTTTAACCCTAAACCAGGGACTGCCCGGAATGGCGCAATTAATGAATCACCATCAATTAACCAGTCACTTGCATCTGACCGTTCGAGATCAACCATCTTGAACTTAAAGCCCCGCTCTAGCATTTCATTTGCCAATTCAAGGATTGTTAATAAACTCTTATCCTTTGCACTAGCATCATTCCCTTGGTCGTTGATTTCTTTCATCCGTGTCTTAACCGCATCCTTACCGTGAGACATGGCAACGACATCGAAATCATCAGCTCGAACAGAGAAGAATGCACAGTAATAAACTAGCGGGAAGTAAACCTTAAAGTAGGCAATTCGTAATGCCATTAAGACATAGGCTGCCGCGTGAGCCCGCGGGAACATGTACTTAATCTTCAGGCAAGAATCCATGTACCATTGTGGAACATTTACGTCCCGCATCTTCTTTTGCCATTCATCTGGAATACCGCGTCCGTGCCGCACTGATTCCATCACCTGGAAGGACGTTTCAGAATCAAGGCCATAGTGAATCAAGTCGGTCATAATGTTATCACGACATCCGATCACGTTGGCAATCGTTGCGACTCCTTGTTTAATCAGCTCTTGTGCATTATCCAACCACACACCTGTCCCATGAGAAAGTCCAGAAATCTGTAATAACTGAGAATAATTTTTCGGGTGGGTATCTTCAAGCATCCCCCGCACAAAACGGGTCCCGAACTCTGGCAATCCAAGTGTCCCTGTCTTACTTTGGATTTGTTCTTCGGTAACTCCTAAGGCTTTAGGACTAGAGAAGAGGCTCATCACACCAGGGTCATTCATTGGAATGGTTTGTGGATCAACACCAGATAAATCCTGGAGCGCACGAATCATCGTTGGGTCATCATGTCCCAGGATATCCATCTTCAAAATATTATCGTGGATTGAGTGGAAATCAAAGTGGGTTGTTTCCCAGGCAGCATTTTGATCATCTGCTGGGTACTGAACCGGTGTAAAATCATAGATCTCCATATCATCGGGAACAATAATAATTCCCGCTGGGTGCTGACCAGTCGTCCGTTTTACCCCAGTGGCACCGTGGGAAAGACGATCCTCTTCTGCCCCCCGGAACTGCTTATCGGTGTCTCGTTCGTAAGCTTTAACGTACCCGTAAGCAGTCTTATCAGCGACCGTACCAATCGTTCCCGCACGGAATACGTTCTTTTCACCGAACAGAACCTTCATGTAATTATGGGCAATCGGTTGGTAATCTCCGGAGAAGTTCAAATCAATATCCGGAACCTTATTCCCTTTAAACCCTAAGAAAGTTTGGAATGGGATATCATGACCATCTTTAACCAATAATGTCCCACAACGCGGACAATTCTTTTCAGGAAGGTCAAAGCCAGAACTATATTCCCCCTTAGTGTAGAAGTGAGAATAGTGACACTTTGGACACCGGTAATGTGGTGGCAACGGGTTAACTTCCGTAATTCCAGAAAGGGTTGCAACCACACTCGAACCAACAGAACCACGAGAACCTACCAGGTATCCGTCCTTATTCGACTTTGCTACCAACCTCTGGGCAATTAAGTAGATAACTGAGAACCCGTTTTTAACGATACTATTTAGCTCAAGTTCAACCCGGTCCTTGACAATTCTTGGCAACGGATCGCCATACCACCTTTTAGCGGTATCCCAGGTCCGGTCCTGGATTTCTTGTTCTGCACCCTTCATGTGTGGCGTATAAAGTTTATCCTTGACTGGACTGATATCATCATCAATCATATTCGCAACTTTATGGGTATTCGTAACAACAATTTGGTGTGCCAGATCATCACCAAGGAAGCTAAATTCATTTAGCATTTCGTCGGTTGTCCTGAAATGAACATCCGGCCGACTCGTTCTGTTTAGTGGATTTGCACCCCCCTGGGAATTAATTAAAATCTTCCGGTAAATTGCATCATGGGCATCCAAATAATGGACATCCCCCGTTGCAACAACTGGCTTATCTAGGTTCTCACCAAGTTTAACCATGTTCTTCAAAATATCTTCAAGGTGAGCATCATCAGCAATCACCTTTTGTTCCATCAACGGAAGGTAATTGGGCTTCGGTTGAACTTCAATAAAGTCATAGTATTTCGCCTTTTGTTCGGCCTCCGTGAAGCCCTTTTCCATCATTGCGGTAAACACTTCACCAGATGAACACGCAGTACCCAAAAGCAAGCCTTCCCGGTACTTAGTTAGAACACTCCGGGGAATCCGTGGCACCCGGGCAAAGTATTTAACATTCGACATCGAAACTAACTTATAGAGGTTCTTCAACCCCGCTTGAGTCTGGGCCAAAATAGTAACATGGAATGGTCGCGCATGGCGGTAAGCATCATTATCTGCCATATGCTTATTTAGTTCACTAATTTTCTTAATCCCATAACGCTTTTCTGCATCCTTCAAGAAAATGTGGAGCAGTTTTCCGGTCGCTTCAGCATCGTAATTTGCCCGGTGGTGGTGTTCAAGCGCAACCTTAAACTTTTTACTCAGAGTATTTAACCGGTAACCCCGCATGTGAGGGTAAAGAAAGCGCGCAAGAGGAAGAGTATCAATAACTGGTGCTGTAATTTCCTCCATATTGTGCCGTCGATATCCGGTATTCATGAACCCCATATCAAAGGAAACGTTATGTCCGGCAATGATGCAGCCCTTACAGAAGTCTTTAAACATTTTAAAGACCTCTTCCTCACTTTTCGATCCTTTGACCATTTCATCGGTAATTGATGTTAAATTGGTAGTTTCTTCAGAAAGTGGGAAACCAGGATCAATAAATTCATCGAACCGCTCTAAGACTTCACCATCTTTCATCTTTGAAGCAGAAAGTTCAATTACTTTATCATAAATTGCGGAAAGACCCGTTGTTTCCACGTCAAAGATAACGTATGTTTGACCATCAAGAGGGGTGTCATTTTCGTTATAAACTAACGGAATCCCATCATCAACAACGTTGGCCTCAACACCATAGAGCATCTTTATTCCAAACTTTTTGGCCGCCTTAAATGCTTCCGGAAAGGCCTGAACGTCGGCGTGATCCGTAATTGCGATTGCAGGATGTCCCCATGAATGAGCTCGACCAGCCAGTTCGGTAATTGAATTAGTGGCATCCATTTGGCTCATTTCAGAGTGAGCATGAAGTTCGATCCGCTTATCGTCAGCAGGAGCCTTATCTTGACGTTCCTCATGTTTAATTTCATTCACGTCAAATGCATTAATAACTAAATCATGCATCCAGGTATCCTCTTGGACAGGTCCGCGAACCTTAAGCCACATGCCAGCTTTAATATTAGCAAATTGGGCCTCATCTGCCTCATTCCGGGAGAACTTCTTTACGGCAAATGATGAAGTATAATCGGTAATTTCAAAAGTAAGCAGTTGTCTTCCCGAACGTAATTCACGGACCTCGGTATTGAAAACATATCCTTCAACAACGACCGAGCGTTCTTCTTCAACGATGTCCTTCATCTGCTTAACTTCTTGAGAATCATTTATTAGCCGACCAAGTTGAACTGGCCCGTCGGCAGGAGCAACCGCCTTTTGCTGCTTTTTCTTTTTGGCAACATTATTCTTTTTAATCTGCTCCATTGCCTTAGCCGCCAGTTTAGCATCCGCAGCTTCATGCTTAGCCTTTAGCTCCTTAATCCGTGCTTCAGAAGCTGACTCGTCAACAAAGGGGTGAATCCGAAACTTAGGAAAACCAAGCTCAACGTAGTACTCTTCAATTTTTCCAAGAACGTTCTTAGTAAGGAATTCCTTCATCATTTCGTTTTCAATAACAAGGGTAACCCGACCATCTTTTACTTCTGGTGCAGTCTGGGTGCAAACTTGCTGGGTCATTGGTGAATCAGGAGCAGTATGACGAACTACATATTCCCAGTAATCTCCAATTAACTTAGAATCAAGGTCAGTCATCGGACTACTAATTTTTACCTGTGTATTGGCAATGTCACGAAAACCCATTTTTAAGGCATTTCCAAAATCATTAAAGAGGTTAAACGGTAATGGTTGGCGTATCATTAAATGAAATTCCCATAGTCGTGAATCCTTATGCACCACAACTGATTGAACCTTTGCATCACGAAAGGCCGGATTATCTTTTTCTGGAAAGTGAATTTGTTCAAGTAACTTTTGAAATAATTCTTGTCGCGATAAGCTCACTTGTATCCTCCTACAATAAAAAAGTGGTGCGTTGATAAGTTAAACTTTACCATCGCTACCACAAATTAATGATTAGACTAATTATTTAGCTTCATTAGCATCTTGTCCACTAAGTTGCTTAAGCAAAATACCAACAGTATCAGCAACTTCTTCGGTCTTAACTTCGACTGTTTCACCAGTCTTCCGAATCTTAATTTCAACAATCCCGTCGGCAGCCTTTTTACCAACAGTAACCCGAATTGGTAACCCAATCAAGTCAGAATCAGCAAACTTGACACCGGCACGCTCTTTACGATCATCTAACAGAACCTCATAACCAGCTTTTTCTAAGTTAGCAGTGATTTCATTAGCCATTTCCATTTGGTCAGCCTTCTTGGCATTTACAGGAATAACGTGAACATCAAATGGGGCAATACTATCAGGCCAAACCAAACCATTTTCGTCAGCAGTTTGTTCCGCAACCGCAGAAAGTAACCGACTAACACCGATTCCGTAACTTCCCATAATAACGTCCACTAAGCGACCGTTATTATCAAGGACTTGAGCGCCAAGCTTATGGGAGTAGTGAGTCCCTAATTTAAAGATGTGACCAATTTCGATTCCGGGAGTGAACTTAATTGGGTGGCCGTCTGGGGCAATTTCACCTTCCTTAACGTTCCGGAAATCACCAAATTTATCAACACGGAAGTCCCGGTCAATATTAGCGTTAATGTAGTGGTAACCATCCTCATTTGCACCACAAGCCATGTTAACCATTACCTTAACGTAATTATCAGCATAAACCTTAATGTTGTCATCAACATTAACTGGTCCAAGTGAACCTGGATGTGCACCAAGGTACTTCACAGCATCTTCTTCACTAGCCAGAGTTAATTCCTCACAACCCAGTTCATCCTTCAACTTTGCTTCGTTAACTTCATCGTTACCACGCATTAAAACGAGAACTGGTTCTGATTCTTCTTCACTCATCTTAGCAATGTAGAACATTGTCTTAATGATTTGGTTTGAATCAATCCCAAGGCTTTCTGCCGCTTCATCTACACTGTGAGCGCCAGGAGTTGGCTTCTTTTCAAGTTCCTTGGGTTCATCAGTTTGTTGAACCCCAGTGAACTTGCTAGTAGCCTTTTCCAAGTTTGCAGCGTAGTCACCGTCAGTATAAGCAATAATATCTTCCCCAACTTCGGCTGGAGCGGAGAATTCTTGAGAGTTCTTACCACCCATTGTACCTGAATCAGCCAAGATTACCTTATAGTTCAAGCCAATCCGGTCAAAGATGTTCCGGTAAGCCTTAGCTTGAAGATCATATGCTTGATCCAATCCTGCTTGGTCAGCAGAGAATGAGTAACCATCAAGCATTTCAAATTCTTTACCACGGAGGATTCCATAACGTGGACGATCTTCATCACGGAACTTATCTTGCAATTGGTAAACAACAAGGGGTAACTTCTTGTAAGACTTAATGCTATCCCGGATAACTTCAGTAAAGGTTTCTTCATGAGTTGGTCCCATAATGAAATCGCGATCACGACGATCCTTTAGTTTAAAGAGGTTATCGCCATAGCTTTCGTACCGACCAGATTCCTTCCATAAGTCAGCAGGAAGTAATGCTGGCATCATCATTTCAACGGCACCTGCTTTATCCATTTCTTGGCGAATAATATTTTCAACTTTCCGAATAACCCGGTAAGCCATTGGCAAGTAAGCCCAGACACCAGCGGAAACTTGGTAAATATACCCAGCCCGAACCATCATCTTATGACTAAGTGCCTCTGCATCACTTGGTGCTTCCTTTTTTGTTGGAATTAAAATCTTTGATTGTAGCATACAAATACTCCTTTTCCCTTATCGAATGAAATAACGTTGAATGTCATTCCACGTAACCAAAATCATTAATACTAATAGCAAGAAAAAGCCGATCATCGTCACAATTCCTTCAGCCTTTTCTGGAATTGGGCGCCGGATAATCGCTTCGATGATGTTTAGTAATAATTTCCCACCATCAAGAGCTGGAATTGGCAACAAGTTAACAATCCCCAAGTTAATCGAAAGTAATGCTAAGAAGTTCAATACTCCCGTAAAACCAAGTGATGTTGCCTGTGATGCTCCAGCATAAATAGCAACTGGTCCCCCAAGATCATTTAATGAGAAACCATGGGTAAACATATGACCGAGGACACTAAAGATTAATGTTCCGGCTTCAACAAATCGTTGCCAGCCGAAATTAATTCGGGCTGAGAAACTCTTATCCGTTTCTTCAAGGATCCCAATTTGACCAATCTTTTGATTTGATTGTTTAACAGTCTTAGGAACCATTGAAGTGGTGTGCTGTTTACCATTGTGCTCATAATTTACCGTAATCTTTTTTCCAGGATGAGTTGAAATTGCGGTCGAAAGATCTGTCCAGTTCTCAATTTTAGTATGATTAACACGGGTAATTCGATCACCACTTGCAAGCCCTTCACGAGCTGCAATTGAGTTTGAATTAACGTGGCCAATCTTATTGCTATTTACCGGAACACCCCCGCTGAGAAGGAAACCAAGAATAATGAAAACGACAAGAGATAAGATAAAGTTATTCATCGGTCCCGCAAAGTTGGTCATCATCCGGGCTGGCAAACTAGCTGAGTTAAACTGAACATCCTTTGGCGCAATTTGGACAACAGTCCCATCGTGTTCCGTAATCAAAGCATCATGAGCAATATTATACGTCTTAAGATCATTCTCATCACTATTAACATATCCCTTAATCCACAAGCCATTGACTAAATCAGAATCAACAACTTGTAGTGGGATTCCTTGAAAAAGGGTTGTCTTTTGACTTGCGTTAATGTTAGTAACAAGGTCTTGATCGTTTAATTGAATTGTTACTGGCGTCCCAGGACGTAATTCATCTTCATCCTCGTCATCTGCACCAGCAAGGCGAACATAACCACCTAATGGTAAAATCCGGATCGTGTAAGTTGTTCCACCGGATTGTTTCCACCAGATCTTGGGCCCCATCCCAATTGAAAATTCACGGACGAGGATTCCCGCACGTTTTGCAAAATAATAGTGTCCAAATTCATGAACTAAGACTAATATTCCGAAAACGATTATAAAGGTGATGATTGTTATTATCACAAAATCCCTTCTTCTTTCAGAATTAAATAATACCTAAGAGGTGCATCATCGGCATAACGATTAACATACTATCAAACCGGTCAAGAATACCACCATGTCCTGGTAGAATCTTTCCGGAATCCTTCACACCATAAAAGCGCTTGAGTGATGATTCAATCAGATCACCAAATTGTCCCATAATTGATAAGACTAACGTCAAGCAAACCATTGGGATAAATGAACCACCAACCGGAATAAAGTATAGGTAAATAGCAAGAATGATTGTTGCGGCAACCGTTCCGCCAATTGAACCTTCCCAAGTCTTATTAGGACTAATCTTTGGTGCCAACTTATTCTTTCCGATTTTTCGTCCAATAAGGTAAGCCCCACTATCGGTAATCCAGACAATTAACATCCCATACAACAATGTTTGGAAGTTTATGGCCCGTGCTTCTACAAAGTAACGAAAACCAAGGCCAATGTAAAGCATCGCTAACGTTAATACCCCAGCATCATCAAAGGTAAAACGCTGTTTACGAATTACGGTATGTAATAGCAACAAGATTACTAAAAAGTAAAATGCAAACCACCGGGTAGCGACACTAGGTAAGAAATCTAGCCAACCATCAGGAAGGACTAATAATGCCACTCCTAAGTAAGAGACAATGGCCTCAAACGAAATCAGAAACATTTTCTTCATTGCCAGGATTTCACTCATTGCAACAATGCCCAGCACAATTGCGGCAATTGTTAATGGCCAATGACCATAAACAATTAGCGGAATGAAGATCGCTAAACCAACAACAGCAGTAATTATCCGTGTTTTCAATGTTTTTCTCCCCAAACTTAATTATTTTTTAAGCCGCCATAACGACGATGACGTCCTTGAAACTCAATAATGGCATCTTCCAAAGAAGCGCGATTAAAGTCGGGCCAGTAGACATCAGTAAATTCAAATTCACTGTAAGCAATCTGCCAGAGCATAAAATTACTAATTCGTTCTTCACCACTAGTTCGAATTAGGAGATCAGGATCAGCTAAATCACCTAACTTTGCTGACATCATATTCTGCGAAAGTAGCTGTTCATCAATCTGTTCACTACTAATCTCGCCAGCGGCTACCTTTTCGGCAATGTGTTTAGTGGCCCGAATAATTTCATCGCGACTGCCATAATTCAAAGCAAAATTCAAAATCATCCCATCACAATCGGCAGTATCTTTAATCGCATCGTTAACCGCCTTTTGAGTCCCAGCAGGTAACTTGGTGATATCTCCCATCACCATTACCCGGACGTTATGTTTAACTAGATCCGGAACAAAGGTTGAAAAGAACTTGATTGGTAATTGCATTAAATAATTAACTTCACTCGATGGTCGCTTCCAATTCTCAGTTGAAAAAGCATAGAGTGAAAGAACTTTTACCCCTAATTCACTAGCAGCAATCGTCACGGTCTTCACAGTCTGCATTCCCTGCTTATGACCAGCGACCCGTGGCAAGTGACGCTTTTGCGCCCACCGGCCATTTCCATCCATAATAATTGCAATATGGTTAGGAATTCGTGTTGGATCTAACTTTGCATTACTAGCTGAGGATACTTCTTTTTTGCCAAACAAAACAGTTCCTCCAGACAAAATTTTGGATTTAAAGTAAAAACTACTTGTCAATTATAAATGTATTGGGGCGAAAAGCCAACCCTAACTAAAAAAAGAGCGAAAACGAACTAGTTTCCCAACTCGCTTTTCGCTCTTCTAAAATAACGGGGATATTAAATTAACCCATTAATTCCTTTTCCTTATCGGCGGCAATGTCTTCAAGGTTCTTAATTCCATTATCGGTTTCTGCTTGAACCTTCTTTTCAAGATCATGGAATTCGTCATCATTGAAGTCACCATCTTTGTTACCCTTCTTCAAGTCGTCCATTGCTTCACGACGGACGTTTCGAACGGCAACCTTAGCCTTTTCGAGTTCAGCTTTAACATCCTTAACGAGTTCTTTCCGACGCTCTTCAGTGAGTTGTGGAATCAAAATTCGGATAGCTGAACCATCATTTTGTGGTGTCAAACCAAGATTAGCAGCATAAATTGCCTTTTCAATGTTGTCCAATGAACTTTCGTCATATGGAGTAACAAGCAATTGCCGTGCTTCAGGGATGGTAATTGATGCCACTTGGTTTAATGGAGTAGGTGCACCGTAGTAGTCCACCTTAACACCATTAAGCAAGCTTGCGTTTGCCCGTCCGGCACGGATATCAGCTAAGGTACGACGTAATGCATCGCCTGACTTGGCCATTTTATCCTTTGCTTCGTTTAAAATTTGCTTTCCTGTAGCCATAAGTTAATCCCCCTCAATTGTGGTTCCAACTTCTTGTCCCTTAACAACCTTCATAATATTGCCGGGAGTATTCAGGTTAAATACAACTAATGGAATATGGTTATCCATTGAAAGTGAACTTGCAGTGGTATCCATAACATGTAAGTTCTTTTCGATTAATTCCATGTGGGTTAAGTGATCAAATTTAACGGCGCTTGAATCCTTATTTGGATCTGCACTATAAACACCATCGACACCATTCTTACCCATAAGAATAGCATCGGCATTAATTTCAGCAGCACGCAATGCAGCGGTAGTATCAGTTGAGAAGTAAGGACTTCCAGTACCACCAGCAAAGATCACGATCCGATCCTTTTCAAGGTGACGAATTGCCTTCCGCCGGATGTAAGGTTCAGCGATTTGACGCATTTCAATAGAAGTTTGGACCCGTGTTGGAACATCAAGTGATTCCAATGCATCTTGAAGTGATAATGCGTTCATAATTGTTGCTAACATTCCAATGTAGTCAGCCTGTGCACGTTCCATTCCAAGTTCTGCACCTGTAACACCACGCCACATGTTTCCACCACCAACAACAATGGCAATTTGAACACCTAAATCATGGACTTCCTTTAATTCCTTAGCGACATCTTTAAGCACTGGTGGGTTAATTCCAAAGCCCTTTTCACCTGCAAGAGCTTCACCACTAAGCTTTAAAATGACACGATTGTATTTAATGTCTGACATAAACCTGCCTCCTAATGGTATTGTTTTCAAAAAAAGGCGCACTTCAAAGAGTACGCCCTTTCTAGCCGAACGTTGTTTAGTTCATTTGGTCCTTAACTTCTTGAGCAAAGTCATCTTGCTTCTTTTCGATTCCTTCACCAACTTCGTAACGAACAAATGACTTCAACTTACCATCGTTAGCAGATACGAATTCAGCAACGGTTTGGTCTGGGTTCTTAACAAAGTCTTGGTCAGCCAAGCAAATTTGTGAAAGGAACTTGTTTAAACGACCTTCAACAATCTTGTCAACAATCTTAGCAGGCTTGCCTTCGTTCAAGGTTTCTTCCTTGAAGACTTCACGTTCATGGTCAAGACGATCTTGGGATACATCGTCACGAGTCATGAATTCAGGGTTGATAGCAGCAACGTGCATAGCAACATCCTTAGCTGCATCTTCATTTCCGCCTTCAAGAACAACAAGGGCAGCAATTTGGCCACCTTGGTGAAGGTAGGCACCGAAACTGTCGCCGTCTTCCTTTTCAACAACTTCAAAACGACGAAGACTAATCTTTTCACCGGTCTTTTGAGTAGTGCTGATCAAGTCATCGTTTAAAGTACCGTTTTCAGTCTTCATAGCAAGAGCTTCTTCAACGTTAGCTGGCTTGTTTTCACTGATTAACTTAGTAACCTTCTTCAATAAATCCTTGAATGGGTCACTTGCAGCAACAAAGTCAGTTTCTGAGTTTAATTCAACGATAGCAGCTGTGTTACCACTAACAGCAATGTCAGCTAAACCTTCAGCAGCAACGCGGTCACTCTTCTTAGCAGCCTTTGCAATACCCTTTTCACGTAAGTAGTCCATTGCCTTATCCATGTCACCATCACTAGCAACTAATGCCTTCTTGGCATCCATGATACCGGCACCAGATTTCTTACGTAATTCCATAACTTGAGCAGCTTTAATTTCAGCCATGATTAGATCTCTCCTTCGTTAACTTTTTAATAAAAAAGGCCATTTGGTACTCAGGCCACAATGGTCCGTACGCAAACAGCCCAAGTATTTAATACTTAATTATCGTTTAATTACTTACCTTCAACACTGTTCTTAAGGTTCTTTAATGAATCTTCAGAAACTTCTTCGTGTTCTTCAGCAGCGTCGTTAGTATCAGCTTGCTTGTTGTCATCTTGACCTTGCTTACCTTCGATAACAGCATCAGCCATCTTTGAAGTGATAAGACGAACGGCACGAATAGCATCATCGTTTGATGGAATTACGTAGTCGATGTCGTCTGGGTCAGTGTTAGTATCAACCATGGCAACGATTGGAATGTGAAGCTTTTGTGCTTCCTTAACAGCAATTTGTTCCTTGTGTGGATCCACGATGAACATTACATCAGGAATCTTTGGCATATCTTCAATACCACCTAAGAAACGTTCAAGCTTTTCACGTTGCTTAGTCAAAACAGCAACTTCCTTCTTTGGAAGAACATCAAAAGTGCCGTCTTCAGACATCTTCTTCAATTCCTTCAAACGAGCAATCCGTGATTGGATAGTCTTCCAGTTGGTCAAAGTACCACCTAACCAACGGTGGTTAACGTAGTATTGACCTGCACGGGTAGCTTCTTCTTCGATTGAGTCTTGAGCTTGCTTCTTAGTACCAACAAAAAGAACAACACCGCCATTAGCAGCAACATCCTTCATGTAGTTGTAAGCAGTATCAATCAACTTAACAGTCTTTTGTAAGTCAATGATGTAGATACCGTTACGTTCAGTGAAGATGTATTCTTCCATCTTTGGGTTCCAACGGCGAGTTTGGTGACCGAAGTGAACACCGGCTTCAAGCAATTGCTTCATAGTAACAACAGACATAAAATATGTACCTCCAAAATGTTTTTTCCTCCCCAATAATCCTCTGGCAGTCAAACTGAATTAGCACATTGCCACCATCCTATTGGGTGTGAAATTGGCGTTTAACACCGAAATATAGTATACAAAAAAGCGGCTCATCTGACAAGCTTTTATCCATAACTTCACAGAATTAATTTAAATACTAATTCCTCTCAAGTGTAAGTAGTGTTCTTTTTGCTGTCTACTTTGGTGTTTGAAATGGTATTCAGCACTTAATGCATCATGTTTGGTTGGATATTCGCACCAGTAGATCAGCTTAAGTGGGTGGCGTGATTTTACCCGCGTATATTTTGCTCCCTTATATGTTTGATGAGTGTGAAAACGTCGGAGCACATTGGTAGTAAAACCACAATAAAGGCTTTGGTCGGCACAATGTAAAACATACATGTAATAATGTTTACTTTTTATCGCCATAAAGCAACCGTTGTACCTCAGTTCCGTACTCACCGTTAGCTTGATTAACCACTAATGGGGGAACGACCCGGATGCCACCATCCCCACCATCTTTAATTGCCTCAATCAATACGATATTTGCTTCCCGATCCGGTTTTGGATGGATAAAGCGGATCCGTTTAGGAGCAAGACGGTGACTTGTTAATGTCGTTAAAATTTCAGCTAAGCGATCTGGACGGTGGACTAGGTATCCCCGACCATTCATCTTTAAGAGGCCACTCATCTTTTCGACAACCATTGTTAAATTAGTTTTAATTTCATGACGAGCAATCGCTAAAGCTTGGTTAGGGTTCTTTTGACTATGCTCATTATTTGGAAAGTATGGTGGATTACACAAAACGATATCTGCTGAATCCTTTGGTATCTTCTCGTAAACGTCCTTAATATCCATATTTAAAACATCATAACGTTCTTCTAAATGGTTTAACTTGACGGTTCGCTCTGCCATATCTGCAATCGGCTGTTGAAGTTCTACCTCTGTGAAGTGACCACCAAGCTTCTGATGGAGAAAAAGGCCAATCGCCCCATTGCCAGCACACAGATCAACAATTTTTGCTTGGCGCTTCTTATTTGGCCGAACAAAATCAGCTAAGAGAACTGCATCTAGTGAAAACGCAAAGCAGTTTGGATTTTGAATAATTTGAACATCCTGGCTGTATAGTTGATCAATTCGTTCATTTGTTTTTAGTAATTTATCATTGTCCATTTACCACTCACCTCTTTTAAAACTTGCAAGGAGTTGATTTTTTCGTCATAATAATGCCAGTTATTATTCAGATTAAGATTGGATGATTTTATGCTATATTCATTTCTCGTTGCCATTGTTCAACCATTTTTAAACTTAATTAATGGCAAAGCTAAAATTTATAATAAGGAAAATATACCCGACGGCAATTATATCATTATTGCCCCCCACCGGACATGGATGGATCCGGTCCTAATTGCTCTAGCGATCTACCCAAAGAAGTTTAGTTTTATGGCAAAAAAGGAGTTATTCAAAAATCCTTTAGACGCCTTCTTCTTAAAACGGCTCCATGCTTTCCCAGTTGACCGTAAAAATCCCGGTCCATCTGTTATTAAGAAGCCAGTCCAGATCCTGCGGAAGACCGATCTATCAACAATTATTTTTCCATCAGGTTCCCGCTATTCAAGCAAGTTAAAGGGTGGTGCTACTTTAATTGCCAAATTAGCGAATGTTCCTCTCGTTCCGGTTGTTTATCAAGGGCCACTCAAGTTTGGTGAAATGTTTAAGCGACAACCTCGCCACATTGCCTTTGGTAAGCCAATCTATGTTGACCGCAAAAACAAATTAGATGATGAAAGCCAGGCAAAACTAGAAGATGAAATGCAAAAGGCTTTTGATGAACTAGACCACCAAATTAATCCAAATTACAAATACATTGTTCCACCAAAGCCAAAAGATGACGACTTTTAATTATAAATTGAAAGAAATCTGGGAATTAACCTTCTTGAGAGACAAATAGGCTTGCACCGCTGCATTAAGCTCTAAGGCCCTGGTTACGACGCAAAGCTAGCCTTTAGGATTCCCGTAATTAGACTTTATAAATTTGAAACTATTAAGAATAGATTAAGGGTGAGAAAAACAAAACGTTTTTCTCACCCTCTTATCTTTTAAAAATTACTTATTTGCTTTTTTGGCTTGCGCCTTCATGGTTTGCATCATTTGATGTAACTTTCGGCTAGATGGCTTCTGGCCCATTTGTAACATCATTGTCCGCAACATTTCTTCACTAATAGGTGGATTATTGCGAAGGTAGTTTTCCATGTAACGACGAGCACCAAAGAAACCGCCAACTAAACCGATTAGTAAGGCGAGGATTACCAATGAAATTGTTAATGCCACAACTACTTTCCTCCTTTTTTAGTTACTGTTCAATAGTACACGAAAGTAGTCGACTTGAAAAGGGCTAAACAATTTTAGTCATCCCGTAATCCCTTTTTCCGTTGAATTTCACGAACCTTTTCCGGAGTAACTTCCTTACCGTTATCATCAAAGATCCGCATCATTTCAATATTACTCCGCATTGCTTCACGGAAATTCTTAAGATATTCTTTTCTTAACTTTGCCCGTTCTTTTGTTTCGGCTTCCGTTAAACCTTCTTCTTTATTTTTGTGGGCAAGTTCATTAATTCGCTTTAATAACTTTTCCTGGTCTGTAGATTCAGCCATAATTATCTCCTCACATTCCATATATTCTTAAATTACTACCTTGATCTTAGCTAAATTGGTAGCTATTTTCAAGATATCTACTAATTAGCTTTTATCGCGAACGTACGTTTGAAAATCGTCATTCACTATGATATTCTAAGAATAATATCAATAGCCAAATGAGGTGTCAAAATGGCAAAAGCTGCAAGTCAAAAACAAATTGCCGTATTAAATTGCATTTACAAACACGTTAAGGATCACGGTTACCCACCAACAGTCCGCGAAATTTGCGGAACCGTTGGCCTCTCTTCCACCTCAACCGTCCATGCTCACTTAACTAACTTAATTAAGGAAGGCTACCTCCAAAAGGATCCTTCCAAACCACGGGCATTAGAAATCACTAAGCAAGGGCTTGATCTTCTCGGAATCGAGCCAGAGCAAAAGGAGATTCCAATGCTCGGTGTAGTCACAGCTGGTCAACCGATTTTAGCCGTTCAAGATACCACTGACTACTTCCCTCTCCCTCCTTCGATTAAGGATGCTTCTGGATTATTTATGTTAAAGATTCACGGGACAAGTATGATCAAGGCAGGAATCCTTGACGGGGATGACGTCATCGTCCGCAAGCAATCAACTGCAAAAGACGGTGAAATTGTGATCGCCATGACGAGTGATAATGAGGCCACTTGCAAGCGTTTCTACCGCGAACCAGAAAATAAACGCTACCGTCTTCAGCCCGAAAACGATACGATGGCACCGATTTACTTAGATAACGTTACAATTCTTGGGAAAGTGATTGGTTTATACCGTGATCATATATTCTAATAGATATATCACCATTAAAGCATAGCAGAAACTTAAAGTAGTTCTGTTGTGCTTTTTCTTTTGCGCTCAACTAACCATACCAGAAGCATCACAATCATAACATCTGGCAAGGTATTCCCGACCGGTAAGTCGATCAGCATCAAGCACCGGTAAACGATGAAGCCAATCAACCATAGATTGAAGTTTCGCCAATTAACCTGTTGATTACGATTATCAAAATGGAAAACAAAGCGGTCCATAATCTGAATTGTAATCATTGGAGTAAACACGGAACCAATAATATAGAGAAAGTTACTGAAATTATCCATCGGCAAAATAATCGCTCCCAGAACGCCAAAGACCGTTACCAAGATCCCAGTTGAGCGGGATGACCACTTAACTTTTAGTGTCTGGGCAGAAACACCAGCAGAATAAGCATCCATAAAGGTCGTGGTGACTGTCGAGAGGAGAACAATGGCTAAGCCACTGAGACCCACTCCAGCACCAAGCATTATTTTAGCGATGTTCGTTTCACCGGTTAAGAGGGTTGCACCTAAGCCAACGATTGCCATCCAACAACTAATCACCCCATACATAACCGCACTAACACCGCTCGCTTGTGCCGGCTTCTGGGCTACCGAAGTATAGTCTGAAATTAAAGGTAACCACGAAAGAGGCATCGAAATGGCTAATTCTAGTCCTTGACCAAACGACAGGCTGCCTAGACGACTGTTGACATGTGGCTCCGTAAAGATGAGGTAGCAAAGGCCAACCGTTAGTAGCAGCAAAGCAGCTAGTGCAACCAAATTAAGCCATTTTAGTCGTCGAATCCCAATAACCAACCATAAAATGATCAAAATCCCAATTAACAGGCACCATGTCGGTTGACCAAGTTGCCAGAGTCCATCAGCCGCTAATGAACCATCATAAATCATAATCCCGGTCCAACCGACTAGCTGGAGGACATTCAATAATGCAAAAAACAACGCCCCAATTTGACCAAAGCTAAGTTTAACGGATTCCATTGCACTAATCCGTAACTGACCACCAATTACTCCCGAAAGGAAAAGAAGGCTACAACCAATAAGGTGGCCTAAAATAATCGCGATAATTCCTTTCGTCATTCCTAATGGTGCCAAATACGTTCCTGTCAGGATCTCGGCAATTGAGATTCCTGCTCCACACCAAATCATTCCATTTTCAAACAGTGATGTCCTATGTTGCATCAGTTCCACCATCCTTTACATGATTAGCGGAACTTGATCCTGATAAAGAAAAGTTGACCAGGTTTAAAACCTGATCGACTTTAAAATTCTTAATTGAATTCCCTCCGTTGGCATTATCCAAATCAGGTCCCATGGGTCGAAGATCACATCTTCCTCTCAGCCTGTTATACAAGCTCCCCGTTTATTGTTAATTACAGTATAACACTTTTATCTAAGATTAATTTTCGCCCTTGCCATAAATCCGCTTGTAATCTTTTTGTCCCTTAAGAACAAACGGTGCTGGATCCTTTTCCCAGTCAAGCTCTACATCATCAGGATTCATCCCTAATTGAGAATTAAATTGCTGTTCGTATTCTTCAATTGATACCTGGTGACGATCAGCTAAGTCCGCGTTAACGTTACTGAGGTATTTTTCAAAACCAGCTTGTAAAATTCCACTGTAGAATTCACCTTCAGCTCCGGAACCATAGCTAAAGAGGCCAATCCGGTCACCAGCTTTAACCTGGCCATTTTGCAATAGCGACATCAAGCCAAGGTAAAGTGAACCGGTATACAAGTTACCTACTTCACGACAATACTTTTGACTTGCGGTTAATTGCTCCCGCATCTTCTCCGCAATTGGGGAATGATCATCCTGGAGTAATCCTTCAAGAGCCTTCTTCCCCATCTTGGTAAAGGGAAGGTGAAATGCAAGCGCAGCAAAATCATCGAGTTGGCGCCCCGTTAATTGACGATAGCGTTGCCAGCATTGGAGGAAAAATTCAATGTAGACGTTAGTCGAGTACTTCCCATCAACATGCGCTTCAGTGGCATATAGTGGCCGCCAGAAGTCCATTAAGTCCTTGGTGTATGAAACTGTAGTATCTTCAAGAGCCAAAACATGTGGGTTAGCAGTAACCAACATTGCGACTGCACCAGCACCCTGGGTCACTTCTCCGGATGTTTCCAAACCGTACCGGGCGATATCAGCAGCAATCACTAAGACAGCTGATTGCGGATTCATGGCAACTAATCCCTTGGCAAATTGGATCCCGGCTGTTGCGGAGTAGCAGGCTTCCTTTAACTCTACAGTCCGTACAAAGTCATCCAGGCCTAATAGATGCTTTACATAAATTGCACTAGCCTTTGAATTATCAATTCCTGATTCCGTGGCTACAATGACAGTCGACAAGTGTTTCTTATCCTCACTTGTCAGTAGCTTTTCAGCCGCCGTAGCGCCTAGTGTTACGATATCTTGACTCATTGGCACAACGACTTGACGATCTTGGCCAATTCCAATCGTGTACTTGTCTGGTTCATCTCCCCGCTTCCGGGCCAATTCCCGTAAGTCAATGTATTCATCGGTTGTAGCAAACGCCATTTTATCAATTCCAATTTTCATTTTTCTTCCCCCATCTTATCCATCGTTTCATTTAAGAGGTGGTCAACAATAATATTCCCATCATTATCAGCGTGACCCTTTGTCCACTGAAATTCGAGCCGGCTAAATTGTGGCAACAGTTTGACAACCTCCTGCCATAACTCCTTGTTAGCGACTGCCGAACCGCTACTTGTTTTCCAGCCCCGTTTTCGCCAACCATTTAACCAGTGCTTCATAATTGGATCCAAAACGTAATGAGAATCAAGGATTGCAATAATTGGGCTATCCTGCTTCTTATTTTTCAACAGGATTTGAAGAGCATTCCGCAATGCCATTAGCTCCATCCGGTTATTCGTTGCCCCAAATTCCCCACCAGTTTTGGTAAAGGACTTGTCACCTTTCTTAATCAATAATGCCCAGGCAGCTTTATCCGTCTTTTTAACGTGTTGGCCTAACTTATTTCCGTGGTTCCGCGATCCACCATCTGTAAAAAGGTAAATCGCATCAGGGTTATTTTTATTTATTTTTTTCTGATCGGTATCCCATCCATCAAGCCACTCGGTTGCGGTTTGCATATCCAAAAAGCTTTTATATACCGCACCAGGATAACCGCTAATTTCCCGCTGACACTCAGGCCAGGTTTGGTAGATCCCGGAGTGCCGCCCCTTCTTTACTGCATAGTACTTACTCATAATCAACCTCTTTAGAAACTAATACTCTAATTATAACGGAAAAGCTGAAGAATTTTAACCAGGCTACATTAGCAAAGCATTAAACACCGATCGGGTTAGCAACAATTAACTCAAATATTATTTACTAATATTAGTTGTTTTATCTATTTATTAGTGCTATTCTAAACATGTAAGCGTTATCAACTAGATGGTATGTTTTATTTTTTCTCCTGTTTTATTTTTAGAAAGGATGTTTCTTTATGGGTGAACTAGACGGTAAAATTGCAATCGTAACTGGTGCAGCAAAAGGGTTCGGTCTTGCAAGTACCAAGGCATTTATCAACGAAGGCGCCAAAGTTGTAATGACTGACGTTGACGATGCTGAAGGGCAAAAGCAAGCGGACAAACTAGGCGACAAGGCAATCTTTATCAAGCAAGACGTTTCAGACGAAAACTCTTGGCCAGAAGTATTCAAGAAGGCTGAAGAAACTTTCGGTCCAGTAAATGTGCTATTAAACAATGCCGGAATTCTCCTCTTCGATAATGCCGAAGACGTCAAGATGGAAGACTTCCACAAGATTCTTTCCGTTGACCTGGACGGGGTTATGCTTGGGCAAAAGTATGCCATTAAGCACATGAAAGAAAACGGTGGTTCAATTATTAACCTTTGTTCAATTGCCGGCCTAATTGGGATTCCAAACCTCTTCTCTTACAACGCTGCGAAGGGTGCCGTTCGTCTGATCACTAAGTCAGCCGCCCTCTACTGTTGCGATAAGAAGTACCCAATCCGAATTAACTCTGTTCACCCTGGTTACGCTCATACCCCAATGGTTGATGCTTACCCAGAAATGCGGACTGATTTGGAAGCATTGCACCCAATGGGCCGTCTTGGGGACGCAGATGAAATTGCCAACATGTGTGTCTTCCTTGCTTCTGACCGTTCCTCCTTCAGTACCGGTTCAGAATTCGTCACTGACGGTGGATACACTGCTCAATAATTAGTCAACTAATTTTTAAACCATTAATATCAAAATAAACTGCCGCTCGAGTTAATTCGAACGGCAGTTTAATTATGTTGTTATTAGGAATTACTTTCCGTGAACCTTTGCAAAAATGCAAATTGGTAAAGCAATTGCACCGGTAATTAAACTAACAGCAGCAACTTTTTGCTTCTTTGAAAGTGGCTTGTCAACTATTTTCATTTGAAACAACTCCTTTGCATAAACAACCATCTAATCCTTTCCACACCCTTATTTTACTGGGGATTAACAATAATATAAAATGATATGCATTCTAAGTATGGTATAGTAGAATTGGAGGAGTTAAACTATGTTTAAAGCTTATAAATATTATTGGGAAAACTCATTTAAATACCAGGCTACCTCTACGCGAGCTGATTACTGGTGGCCCGTGTTAGCTAACTTAATTATTTACGCAATTCTATGGCTATTGCTCGTTGCTTGCGGTGTCTCATCATTTAGTTCATTAATTAACGGGAGCACTCAGGGATTAGGAGCAATCCTAATTATCGCGGTCTTAATGGCAGTCTTTGGGATCGCTAACATCTTCTCCGGAATCGCAATTACTGTTCGTCGGCTTCGGGATGTTGGCATCTCCAGTTGATTCTTATTTGCAGCTTGGTTGCTTTCAATCATCTTAGGCAATGTTGACAACGAATTCTGCAACGGCTTAATGGCCATCCTAGAAATCGTTATCTTGGTTTTTATGTGCCTACCAACCAACTCCATCAGTAAGCAAGGCTGATGGAGCCCAAACAAGAGTGAGGATAAAGAAATCCCTAGTTTGCGGAATGAAAATGAATAAAATTTGAATAGTATAACCAAAATAGCCACCTAGTTATTAAGTCTTGACGTGTACCCCCAGAGTTGGAAATCAACTCTGGGGGTATTTTTATGACTAAAATTAGTATTAACACTAAGATTAAAGCCGTTGAGGAGTATGCCAATGGAACAGCTAGCTTAACTGCTATAAGGAGCAAATACGGAATCTCTAAACTAGAATTTCAAATTTGCGTGGGAATTTATGCAAAATTTGGTAAACAGGCACTGCTCAATCCACCTAAAGTGACTGGGGATTTCCGGCTGAATCTGGTAAAGTGGAAACAAGAAAATTTGGCATCAATTTCTGAAACTTGTATTCACTTTGCCTTTCGATCGCCCGGTTCAATATTTAAATGGGAAGCTCTTTATAATAAGCAAGGCCGCAAGCTTTATTAGAATTACGCCGCGGAAGGAAACCTAAAAATGGTCACACAACACGACAAGGATCGAGACCAACAACTACTTCAACTCCAAAAACAGAATCAAGCTCTACAAAGAGAAAACTTATTATTAAAGATACAACTCGACGCCTCAAAAAATTGACAGCCTTGAGAAAGCATCCAAAAAAGAACTTGCGCAAGTAATTAATGAACTCAAGGCTAAATACCTGTTAAAGGACTTAATTGATGCGCTCCCAATTTCGATGTCGACTTACCAATACTGGCAGAAACAGTTTAAGTACCCTAACGAAGATGAACTTGAGCTTAAAGCGGTAATCAAAGGGCTGTTTAACTACTATGAAGCCGAGTATGGAGTGCGACGACTTAGCGCCCAAGTGCGCGCTTATTATCAGCTAATCGGTAAAACAGCTCCTAATCACAAGCGAATCCAACGCCTCATGCATGAGATGAATCTTAAATGTACTAAATACAATCAGCGGCGGCGCAAATACGATTCTTCCAAGGGTCCTAACGGTAAGAAGGCCAAGAACAAGCTTAATCGTCGCTTTATGAGTAATCGTAAATATCAGAAAATGGTCTGTGACATTACTGAATTTAAGGCATATAACGGCCAAAAAGTCTATCTGGAAGTCATTAAAGATCTCGCCACTAAGCAGATTTTAACTTGGGCCATCGGTCAAAGCCCTACACTCCATTTTGCCTTAACACCACTGCAAAAGTTACTAGATCAGTTACCATATACTGGTTATCAATTAACTCTTCACACCGATCAAGGATGGCACTACCAACATCACGCTTGGCGAAAGCTTTTGCGTGAAGGACACATTCGACAAAGCATGTCTCATCGAGCAACCTGTTTAGATAACGCCGCTTGTGAAACGGTCTTTAGCAAACTTAAAGCTGAGATTGGCCAGGATACTAGTTATCGAAGTCGCGATGAATTAATCCAGGCAATTGAAGAATGGCTTCATTTCTATAATGAACGACGAATACAGACAAAACTAGGCAACCAAACACCACTCCAATACGAGCAGAATTTAGTTGCCTAAGAAAAATAATTATTCAATTTACAAGTAAGAACATACAAGTTCCAACTTTAAGGGTACACGTCATTTCCGTACTAATAAAATAAGGAACCTTTATATTTGAGAACATTTTGAGAACACTTACTTTGTCTTTCTTAAAGTTAAATAAAAAAGAAAATCCTCAAAACGCTATTATATCAACGTATTTGAGGTTCCTTAAACTTACATAGAATTTAAATAAGGAGAGTACAGGATTTGAACCTGCGCGCCCGCTCTACACGGGTTCGCCGGATTTCGAGTCCGGTGCATTACCACTCTGCCAACTCTCCATAATTGGTTATTCAAAATAACTCCGAACAACCAAATTGTATCAAAATTGTGTCCCACAGTAAAGGTAATTATTGGTTTGCAATGTCGTAAGTTGTCTTACCATTCTTTGCTGTATACATAGCTTGACTATCATCGCCTGGATTCATGATACTGATTGAGTAATCAGTCCCAATTGCCTTGTCGATGTCCTTTGAGTTCTTCTTGAAGGAATCAGTCAACTTACTCCAACCCATCTGCTCTGCCTGGCTTGGATCCTGGGCCAACTGCTTAAGCGCATTGACAGTATTACCATCGGTTGGTGTTACCTTGTAGGTCTTAGTCTTACTATCAAAAGAAACATCCCCAAGCTTAGCATATCCCTTTTGTAATTGTCGCAAGATTGCCATTTCCTTATTTTCTTGAGAAGCTGAACCATTTCCAGAGCCGATATTTGCTTTGTTAGAAAAGGCTGCGCTCCCGCTAGTAGTCGTTACTTGAGAAGAGCGGGCTTCAGAAGAGTGCTGCTTATTATGGTTAAATGCTGGCAAATTAATTACCCCATAGATAACCGCAGCTAAACTAAGGGCAACGATGATCGTTCCACCTTTCCACTCACGGTATTGTTGCCATGAATTAGCAAGGTAAAAGCCACCCAAGATTAACATTAAGCCACCAAAAACAATCAAGAAAATCATTAATAATTACCCCTATTTTTTGACACTAGAATTCCATTAAGGCCTTCATATCATAGTCCTTGATCTTTTCTCGACCATGAAGATCCTTTAATTCAATCAAGAAGGCACATCCAACAACAATTCCACCCATTTCTTCCACCATCTTAATGGTTGCAGAAATAGTACCACCAGTAGCCAAAAGGTCATCTACGACCAAAACACGTTGGCCTGGTTTAATTGAATCGGCTTCCATTTGAAGGGTTGCTTGACCGTATTCCAGATCATAACTTGCACTAACGGCCTTCCGTGGTAGTTTGCCCTTCTTTCGGGCTGGAGCAAACCCAACCTGCAACTCACGGGCAATTGGGCAACCAACAATAAAGCCCCGTGCTTCAGGACCAACAACCATATCAACTTGCTTATCCTTTGCGTAGTCACAAAGTTCATCAGTTGCCTGCTTAAAAGCTGCTCCATTAGCCATTAACGGTAAAATATCCCGAAAAGTTACTCCCTTTTCTGGAAAATCTGGAACACTCGCAACGTACTTGTAGAGGTCTAAAGTCATAAGAAAAAATTGTCTCCTTTAATGTATGTTTAGACAGTTTAATACCCACTTTGCCAGGGACTTACTATCGCTAAATAATAATACTTGTTCAGCTTTATACTGAGCGATGCGCCGCTGATATGGGCTTGTTTCTTTAATGTCAGTTTTATCCACATCACTGACTGGTTTTAAAATACCATCTTTTATTGTAACAAATCCAGCCGCAGAAAACACTCTTAACATAAAAATTAATCGTTCTGCATTAATCCTTAACCGCGTACTTAATTGGTTCAACTGGCGGTTTAAATCAATCTGCGGTACCTGGACTACAAGCCGATATAATCGGGCAAATTCATCCCGAACTGGCATCCCGTTTAGGTAGACGCTGTGCGGTTGAAATAGAAATAAGCGGATCAATGACGGGGCATGCTGATCATTACTAAATAGTTTTTCAAATTCTTTCAAACTTGGCGGACAGTCCACCAATGTTACCTGTTGTCCAGAGAAATCGGTCCCCACTGCTTCTTCTGGTGATAATGCCTGCCCGTTTGGAAGGTGGGGCTGGATATTATCTCGTAATTTTTTATCAAACGCAATGTAATAGCCTTGTTCATTAAAAAGTTGGGGATTCAGTTTATTGGTTCGTTGATCAAGGATTACCGGACCATCAACACAAATATCCGCAAGCATTAATTGGACCGTCCGCTTCCCCCGCCACTCATTAATTGAAAGCTTAACTGCCAGATTAACTTGGCTTGCGACTGCTGATTTTAGGATTGGCGCTAATTGTCCCTTTCCAAAGGCAATCACCGTAACTTTCGTCTGACCATCACTTACCGTAAATTTTAGGTGTAAATTATCCTTCCCCATGGTCACAATATCACCAATTTGGTCAGGAGCTAATTCAAAAATTGGTTGTTCATTTCCCGGTCCAAATGGCGAAAGAGCTACCAATTGTTCATACAACTGCATATTAATCTCTGCTGGATTAATCGAGCTAGCAATCTCTAATGGCTGTTTTTCCCGATCATCAAATCCCTGCTTCTGTGCTTCTTCAACTAGCACATTCCGCAGAGCTTCAAGATTACTAACATCAAAGCTCAAACCGCACGCAGCCGGGTGACCACCAAATGACGTCATCAATCCCCGATGACCATCCAATGCCGCAAATAGGTTAAAGCCATCAACACTCCGACCGGAACCCTTGGCAATTGATTGATCATCATTGGAACTAGCAACAATTACCGGCTTACCAGTTTGATCCATCAAGCGACTAGCAACAATTCCTAGTACTCCTTGATGCCAGTCATGACCGACGATTAAGAATACTGGTTGAGCTTGGTCTAATTGACTTAACTGCTGCTGAGCCTCAGCCATAATTTCATTTACTAATTCCTGGCGCTTATTATTCGCCTGATCAACCATCTTGGCTAATTTTCCCGCCTGGTCTTCATCAAGAGTCGTTAAGAGCTTAACGCCATCGTTAGCATCCGCGATCCGGCCTAATGCATTTAGCCGAGGAGCAATCACAAAGCCAATATCCTGGTCGGTCAAATATTGCTCACTGACCCCGGCTTCCTTGATCAAGGCATGTAGTCCCGGTCGCATCCCCTGACGAAGCTCTTGGATCCCAGCCATAATCAATGGCCGATTTTCATCAGTCACACTAACCACGTCGGCGATTTCACCAATGGCAACTAGGTCAAGAAAGTCTTCAGGGAATTCATCCATCAGCGCCCAAGCAACCTTAAATGCTACCCCAACTCCAGATAGATCAGCAAATGGGTAATCACTACCTGGGTAACGAGGGTGCACAATTGCATAAGCATCGGGTAATTCTTCTGGCATTTCGTGGTGATCTGTTACAATCACATCAATTCCCTGCTTCATTACTGGGTCAATCACCGCTTTACCACTGACACCATTATCAACAGTGATAATCAACTTGGTCCCCTGCTCGACAATTCGTTGGTATGCATCCGCATTGGGACCATATCCATCACGAAAGCGGTTAGGAACATAATAATTAACATTTGCTCCGGCATCCCGGAGGACCTCATACATCAAAGCGGTACTGGTGATGCCATCCGCATCGTAGTCACCATAAACAGTAATCTGTTCTTCATTTTCCACTGCTTCCCGGATCCGTTTAACTGCCTTATCCATATCATGAAGCTGGTGTGGATCATGGATCATCTCCATTGACGGCTGAAGATAACTATGAGCCGTATCTAAACTAGTAATCCCCCGCTCAACTAATAAGCGGGCAATCACAGGACTTACCGAGAGTTCTTGACTCAGTTGGCTAACTACCTGCTTATCCGGTGCCTTTACCCGTTGCCAATCATACTGTGCTTTTACCATTCAAACCACCATTCATTTTTAAAATCAAGAAAGAAGCTGGGAAAAACAAGCCATTTTTCCTAGCCTCCCATTACCACGAGAGTCAATTATAGTTCTCGCTTATTTTGTTGAAAATCAAAGAACTTTTTAATCGCCCAGTCACCAAGTCCTGGAATGATACTGTAGATCCAGCTGAGACAACCCATGTAACCCGGCAGGTTAATTTCGCGTGTCTTATAGCCAACATTATTCCAAATCTGTTCAGCAAGTTCAGTTGGTGAAACAAACATCCATCTTGGCAAGTGTGCACGGTATTTCCCTTGGACATCAGCTTTCTCGAAGAATGGTGTATCAATTGGACCAGGATTAACAGTTAAGACCTGGACTCCATAATCAGCTACTTCCATTCGTAAAACATTATCAAATTGGTTTACACCTGCTTTGGTTGCAGAATATGCAGCACTGTTAGGGGTTGGAATTTTTCCAGCAATTGAACCCAGATTAATAATTGCTCCATAACCTTGATCCATCATTTGCCGGGCAACACAACGACTAATGTACATGAGGGCAAGGAGGTTCACATCAGTCATTCTTTTAAGAGTGGTAAATGATTCGCCGGTTGCTGGTGCAAAATCACCCAATCCCGCAGAATTAACAAGGGCATCAATCCCACCAACCTCATGTTGGATTTGGGATAATACCGCATCAATCTGGTCAGGATCAGTAACGTCTAATTCATAAGAAAATGCTGGACGACCAGACAAAATCAAGCATTGGTTAGCAACCTTTTCTAGACGCTTCTTGTTACGTGCGACCACAATAACAATCGCACCCCGACGAGCAGCTTCAAGGGCTAATGCTTTACCAATCCCACTATCGCCACCAGTGATCAATACAACCTTATTTTTTAGGAATCGCAGTTGTTTGAACCTCTTTTTCATCTTAAAGGCCTCCTTGCCAATTACCTATTTTTTAAATGGTATATCAATAACATCAAAATCATTTACTACCCTGGTATCCCGAACAACGTCACGTACCTGGTATGCCAACTGGTAAGCGGCCTTCCCGGTATAACGTGCTGAAATATG
The DNA here is from genome assembly GCF_014836425.1 of Limosilactobacillus avistercoris. Taxonomy (GTDB): domain Bacteria; phylum Bacillota; class Bacilli; order Lactobacillales; family Lactobacillaceae; genus Limosilactobacillus; species Limosilactobacillus agrestimuris. The sequence continues at coordinate 78,333 of NZ_JACSQW010000002.1, read as the reverse complement.
TGTTAGCAATAATTTCTTTGCGCCTGCTTGCTTAGCAACTTCTGCCGCTTGAAGACTAGTTGAGTGGTAGTAGTTATGAGCCATCTTCGCCTCGTTCTTAGCAAATGTTGCTTCATGAACAAGGACATCTGCCTGATGGGCAAGCACAACTGCATTTGGTGTCTGCCGAGTATCACCGAGGATGGCAACAATCCGTCCTGGTTGCGGCTTGCCAATATAGTCTTTTCCGTCAACCACTCTACCATCATCGAGTTTTACTGTCCTACCAGCTTTCAACTGACCATAAACTGGTCCAGAAGGAATATGAGCTTGACGTAATTTTTCAACCTGTAATTCACCAGGGTGGTCTGCTTCTTCGATCCGGTAACCATAACAAGCGATCTTATGGTCAAGTGACATGGTAGTCACTTTAAATCCCCGTTCGTTAAATAACTCCTGGTTATGATCAATTTCCACAAATCTTAGTGGGTAACTTAACCGTGATTCACTTACCTGAAGGGACGTTGTAACAAAGCGCTTAATCCCAACAGGTCCGTAAATCGTGAGTGGCTCATTTCCGCCTTGGAACGACCGTGAGCTTAAAAAACCTGGTAGTCCAAAGATATGATCCCCATGAAGGTGGGTAATAAAGATCTTTGTAACCTTTCGTGGCCGAATGGTTGTATGGAGAATTTGGTGTTGGGTTGCTTCTCCAGCATCAAATAACCAAATCTCATTTAGTTCTTCCAAAAGTTTTAAGGCAACACTAGTAACATTTCGCTGTTTACTCGGTGAGCCGGCTCCAGTTCCTAAAAATTCAAGCTGCATGCTCTTTCCTCAATTCCTTCTGATTTTTATTTATTATTGTACAAATTCAAAAACAAACTTATCAATTCGAACGGTATCGCCATCCTTGATCCCCTTAGCCCGTAATGCTTCATCAACACCCATATGACGGAGTTGACGGGCAAACCGTAATTGACTTTCTTCGTGGGTCAAGTCGGTCATCTTAAACAACCGTAGAAGCTTTTCCCCACCAAGGACCCACGTACCGTCTTCATCACGACTAATCGTAAAGTCGGCTTGATCCTTCTCTGGTGCTTCAGCCTTGTAGACCGCTTCAAGTTGTTCGTCATGACTCTCACTATCAAACGCTGGCGTCTTATCTAACAAGTCAGCCGTTAATTGCATTAACTGTTGAACCCCTTGGTGAGTAACCGCAGAGATTGGGAAAATCTCAGGTTGCTTTTCAAGAGTATCATCAGCAGCAAGATCCTTTTTAAAGGCTGCCAAATTCTTCTCAGCATTCGGCAAATCCATCTTCGTCGCAACAACAATTTGTGGACGCTTTAATAGTTCAGGATCATAGTTAGCTAATTCATGGTTAATCTTCTTAAACCGTTCAATTGCTTGCTTAGGATCATCACTGCTCATGTCTACTAAGTGAAGGAGGACCCGGGTCCGTTCAATATGCCGGAGGAACTTTAATCCAAGGCCAACACCCTTAGATGCTCCTTCAATCAATCCTGGCATATCAGCCATTGCAAAGTCACGGCCATCAGGCAACAGCACCATCCCCAAATTAGGGACCAATGTCGTAAATTCATACGCCGCAATCTTTGGCTTAGCACCCGTGACAACAGATAACAGGGTAGACTTCCCAACAGATGGGAATCCAACCAGTCCAACGTCTGCTAACATCTTTAATTCAAGTTCAAGGTAACGATCTTGTCCAGGTTCACCATTTTCCGCAATTTCTGGTGCCGGATTCTTCGCACTTGCAAAGTGAATGTTACCACGACCACCACGGCCACCCTTAGCCACAACTAAGGTCTGACCGTTTTCAACGAGATCACCAATGATTTTACCAGTGTCCAGATCGCGAACCGTCGTCCCTTGAGGAACACTGATTACGGTATCTTCAGCACTTGGGCCAGTCATCTGCTTGCTCATCCCGTTTCCACCATTCTTTGCCTTAAAAATTCGGTGGTAGCGGAAGTCCATCAGGGTTCGTAATCCCTCATCGACTTTTAAAACAATATTGCCTCCATGGCCACCATCACCACCGGATGGTCCACCATTAGGTACGTATTTTTCACGCCGGAAGGAAACCATTCCGTTTCCACCCTTTCCAGCGTGAGCTTCAATTTTAATTTGATCAACAAAAGTGTTCATAAGTTGATTTCTCCGTTCCTATGTTCTAAATACAAGTATATTGGAAAAAATTACCAGCGTCAAAATCAATCGTGACTACTGCCCTTGGCCACGTCCGCATTTCCTTGAAGTGAAACTTTAATTAGTTGCGCAGTCTTCATGTTAATTCCTAATGAATGGATCTCTTCTACTGAAGCCGCAGCAATTTTAGGAATTGAACCGTAATTCTGCAGTAACTTGGTCCGTGTTCGTGGTCCAACACCCTTAATTGCATCGAGCCGTGAAGCCATCGAATGTCGAGCATGAACGCGCCGGTGGAAGGTAATTGCAAAGCGGTGAACCTCATCCTGAATCCGCTGAACTAGGTAAAATCCCTGGCTTCGTGGATCAAGGTTAATATGTTCATCGTGCTCACCAAAAAGAAGATCAGCCGTCTTGTGCTTATCATTCTTAACCATTCCAACTACCGGAATATCGAGACCTAGTTCATTTTCCAAGACGTCCTTAACGGCATTCATTTGAATTTCGCCACCATCCATAAAAATCATATCCGGCATTGGCTTATTTTCCTTCAACAGACGCGAATAGCGACGACGAATTACCTCGCGAGTACTTGCGGCTTCGTCCGCGTGGTTAATCACACTTTTCAGTTTATACTTCCGGTAAAGTTTCTTTGCTGGTTCACCATCGACAAAAACAACCATTGCACTAACCGGATCCGCCCCTTGAATGTGCGAATGATCAAATGCTTCAATCTTGTGACCCTCTGGTAAGCCAAGGGCATCCGTAATCTCTTTCATCGCCCCGGTTGTTTTTCGGGTATCCAATTCAAGAAGGCGGAACTTTTCATCAAGAGACAGCTGGGCATTTTCACGAGCCATTTCCATTAGATCACGCTTTTCACCGCGTTCTGGCGTTCTTACTGGCACCCCTAAGATTTCACTAATTTCCTTATTTGGCAATCCCTTGGGGAGTAAAATTTCCTTGGGCAAAACATTATTCCGTCGGTTATAAAACTGAAGAATAAAACTGGTCATTTCTTCTACGTCCGTATCAACTACCGGGAATAACCTTTTTTCTCTTTTCATGAGCCGGGCCTGGCGGATAAAGAATACTTGGATTGAAAGCCAACCCTTATCCATATAGAAATTAAAGAGGTCGCGGGGCGTTTGATCGTTAGAAATAATCTTTTGTTTTTCAACAGTTACCTTAATGTAATGAAGTTGGTCGCGAATTTCAGCTGCTCGTTCAAACTCTAACTTTGCAGCAGCATCATTCATTCGTTTTGTTAACTGCCGCTTTACATTTGCAGTATTTCCATTTAAGAAGGATTTGATCCGTTTAATCTGCTCATCATATTTTTCTTTGGGAACCGTCTTAAAGCAGGCACCTAAACACTGCCCCATATGGTAATACAAACATGGACGGTTTTGAAAACCATTGCACCGCCGTAATGGATAAACCTTTTGGATAAAATGCAAGGTCTCTTCAGCCGCATATACATTTGGGTATGGTCCAAAGTAATAGGCACCATCCTTTTTTACTTGACCAGTAATCATTGTTCGCGGATCACGTTCATTTGTGATCTTAATATACGGATAGCCGGTTCCTCGCTTTAACTTGATATTAAAATAAGGCTGGTGCTTTTGGATTAGCGTGATTTCAAGCAAAAATGATTCCTTATTTGTTGAGGTAACAATCGTTTCAAAATCTGCCACCTCAGAAACCATCTTGGCAACTTTTCCCGTATGTGAACTCTTAAAGTAAGAGCGAACCCGATTTTTTAAGTTTTTGGCTTTGCCGACATAGATAATCTGATCATTGATGTTTTTCATTAAATAACAACCAGGTTTATCTGGTAATAATGCCAGTTTATGTTCAAGATGTTCACTTGCCATAAAGATTCCTCCACTTAAATTGCTAGGTATTAATTATACGTTAAATTACGGAGGCAACGCAAAGGATCTGTCCACATAATTGTACTTTCCTGACTTTTTATGCTAGAGTATGAAAAAACTAGAGGAAGTGTTAATAATGGGACTTGTTACTCGCCGAAGTATGCAGCTAGATAAACTTTTTGATCAGTTTGCGGTTGACCCCAAAAAGACGAAGAAACAACCAAAAGATTCTGCAAAGGATAAAGATAAAGCTGACAAAAAGGACGGTAAGAAGGATTAAATTAAACATTACTATTAATAATTAGAGGCCAGAAAACAAATTGTTTTCCGGCCTCTTTCTTTGTTAATCCTGCTTTTTAAACCCTTGCGGATAACGCTTATTTAATTCTTCAATATTTGTCGTTGCAACTTCATCAAATGGAATGTCAGCCCATTCTGCGACCTGTGAAAGGTACCAGAGGACATCGCCCATTTCATGGATCAGTTGCCGACGATCAAGCTTCCGTCCACGGAAAGTATAGTTTTTTACTAGATCAACGACCTGACCAGATTCACCAGCTAGTCCCAAAGCACAATTAGTTAATACTTGTTCATTACCGTAGAGCGTTCGCTTTGCCGCATTTTGATATTGATTAAAATCCATTTGGCATTATTCCTCCCCAATTCGCTGTTCGATCCAATTCCAAACTTGATCTTTACCCTGTTTTTTTACCGCAGAGAAAAGAACCAATGATGTTTCAGGCGCCAGATCTAATGTTTTAACAATATCATTTTTTACCCGATTTCGAGCATTTGGCTTAACCTTATCAATCTTCGTTCCCACGATTAGGGTCGGAATATTATAATAGGCAAGCCATTGATACATTGAAACATCATCAGCTGTAGGCTTATGGCGACCGTCAACTAACTGAATTACTCCCCGCAATTGCTGCCGTGTTGTCAAATACTCTTCAATCATCTTTCCGAAACGTTCCCGTTCTTTCTTGGAAACTTTGGCATAACCATAGCCAGGAACATCCACAAAGTATAGTTGATCTTCAACGTTATAGAAGTTCAAAGTTTGGGTTTTACCCGGTTGACTGGACGTATGAGCAAAGTTACGGCGATTAATAAGGACGTTTGTTAGTGACGATTTACCAACGTTAGAACGGCCCACAAGCGCAATTTCTGGGTAATCAGTTGCGGGATACTGTTTTGGTTCAACGGCACTAATTGTTAAATCAACATTATTGACTTGCACTAGCTTGCACTCACCTTTCTCTAAATTATGAAGCTTCCTTTTCACCCTTCATAATATAACGTGGTTCTGTGTGTTGAGTTACGCAACGTTTGTCGATAATTACCTTTTCAACATCTTTACGACTTGGTAAATCAAACATGACATCACGCATTACATCTTCAATAATTGAACGAAGGCCCCGAGCACCCGTATTACGCTTGATTGCTAATTGAGCCATTGCCCGTAAAGCACCATCAGTAAAGCTTAATTCACTTCCATCCAAACGAATTAACTCTTGGTACTGCTTAACAAGGGCATTCTTTGGTTCGGTTAAGATCCGAACAAGATCATCTTCATCAAGCTTTTGCAATGCCGTCATTACCGGGAGCCGTCCAATAAATTCTGGAATTAAACCAAACTTTAACAGATCCTCAGGGATAACATGTTGCAAAATGTTCTTTTCGGTAACATTGGCTGCTTCGTCTGAGTTAGTACCAAATCCGATTGTCTTATCCCCAAGACGTTCTTTGACGATTGTCTCAATCCCGTCAAAGGCCCCACCAACAATAAAGAGGATATTCTTAGTGTCGACCTGGATAAATTCTTGTTGTGGGTGCTTCCGTCCCCCTTGAGGCGGAACATTAGCAATTGTCCCTTCAAGAATCTTTAATAGGGCTTGTTGAACCCCTTCACCGGAAACATCACGGGTAATTGAAACATTCTCGCTCTTCTTGGCGATCTTATCAATTTCATCAATATAAATGATACCCTTTTCAGCAGCTTCAACATCAAAGTTTGCAGCTTGAAGGAGCTTCAAAATAATGTTTTCAACATCTTCACCAACGTACCCCGCTTCAGTAAGAGTGGTAGCATCCGCAATTGCAAAGGGAACATTCAAAATCCGCGCTAATGATTGAGCCAAGTAAGTCTTCCCCGAACCAGTAGGCCCGATCACTGCAATGTTACTCTTTTGTAACTCAGTATCATTATTATCACCAGTTGTCATTGCATTAACCCGCTTATAGTGGTTGTAAACCGCAACTGATAATGTTTTCTTGGCGTCAGATTGACCAATTACGTAATCATCCAACTTACTCATAATTTCTTCAGGAGTTGGCACCTTGAATGTACTATTTTTCCGGTCCTCTTCAAGTTCCTGATCAATAATTTCTTGGCACAGAGCAACACATTCATTACAAATGTATACCCCAGGCCCTGCAACAATTTTCTTTACTTCATCCTGTGACTTCCCACAAAATGAACAGTGGACTGAATCCATACCACTAGTATCTTCAAACATGGATTGTAGCCTCCTATTAAATCTACTGGTCTTATAATAACAAACTTATATGATTAATTCGAATTATTAGTTTACGAAAATAATCAAAGTTAGAAGAAGGGACTGTAATGGAGTACTCCACTACGGTCCCTTTTCTAAAAGTATTTAGCTGATAAGAAGAGATTACTTATCTTCCTTCTTGTCGTCAGCCTTTTCAACTTGCTTTGCAGAATCAGCAACCAAGTCAACGGCCTTACGAATCTTAATATCATGTGTAAGCATGTCTTCAGACAAGGCATTCTTAACTTGGTCTTCCTTCATGCCGTATTGCTTAGCAAGATCACTGATTTCGTTCTTAATTTCGTCATCAGTAGCAGTTAACTTAGCATCGTCAACGATTGCTTCAAGAACAAGGTTAGTCTTAACACGTTGTTCAGCATCAGCAGCAAATTGCTTCTTCAAATTATCTTCCTTAGTACCAGTGATTTGGAAGTACATTTGTGGGCTGATACCTTGTTGTTGCATACCAGCTAAGTATTGTTGCATTTGACGGTTGGTGTCTTCATCCAACATTGATTGTGGAATGTCTTGGATTTCAGCATTTTCAACCGCTGCGTTAATAGCTGCGTCTTCAATAGCAGCCTTAGCTTGGTTATCCTTATTTTCTTGTAATTGCTTCTTAGTCTTGTCCTTTAATTCGGCAAGAGTATCAACGTCTTCATCAACGTCTTTAGCAAAGTCATCGTCAAGTTCTGGCAATTGCTTTTCCTTGATTTCGTGAACCTTTACCTTGAAAATAGCATCCTTACCAGCTAATTCCTTAGCGTGGTAGTCTTCTGGGAAGGTTACCTTAACAGCAACATCATCATCGGTGTTGTGGCCGATTAATTGATCTTCGAAACCAGGAATAAATGAGCCTGAACCTAATTCAAGGGAGTAGTTGTCAGCAGATCCGCCGTCAAACTTCTTACCATCAACGCTACCTTCGTAGTCGATAACAACAGTGTCACCCTTTTCAGCTGGCTTGCCTTCCTTCAATACAAGTTCAGCTTGTTGTTGACGCTTCTTTTCAAGTTCAGCGTCAACATCAGCATCACTAACAGTGGTATCTTGCTTTGGAACTTCCATACCCTTGTAGTCGCCAAGCTTTACTTCAGGCTTAACGTCAACAGTAGCAGTCAATACCCAAGGTTGATCCTTTTCCATGCTCTTAATGTTAATTTGTGGTTGAGCAACTGGTTCAATCCCAGCTTCCTTAACTGCATCACTGTAAGCTTGTGGCAATACCTTGTTCAAAGCATCTTGGTAAAGAGATTCTTCACCGTACATTTGGTCAAAGATTTGACGAGGTACACGACCCTTACGGAAACCTGGAACAGTAATCTTCTTCTTGGTTTCTACGAAGGCTTCGTCAAGTCCCTTCTTAATAGTGTCGACATCAATTTCAAATGTCAAAGTACCTTTGCTGGCGTCGCTATCGCGTTCCCATTTTGCTGACATTTTATTTCCTCCAATATACATCAGATTGACCAAACACTAATCAGGCTGGTCTTTACATACTCTACTAGTTTACCGTACGTAAGTAGTAATTGCAACTAATCAAAGAATTCGATCAGATTAAAATTTAAAAAAGAAAAAGGTCCGGAAAACCGAACCTTTTTCTCACTGAAACTAATAATTAAATTAGTCTAAGACGTCGGATACAACACCTGCACCAACAGTGTGTCCACCTTCACGAATAGTGAACTTAAGACCCTTTTCAAGGGCAACTGGCTTTTGTAATTCAACAGTGAATGTAACGTTATCACCAGGCATAACCATTTCTACACCATCTGGCAATTCGATAGTACCAGTAACATCAGTTGTGTGGAAGTAGAATTGTGGACGGTAGTTTGAGAAGAATGGAGTGTGACGACCCCCTTCTTCCTTGGTCATAACATAAACTTCACCCTTGAACTTCTTGTGAGTTTGGATGGAACCTGGTTCAGCAAGAACTTGACCACGTTCGATTTGGTCGTGTGAAATACCACGAAGCAATACACCAACGTTGTCCCCGGCTTCACCAAGATCAAGAGTCTTGTGGAACATTTCCAAACCAGTAACAGTTGACTTAAGAACGTCTTCAGTCAAACCAACGATTTCAACTTCGTCACCGATCTTAACAGTACCACGGTCGATACGACCAGAAGCAACAGTACCACGACCAGTGATAGTGAATACGTCTTCGACAGGCATCATGAATGGCTTGTCAGTAGGACGCTTTGGAGTTGGGATGTAGTCATCGATAACATCCATCAAGTGAAGGATAACCTTTTCTTGTTCTGGGTCACCTTCAAGTGCCTTAAGAGCAGAACCACGAACAACTGGAACATCGTCACCAGGGAAATCGTATTCACTAAGTAAGTCACGAACTTCCATTTCAACCAAGTCAACCAATTCATCATCGTCAACCAAGTCAGTCTTGTTCAAGAATACAACGATGTATTGAACACCAACCTGACGGGCAAGAAGAATGTGTTCACGAGTTTGTGGCATAGGACCATCAGTTGCGGCAACAACAAGGATAGCACCATCCATTTGTGCGGCACCGGTGATCATGTTCTTAACGTAGTCCGCGTGACCTGGAGCGTCGATGTGAGCATAGTGACGCTTTTCAGTTTCGTATTCAACGTGGGCAGTGTTAATAGTGATACCACGTTCCTTTTCTTCTGGAGCTGCATCGATATCAGCGTAGTCTTCAGCCTTAGCCAAGCCCTTTTCTGATAATACCTTAGTGATAGCAGCAGTTAAAGTAGTCTTCCCATGGTCAACGTGGCCAATAGTACCAATGTTTACATGGGGCTTTGTACGTTCATAATGTTCTTTTTCAGCCATTAATGAAAACCTCCTGTGAATTTACAAGTATAATGCCAGTCATTTCAAAAAAATAACTGACACACCCTTATGGATATTGTACTACTTCTTTTCGCCAATGAAAAGATTAATCAAATGGCTCTCAAGAAGAATTCTATAACATAATATCAACTATCCGTCGATTTGTAAATAATTTAAATCATGTTTTTATTGTAATTTATCAATGAATTGGTTTAATTTCTCTTGCCAATGAATAATATGCTTGTTTTCACTAGAATATTCACCGGTTGTCGCTCGTTTTAACATTACGCTGACCCATTCCTTAGGATCAGTAATCACTTCATCGATCAACGGATTCAAAAGAATTGCCTGAAGATCTAACTGGATTAATAAGGCCCGGAGAATCTGCGGATCGGTTTGCTCTAGTTGATCTTTTAATATTTTTTGACACTCAGCTATCAGTGGATTTTGATAGGCTATTGGTAATTTAGCTGGGACAATTTGGTGTTCTTTTTCATCAATACAGAGCATTGCGATTTCTTCTTGACACTTAATTTGTTGCAGAATATTCAAAATATCCGCCTTAACAAATTGCTGGGTAAACGGATCACGAAGTAAAAACTTAGCACCAACCATAAAATCAGCCAGCGAAAGTTGATCCGCTGCTAATAATCGTTTTCGTTGTTCTACCAGTGGATAGTCGCCAAGATGGTAAAAAGCACGCAACTGGTTTTGAACTGTCGTCTTAAACTCTTGACGATACTTCGCTTCAGCATCTTGAACTAATGGGAGCAACTTATTAGCAACTTCCCCAGGCTGGCGTAAAATCATCGCCCGAGTGGAAATAAAATGTTGGGCCTTCAGACAAACTTGCACAAGAAAATCTAAATCGTTTGCAAATACCTGTGGAGATTGAACAGCGACCTGGTATGCGAGCTTAAACTGATTTGAATTGTAAAGTGCCTTGGTTGCCCATATCATTATTTCTTCATCATCTACCTGGTTACGCAGATCAAGAAAAATCGCTGCAGCATCTCGCCACTTGTTTTCTGCTGACAATTTTTTTGCTTTTTCAAATTGTTTCATTTGTTCAGAATTCATACTGTTTTCTCACCTTTAAATTAAGAAATCAGGGAATCCAGCCACTGCTGCCCAACTCCCTGATTTCAAGTTTTACCTATTCATTATTTTTATTTGCTTGGTGCTTTCGTCCACGGCCACGACTTGAACGTCTCTTAGCCTTTTTCTTGTTCTCTTGTTGGTTGGAACTATTCTCTTCGGCTTTTTGAGTTCCATTCTTCTTTCGTGAGTGTTGGTTAACTTCCATAATCACTGGAAGAATTACTGGATGACGTTTAGTTTGGTCAAATAAGAACCGGTTTAACTTTTCACGCACATCTTGTTTTAAGTGTCCCCAATCAAACTCTTTTTGGTCAAGGTTTTCTTGAACAACCTTTTCAACTAGATCAGCGCTTTGCTTCATCAGTTGACGGTTTGTTTTAACGAAAACAAAGCCACGGGACGTAATTTGCGGACGGGCAACAATTTTCTTATTCTTCCGGTCAATGGTTGCCACCACAACAAATATCCCATCTTCTGACAAGACTCGACGATCCCGCAAAACAATGTTACCAATATCACCAATTCCAGTACCATCAATCATAGTATTGGCAACATCAATATGTTCACCAACATGGAACTTACCGTTCTTGTAGGTTAAAACATCCCCCTTATTAACAATAAAGATGTTTTCTGCCGGAATTCCAACTTCTTCAGCTAATTCAGCATGCCGAGCTAATAGCCGGTATTCACCTTGAATTGGGATAAAGAACTTTGGCTTCATAAAGTTAAGCATCAACTGTTCATCATTTTGGTTAGCGTGACCAGACGGGTTAAGGTCATCTGAAATAAACTTAACTTCTGCCCCAGTACGATAAATCATGTCTTTAGTCTTTTGTACTTCTGTTTCCTGTGCATATGAAGGAGTAGTTGTAACAAAGACTAAATCACTATCTGACAGGTGAAGCTTAAGATTATCACCATTAGCAATCTGTTGAAGTGACTTGATTGGCTCACCCATTTTCCCAGTTTCTAAAATGACAACCTGGTTTGGTTCAAGTTCATCAGCCTTTTCCATGCTAATTAACAGATCCTTAGGTAACTTTAATTTACCTAGCTGCATTGCAGTATCAATAATCTGCTCGATATCTTTACCCGAAAGTACTAATTTACGACCGACCTTAACTGCAGCATCAATAATCTGTTGTACACGCATAATGTTAGAAGCAACACTTGCAACAATAATGCGGCCCTTTTGATATTTGAAAGTCTCAAGAATATATTCGCCGATATCCTTTTCTCGTGCTGAAGCACCAGTAATTCCAGCACCAGCTGAATCACTTAATAGTGCTAATACTCCTTGAGAACCAATTTCAGCTAGCCGTGCCAAATCAGTTTGATATCCCGTACTAGCAGTCTGGTCAAACTTAAAGTCACCAGTATAAACAATGTTACCTTCAGGTGCCTCTAAGACAATCCCCAAAGTTTCTGGGATCGTGTGAGTTGTAGAGAAGAAAGAAACGGTAACATCATTAAAGTCAATTGCTGTCGATTCGTCTACCACATGGAAGTCGTTAAACTTTTTAACTTCCTTGTGATTCTTTACCGCTAACTTAGCTAAGGCAATTGTCATTTCACTACCAAAGACCGGAACATTAAAGTCCATTAAGAAGTATGGCAATGCACCAATTGCATCAGCATGACCGTGGGTAAGGAAAACACCTACAATATCGTCTTTCCGCTTCTTGAGGTATTCCCAATCAGGAATAACTACATCAATCCCCATTAATTCGTTTTCGGGGTATTTTAGACCAGCGTCAAGAATGAAAATTTGATTTTCAACCTCAACAGCATACATATTTTTTCCATTTTCGCGTACTCCACCAAATGGAATCATTTTTATACTACTCATTTAGCGAGCTCCTTTGTTTAGTTTTACCCTTATTAGGCATTTTATCGTACAAAATCACTATGTAATATCTTACCACAGAATCAATAAAAATTGGAACACGAGTAACTGGAGCAAAATTTTAAAAAGAAAAAAGCCAGGGAATTAACCCTAGCCTTTCTTGATGAATTACCGACGAAGACCTAACTTTTGGATAAGTTCACGGTAAGCGTTCAAATCAGTCCGACGTAAGTAAGCCAAAAGGTTACGACGGTGACCAATCTTCTTCATCAAACCACGTTGTGAGTGGTAATCATGCTTGTGTGTACGCAAGTGGTCGTTTAATTCGTTGATATCAGCAGTTAAAACAGCAACTTGTACTTGGGTAGAACCAGTGTCACCTTCGTGAGTTGCGAATTCCTTGATAATTTGATCCTTACGTTCTTTAGAAATAGCCATGCTATTTTCCCACCTTTCAATTATTAATGCGCCAAGTTCTAAGTATTACGTCGGTGAGGATCGTAAAACTGAGAAGAGGCATAGTTTAAGTAAACCTTTAATAATATAACTAATTTCCCACCAAGATGCAAGTCAATTGTTCGAAATTCCTCTTTACTATTGCATTGAGCACCAGTCTTTTGTATAATGACAAATGTTGAAAATTCTGGTCAACTGAATATTGGGTAACGGAGGTGAAACTCATGCCAATTATTAAATCAGCAATTGAACGTGTTCGTACTAGCGAAAAGGCTGAAGCACGTAACGCATCCCAATTAAGCAAAATGCGTACTGCTATCAAGAAGTTTGACAAGGCAAAGCTTGCTGGCGCAGACAACCTTGATGATCTTTACAAGGCTGCTATCTCAGCAATTGACCGTGCCCACTCAAAGGGTCTTATCAAGGCTAACAAGGCTGCTCGTGACAAGTCACGTCTTTCAGCACGTTACGCTAAGTAATTAGTAAAATGAGAAGCGGGATATATATCCTGCTTCTCATTTTTTATACTCAAAAAACTCCTGAGCTTTCAAAAGCACCAGGAGTTTTTTTGATCTTAATTAAACCATGCTAATCTTCTGCTGTTGGCCATATTGGAGCATAAACAATTGAAACAGTAATCTAGGATCCCGTTGGGTTGTCTTTAATGCTTTTTCAATGTTGACTAATCCTAAGTAAGCATTCTCTAAGGCAAGCAAGCTAAATTGACGAACAGTTCGCAGTCCTAACTTTACCCTGTAAGGATGGACCCTTAATTTTTGTGCTAAACTCCCCTGACTTAAGCCACGAGAACTTAGTACTTTAATTTGTAACAATAACCGGAACTGACTAATCAAGACCGCATTAATTCTCAACGGTGGTTGTTGACCAGCAATTAGCTGATCATATAAATCAATCGACTTGGTTTGATCATGTCGAAGAACCGCATTAACTAAATCAAATACGTTCTCATCGAGAGATTGTGGCACTAGGTCCTGAACCGCTTGCTTAGTGATATGGCGGTCTTGATATGTTAATAATTTCAACTTACTTAAATTAGCATTCATTAATTCATAATCAGCATTAGTTCGCTGGACAAGTTCATCAATTGCTTCGTTATCAATCGTATACTTATCATCAGCCAAACTATTTTGAACCTGTCGCCGGGCATGAGCCTCATCTAAGGGAGCGGTATCAATCATTACCGCTGCTTTTTTTAATTCTTTAACAATTTTTTTACGACCATCTAGTTTTTCATACGGTGCTAGAAAAACCAAGATAGTCGAAGGTTCGGGATGCTGTAAATAATTACTTAAGGATTCCAGATCGTGATCAATTTTTGCGGGCCCCTTCTCTCCGGTAAAGAAATATGGCTTATTAACCAAAACCAACCGTCGTTCACCAAAAAACGGGGTAGCCATTGCATCATCAAGTGCTACAGCAAGCGGTGTAGTTTCCATATCATAACTACCAACATTCATCACACGTTCTTCTTTAGGAATTAAATTAATAAACATTTCCCGTACTTGTTGTAAAAGCACTTGCTGTGTTCCTAATGCAAGATAAACCATCGCAGGTGTCTTACTCGTTATTTGTTGTTTAAGTGTGGTAACATCCACCTGTATTCATCTCCTTTTAACTTTGTCTGCCAATGACCGTTAATCTTAAAATAACGATACCGAATCATTCCGTATTGCTGAGTCGAAATCGCCTTAATATCATTTTCGCGTAAAGTGGTTAACGTCTCCTGGTTGGGGTGACCATAACGATTTTGGCGACCAGCAGAAATAATCCCTATCTTTGGTGCTATTCGTTTTATAAATTGGGGATCACTTGACGTTTTACTACCATGATGACCTAATTTTAAAATATCTACTTGTAGATTAGGGTAATTACGAATTATTTCTCGTTCACCCTGACGATCAAGATCCCCCATAAACATAAACTTTAATCGACCAAAAGTTCCAGCTAAAACCATCGAATCTTCATTCTTTCCTTCTCCCTTATTAAAGGGATGAAGAACATAGAGCTTTGACTTTGGAATCATATCACCATTTTTTACCGAAATTATCTGGGGAACCTGCAAGCAGTCCGGGGAAAACAGTTTAAGCAAAGCTCGTTGACGCTCCATTCCACTTGCTACCACAACTTTTTGAACCTTAAAGTTCCGCAAAATCGTTGTCAGGTAACCAATATGGTCTACATCATGGTGACTAAGGTAAATTGTATCAATCTTACTAATCCCGCAGCTTTTCAAATAATTAACACTGGTCCTCGTCGCATAATCACTTCGGGATCGAGCAATCGGCCTACCGAACTGTAGTTTTCCGCCCGTATCAATCATCTCTACCCGATTACTAACTGGATAGCGAATAATTGCACTATCTCCCTGACCAATATCTACAAAGGTGACCTCACCAGATAGTGGGATATGGATACCCATAAACACAATCAGATACAAACTACCAAGAATTAATAGTGATTTTCCACGATAATGATCAATCAAAAAGAGTGTCGCAATAAATAGTAGCCAGGTAGCGGTAATTGTTGGCTTACCAAAACTAATCATCCCCGGCCAGCAACTAAGCTCACCCAACAGCCATTCAAATCCTCTCAAGACACTATTAATTAATAACGGAAAAAAAGGCAACCAATTAAATAAAAGTGCACTAATAATTACTGCTGGAAAAATAAAATTTGAAAAGACAGGGATAATTAGGAAACTACAAACAAACGTTAAGAGGTGCACTTCATAAACAAATGTCAGAATGGACGGTAAACTAATTAAATTTAGCAATAACGACTGACGAAAACCACGGATATTATCCGGAATAACTTGCAAGGCGAATGACAGTAAATAACTTAACTGTCCACCAAGAGTTAACAGAAGCCACGGATCCACTATTAACCCACCAAGAAGACTGGTTGCCCAACCATCAAGTGAGCTTAGGTGCATCATCCGTTGAATCAGTCCCATTTCAGCCATAATGACCGCCCGAACCAAGCTAACGGAACCACCACCAATAATTAAGTAAAGGGGTAGTGCAACAATTAGGATCCATTCAATATCCTCACGATTAAAATGTAATCGGATTAAGGCTTTCCTTAAGCAATCGGTTAGTAATACTACATGCATTCCTGAAATACAGAACAAATGTAACAGTCCCAGCCGTTTAACATTTTGCATTAACTCCGCAGTTTGTGTATTTTTCATCCCCAGAATTAATTGCTGACAATAGCCAGCAAGCGGGTGCGGAAAAGATTCAAAATAGTGATATAAACGAGCACGTAAAATATGACATTTTTGAAGGATATTCGGTTGCTGCTCAATTTTAATTTGGAGTTTTTTACACCTTACCTGGTTATAGATACGAAACTGACGATAATAACATTGTGAATCAAACTGGTTAAAATTCGTCGCTGGTTCAATCGGTTGCTCATTACCAGAAATTATCCATTTCATCACGTTCGAGTTCTGACAAATCTTTTGGGCTTCTCGATTACTTCGCGGAAAGTAAACTAAATTTACCCTCTCACCAGTTTGGCAATCCGTCGCCCGAGCATTAATTAGGTTTGTGTTGAACGTTACTTGATCGGGCAAAATCGTATAAGCCTTACCGGTTACCTCCCTTTGCTGAGCCACGGTCGTCACGGTGCCCTTATGTAATTCATAAAAACACAGTAGAGACATTAGTGCTATAACCAAACAAGTCACAATCACTACTAGCCGTTCATTCAAGCTAATAATTCGATATAAACATAAACAAAGAAGGAGCAACAACCAATAATAATGGTTAAGGATAATCACCGTTACTAATCCAGCAGTAATTGCCGGAAAAATAATTCGGTTATAAATCGTTACTTTTGCTCTGGATGAATATATTGATCCAGGGCAACCTGTTCAAGGATATTATCGTCTAATTTAATTTGATTAAGGCGGATATTCTTTAGCTTAATTAGTTGCTTAGCATACTCATCATTATGGTAATTACGAATGTAGTTAATCTCTTTTATTCCCGCTTGTAAGAGACTCTTTGTGCATTGCAGACAAGGAAAATCAGTAACATACAGGCTCGCGCCATCAGTAGAGATCCCAAATTTAGCACACTGCAAGATCGCATTCATTTCGGCATGAATTGTTCGTACACAATGACCATTACGTAAGTAGCAACCATCATCAATGCAGTGAGTATCACCAGAAACGGAACCATTATACCCACCAGCAATTATCCGTTTGTCACGAACTAAAACCGCACCAACAGATAAGCGATTACATGTACTCCTTGATGCCAGTAAAGCTGCCTGGATCATAAAATACTGATCCCAATCAATCCTCTTCTTCATTCTATCCACACTTTCCAAATACTTTTGATGACTAGTATAACAAAATTAAAATCAAACTAAAAATTAGACTGCCAACATTGGCTTTAATTTAGCAACAGTTTTTTCGCCAAAACCATTAATATTTTTCAAATCATCAACAGAATTAAAATTACCGTGTTCCTGCCGATATTGGAGGATCAGGTCTGCTTTTTTGTCACCGATTCCCGTAATTTTACAGAGTTGTTCTTTCGTCGCTGTGTTAAGGTTGGTAATTTCTTGACTAGCACTATTCCCACCATTATTTACTGGTGCGGCAGTAGCCATTCCTCCTGCTAAGGTTGGTGGGACCTGCTCCCCCTTTCTCGGAATGTAAATAACCTGAGCATCCACCAGCTGTTTAGCCAAGTTTACTTGGTTCATATCTGCATCCGATGTCTCACGACCTGCTGCGGCTAAAGCTTCGTTCACTCGTGATCCACCTGGCAAACGATAGACTCCCGGATGAGTAACAGCTCCCTTAATATCGACGCAAACAGCCTTCTTTCCCCTTACCGGCGATTCTTTTTGAGTCGATGAAGATTTTTTATTGGTAGTTGTAAAGGGATCATCAATCTTATTTGGCTGAGGCTGGTAAAACTTTCCGCCAACGATTACAATGCCCACCAGGATAACTACTGCAATAATGATTTGCTTTCGATAATTAAGCCAGATTTCCTCTAAGCGTTCCATAATAACCTCCTAATAATAAAGAACGCAAAAAATGATCTTTTGCACTTTATAAATTAAAAAAGCAGGAAAGAACTTATTCAAAAGCTCTTTTCTGCTTTTCGCAATTTATGGATGTGTCTCTAAATACTTAACTGCATCAGTAAACGATGATACTGGAACAACTTTCATTCCTGGTGCAGCTTTCTTAGCTGTCTTCTTTGCCATTTGGTAATTAGTCATATGCTGCTCTTCATATTTAAGGAGCAACTTTGATGGTTTAACATACGGGGCAAAGAAAATTTTTGCACCAGCTTTGTGAGCAGCAATAACTTTCTTATCAATCCCACCAATTTCACCAACAGAGCCATCTGGGTTGATCGTTCCTGTCCCGGCAATCTTTCGACCGTGACGTAAATCCTGCCCCGTTAATTGTTGGTATATTTGTAAAGTAAACATCAAACCGCCAGAAGGTCCACCGAGCTGCCCGGGATTTACCTTAACTGGAATCTTAGTATGAACTTTGACATTATCAGTTAAAACAATCCCGATTCCCGCCCGAGAACTAGCAATCTTTACTAAGGGTTTAGTAACCGTGTGCTGGTGCCCATCATGAAGATAGGTAACCGTTAACGGAGTACCAATTTTTCGTTTAGCAATGTACTTCTGGAATCCTTGAGCAGTATCGAAGTGGTGACCATTCACCTTTGTAATTGTGTCGCCAACCTTAATATCATTCTTGAATTTTGAATTTTTTTCAACTTCAAGAACATAAATTCCCAAGTAGCGTTTACTTACTTCTTGGTGAGCAGCCTTATAGGCATTCGCGATCGCTTCATTAATCGCACTTTGCATATAAAAATCTTGAACCTTATTAAAAGTAGCATTATTTTGACCGCCAGTAACATCTTGCTTATTTTCAATTGTGGTATATGGTGTTATCTTAGCCCAAAGGTAGGTTATTGGACGTGCTTGCTGAAGGTAAACGGAGGTAATCATAAAGCTCCCTTTCTGCTTATCAGGATGCCCCTTTACCTTAACATAAGAACGTAAACTATCAGCAGTTCCCGGGCTCTCAATATACTTATTAAGGGGCCAAAATAAGAACCAGCCAATAAATAAAACGGCAAATAGTGTAACCAGTATTCGCCGCATAATTAACTTATCTTGTTTTTTCATTATGCTCCTTAACCCGCTTTAATTTTTCTTCCTTAATTCGTTGCTTTAATGCTTCGTTAATATTCTTCGGGAGGTAAGCAGAAATGTCACCACCAGAAGACGTTACTTCTTTTAAGATACTACTAGAAAGGTGTTGATATTCTGGTTTTGCAAGGAAGAAGACCGTTTCACACTGATCATCCAAGAAATTGTTCATTGCGGCAATGTCTCGTTCATATTGAAAATCAGTGCTATTTCTCAAACCACGCATTAAATAATCGGCACCAATCTTATTCATTAAGTCGACCGTCAACCCATCAGTTGTAATTACTGAAACATTATCTAAGCCAGAAACAGCCTCCTTAATTTGTTCAACCCGTTCCTCTACGGTAAATAATGGTTTCTTATTTTGGTTTGTCATTACGGCAACGGCCAATTGATCAAACAGGGCACTTCCCCGCTTAATTAAATCTAAATGACCTAATGTTAATGGATCAAATGTCCCAGGAAATACTGCAACTTTCATCTTATTTACCCTCTTTCAAATCGATAGAAATTTAAAACTGTAATACCATAACTTTGTTTTTTAATAAATTTAAACGAATCAATATCATTTGACAAATCTGCTTCTTGATTAGTTTCAGCAACTATTAACGCATTGTCATTCAAAAGGTCAAGTTCGACCATTCGATTCATGTCCTTAACAATTTGCTGCTTAGCATAAGGGGGATCAAGGTAAATCAAGTCAAACTTTTTCCCTTGCTTTTGAAGAACCGTGAGCGCCTTTCGTGAATCCATTTTTAAAACGGTAAACTTTTCAGGGTGCTTGGTTACCTCAATGTTACTCTTAATAGTCTTAATTGCTGGATAAGCGCGATCAACCAAAACCGCATGTTCGATCCCTCGTGAGACTCCTTCGATACTTAAGCCTCCACTACCACCATATAAGTCAAGACTAATTCCACCCTTAAAGTAAGGACCAATAATATTGAACAATGCCTCTTTCACTTTATCAGTTGTTGGTCGGGTTGCCATTCCAGGAACAGCACTTAGTCGACGACCACCGAAATCACCAGCAACAATTCTCATTTCTAATCATCCTCATCATGTTGTTTATATAGTCCAGTTTGTTCTAAATCGGTCAATGTTGGATCAAGATCAGGCCGTGCAGAATCAATCACCCGCTTTACCGAACGAAGGTGTTGAACTTTTTTCTTCACGTCATCATAAGACTCCTGGTTAACATACAAAACCACATAGTGAAAATGTTTTGATGTATACCTTAATTGACCATAGTGATGGAGGGTTCGTATTACTCGATATCCATTGTAGTAAACGATCAAGGCTCGTCGCTTAGTTAAATTAAACACTCACTTTCCCTCCTTGACGGACATTTTTCTGCAATGCTCGACGTTTATTTTGACGAATACTAATATTCATGATTAATCCAACAGTAAATGACAGGATCAACATACTTGAACCACCATAACTAATAAAAGGAAATGTCACACCGGTAATTGGCAATAGACCGAGGACCCCACCAATATTAAAAAATGTTTCAATTAAAATAAACGTTGCTGAACCATAACATAATAGCATTTCATACATGGAATTACTACGAACGCCCACCTGGATCATTCGACAAATAATTACCATTAACAATATCAAAATTACACTGACACCAACTAAGCCTAGCTCCTCACTCGTAATCGACATAATGAAGTCAGTGTTTGGCTCAGGAAGATACCCCATTTTCTGGACACTATTACCTAAACCAGAACCAAAAATTCCACCATTACTAATAGCGTAATAAGAATTAACTAACTGGCTTCCTGAACCGGAAGCATTCCCAAATGGATTTAAAAAGGCAACAAACCGTGCCATCCGGTACCCGTGAATCAAACCATTTTCAACTGCTTTTTCGATTAACAAGTAACCCATAATTGGAATAAACAGTAAAACACTAATACCAAAACTCCAGCGGAAATCACAGGCCAAGAAGAGAACCGCAACGATCATAATATTAATTGCCATCCCACCAATATCTGGCTGAAGAGCAATCAGGAGTAAGCATAGGGCTACCACAAGCCACGGGCCACCACCCGAACTAATAAAGTGAGCGTTTCGCGAGCGTGCTCGTGCCATCCGATCTGATAAGTACAAAATAAAATAGACCTTACAAATTTCAACCGGCTGAATATTAATAACTCCAAGATTAATCCAGCCTTTTGCACCATTCACAGCATGACTCAACACGAGAACAAATAAAAGCATCCCCACCATAACAAATGTCGAATCACGTAAAAAGCGTGGCGTTCGATAATGCTCTAAAGAATAGTTAGCACCAAAAATCAAACAACAAATTCCCATTATGACATAGATTATTTGTTTAATCAGGTACGCAGTTGGTGATCCGCCGTTCTGCATTTCGATTGCCGCACTGGAAGAATATACCATCACAATGCCGATCATACAAAGAACTAAGTAGGGCACCATTAAATAATAATCCCAGTAATGAAAGTTTTTCCAAACCTGGGAAAGATGAATTTTATGAATATGCTTAACTTTCACTATTGCACCCACCTAATTGAAAAAATTCTCTTTTATTATACACCAAAAACAAAAATAGTCCTGAAGGTGGTGCAAGAAGTCATCTTCAGAACTATTTTTAAAATAATATTATTAACTTACTTCCGTGAGGCAGCACGGCGGCGCTTAGCATCCTTTTCACGGGCGTTAGTATTCAAAATTTTCTTCCGTAAACGAATATTTTCAGGTGTTACTTCACAGTATTCATCTTCGTTTAAGAATTCAAGGGATTCTTCAAGGGAGAAGTGGGTAGGAGTCTTAATGTGGGCCATTTCATCAGAACCAGCCGCACGAACGTTGGTTAAGTTCTTACCCTTAGTAATGTTAACCGTAATATCATTTTCACGGCTGTTTTCCCCAACGATCATTCCTTCGTATACTTCTGTACCTGGATCAATTAATAATTGACCACGACTTTCAATCCCCATCATGGCGTAAGTGGTAGCCTTACCAGCATTCATTGAAACAAGAGTACCCTTTTGACGACCAGGATTCCAGTTCTTAATAACTGGAGCATACTTTTCAAAGGTATGACTCATAATTCCGTAACCACGAGTCATTGTCATGAATTCAGTTGAGTAACCAATCAACCCACGTGATGGTGCTAAGAAGATTAACCGGGTTTGACCATTGTCACCTGGTTCCATGTTCTTCATTTCACCCTTCCGCTTGGAAAGACTATCGATAACTGCACCCGTGTATTCATCAGGAGTATCAATTTGAACTTCTTCGTATGGTTCACACATTACACCATCAATTTCACGATAGATAACTTCTGGACGTGAAACTGATAATTCGTATCCTTCACGCCGCAAAGTTTCGATCAAGATTGAAAGGTGTAATTCACCACGACCAGAAACAGTCCAGGCACCTGGATCATCAGTATCTTCAACCTTTAATGATACATCAGTTTGTGTTTCACGCTTCAAACGATCTTCAAGTTGACGGGCAGTAACAAACTTACCTTCACGACCAGCAAATGGAGAATCATTAGTCCGGAAAGTCATCCGTAATGTAGGTGGATCAATCCGTAATGGTGTAATTGCTTCTGGGTGTTGAGGATCAGCAACAGTTTCACCAACGTTGATGTCTTCCATTCCTGAAACAG
The DNA here is from genome assembly GCF_014836425.1 of Limosilactobacillus avistercoris. GTDB lineage: Bacteria > Bacillota > Bacilli > Lactobacillales > Lactobacillaceae > Limosilactobacillus > Limosilactobacillus agrestimuris. The sequence goes on along the minus strand of NZ_JACSQW010000002.1, from coordinate 55,647 downwards.
CAATCAAGTCACCGGCTTCGGCTTCCTTAATTTCCAACCGCTTTAGACCGAAGAAACCAAAAAGCTTAGTAACCCGGAAGTTCTTCTTGGAGCCATCAAGCTTCAACAAGGTAACGTTATCGCCGACCTTGATCTTACCACGGAAGACACGACCAATACCAATCCGACCAACAAAGTCGTTGTAATCCAAGATTGCCACTTGGAATTGAAGTGGTTCATCAGAATTATCAACTGGTGCTGGAATAGTCTTAACAATAGTATCAAACAATGGCTTCATGGTATGTTCTTGAGTAGAAATATCAGAGTCATAGCTTGAAGTACCGTTCATAGCTGAAGTGTAAACAACAGGGAAGTCAAGTTGATCTTCATCAGCGCCCAATTCAATAAAGAGGTCAAGAACTTCATCAACAACTTCTTCAGGACGTGCACCCTTACGGTCAACCTTGTTAATAACTACGATTGGTGTCAAGTGTTGTTCAAGAGCCTTCTTCAAAACAAACCGAGTTTGTGGCATTGTTCCTTCAAAAGCATCAACAACTAAAAGAACACCATCAACCATCTTCATAACACGTTCAACTTCACCACCGAAGTCAGCGTGTCCTGGGGTATCAAGAATGTTAATTTGGTACTTACCATACTTAACAGCAGTGTTCTTAGACAAAATGGTAATACCACGTTCACGTTCAATAGCGTTAGTATCCATTGCCCGATCTTCAATTGAGAAGTGTTCTGGCAAAGTGTCTGATTGTTTCAACATTTCGTTAACCAAAGTAGTCTTACCGTGGTCAACGTGGGCAATAATCGCAATGTTCCGAATGTCGTCACGAGATTTCAAGATTCGATCTTCCTTTCATCTTAACTCTACTCTAACAAGTTCAGTATACACTGTCCCGCGAGTGATTTCATAAAAAAACTGCGACAAATTAGTCACAGCTTCGACAACTATTTAGTAATTTGCCAAACATCCTGACAAACTTTTTTCGTTGCTACTAATACAGTGTTTGATGATAGCACATTAATTGGTTGGTCGTCAATTGTTTTCACAATCAAACCAAGTTCTTCCGCAATTACCCTTCCGGCAGCAATGTCCCACGGTTTTAGCCTTGATGTATAACCACCAAGCTGGCCTTTTAGGACATGAATGATTTCTATTCCTGCACTTCCATACATCCTTAATCCAGCGGCTCCCCTTGCAATTTCTTGCTGATGAAAATTATTTTTCATTAACTGCCAACCGTTAATTGCAATGAGACTCTCATTAAGGTGCGCATCGACCGGCTTTGCCAGCTGTTTATCATCCACATATGCTCCATGTTCTCGCCAAGCATGGTATAAGTGTTTATTCATTACGTCCATAATGTAGCCCAGTGTTGGTTGCCCATCACAATATAGAGCTAACATGATTGCAAAATGATCCCGTTGTTTAACAAAATTCAGTGTCCCATCGATCGGATCAATAATCCAAGTATTGCCACTCAAATCTTGATCAAGTTGGTGCTGAAAGCTCTCTTCTTCACCAACAATACGTGCTGATGGATCAATTTCCATAAGTTTTCTTCTCATCAGTCGTTCATTCTGCTGGTCAACATTAGTCACTAAATCATTAGCAGAAGATTTGATATCAATTACCAGTGGCGTATTCATTAGTTCAATCGTCTGGTCTCTGACCGCCCACAGAAGTTTCTGTGCTTTGCGGTCAAATTCTTTTAACTCTTTATTATTTGGCATCCCCATTTACTCGTATCTCCCCGGCCTGTTTTCCCTTTGTCATTTGCATAACTTTATACAGCGAATAACCCGATACATCCTCAAAACGCTTCCCCAGTTGCTTTTCATATGCTTTCGAATTTGCAACCTGTTTAAACTTTTTATATTGATCGAGCACTGCCTGACGATTAACGCCAACTTCGTATGCATCCTCAACGACACGGAACATCCCAACTACTGCACTAATCTCTTCGTTTGTCCAGTCCGGATCAATCGGATAGGAATAGTTATTTTGTTTTACACCCATCGTTATCACACTCTTTTCGTAAACTTTAATTTACCACATATCTTATTTTAGCTTTAAACCCACAAAACACGCTACCTTAATGATAGCGTGTTTTGGGATTTTGGATGTTTTACGACATTCTAAATGTGAGTTGGAAGTCCAAGGGCAACATCAGCTGCTTCTTGAATTGGTTCATTTAATGTTGGGTGTGGGTGAATTGTCAAAGCAACATCTTCGACATTCATACCACAGTTAACAATCAATGAAAGTTCACCGGCTAAAGTACTTGCTTCTGGGCCGACAACTTGTGCACCAACGATGTTCTTCTTATCCTTAGTGTAGATAAAGCGAACAAATCCTTCTGGTTCATCAAGTGAAACAGCACGTGCGTTACCAGCGAATGGGAATTGTGAAGTAGCAACTTCGATTCCCTTTTCCTTAGCTTGTTCAACATTCATACCAACTTCGGCTAATTCAGGATCAGTGAAGCAAACTGCAGGAACACCAACCCAATCATTAGCAGTATTCTTACCAGTAATTGCACCAGCAGCAGTCTTTCCTTCGAAGAATGCCTTGTGTGCCAAAGCGGGACCTGGAACAATGTCACCAATAGCATAGATATGATCAACTGAGGTCTTACCTTGCTTATCAACAACAACCTTACCATGGTCATCCAACTTAACACTGGTCATTTCAAGACCAAAGTTATCAGTGTTTGGCTTCCGGCCTACTGAAACCATGCAGTAGTCAGCAGTTAATGATTGTTCCTTACCGTCTACTTCATAGTTAACAGTAACGCTCTTGTCATCCTGTGAAGAACTCTTTGCCATTGCGTTTGTAACAATGTCAATGCCCTTCTTCTTCAAGTTCTTTTCAACAACTTTAACCATATCTTTGTCAAAGCCATTCAAAATTGAACCGGTTCCTTCAAGAATTGTTACGTGTGAACCAAGGTCAGCATATGCACCAGCTAATTCAGTACCGATGTAACCACCACCGATAACAACGAATTCTTTTGGAACTTCAGGAAGGTTCAAGCCACCAGTAGAGTCAATAACCCGACCTTCAAACTTGAAGCCCTTAATTTCAACTGGACGTGAACCAGTAGCAAGAATTAAGTTGTTCCACTTAATTACCCGGCCGTTGTCATTGTCCATGAATTGTTTAGGACCAGTCTTCATAACCCGAAGTTGTGAGTCACTGTCCATTACAGCTTCACCATCAATGATTTCAACCTTATGCTTCTTTAAGAGCATCTCAACACCACGGGTCATCCGGTCAACAACCTTGTGTTGCTTCCAATCTTGAGTCTTTACAAAGTCGATTGAAGCATCAGTCTTTGAGATTCCGTATGTTGAAGAATCCTTAGCTTGTTGCAAACGGTGACCAGCAGCAATTAAAGCCTTTGATGGAACACAACCAACATTAAGACATACACCACCAAGTCCTGGTTCACCCTTTTCAATCAAGGTAACCTTTTGACCTAATTCTGAGGCACGAATAGCGGCAACGTAACCACCAGGACCTCCACCTACAATAACAGTATCTTTTTGTTCAACATCAGCCATACTAATTAGCCCTCCATCATCAATAATTCAGGATCTTCAAGGAGCTTCTTCAAGTAGTTCAAAGCTTCTGTAGCAAGGGCACCATCAATCAAACGGTGATCAACGGTTAATGACAACTTCATGTTGTGACCAACGACAATTTCACCATCTGCGTTAACAACTGGTTCAGTTGCAATTGTACCCATACCAAGAATAGCTACTTCTGGTTGATTGATGATTGGTGTGAACCATCCACCACGCATTGAGCCAATGTTAGAAATAGTCATGCAGCCATGAACCATACTTTCTGGGCTAAGTTTGTTTTCTTCAGCAGCTTCAGCATTATCTGAAATTTCCTTAGCGATTTCAAACATACTCTTTGAATCAGCATTCTTAATGTTAGGGTTGTAAAGACCGTGGTCAGTACTTGTAGCAATACCAATGTTGTAGTAGTGCTTTTGAACAAGTTCTTGAGTACTGTCATCAATTGAACTGTTGAATTCTGGGTACTTCTTCATCATCGCAATCAAAGCCTTAACAACATAAGGTAAGAATGTTAGGTGAATTCCTTGATCAGCTGCTACAGGCTTGTACTTCTTCCGGTTAGCCATCATCTTAGAAACTTCTGCGTTAGCAAATACAGTTACCATTGGGCTAATGTCAGCAGATTCACGCATGTTCTTAGCGATGATTTGACGCATCTTGGACAATGGTTCACGGGTTTCAGCATCCTTGCCAGCACCTTCATAAGGCTTGATAGTATTACCTGCAGCAGGTGCACTAGAAGCAACGGTAGCATTGGCAGCAGGAGCGGAGGCAGCAGCACCATTGAAGTTATCAATATCTTCTTTTAATACTTGACCGTGATTACCACTTGGTTGTACCAATGAAATGTCAACGCCCTTGTCACGAGCATATTGACGTACAGATGGCATTGCCATAACAAGCTTGTTAGGTTCAGCTAATGGTGCTACTCCGCCTTGCTTTGGAGCAGGTGCAGGTGCACTAGAAGCAGCTGGTGCTTCACTTTCAACTGGAGCACTTGATTCTTCAGCAGCAGTGTCGTCAGCACTGTCATCGGCATCTTCAGCGTCTTCATCTTCAACGTTTGTGCTTACGCCATCCTTGCCATCATCGATCAATACAAGGTCATTACCCTTTTCAACATGATCGTCTTCCTTTGCTTCGATCTTCTTAATTGTCCCGGCAACAGGAGAAACAAGTTGGGTAGTTGATTTATCAGTTTGAATTTCTACTAATGGGTCACCATCTTTGACTTGGTCGCCTTCCTTAACTAAGAAAGAAGCGATGTCCCCTTCAGTCAAACCTTCACCCATTTCAGGTAGTCTAAATTTATAAGCCATATCGATTTAACTTCCTTTCTTAATCAGTGGTGTGTGCACCGCGATTAATAATTAACAGCTTGTGTTGCGGCATCTTCAATGTCATCAGCACCAGGAAGCCATACATTTTCTGCTTGTGGGAATGGGTAAACAGAGTTTGGAGCAGCTACACGAATAACTGGAGCATCCAAGTACATGATGGCACCTTCTGAAATAGCAGAAGCTACTTGTGCACCGACACCGGCCATCTTTTGTGCTTCTTGAACGATTACTACATGGTGAGTCTTCTTGATAGATTCAAAGATAGTGTCTGTGTCAAGTGGGTAAAGTGAACGGAGATCGATAATTTCTGCTGAGATATTCTTCTTAGCAAGCTTCTTAGCAGCCTTTTGAGCTTCTGAAACTTCACCACCATAAGCAATGATTGTTACATCGTTACCTTCTTCAACGACATTTGCCTTGTCCAAAGGAACAGTGTACTTGTCATCAGGAACTTCGCCCTTAACTGAACGGTAGAGACGAAGGTTTTCAAGGAAGAGAACTGGGTCATTATTTTCAATAGCGGAAATAACAAGTCCCTTAGCGTCATAAGCTGAACTTGGTGTAACAACACGAAGACCTGGAATACCTACGAAGAAGTTTTCAAGATCATCCCCGTGCAATTCAGCAGTATGAGTACCACCACCGTATGGAGTACGGATAGTGATTGGCATGTTCTTAGTACCATCATATTGGAAACGTACACGTGACATTTGTCCAGCAATTGAGTCCATTGCTTCAAAAGTGAAGCCCATGAATTGAATTTCTGGAACTGGACGCCAACCAGTAGCGGCTAAACCAATTGACAGACCTAAAATACCAGATTCAGCTAATGGTGTACTAAATACACGGTCCTTACCGTACTTTTCTTGCAAGCCGTTAGTAGCACGGAAGACACCACCGTTTTTACCAACATCTTCACCGAAGACCAAGGTCTTTGGATCTTCAGACAAAGCAATGTCAATACCTTCAGTAATAGCTTTGATATAAGTCTTTTTAGCCATGATTACTTCGACTCCTTTGCTTCGTACTTCTTAATTTGTTCTTTGATATCTGGGGTTGGAACTTCGAAGGTCCGCTTAAGCATGTCTGTAACCTTTTCTGGTTCTACAGAGTCAGCTTCCTTCATAGCCTTCTTGAAGTCTTCCTTGCATTCATCAGCATACTTGTTTTCTTCGTCTTCAGACCAGAGGCCCTTCTTAGTCAAGTACTTACGAAGCCGAATCAATGGATCCTTGTCGAACCATGGCTTTTCTTCTTCCTTGGTACGGTAACGACTAGGATCGTCACCAGCAGAACTGTGAGCACCGAACCGGTAAGTCAAAGTTTCAATTAATACTGGACCATTTCCGGCAGCAGCGAATTCACGAGCTTCCTTGGCAACTTCGTAACATGCCAAAACATCCATCCCATCAACTTGAACACCTGGAATACCAGCTGCAACACCCTTTTGGGCAATAGTTTGAGCATATGTTTGAAGCTTCCGTGAGAATGAAATTGCCCAACCGTTATTTTGAATGATAAATACGGCAGGAGCTTGGAATGCACCAGCAAAGTTCATCCCTTCGTAGGTGTCACCTTGTGATGAACCACCTTCACCGGTATATGCATAAGCAACGGCATCCTTTTCACCGTTCTTCTTAATACCAAGGGCAGCACCGGCCATTTCAACCATTTGGGCACCGATAATAATTTGTGGACGTAATGCACGAGCGTCAAACATGTTACCTTTAAGGTGACCTTTTGACCAAAGGTACATTTGAGCAACAGTTGCACCGTGTTGAATCAATTGAGGTAAGTCACGATATGCAGGGAATAAGAAGTCATTCTTCTTAAATGCAGCCGCGGTCCCCATTTCTGAGGCCTCTTCACCCCAAGTTGGGGCATAAAATCCTAAACGACCTTGCTTAGAGAAACTCATGGTTTGTTCGTGAAGTGCACGTTCCCAAACCATCTTCTTCATTAAGTCAACTAACAGATCATCACTGAAGTTGGCCATTAAATCCTTGTTAACGACATTCCCATCATTATCGAGAATTTGAACAGGCTTTGCATATGGAGCGCCTTCTTCAGCTTTAATCTTTGCAAAGTCAACAGCTTTGGTATTGGCCATTATAAAACATCCCTTTCCAAATCCAATTAACATCATCGTAAGCGATTACTTACCTTACTTACATTATTTAGTATACCGCTCTTTCAATATAATACAAGCGCTTTCATTGACTTATTTTAATTAATTAGGCTAAGAATTTATTAATTTGTATACATTTTCAGTAAAAATAGTTAGTTGGGCTTTGCTTATTTTATATTTTGGCGAAATTTTTATTCAATATTAGTTTGTGATAAACTACTATTTGTTTGAACTATAACAATAATAATTAAATTTGGAGGATGATCATTGTGTATTTAATGAAAGATATTGTTCGCGATGGTGACCCTGTCTTACGTAAACGCGCTGCGAAAGTTGAATTTCCATTATCAAAAGAGGACCAAGAATTCGCCAAGCGTGCTATGGAATACCTTGAAGTAAGCCAGGATCCAGAACTATGCAAGAAATATAAACTCCGCGCCGGTGTTGGTTTAGCTGCTCCTCAAGTTGGCATTTCAAAGCAAATGGCTGCAGTTCTCGTTCCATCTTTAGATGAAGATGACGATAAGCCTTCTTTTAAGGACGTTATTATCAACCCAGTTATCGTTAGCGAATCTGTCCAGTACGGAGCACTAACAGAAGGTGAAGGTTGTCTTTCTGTTGATAAAGATGTTCCTGGTTACGTTCCACGTCACGATCGCATTACGCTTCGTTACCAAGATGTTAATGGTGAGACTCACCAAGTTCGTCTTAAAAATTACCCAGCAATTGTTTGTCAACATGAAATCGATCACCTTCATGGAGTCCTTTTCTACGACCATATCAATAAGGAAGATCCATTCAAGGCTCCTGACGATACTATTATGATTAGCTAAAAAATAAAGAGGTCGGTGAAATTTCACCGACCCCTTTTTGCTTTTTAAATACTGTAAAAGTTTAACCACAAAGAATAATAAAAGACGTTTCCCAAAGTCCCGCTTATTTATGCTGATCTAGACGCCGTAAATCTGCAATGTATTCACGAGTTGCTTCATTTAAAACATAAGCAACATCAATATGCAAGATATTTTCATAAGTCCACCAATCAGTTACCTTAAATACGGTCGAATTTTCTTTATACGCCTGAACTTTATTCTTTTTTGCATACTCAGTTAGCTTTTGTTCAAGAATATTCCTATTAAGTTGATCCTTTGTTAAGTGGTATTTTGCTGGATTAAAATGAAACTCAAAAGCAAGAACACCTTTCCCCCAAACATCTGCAACAATCTCAGAAGAAAGATTAAATGTTTGACCACTTAATTGACCAAGACAATTATTTACCGCCTCATTAGTTACTGACTGGGCTTGGTTTTTCAATATTAAAGTTGCGTGATTAATCAGTAAGCGATGAACAACAACATAAATAATGATTACAGCGATAACCGCCAAAAGAACTAGCCAAAAAAATGACATAGGCTCATCCCATTTCTTAATTATATTTAACTTAATCATACCATTTTCCAATTTTAAGTAACACAATTGATTAGATGTGCTAAAATAATTTAAGTAACTAAAGTTTAAATTAAATAATAAGGAGCATTTTACAGTATGACTTTTAAGGTATACTACCAACCCGATGCAACTAAGCGACCGGTTCGTGAAAATACTCAATCATTGTACATTGAAGCTGACTCAGAAGCTCAAGCTTTACTACTGGTTGAAGAAAATACTGACTACAACATCGAATTCGTTGAGCAATTAGACGATAAAGTTTTGGAATACGAAAAGCAAAATCCAAACTTTAAGATTACTAAATTCTAATTGCTAATTAAGACAGTCGGGAATTCAATTCTCTCGGCTGTCTTTTGCTTGATATTAAGGGAGGTCTAATTATGCATTACGAGATAATCCTAAATCCGACTGCAGGAAATGGGAAAGCTCAAAAGACTTGGAACATTCTCCGTCCCACCATTGAAGGACAGTTAGATTATTCCCTCCATCAAACTAGCTACGCTAAACACGAAGCATTTTTGGCAAAAAAGATTTCCGCAAACTCTAATAAAAATACCGTTGTAATCGTAATTGGTGGGGACGGCACTCTGCATAACGTTCTTAATGGCTTAATAAAAGCTGGAGTACCCCTTCCCTTATCATACATTCCTACTGGTACTGGTAATGATTTTGCACGTGGCTACGGAATTTCATTAAATCCCGAAAAGGCTCTTCAACAAATTATCTCTACCACAGAAGCACGAACCATTACAATTGGTCATTATTTTGAATCAATCAAAAAAGAAGAAGGCTTCTTCTTAAACAATATTGGAATCGGTTTTGATGCCGCAATCGTTAGCCGGACTAACTCATCTAGTACGAAGAAAAGGTTAAATAAGATCCGATTAGGGAGTCTTTCCTACTTAAGTAAGGCTTTTGGTGTCATATATGACCAACAACCTTTCCAGCTAACTCTTCAGGAACAAAACCATCATTATATTTTTCCTAAAGCTTTTATCGTGGTAGCAACTAACCATCCTTATCTTGGGGGCGGCTTCCAAATTGATCGGTCCGCAAATGTTGGTGAAGATGCTATTAATGTGGTGATCGCTGAACAAAAAAATTGGCTTCTTACTCTTTGGGAAGTGATTCAGCTTGCACGGGGTAAACTAGCTGAATCACGATTCGCTCATCGATTTCACGCAAAGAAGCTTCACTATTCCACGACTTCTTTAGAATTTGGCCAAATTGATGGCGAAAACATGGGAAATCGTTTTTATGATCTAACAGTTAACACTAGTCATTATCAATTTTGGCAGGCCCCATTGAAATAAGTTAGTGTAAAAAAAGTTCCCAAGTTCGGTTTACCGAGCTTGGGAACTTTTTTATATTCTTTACATTGACTAGTTCTTTGGATAACCGACCAAGTGTAATTTACCATGGATATATTCACCAAGATAAATATCATTAACACTACTAAAGCCGGCATCATTGACCTGCTGTTCAAGCCATTCCTTATCATGATGGATCAATTCAAGAACATCACTATTAATTTGGTCACCATTGATCAAGGGAAAGCGAACATTTTCTTCATTATTTTCAATTACCACTAGTTGTCCATTCTGTTCTAAAATTCCACTCTTAACTTTTGAAATTTCATAAATTCCGTGACTTCGCAAGCGGAACATTAACTCGTTAGCTGTCATTCCAGCTCGCATACAATTGCCAACAAGGACCTGACCATTTTTAATCAGTAAACGCGGTTGTCCATCAATAATGTTTTGAATAAGCACATTATGTTCCTTAGCATATTTAACAACAAATACAATAAGCGTCCAAATTAGTAAAACCATCACAAACTGTAATACAGTAATATCTTGGTTATAAATAATGCCACCGATTATTCCCCCAAAGACATAATTCTGTACCTGGTCAATTGCAGAGGTCGGTGCTAAGTTTCCCTTTCCCAAAATGTTAATTTGGAAAATTAGACAAACCATCCCTAAAACAAACTTGATCGTGATTAAACCATAATCCATAACTTTATCCCCCTACTTTTCAATAATCACACGATGATCGACAACGTGAGCGCGAGTAAGAGTATAATTGTCCCCATTAGGGCTTAAATTTACTCGATAATCTTTTTTATTAAAGCGAACAATAATTCCGTCAGTTAATGTTGTTGAATTAACCACCACTTTATCTGAACTAATATTATGGTCTCTAGCAACCGCACGAATAAATGGACGCATTTGTAATGATTGGGATTGTTGAGAGTAACTCTTTTCTAAATTGGTAATTTGAAGGCCCGCAAAAATTAGTAAAAGCAAGAAGAAGATAATTCCTAGATCACGGTAGCGAGTCTGTAACTGGTGGTGAAGGTAGCGAAATGAATTAATTAACACTAAAATGATTAAAACTAAAATTACTGCATAGTTAATAACACTATTAAACTGTTGCTGGTGTAAAAAATAGTCCTCTGTATAAAAGGTCATATATTGTTCTCCTTATCAGCTTAATAAGCAAAAAAGAAACTAGGCAAAACCTGGTTTCTTTTTTTTACTACTATAATTAATCTTACTTAACTGTACCAGCAAAACTTGGCGTGAAGTAAGGACTTAAGTTATATACAGCCACATTGGTTCCTGGCTTAGCGGCAGCAGCATATTGGTTGTTCCCCATGTAAATACCAACATGGTATGTACTTCCATGGTTACCCCAGAAAAGAAGGTCGCCTGATTGGGCTTGGCTAACCGGCTTTTGATCTACATAACTTTCCATTGCAACGGTGTTATGTGGTAATTGCTTACCCTCAGCGTTTGCATATACATATTGAACAAAGCCTGAACAATCCATTCCACTTAATGAATTACCACCCCATTCATATGGAACGCTATTTGAATTAGCAATCTTGCTTGCCAAACTTACCACTGAACCTGAATGTAAATCAACGTTATTTTGAGTAGTAGTTTGAGGCTGTTGTGAAGCTACCTGGCTTTGTTGTTGTGGCTGTGATTGCGTTTGAACAGTAGCAGAACTGTTAGAAGTTTGGTTCTGGGTATATGCCACTTGTTGAACAGCAGGTTGTTGTGAAGCAGTACTACTATTTGCAGTTACTTCTTGACTAGTATTAACTGCTGAAGCTTGACTTGTCTGTTGGTTATTAGTGACAGGAGCCACTGAACTTTGTTGACTAGTAACAGCTGTTGAATTATAAGCCGCTGCATTTGCATCACTTGTGTAAGCGGTTGCCGTAGAGTTAACAGCTACTGCTTGTTGGCTAGCGACTTGCTGACTTGCAACCGCAACCGTTGAACCTTGCTGACTAACAACTGCTGAGTTATAAGCTGCTGCATTTGCGTCACTCGTGTAAGCAGTTGCAGTCGGGTTAACAGCTGTTGCTTGTTGGTAGGTCCCTTGTTGATATACAGGCGTTACTTGTTGTGAAACAGCTTGTTGAGCTGGTGCAGTTTGCTGTGCTTGATCCTGTTGAGCACCATTTTCAGCTACAGTGTAGGATTGAGGTTGAGCACTTACTGTACTTGATTGGGTTGTTGCTGAGTTAGCACCCTTTCCTTCAACTAATAGCTGTTGACCAACGTAAATCAGGTTTGGATTCTGAATATGGTTCCAGGAAACAAGGTCATTAAGGGTAACATTAAAGTGAACAGCTAGTTCGCTTAAAGTATCACCACTTTTAACCACATAAGTACCGTTATGTGTAGTTGAAGCTGACTTAGCTGCAGATGATGAAGATACCATTGGAGCCAATGACAACTGATTATCGTTCCGAATAGCACTTGCTGAAGAACTCATTGATTCAGGTTGTTCAGTGCCTGCATTATTATTCTTAGCCTTTGCTTCAACAGTATTGTTTACTTGGGCAGTTAAAGCAAAAACACTTAATGCACCTACCGTCCCAGCAACTAATCTTTTTGATGAACTATACTTATGTACCTTTTTTACCATACAGAAACATCCTCTCAAAATAAACGAAAAATAATTGCTAATTACTTAGTATTTAACTTTAAATCTCTTTAACCATATCATTTTTTTAGAAATTCTTGTACTAATTTTAATATTTTTAAAGATTTTATTTTTTTATTAAAGCAAAATAATGTGATAAATGTTACAAAAAGGTTATTTTGCTTAAGTTTTATTAAAGACAATAGTAAATTCAAACTGCCAATCTCATTTCATTGATAAAATAAAAATAGTTATAGAAGGAAGTGATTGCATGATTTGGATATACTATCACACTAACGATCCTTCAAAACGAAAAGCAGTTAAATGGCTTACCGCTCACCGATTATCTGTAAATGAACGGAATATTGAAAAGCAACCATTAACTCAAGCAGAGATTTTTAACTTGCTGAGTAAATCAATTAACGGAACTGCTGACTTAATTTCCAGTCGTTCTCGAGATACAAAAGCTCTCAAGTTAACTTCTGAAAACTTAACAATTAATCGACTTGTAAGAACGATTCAGAAGAATCCCCACGTTTTGAAAAATCCGATTATCTGTGATGAAAACAAGTTAGTAACAGGTTTCGATCAAGAAAAAATGGGCATTTTCATTTCACAACAAGAACGCAAAGATGAACTTGCGGACTTATTATTGAAACAAAATCTCCAAACAAACCATTTTGCATTTCCTTTCTAATCAAAATGGCTTAATTATGCAATTATCATAATCTTATACATATTAAAAGGTCACCGGTATTCAATAGTCTGAATACTGGCGACCTCTTTTTTAGCCTTTTAGGACGACACACTAGCTCTAAGAACTTACTAGTCGTCTCCCTAATTTATTCTAATGCTTAAATAATTCACGAATTGATTGGTGATTGTGGACCCGTACTATTGCTTCCTTTAAGAGTTCGGCAACAGAAAGACGACGGAGCTTCTTAAATTCTTTTTCAGCAGGCAAATTAATTGTGTCTGTAACCCACATTTCTTCAAGTGGTGATTCTTCTAGCACTTGAGGAGCATTTCCGGATAAGACAGCATGAGTTGCAATTCCATAAATCTTCTTTGCGCCAAATTTCTGTAATGCCCGTGCAGAGAGGTTCATCCGAACCCCAGTATCAACAATATCATCAACGATAATTGCAACCTTATCTTTAACATCACCAATAACATATTCAGGAACTTCTTGATCAGTTCGTTCCCGAACTTCATCATTCCGATTATCAACAATCGCAATTGGCGCCTTAATTTCTTCTGCAAATCGCCGTGCTAAACTAACCCCTGCATGATCAGGTGAAACCACGACAATATCATCGCCAAGTTCCCGTTCTTCGACATACTTTGCAAACAATTGAGTTGCCTGTAAATGATCGACTGGAATATCAAAGAAACCTTGAACTTGAGCAGCATGCAAGTCAATCGTAATTAGACGATCAATTTTATCCATTTCAAGCAAGTTAGCAATTAATTTTGCGGTAATTGGTTCCCGACTTCGTGCTTTCCGATCTTGCCGTGCATAACCATAATACGGCATCACAACATTAATCTTTTTAGCGCTTGCCCGACGTAAGGCATCAACCATAATTAACAATTCCATCAAGTTAGTATTAACTGGATCGGAAACCGATTGAATTACGTAGGTTTCACAACCACGAACACTTTCATCAATCGTCACTTTGATCTCCCCATCAGCGAAGTGACTAATTGAAGCCTTGCTAAGAGGTAAACCAATTTTATCAGCGACACTTTTAGCTAGTGGTTCGTTAGAGTTCAGGGCAAATAAGCGAACATTTTTCGCATCTTTTATTTCAGTCATTGTTATTCTCCTCAAGATAAAATCAACAATACACTGTTATTATCGCAAGTTTTTCTATCCGGTGCAAGCTGAACTATTTTTTAAAATCGGTTGGTCTTATTCCATCCATTCCGATCATTGGATCAATTGTCCCTGCTTTAACTAAGACGGGCGTAAGAACTGCTTCCTTCACGTTACCAGTTTCGGGTAATTTCACTGACCCTTGTTGTTCATGATCATGTTCTTTAGTTTTATTAAGCTCAAATTGATCTTCAGTTCCCTGTTCAAGAGGTGATTTTAATTCTCCATGGTGGTTCCAAACATCTGTTAATCGTTTCAATAAACTAGTCTGCCGGTTAACAGACTGGTTGTTAATCGCAGTCACAAACGCGTAAGTCTCACCAAGCATAATTAATTTATCCGCAGCCCGGGTAATTGCAGTATACAAAAGATTGCGTTGGAGCATCCGCCCGAATTCGCGTACAAGGGGCAAAATCACAATTTTAAATTGGCTCCCCTGAGACTTATGAATTGAAATACTATAAGCTAACCGAATCTGTGACCATTCCAGCCGACCATAATTAACCTCGTTCCCGTCAAAGTCAATTGTCATCGTCGCATTCTTTTTCCCCTTAGTTCTACCATTTTCAATTGAGACAATCCGTCCAATATCACCATTAAAAACGTTATTTTCTGGACTATTAACTAATTGTAGGACTTTATCGCCAACCCGGAAAATCTGACCACGAAATTCGATTTCCTGTTTACTAGAAGTTGCCGGATTATATACCGTCTGTGAAAGATCATTAAGACGATCAACCCCCGCTGCTCCGCGGTACATTGGAGCAAGAATTTGAAGATCATTTGCGTCATAGCCACGTTTTTGGCTCATCTCAATAATTTGTTTTACAACTCCTGGAACCTGTTGTGAATGACACGCAATAAATGACCGATCCGCCATCTTAACTGTCAAATCACTAGGAATTTTTCCTTCCCGAATAGCATGGGCTAACGGAATAATTGTTGAATCATCTGCCTGTCGGTGAATCTTTTTCAATTCGATCCGTGGTAAATCAGCAAACTCCAACAAGTCATGAAATACCTGACCAGGCCCAACTGACGGTAATTGATCCTTATCACCAACAAAAATAACGTGCATTGACGTTGGGATCGACTGAACTAGGACTTTAAATAGTAACGTATCAACCATCGACATTTCATCAACAATTAATAATGAGCCTTCAAGATCCTTTGCATTTAACTCAGTCGGCATTTCACGACCATTTAACCCCAATAACCGGTGAATTGTGCTGGCTGGCAAGTCAGTAGCTTCACTCATGCGCTTTGCCGCACGCCCCGTTGGAGCAGCTAATAAAATTGGAAATGCCTTTTCCTTGTATTGATTAGGATCAAGGGTAATATCATGCATTTCAGCAAAAGCTTCCACGACACCCTTAATAATCGTCGTTTTTCCTGTTCCTGGTCCCCCAGTAAGAAGCATTACTTTAGATGTCAGTGCAGTTTTAATTGCCTCAATTTGAATATCATCATATTTGATTCCTGTCTTAATCGGCAACTTTTCTAAAATAGTTGCAACTTGTTGTTCATTTTTTGAATTGTCCTGTTTCTGGAAAAGGCGATGTAAGTTTTCAGCAATTTGCCACTCAGCTTTATAAAGGCTTGCTGGATAAATCCGTTTCTCTTCGTATTGAATGGCACCCTCTTTTTCCATCGTTACAATCTGCTGGGTTACTTTGGCTGTCGAGATTGGTTCCCCACTACCCTCAGCAAGCAACCGCATACTTTCCTGAAGTAATGGCTTAGCGCTTGTATAGGTGTCACCACTTGCCATTGTTAAATCATCAATCGATTGAATAATGGCAGCCGAGATTCGCCGCTCGTCATCCGAAGGGATCCCCATTTTAATTGCAACTTGATCTGCACGTTTAAAACTAATTCCGTCAATATCTTGAACAAGCTGGTAGGGATTTTCACTAATAACATGGAGAGTCTCGTCTCCATACCGATCAAAAATTGCGCTACTTAGGTTACTCCCAAAGCCAAGATCGTTTAATCCAATAATAATTTGATCCATTCCCTGGTTAGCATTGAGATTTTCTACAAGACTGGTTCGTACTGCTTCACGTAGCTTTAAACCATCCAAGACATGTGGATCAGCATTAATTTTATCAATTGCTTGAACCCCTAAATGATCGACAATTTTTTCTGCAGTCTTTTTTCCCACTCCAGGAAACTGTTTCCCAGAGAGAAAGTTAATGATTCCTTCTTTACTCGTTGGCTGGTTGGCATGATATGAACTGGCCTGAAATTGGCGTCCATATTTCGGGTGATCGACTAGTTTTCCCTCAAATCGATATGTTTGGTCATCACGTAAATCACCAAAGCTTCCCGTAACCGTTATTTCGCTTTCTTTCCAGTCAAAGTTAGCATCTTCTACCGATACCAAAAGAACCTTATAAAAAGAATCAGGACTATCAAATATGTCTGATTGAACCTGGCCAATAAAAAAAGATGGCTCTTCTGGCGCCTCAAATAGGTTAATTTCTTCTGCCATGAAAGTCATCCTTTCTCTAATTATTATTTATCATTTTGTGGTTTCTGGGTTGCTTGTAAAGTCTTTGCAATTTCTGCAATCCGTTTTTCACTCTTCGCGTAGTAATCTAGATCAAGCTGCTGTGCCTGGTTTAAGTAGTCCTTATAAGGCTCACCAAGAACCATTGCCACTAATCCACGGTTAAACTGTGTATCAGCTCGACCAGGATGACGCTTAAGAATTGCATCATAGTATGAAGCTGCTTGCTTAAATTCACCTAATGCTAACAATGCATCTCCTAATGCTTGGTTAATTTCCGGATCCTCTGGACGTAATTCATGAGCGGTCAGGCCATAAGCGACTGCCTGCTTATACTGTTTTTTCTTACTGTAACTTTGGGCAAGCATCAGGTAAGAATCAGCCTTTAACTTCTTATCATCAATCTTGTTATAAAGCTTAATAGCCTGATCAACCTTTCCGACTTCATAATACAAATTTCCGAGGCCATAATTTAACAGGTTTTGGGCTTCTTGATCGTTTTTTGCTTCAAAAATTCCTAAAGCCTTCATAAAGAGCTCTTCAGCTTGAGCATAGTCTTGAAGACGAGTCAGCAAGGAACCAAGATCATAGTAATTATTAGCCTTTTCAGGATGTTCATCAATTGCAGTAATCAACTTATGGACTAAACGTTCAGTTTGCTTTTTTTGTTCTTCACGGTTAGTTTTCTGTTCAGTCATTGAAATTCACTCTCCCTCAAATTGTATCGGTTGGATCGACGCTAGTTTTATGCAGATATGATGTATCGTTCCATTTTTCCAATTCGAAATGTTCAGCATCATCAGTCGTTAAAATAGTTGTCGAGGTGTTACTAAGGCCTCCCCGATCTTTAAGGTGGGTCATTGGAGTACCAACTAATGCATTAATGCTAGCATTCAGGGCTGCTCCATGGGAAACAATTAAGACTGACCCATGTGGATCATTACAACAAAATTCTCTAATTGCTGTCCCCATCCGGTCAATAACTTGTTCAAAGCTTTCACTTTCAACAATTGTACTGTCATACTTATCAGGGTGATGACGGAAATTTTTAAGTACTTCAGGCCATTTTTGAGCTACCGCATCAAAGTGCATTCCTTCCATTTTTCCCAAATTAAATTCTTTTAACCGACTATCAATTGTTAATGGGACTGGCCGGTTAAGGTGCTGTAATAATGTCATTGCGGTTACCCGGGCACGCTTCAACGGGCTTGCATATATATGGTTAATCGGAACATTCTTCAACGATGCAGCAAGCATTTCGATTTCTTTATAGCTTTGATCAAGTAACGGTGAATCGCCATTTGCCCCTTGATAACGAGATTCAAGATTCCATTGAGTTTTTCCGTGACGGATTAAATAAACTTTAGTCATATTATTCGACCTTTTTCCTCTATTTTAACAAAATATCGCCATCATGTTTCAAACTTTTCTAAATATATGTATAGGGAAGTCTACCGTCTATATATTAATAACGGTAACTTCCCTGATTTGCACTAATTTACTTATGTTTTTTAGACGTATTGGCAAAGGTGATCGTGATTGTAAGCCCGATCAATAATTGCACTTCCTAGACATTCTTCACCATTATAGAAAACTACTGCTTGACCTGGCGTAATTGCCCGTGCTGGATCATCAAAGGTTACGGTTACCATTTGGCCATCCTCAGAAAGGTGAACTGTAACCCCAACATCTTTTTGCCGGTAACGGAACTTTGCAGTACAGTGGAAATCACGACCATACCGACTTACAACATCATCAACCCAATGAATATCACTTGCTTCCAAGTGAGTTGCATAAAGGTGTTCGTTTTCGTATCCTTGACCGACATACAGAACATTTTTCTTAATGTCCTTACCAATTACAAACCACGGGGCATTACTCTTCTTGTTTCCCCCAAGGCCGAGCCCACGACGCTGACCAATAGTGTAGTACATTAAGCCCATGTGTTGACCGACAACCTTTCCGTCGACGGTTTCCATATTTCCAGGTTGGGCTGGTATGTACTGGCTTAAGAATTCACGGAAGTGCCCATCTTCACCAATGAAGCAAATCCCAACTGAATCCTTCTTCTTTGCAGTCGCCAAACCTGCCTCTTCAGCAATTTGCCGAATTTCTGTTTTAGTGTAGTCAGCTAACGGGAAAAGAACCTTGTCCAATTGGTGGTAGTCCAATTGACTTAAGAAGTAAGTTTGATCCTTATTCTGATCCTTAGCCCGCATTAAGTGCATCCGCCCATCACTATCACGCTTTAAATCAGCGTAGTGACCAGTAGCAACATAGTCAGCACCAAGTTGGTTTGCGTAATCAATAAAGGACTTAAACTTAATTTCCTTATTGCAGACCACATCAGGGTTAGGGGTCCGTCCCTTCTTGTATTCAGCAATAAAGTATTTAAATACCCGGTCCCAGTATTCTTTTTCAAAGTTTACAGAATAATATGGGATCCCAATCTTAGCGGCCACCTTTGCAACATCCCGGTAATCCTCTGTTGCAGTACAAACACCATTTTCATCCGTGTCATCCCAGTTTTTCATGAAGACACCAATAACGTCATAGCCTTGACGCTTCAATAATAGTGCAGTAACTGAGGAATCTACTCCCCCACTCATTCCTACAACAACTCGCTTACGGCGATTTTCGGCCATTTTATATCACCATCATTTCAAATAGATTCTGGAACAATCTACGATAGAAGGTCGCATGTTACCAGTATGAACTATTGTATCAAAGCTTGCTAATTACTGCACCTATTTGCCCTCATTCTTAACAAAGACATCTCGTTGTAACATTTCTTTAAGAATAAAGTGGTATTGTTCAACAAATTCCGCTGATCGCTGGTGATTAAAAATATTAATTTTCCGTGTCCCGTTACCAGTAATCGTTTCCATCTTAAAGCCACTTAAGTCACTGTTAATTAGGATCCGTAACTTAGCAACCGGTTTAAACGGGTTCTTCGTATCTACACTACCCACATACTCAAAATTGCCCCGCTTGGTTTCTTCAAAGCCCAAATCTATTAATGTATAACGTTTTATCTCAGGACTTAATGAATAACGGTCAGGATCGCCCTGAAGTTGAATACTCTTTTCAAATTCCATTATTCTTCAACTCCCTTAACCTTTTTAACTTTGTTGACAATTTCTGCAATTGCATCTGCCAACTCCTTAACATCTTCTTCAGTATTCATAATACCGAAACTAATCCGGATTGACTCACTAATCCGTGGGCTTTTCTTACCAAACATTGCGGTCAAAACATGTGATGGTTCAATACTTCCAGCTGTACATGCAGAACCGCCAGAAACGGCAAAGCCAGCTAAATCAAGATCCGTTTGTAAAACGTACGTTGAAATTCCCTTAATCCAAAGGTTTAACACATGGTTAAGGTTATTCGGATCCACACGACCATTAACTTCAAAACCTACTCCGGCATCCGTCAAGCGTTGAATAATTACTTGCTTAAAATGGAAATAACGTTCCTGACGTCGTTGCTTTTCTTCCGGAGTATCAATCGAGACAGCCTTGGCAAAAGCCGCAATTGCTGGAACATTCTCCGTTCCCGCACGCCGTTTTGTTTCTTGATCTCCCCCGCGAACAAAACTAGGGAAATTGATTCCTTGACGACGATAAAGGAACCCAATCATCTTCGGACCATTAATTTTATGGGCAGAAGTTGAAAGCATATCGATATGATCAGCCTTAACGTCAATTGGCAATAAACCATAAGTTTGGACAGCATCAGTATGGAACCATGCTTGGTGATCTTTTAAAATTTCACCAATCTCATGGATTGGCATCCGGCTACCAACTTCATTATTCCCCATCATAATCGTGACAAGAATGGTATCGTCACGTAAAGCATTTCGAAAATCAGTTAGTGAGATTTCACCATTTTCATCTACAGGTAAGTAAGTTACTTCAAAGCCCAGTGATTCAAGGTAGTGTAACGGCTTCAAAATTGCTTCATGCTCGATCGCTGTAGTAATGATATGCTTTCCTAATTTTTGCCGGGTTAGTGCAGTTTGAATCACAGCAGTGTTATCACTTTCTGTTCCTCCACTAGTGAAGATAATTTCATCTTCATTTGCATTAATACTTTTAGCAATTACCTGCCGACTTTCATCCATCACCAGTTTTGATTGACGACCATATGAATAACCAGTTGAAGCATTTCCCCAACTCGTAGTCATTTGCTTTGTCATCTCATCTATAACTGGCTTTGTCATTGGGGTGGTAGCAGCATTATCAAAATACTTCTCACTCACTTTTTTCACTACTCCTTATTCAAATCATTAAAAAGTTGTAACAGCATCTTTGCGGACCGTTTACCAGCATCAATAATAAATTCATCAAAGCTAACACCAGCAGCTTCATCCCCGGTATCAGACATTGCACGAACAACAACATATGGGATGCCATGATCAGTGGCAACTTGTCCTACGGCAGCCCCTTCCATTTCACTTGATAATGCTTCAGGGAAGTAATGGAGGATCTTTTGAATTGCGTCCTTACTTGCAACAAACTGATCACCAGAAACAATCAAACCACGCTTAACATTTAACCCGGTCTTTTCACCAGCAGCTTCAAGAGCCTTTCCCCACTTTTCAGATGCCTTAAACCGTGGTTCTTTTCCTGGTAATTGACCATAAACATAATCAAAGACTCGTGCATCAACATCATGGTATGCAGTCTCACTTGAAATAACAACATCACCAACATGAAGGCCTTCACCAATTCCACCTGCAGAACCAGAATTAATCACAACATCCACCCCACAATCAGTAATTAAGTGCTCAGTTGTAATTCCAGCTTCAACCTTACCAATTCCAGATTCAACCAAAGTAACATTCTGGTTATCAATTTGACCAGAATAATACTTTTTTCCACCAATTTCCTTAACACTTTCGTTTTCCAATGCCGCCGTTAATTCCTTGATTTCTTCTGGCATTGCGCAAATAATTCCAAACTTCATTCTCTTCATTCCTTACTTTACAAAAAATAAAATTAAATAGACGATAATAATTGCAATCACTAAAGCAATAATTGCAATGTTTAATCGTCTTCGTAACCGGTACATTTTCTGCTCACTTGTCAACTGCTCTTGCTCAATCTTTTGAGCAGTTCGTGATTGAGAAGTAAACGATTGGCGTCCTTCTTCACTACCGTCTCCCGTACTTTGTTGACGATATTGCTGACGCGTCATCCGTTCACTATTGCTATTTTGAGGATCCTTATCCACGATTACTCATCCCTTGCCAATAGTAAATTGCCATAATTGTCTTGGCGTCTTCAATTTCTCCCGCATCAATCATTTTTAATGCTTCGTCAAGGGTAACCTTTTCTAATACTAATTGTTCATCACGATCCTGGGGTAACTTTTCCTTCACTGGGGTTAGATCAGTTGCTAAATACAACGTCATAAATTCATCCAAGACTCCAATTGAAGTATAAAATGATGAAATCTTTTTGATTGTCCCGGCTTCAAAACGGGTTTCCTCATTCAATTCACGCTTTGCTGCATGAAGAGCATCATCACTATCACGTGAATCTACTTTTCCTGCAGGAATTTCTAAAGTGGTGTTATGAATTGGTGAACGCCACTGCTTCTCCAGTATCATCTTGTGATCATCCGTTAAAGCTAAAATTGCTACCGCTGGAACATGGTGGACAATCTCCCGCTGTGCCTTTAAGCCTTTGGGAGTTTCAACTTCCTCAACAGCAACTTTAATTACTTTCCCATCAAAAACAGTTTTCTCACTTAAGGTTTTTTCTTCAAAATTCATTTTAAAAACCTCGCTTACTTAGTCGTTGAACATGTGCCGCTTGTGGCCCCCGTTTTCCTTGAACAATTACTAACGAGACCTGTTCGCCCGGGGTTAAGATTCTTAAACCATGACCATCAATTCCTGAATAGTGAACAAAGATTTCACCTTCATTAGGAACGTTGATAAATCCCCATCCTTTTTCACGATCAAAACTTTTGACTGTGCCTTGTAACATTAATTTCACCTACAAACAAAAATACCAAGCAACATAAACGTCACTTGGTATTTTACAACGCTATTCAGGGTTTGTCATTGATGGACAACTATTTTTCTAAGCCTTCATCAACAGTTTCTGGGAAGTTTTCCCGGACAACCTTAGCACAACGAGCACAAAGGGTTGGGTATGCTGAGTCTGAACCAACATCTTCCTTCACCATCCGACAACGTTGACAAGTTTCACCTGGGGCAACACTGACCTTAACGGCAACTCCATCGTTATATTGATCGGTATCTTCATCCGCTTCATCAAGAGAATGAAGAACTAGTTTTGAAACACCAAGTAATAATTGAACATCTGCATTCAGACTCTCTAATAATTTCTTATTATGGTCGTTAACATAAAGGTCAATTTGTGCTTCTAGTGATTTACCAATCATTTTGGCATTCCGTGCTTCTTCAAGACTCTTCAATACATGAGAACGAACTTCCATAAATTCTGACCACTTGTCTAGTAAGCCATCTTCACCATCAAAGTGACGAACTTCAGGAATTTCTGTTAATTGAACGAATTCTTCAGGTTCATTCATGTAGCTCCAAACTTCTTCAGTCGTGTGAGGAAGAATTGGGGTAAGCAACTTAACCATTGTTAGTAAGATGTCATAGAAGACTGTTTGCATAGAACGACGAGTCCATGAATTCTCAGGTTCAATGTAAAGAACATCCTTAGCAACGTTCATGTAGAAGGCTGACAAGTCATTATTAACAAAATTAATTAATAACCGGTAAGCATCAAGGAAGTCATAGTTATCGAAATCAGCCCGCATCTTCTTAAGAAAGTGGTTTAACTTAACGAGCATGTATTGATCAACTGAACTCAAGTATTCATATGAAACAGTATCTTCACTAGCGTCAAAATCACTAGTATTAGCAAGCAAGAAGCGGAAAGTATTCCGTAACTTACGGTAAGCTTCAGAGATTTGTTGGAAAGTTCCCATTGAAACCCGAACATCAGCAGAGGTATCAGCACTCATTACCCAAAGACGGATAATTTCAGCACCCATTTGTTGGACAACCTTGTTCGGATCAATAACATTTCCTTGAGACTTACTCATCTTGTTGCCACGCTTATCAAGGGTAAATCCTTGAGAAATAATTGACTTGTATGGTGCTTGCCCTGAGCAAACAACACTGGTAATCAAACTAGAATTAAACCATCCACGGTATTGATCTGAACCTTCAAGGTAAAGATCAGCTGGATATGTCAAGTAGTCACGTTCAGTTAATACTCCTTGGTGAGAAGAACCAGAATCAAACCAGACATCCATAATGTCAGTTTCCTTAGTAAACTTCCCATGAGGTGAATGCTCATTAGTGTAGCCTTCGGGAAGAAGATCCTTTGCATTACGTTCAAACCAAACGTTAGAACCATACTTTCTAAAGAGATCGGCCACATGGTTAATTGTTTCTTCTTCCATGATTGGTGTACCATCTTCGGCATAGAAGATTGGCAATGGAACACCCCAAACACGTTGACGAGAAATTACCCAGTCACCACGGTCTTTGATCATGTTGCGCAAACGAACCTTACCCCATTCTGGGTAGTACTTAACGTTTTCCAAAGCATCTAAAATGTTTTGCCGCATCTTTTCGATAGAAACAAACCATTGATCTGTTGCCCGGAAAATGATTGGCTTCTTTGTCCGCCAGTCAAATGGGTAACTGTGATTTAATGGTTCTTCAAGTAAAAGGGCATTGTTATCTTCCAACTTTTGAAGTGAAATATCATCAGCCTTTTGATAGAAGACACCATCAAAGTCCTCACCATTTTCTTTCGTCAATACCCCTTGATCATTAATTGGAGCAAAGATTGGTAAATCATACTTCTTCCCAAAGTTGTAGTCATCATCACCATAACCTGGTGCAGTGTGAACTAATCCAGTACCAGCATCAGCAGTAACGTAATCTGCAACCCCAACTAATAAATCACGATCAAGGTATGGGTGTTGAGTGGTTAATCCTTCAAGTTCCTTACCAGCTAAGTGCTTAACTACTTTATAATCTTCCCAGCCAAGCTTTTCAGCTAAACCGTCAAGCAAGTCAGTAGCAACAACAAATTGCCGTTCGTCGTTTGCTGGCTTAACAACAGAATAATCAAACTTAGCGTTTACAGCAACCGCCTCTGAAGCTGGAATAGTCCATGGGGTGGTCGTCCAAACTACTAAGTAGGTATTATTATCTAGAACACCCTTACCATCCTTCACTTGTTCAGCAAAGAAGGCTGTCTTAGCAGTAACATCATGGTATTCAACTTCTGCTTCAGCCAATGCTGATTCAGATGACCATGACCAATAAACAGGTTTCTTAGCTTGGTAAAGAAGGCCCTTCTTAGCAAATTCACCAAAGACACGAATTTGAGCAGCCTCAAATTCCTTATTCAATGTTAGGTATGGGTGATCCCAGTCAGCACTAACACCTAAACGCTTAAAGTCAGTTCGTTGTTTATCAACTTGTTCCAAAGCATATTTCCGACAAAGATCACGGAATTCGGTTAAACTCATCTTTTTCCGGTCATAACCAGCCTTAGTCAATTGGTGTTCGATCGGTAACCCGTGAGTATCCCATCCTGGAACATATGGTGAGCGGTAACCACTCATTGACTTGTAACGAACAATAAAGTCCTTTGAAATCTTATTCATGGCGTGACCAATATGAATATTACCGTTGGCGTATGGAGGACCATCGTGAAGAATAAATGTTGGTTTCCCCTCATTTAATTTTTGCCGTAATTCATATACTTTATTTTCTTCCCAGACACTTTCACGTTGTGCTTCTGTGACTGGTAATTTTCCCCGCATTGGGAACTTGGTTTTACCCAAATTTAAGGTATCTTTAACCCGCATATGCAATTCTCCTTCCATATTTTTTATAATTAGTAAATAAAAAAACTTCACCCCTAATTGGGACGAAGTTTTCTCGTGGTACCACCCGTTTTCAGGATATTCGACTTTCCAAATACCCCCTCAATCATTGATTAACGGTAATGAACCGACCTAACTTAAAAATTCAGTTAGGTACTCAGGACCGATCAAGCAACGCAGTACTAAGTGTTAACCTCACACCTTTTGCTAACTCGCTGAACCGTTCATGCCTTGCTAATGTCCCTCAACGTTTTTACTAATTATTTCTATCTAATTTCAACAACTAGTTATTATCCGGGAAGACAACAACCGTATCTCCATCATCACTATTACTTGATTCTGTTGAAGTCGAATCGACAGAATCAGTAGTTGCTGATGAAGAATCACTATTTTGTGACATCAATGAATTAAAATCAATTGAAGAATTAAAAGAAACAGTTTCCGCTGAATTAGTAGAAGTAGTTTCTTTTTCTTCTTCTGGTTGAACTACAACTTCAGAATTTGATGTAATATCTGGATTGTTATTACTATCAATTTCAACATTCGCTGATGTAGCATCAGAAAGTGAAGTTGTACTTTCCGCTTCTAAATTACTAGTTGTAATTGAGGTTGATTCTACACTTTCACCCGAATTATTGTCAAGACGAGTTCCTAAAATATTTTGAATTTCGCCGTATTTATCAATATCGTCATTAGCTAAAAGCTTATCCCATTCAGCACTTTTGACAACCTCTAACTGAGATTCAAGCATCACTTGTAGACGTTGGCGGAAAATTCTGGTTTGCTTCTTTAGATCACTAGTTTCAGAAGTTAACTTGCGAGTCCCTTCTGCAGTATTCTCAACAATTTGATTAGCCTTTTCATTAGCAGTTGAAACAATATCAGTTGCTTGTTTTTGTGCTTCGCGAACCATAATATCAGCTTCACGCTTAGCATTATTTTTAACCTTATCCGCAGCTTCTTGAGCAACTAAGATTGATTTATTTAATGAGTCCTTTAACTCACTAAAGTACTTCAACTTACTCTCATCAGCCTTTACTTTTTCTTGTAATGCCCGATTTTGTTCACTCAATTCTTGAACTGTTTGTGCAACTTCTTTAATGAAGTCATTCACTTCAGTTGGATTGTAGCCACGCATTTTGGTGTTAAATTGAATTTGATTTATTTCATCTACAGTTAAACTCATCAGTTTTTTCCTCCATGTGATCTTAATTAAGCATGAATTATTGATAAGGTAATTCGTTGCTTATTTTTTCTCGTAATGGTCCCAACCTGGTCAACTCGTAACCGGCCAGCATACCTTACGGACAGCATATCATGTTCACCAACCAAGTAGTCTGGTCGTTGCATTTCTTCCCAATTAATCTGCACAAGCCCATGCTCTAACAATTGTTTTGCTCGATTACGAGAATAATTAAAACCAGCAGCAACTACCGCATCAATCCTTAATGACGAAACAGTAGTCGTTAATTGTTCCCAATCATCTTCTGGCGCAATTAATTGCTCAAGGGAAATTAGCTTCCACTTAACCTTAATCTTCCCAACATGGTCAATTCGTTCACGCACAAAACGGGCCATTTGATTAGTAATTACTACTTGCCACCTTTTACCATCAGTAACAATATCTCCAAATGCAGCCCGATCCAGTCCTTCACCCAATAACGTTCCCATTATTTGACGATGGTGTAACTCAGCAAATTTTTGTGGATAATCAATTTCTAAACAGGTAACCTCAAAATCTTTTACTTGTGGCTGATAATAAGACGGAAAGAAAAGGACCCGCTTCATTTCCGCATGCTGCCAACCACCGTTCGATACCATCTTCACGTTATCGTTACCATTCACAAGTGTCTGGGCAATATAACGTTGTCGCGGATTAAGAAATGGTGTCAGTACAGGGCGGTATTGATCTGTAGTTTGTACTAACCAATCATTAATCTGATCTATAATCGGCCCTTCATCAACCCGAAAATGTTGTTTTATGTTTAATTCATCCATAATTAATCAAAGCATCATGGTAATTGCTTTTAGTCCATATTGAACAAGGTAAAGGATAAAGATCGCTACAATTGGTGAAAAGCTAATTCCTCCTAGTGGTGGAATAAAATCAAACCACCGCATATAAGGTTCAACCAACCGATTAACAATCTCACCTAATCGGCTTCCCCTTGCATTTGGGAACCATGATAGCAAGCACCAAATGACAATCACCAAAATATAGATATCAATTAGTTGGTAAATTACCCAGGCTAAAAAATTAATAATTGCCATTGCAAGCTCCTTTTATATTAAATCTTATCTGTATCATTCTTAAGGTTATCAGATAGGTTACCAGAAACCTCAAAGTTTTTTGGTGTACAGAGGAAAATTTCTTTTCCAATCCGCTTAATATCACCACTAATTGCAAAAACAGTTCCATTTAAGAAATCAACAATTCGACTTGCCACTTTTGAATCCATTTGGGAAAAGTTAACAATTACTGCCCGATCATTTAATAATTGATCGGCAATTTGTTTAACATCCGCATAGAGTCGTGGCTCATAAAGGGCAATCTTACTTGAACGTTGCCGGATACTATTCATTGAAACGACTTTATTATCGCTTTGTGAAACCGGGGTCTGTTCATCATAGTATTCGTCTTGATTATCAGACTCACTATCACTAAAGAGACTCTTAAAAAGGTTATTTGCCATCTTACTTCCTCCTTACCTTCCTAGAATTACGAAATGGGAGATGCCCTAAACCAGTGCCTCTCCCCATCACTATCTATTAATTATTGACGACGATTCTTAAAGAATGGTGGCGTTGATAAATTATCATCGTCATCATCAGTTGCAGCAGAATCATCGTTAAAGACGTTAAATTCTGGCTTCTTCACATGTGAGAATTCATTATCCGTCTTTTCGTTTGAATCATTAATCCCTGCAGTTGGAGCATTCCAACCATCAAATGGATCTTCAGGAGTAGCTGATTCTTCAGGCTTATTATCCTCACTCTTTGGTTTATCATTTACGGGAGCTACATGTTGTGCCTTCTGAGCATTTTTACTCTTCTTAGCGTCAATTCCTGTAGCAATTACAGTAACACGAACTTCATCGCCTAATGATTCATTCAAGGACATCCCAAATGAAATATCAACATTTGTACCAGCCGCTTGTTTAATTACGTCAGAAGCTTCTTGAGCTTCAAACATTGAAAGATCTTTACCACCAGTAATATCCATCAACACATGTTGGGCACCAGAAATTGAAACTTCAAGAAGTGGTGATGAAATAGCCTTCTTAGTAGCTTCCGTTGCACGGTTTTCACCAGTTGCACTCCCAACCCCCATCAAGGCAGAACCTTGATTAGACATTAAGGTCTTAATATCGGCAAAGTCCAAGTTAATGTAACCTGGAGTAACAATCAAGTCAGAAATACCTTGCACACCTTGACGAAGAACATTATCTGCTTCCTTGAATGCTTCCATCATTGGAGTCTTCTTATCAATCATTTCTAACAAACGATTATTAGCAACAATGATTAAAGTATCAACATTTGCCTTTAACTTTGCTAAGCCTTCACTAGCAAACTTATCACGCCGGGGACCTTCGAAAGTAAATGGACGGGTAACAACACCAACAGTTAATGCACCACTATCCTTAGCAATCTTGGCAACAACAGGTGCAGCACCGGTACCGGTACCACCACCCATTCCGGCAGTAATAAAGACCATATCTGAGCCTTCAAGTGCTTTTTGGATTTGTTCTTCACTTTCTTCAGCAGCTTTGTCACCAACTTCAGGATTAGAACCAGCACCAAGCCCCTTAGTCAATTTAGGTCCTAATTGGATCTTGGTCTGTGCTTGAGAAGCGTTTAGTGCTTGGAGGTCAGTATTAGCAACGATAAAATCGACACCCTGAACCTTTTCAGTAATCATTCGATTTACGGCATTACCACCACCGCCACCGACACCAATAACTTTAATCTTAGCTCCGGCAAATTGGTTTTCCATTGAATTCTCGTTATCCATTCGACACCCTCCGTTAATCATTAATCAAATAAATTATTGAAGAGGCTCTTAAATTTACTGCTAAATGAGCCATCCTTCTTTTTTGTGGTTTGTTCCTGGCTAGTCCGTTTTTGAATAGGACCATTACTATCTTCAACTGATTCTTGACTCTGAAGTTCACGATTACCAGCATTAGTATCCGGCATAGCCTTTCCAAAGTCAGCCTCTTGGACTACTTGTTTAATTAATCGGTCTATCCCGGATAACCGATCTTCATAAAGACCAAGTGCGTAACTAATAGCAAAACGCGGATGACGAATTCCCATTTGTTCTGGGACAAAAACTTTTACGTTACCAGAGAAGTATTGTTTAGTTAATGACCTAATGCCAGGTAAGGCAGCAACTCCACCGATTAAAATCACACCACCTGGTAATTCAGGTGCATTAATCCGGTCAAGTTGACGGGCAATCCGGTCAAAAATTTGCCGAATCCGCGCTTCAATTACTTCTGAAACATACTTTTCACTATATTGAACTGGCTTATCTTGACCAACAACTTCAACGTCAATCTGAACATCATCAGCCTGTGTACTATCGGCAAAGCCATGATCACGTTTTAATTGCTCTGCATTCTTTAACGAAGTATTCAAAACAGTTGAGATATCCTTAGTAATGTATTGGCCACCTTCAGGATCAACATAACTGTACTTTAACTGATGATCATGAATAATGCTTGTAGTTGTTTGGCCGCCGCCAAGATCAATTACTAATGTCCCAAAATCTTGTTCACCATCATTAAGTAGGTTAAAGCCAGTGGCAATTGGTGTAACAACAAAATCCCGGACCATGTAACCAGCTTTTTGAATCGCTTTTTTAGCATTATGGACAATCGTCTTTGGACCAGTATAGAGAGTTCCCTTCATTTCAAGACGAACTCCAACCATTCCACGTGGATCTTTTATCCCATCAAAACCATCAACGGTAAACTCAGTTGGTACCAAGTCGATTACCGTTCTTTCAGGTGGGATGCTTTGCGTCAATGCTTCTCGTGCTAAATCTAAGACATCTTGATCAACAATTTCACGCGATTGACCATTATTAGCAATGGTTATCATTCCATGAACCCGTTGCATTTGTAAATAGTTTGCTGGCAAGCCAACAATTACTCCTTTAATGTCTATATTGGACTTTTCCTCAGCCTGAGCAATGGCATTTGAAATTGCACGAGCGGTTTTATCAATGTCAACTATTACACCGCGACTCATTCCGGCCGCTGGTTCAACACCGGCACCAATAACCTTAATTTGCCCTTTTACATTTTCACATACTAATGCTTTTATCGAGGTGGTTCCAATATCTAACCCAACATAAACCTCAGAATTATCCATTGAAAGGAACCTCCTAAATTTTTACACTAAATTAATATTTTTATTTATTAGTCTAACCTAAATTTTACCACAGTTAGTCACTTGTAAAAAAAGATCTTTGTGATTTTTTTATAAAATCATTTATCTTTTGCCCCATAATTATACGAATAGGCACCAATACGAAGATCAACTACCCCTTGTCCTTTCATCTTGGTTAGAATTGATGGGTAATATTTCATCTTATCACCAACATTCGTTAACGTGGCCTTAACGGTATTTCCATCTTTCATGTAAAGAATCACTTGGTGAGGTGACTCTTTTGTTGGTTGGTATTTAACTGATGAAATCCCGTGAGAAATTACTGGCTTCAATTTTCCCAGCTGTTGACCAAGGATTTCAAGTTGTTGACGGTGGCTTTCAAACCCCTGAAAATCAATGTTTGTATTATGCGCTGTGGTTAACTGTAATTGACCGTTTGACAACACAGCATGTTTTTGTTTACCAACTTGGGCCTCACCTAACAACCGATTTTCTGTAATTGCAACGTGAACACTTTTGAGGCCACGAAGGCTAACTTCAAGTGTTTTAACCTGTGGATTTTTGATTCTAGCCTCATGCTCTAAATATTTCTGGCCTAACCAGGCAGTCCAAATAAGCCTTCCTGGACGAATTGTAGATGCATCTTCAACTTCTCTATCTGTTAATTCGTTATTCCCACTAATCGTAATATTAGTGATCTTACTTATCGGTAGAATGATATAAATCATTACTAACAGAACAATTCCAAAAAGCCACATTAGCGCACTAATTCTCTTTTTGCTGGAATTTTGACGCTGCTTCTTTATTCCAACAACCTTATTACCAATCGGTTGATGTGGTCCCTTTCGTGCAGAAATATTCCGCTTTTCCAGATGAGCTAAGCGTTGAGAATAACGACGATGCTCTGGAATAGAATTGCCTCTCGTCATTTCATCCACCAACTAATGCTCGTTAATTGCTTTATGGAGAACAGAAATTAACTCATCAGCAGCTTGTGGATGACCAACCTTACGAGATGCATTTGCCATTTTATCACGAAGGCCTTGATTTTCCATAATTTTATCTGCCTGAAGCAATAATGTCCTACTATCTAAATGATCCTCAGTAATCATTACTGCAGCATTCTTCCGAACTAGCGATTGCGCATTCTTTACTTGGTGATTAGCAGTTACATATGGACTTGGAATTAAGATTGTTGGTACACCTAAAGCAGTTACTTCCGCAATTGTAGTCGCTCCCGCTCGGGAAACTAATGCAGCTACTTTAGGCATTTTGGCTGGCATATCCTTAATATACGGAACAACTTTAACATTTTCACCAATTTCCGTTCCTTGTAACTGTTTTTGAACGTTATCATACCGCTTCTGTCCAGTAGCAAAGATCACTTGATAGGAACGCTTACTAAATTCCGGAATTGCATCTACAACTGTCGAATTAATTTTTGGTGCACCTTGACTTCCCCCAAAAATCATCAATGTTGGGACATCATCCTTTAGCCCATACTCTTCCCAAGAAAAGTTACTAGCAGCTTGAGAAGCAACTTGTTGCGCTCGCGGATTACCAGTCATCGTCACTTTTCCTTCCGGGAACTGACTGCGTGCAGCTTCAAACGCAATTGCTATCTGATCCACATACCGACTTAAGAACTTATTTGTTACCCCAACAACACTATTTTGTTCATGAATCACTGTTGGAATGTGTTGTTTAGCTGCGGCATAAAGGACCGCCCCACTTACATAACCACCAGTTCCCAAAACAACGTCCGGTTTAAAATCATGAATAATCTTTTTTGCATGGTGAACAGAACGGAGAAAAAGGTAAACTGTCTTAATGTTTTCCAATGAAAGTGACCGCTTAAACCCCTGCATTTGCATTGTTTCAAGCTTAATTCCTGCATCTGGAACAATTTTATTTTCAAGTCCCCGGGTAGTCCCAACATAAAGAACCTCTGTATCTGGTTCTACCTGTTTTAACCGCTCAATCAATGCTAATGCCGGATAAATATGACCACCGGTTCCACCACCAGAAACAAGTAACCGCATATTATTTCTCCTCCTGTTCTTTAATTAACGTATTAACAGCTTCAATAAACTTATCACCACGAACCTCAAAGCTTGGGAACTGATCCCAGCTAGCATTAGCAGGGGACAGTAAAATGACATCCCCGGGTTCACTAACCTTCCAAGCTTCTGGGACAGCAGTAATTGCATTTTCACTTTCAATTATTGTTGGAATTTCAGCTTGTTTTGCAGCATCTTTCATTTTATCTTTACACTGTCCAAAAACAACGATCGCTTTAACATGCTTTTTGAAATATGGAACCAGTCGTTCAAATGTATAGCCACGATCTAACCCACCAGCTAGTAGAATAACTGGTTGTTCAAAGCCCTGAAGTGCGACTTCAGTTGCTTCAATATCAGTTGACTTAGAATCGTTATAGAACCGACGACCCGCGTAATCTGTTACGTATTGAAGACGGTGACGGACACCACTAAAAGTTGTCAGGACATCAACTATTTCCTGATTAGCAACCCCACTTAATTTAGCAGCAGCAATTGCAGCTAACGCATTTTCAACATTTTGTGGACCGATTAGGCGAATGTCCTTAGCGTCCATGATATACTCACCACGCCAATAGATCTTGCCATTCTCCTCATAAGAACCTTCATGACTTTTATTTTGGCGTGAAAATGGAATGATCGTTGCCTGTGAACGCCGTGCAATTTCTTGCCATTCATCACGATCCCAATTCATGATTAAGTAATCATCACTGGTTTGGTTGCGGGTGATATTTAACTTAGCATTAATATAGTTTTCACGTGTTTTATGGTAATCAAGGTGGTTAGAGAAAATATTAGTAATAATGGCAATATGTGGATGAATAGTGGGCGCTCCTAGTAACTGAAAGCTTGAAAGTTCAGTAACCAACGTATCCTCTGGTCCTAATTCAGCAGCTACTTTACTAAAGGAAACACCGATATTACCGGCATATTCAACCCGGTG
Source organism: Limosilactobacillus avistercoris (assembly GCF_014836425.1). Lineage (GTDB taxonomy): Bacteria > Bacillota > Bacilli > Lactobacillales > Lactobacillaceae > Limosilactobacillus > Limosilactobacillus agrestimuris. The sequence goes on along the minus strand of NZ_JACSQW010000002.1, from coordinate 21,508 downwards.
AGAGTTATTTTTTGCAATCATCAATTGTGTCAGGGTCGTTGTCGTCGTCTTCCCGTTACTTCCAGTAACACTTACCAAGTGTCCTTCAAAAATCTGCCAACCCAACTCTGCCTCAGTGATAATCGATGTCTTCTTTTCAACAAACTTAGCAACTAATGGATTATCATAAGGGATTCCCGGATTTTTTACCACAACATCAAAGTTGTCTTCCGCAAGACTAAGCGGATTAGAACCAGTAATTACTTTAATCCCATCATTTTCAAGTCCTTCAACAATTGAAGGATCCTTAGGTGTTGCCTGGTCATTAGCAACAACGTCAGCACCCAGCTTTCTTAATAGGTGTGCTGCATTTAACCCACTAATTCCAAAACCCATTACAAGAACTTTTTTATTATTATAGTTTGTTACTTTTTTCATTTCTCTTGCCACCTAGCTTAAATTAAATATTAAAAATTAAAATACTTGCTACCGCAATAATTGAAGCAATTAAACCGACACACCAGAAGACGATATCAATCTTCCACTCACTCCATCCGCAAAGTTCAAAGTGGTGATGGATCGGGGTCATCTTAAAGATTCGCTTCCCAGTAAGTTTAAATGATGCTACTTGCATGATTACGCTAGCGGTTTCGCAGACATAAACAATCCCAATTACTAATAATGACCATTCATGATGAAGTAATAGTGAAACTGCAGCTAGTGAAGCACCAATGGCTAACGAACCCATATCACCCATAAAAATTTTAGCGGGTTTATGGTTATAAGGAAAGAACCCACACAAGGTTCCAATCATTGCTAAACAGAATAAAGCAATTTCTGCATAACCAGGTTGGTTAATATTTACAAGGGCAATAATAAGGTAAGCCAAGAATGAAATAATTGATAATCCACTAACTAATCCATCCAAACCATCAGTCAAATTAACAGCATTTGAAAAACCAACAATCCAAAAAATGATAAAAAGGCCGTACCACCAACCAGCTTGACTAGTTCCAAAGCCCATTTGGAAGCCTTCATGCTGGTAAATTACTGTAAAAACCATTGCGGCAATAACTTGACATAAAGCTTTTTGCCATGCTTTAAATCCTTCATTTTGGTGGTGAAAAATCTTTATACTGTCGTCCCACATTCCAATTAATCCATAAACTACCAGGACAAACAAGAGGGCCCACATAGTATTAGTTAACATCCCTATGAAACCGCCGACCAATAAAACGGTAATAACGGCTGAAATTATAAAGAGGAGTCCTCCCATAGTAGGTGTCCCCGCTTTTTTAGCATGCCACTTAGGTCCTTCTTTACGAATCTGCTGCCCTTCTTTTTTCGCCCGGAAATAACGGATTAAAGAGGGCATTAATAGAAAAGTAATTAAGAATGAACAAACTAATGTTATTACAATACTAAGAAAATTCATGTTTTCCTCCTAAATTAATGTCGAGAAGAATACTCGACAGTCAATGTTGATGACTTTTTCACACTATCATTTGGTTTAATACTTTGCTTAGTAACATAGCCAGAACCTTTTTCTTTTAACTTGATCCCCATCATTTGAGAAAGTTTCTGGACATCATTAGAACTCCAATTATTAATATCGGGCATTTTGTATTCTCCTCCAGTATCCAAAATAATATGTTGGTTAATCAGAGAAGGTTGCCCCTTAGTAATTGATTGCTTTTTAACGCTGTGTCCAGAACCAATTACAACTGGAACAAGATGTTTCTTATTAAGCTGATCACTTGCGTCCTGAGGAGACTGGTTTACAACATCCGGGACCTTAACAATTCCCGAATTCTTTTGTTTAGTACTCTTCTGACGACTCAAAATAAATTTCATCGTTGGGTTAAAGACTTCCGCAATCATTTTAGTTGCTGGTTTACTAAGATTATGTGGTTTCCTTAATGTTACGTACATTACATAACGCGGCTTGGTTGCAGGAGCAATGCCAACAAATGAGTAAAGATAATTACTATCACCATTGCTATATCCACCAGCACCACCAATTTGTGCGGTTGCTGTTTTTCCGGCTATTTTATAATCGTCAATTTGATAATCATGTCCGAGGCCCTTTTTATCATAGATAACCCCTTCCAACATTTTAACTACCTTTTTAGAAGTTGAGGCTTTGATTGGCTGTCCAACCTGTTGAGGTTTTACCTTCTGAATAGTTTTTCCTTCGTTATTAGTAACCTTATCAACAATATATGGTTTCATCATCTTACCATTATTGGCAATTGCGCTAAAGCCTTGCATCATCTGCATAGCATTGACGGTAATTCCTTGACCAAAGGCAGTGTTAGCTTGTTGCAGAATTCCCTTAAAGGCACTATAACCACTTACTTCACCATCCATCCCTTCAACGTTAACCTTATTAAACATCCCAAAACGGGTTAAGTATTTTTTCCAAGTTTTTGCCCCCATATTCTGTTCAACATGGGCAAAGCCAACATTACTTGAAAGATCAAAAGCGTCCTTATAGGAGATTGTTCCCCAACCGGACGCTTGCCAATCAGTAACTTTACCGCCACCAATTTGCCAAGTACCAGAATTAAAGGTTGCATTCGGATCAAAATGACCAGAATCAATTGCCGCGCTCAAGGCAAACGTCTTCATTGTTGAACCAGGCTCATAAACATCTTGAACCAGCATATTTCGCCAAACAGGATCTTTCTTCGAACGAAGCGTCGGTCGTTGAGAGGCTGCAATAATTTTACCAGTTTTTGCATCCATCACAACTGCAATCATTGATTCTGCCTTCGATTCCTTAAACACCTTAGTTAGCTTATTTTCCATAATATGTTGAACCTTGGCATCAAGCGTCGTGTAAACATTATCACCGTTCACTGCTTTTTTTACCACTTGGTTACTATTAGCTAGACTATACCCATAAACGTCTCGTTTATCTTGACGGAGACCATTCTTTCCGGTTAATTTCTTGTTAAAGTACTTTTCTAGGCCGACTTGACCAACCAATGTCATCTGGCCAGTTTCTTTATTGGTAACTCGTGGTGTCGCCATCCCAACGATTTGAGAGGCAAATTCACCCTCTGGATAAGAGCGGGCAGGTGTTGCAATGAAACCAATTCCAGGCAGCTTTTCTGCTTTAATTTGCTGCATCTTGGCAACTGATAGGTTTGCCCCAGCACTCCCAAACTCAACTTGGTAGGACTGCCCTTTTTTTGAAAGAGTCTTTAAAATTTGAGATTTAGGCATGTCAATATATTTGGCAAGGATTTTTGCAGTCCGCTGCTTATTTTTTACGTAAAGTGGCTTACCATCTGCAGAATGCTGACTTTTATCTAAAACTGCATAGAGGGTATACTTGCTTGTATCTGTTGCAAGGACCGAGCCATGCTGATCATAGATATTGCCACGCTTAGCAAGAATTGTCCTTTTCTGTGTGTAAATTTGTTCGGCTTGAGAACGTAAATTAACGTGCTGGACATCCTTTGTAATCGCAATATACGCAAAACGAACGATAAATAACGTAAACATTGCAACCACGATTATAAAGAGCCACTTACCAAAAGTTTCTCTGTTGCCACTATTTCCGTTATTTTTCGTTCGTTGAGTCATCTTATTCATTATTTATTAACGTTCCTTACGTTTGAATTATGATCCACTAATCCATATTTCTTAGCGGCTGATCTTAATTGGGATTGACTCGTCATTTCAGCAATTGCCTGCCGATGACTGGCATTGTCATTTTTGGCTTGATATACCTTTGTTTGTAAGTCTTGCAATTGATGTTGACGAGTATTAATTGTAATTTTCGTTGATAAAAGCGAAATGGTTAAACATAAGGTTAAAATACTACAAACTGCAACTAGCCCACGTTCAAAATTTGACCAAGCCACTGTTTTCACAGCGGGGCCTAATTGTTGACGCGCCTGTGCTCCAGGATCAGTCGTCCTCGGCTGATCACGAGAAATCCTTTTTGCAGTATTTGAAACCATCTTTAATCACTTTCCTTTTGTGTTCTTACTTTTTGATTCTTTCAATTACCCGTAATTTTGCGCTATGAGCACGATGATTATTAGCTAATTCTGCATCACTCGGTAGGATTGGCTTCTTGTTAATCAACTTGTACTTTGGTTGCATTTCTGGTGGAATGACCGGTAATCCCGGTGGTAATTCGTCTGCTAATGAGACCTTCTCATGAAACATCGTTTTAACCAACCGATCTTCTAATGATTGAAATGTAATCACACTGATCCGCCCACCAACATTAAGCATTTCAAGCGCTTGTTCTAAAGAATCCTCTAATGCTCCCAATTCATCATTAACAGCAATTCTAATCGCCTGAAAAGTCTTCTTTGCTGGATGACCACCATGCCGCCGTGCAGCAGCTGGAATGGCTTCCTTAATCACATCAACAAGCTCAAAGGTTGTTTTAATCGGCTTACTTTCCCTTCGTCGCTCTATTTTTCGTGCGATCTGTTTAGCAAATCGTTCTTCCCCATAGCGATAAAGAATTTTAACTAATTTCTCATATGGCCACTCATTAACAACATTCATTGCAGAAAGTGATTGTTGTTGGTTCATCCGCATATCTAATGGTGCATCTAATTTATAGCTAAAGCCACGTTGTGCATCATCAAACTGTGGAGATGAGACCCCCAAATCATAAACAATCCCATCAACTGTTTGAACCCCATTTTGTAACAATGCAGTTCTTAAATTTCGAAAATTATCTTCGATTAAGATTGAACGTCCATCATCGATAAAACTTTTTAGGTGTTGTCGATTATATTCAATTGCCGTTTGATCCTGATCAAATGAATATAGGTGTCCTATCGTTAACTGATTAAGGATCGCGGCACTATGACCACCCCCACCTAGCGTTGCATCGACATAGGTTCCGTCTGGATGGATATTTAGACCAGCAACAGCCTCATTCAATAATACTGTTACGTGCTTAAATTCTGTCATCTAAAATCCTCCATTAAAAATCAATATTTAAATCTTCAGCGATCTGATCAAAATCATCTTCCGTGGCATCCGTAAATTGTGCCCACTTTTCTGCACTCCAAATTTCAAGTCGGTTAACAACGCCTACCACAACACACTTCTTTTCTAATTGAGCATGTTGACAAAGGGTATCTGGCAAATTAATCCGGCCTTGTTTATCAAATTCACAATCAGTTGCGGCAGAATATAAAAAGCGAACAAATGCACGTGCATCACGCTTAGTCAGCGGTAACGCCTTTAATTTTTCTTGCAATTGTTCCCATTCATTAAGCGGGTAACCAAATAGACACCCATCTAAGCCACGAGTGACAATAAAGTGAGTGCCTAATAATTCACGAAATTTTGCAGGGATAATCAAACGGCCTTTGCTATCGATCGAATGAGTATATTCGCCCATAAACATTAGCTTTGCCTCCCCACAACCACTTTATAGGTAAAGTCTACCACAATCCCCCACTTTCCACCATAAGATTTCAAAAATAATTGTTAATAATAAAAAAATTAGCAAGATCGCACTTATGTGCTTAAGTGCTTCTTGCTAATTAACATTCTCTATTACCAATGTTATATCAGCGGTAAATTTTGACAAAATAGTGAAACGATAAACGTAATCGTTGCAACAATTACAGATAATCGCCAAAAAACTGGCCAATAACGTCGGTAGATAAACTCATTATAGTGGATTGTTTGGCCAATAATTAATAGGATTGCAATAATCATCCAAGTAGCAATCGGGTACGCTATCCAATAAAGGCTTCTAATATTATCAATGCTCAACAGCCATAAAATAATCGTCCAAATAATGGGGCTATGTTTATGATGATGTTGATGACGATAATGATGAAAAACCTTGCTGATTAAATCTTCTACAAACCAAACAATAATCAGTAATATTACCTGAAGAAATGCTATTCGATAATCCATACTTAGTTCTAACTACTCCTGACTAATATTTACAATCATTAGTTTAGCACAGACTATTGAGATTGTTTGAAATCACATTCAAAAATGATGTAGACTGTTACTATTATCAATTCATCAACGAAGGGCGGTAAAAAGATGCAACGAAAAAAGAAAACTCGTTTTCAAAAAATTACAATGGTTGCAATTTGGTTGATGCTAATTGCCATGCTTGGCTCACTAATCTTTGGAGCAATTGCATCATTAGGTGTAATGTAGTTTACATTATCTAAAGAATTGAAAAGTGCGAGGAAGAAACTACTATTCTTCCTCGCACTTTTTAATTCTTTATCATAAAAGTTCAATTACAAAAAAGCTTGTACTACTCCTCATCTTGACTCTTTTTCTTAAAAACCTCACGAGGTTTAGAACCACTAGCAGGCCCAATGTAGCCCCGCTGTTCCATATCGTCAATAATTCTTGCAGCCCGATTATAACCAATACGAAATCTGCGCTGAATTAATGAGGTAGAAGCTTTTTGTTGATCAACCACGAAATCTAATGCCTCAGGGAAGAGTTCATCCTCATCCTCAAGCTTTTCCTCTTGTTCAATTTCATTATCAGTAACAACCATCTTCTGGTCATATTCTGCTGGACGCTCTTCTTTTATAAAGTCCACCACTGCTTCAACGTCTTGATCAGAAATAAAGGCGCCTTGAACACGAACTGGTTTGTTTTGGTCGATCGATTCAAACAACATGTCTCCCCTACCGAGCAATTTTTCAGCACCATTAGTATCAATAATTGTTCGAGAATCAACACCACTTGAAACAGCAAAGGCAATTCTCGATGGGACATTTGCCTTAATTAAACCAGTGATGACATCAACTGAAGGACGCTGAGTAGCCAAAATCATATGGATACCAGCAGCTCGCCCCATTTGTGCAATTCGGACAATTGCATCTTCAACATCGTGAGAAACAGTCATCATTAAATCAGCCAGTTCATCAACAATTACCAAAATTAACGGTAACGCTGGTTGTTCGGTCGCATCTTCTTGATCGTTGTTCTCCTGAACAAGTTGGTTGTACCCCTTTAGGTTGCGGACCCCAAATTTAGCAAACAGTTCATAACGACGTTCCATTTCAGCAACTACCTTTGCCAATGCTTTAGCTGCCTTCTTTGGTTCTGAAACTACTGGGCTTAATAGGTGTGGAATCCCGTTATAAACGCTTAATTCTACCTTTTTAGGGTCAATCATCAAGAATTTTATCTGGTGAGGTTTAGCTTTCAATAAGATGCTGGTAATAATATCGTTAATCGCAACTGATTTCCCACTTCCGGTAGCACCAGCAATTAAGAGGTGAGGCATCTTGGTTAAATCAGCCATCATCACATTCCCTGTAACAGTTCTTCCAAGTGGAACATTCATTGGGTGATCATCATGAGGCATTGATTCTACCATATCGCGAAAACCAACAGTCGCAATTTGCTGGTTAGGAACTTCAATTCCAATTAATGATTTTCCAGGAATCGGTGCTTCAATCCGAATATCTTTTGCAGCAAGCGCTAGGGCTAAGTCATCTGCCAAGTGTGTAATCCGACTCACTTTAACTCCCACTGCTGGACGCAATTCATATTTTGTCACCGATGGACCAAGGTTAACATTCTCAACGGTTGCATCAACACCAAACGACTTTAACGTATCCTGAAGCTTTTTGGTATTCTTCTTAATCGCGTGTAAATCGTCTTTTTGATCAGCTTGCGGAATTTTGGTCAATAAACTTAATGGTGGCAACTGGTAATCAGCATTTTCCTTTTCAGCAGTAGTAGCCAATTGCAAATCATCATTAGAATTTGGCAACTCTTGAGATTTTCCGAGCTTGCCCGAAGCCTCATCATTGCTTGTACTTGCTACTGTAATCCGCGGCTCGGCAACTTTTGGTGTTGCTGAGGGTTGAGAAGCATTAACATCTGTTAGATTTTTTTGAACCGGTTTCACTTTGTCAGCTAAAGTAGTAATTTGCTCCTTAACTGGTTGCTTAACCCGTGGTTTGGCCGCAAAAGACTGTCTAACCCGTTGAATAAGTATTGGTGTTTTTTTCAGTTGGCGACCAAGATTAATTAAATATTGTTCCCAGGGAATCGCAAAAAAGATAATAATTCCTGCAACAATCATTAACCAGGCCAACACAGCCGTTCCCTGATGGCCAATCAAATAGTTACTACCAGTATAGAGGAATGCCCCTAGCATCCCCCCACCGATGTTAGTAGAATTGCTTGTCTGAAAAAAGACCCTTGTTAAATTATTCCAGGTTGTAGATATAAAATTGGCGTGAAGGTTCAAATGATTAAACATTAGATAGTGTAACCAAATTAATCCCCCACAATATGCAATAATAAATCCACTAATCCAGCGACGATTATATCTTGGTCGATGACCGAAGAAGGTTAATGATAATCCAGAAATAAGAACAAGGATCATTACTACCGGATAGGATCTACCAACCAGAATATTAAATAAGCCAATCAATAATTGACCAATCGCTCCAAGATTAAATAGCCCAATAAGCATCAAGAATGCAAGAATAATTCCTACTAAATTATCAACAATCCTTGCTTGACTTTTTTTACTTACAGTTCGGCGACGACCAGTTCCTGACCGCTTCTTTCTTGCCATATTATTCCCCACTTATTTTAATTTATCAAAGTGATATTTATGAACCCGTGCTAAATTTGGAAAGCTTTGCTGACGAAGGGCCTCGTAGATCACAATTGCCGCACTATTCGACAAGTTTAATGCCCGGATATTGTTATCGTTTTGCGGAATTCGAATAGCATTTTCTGGATACCGACGCATAAATTCTTCTGGTAACCCGGTCGTTTCCTTACCAAACAGGAAATAGTGATCCCCAGAAGTTGTATAGTCAACATCAGTATAGTCACGGCTTGCAAATTTAGATACAAGGTATAGCTTACTAATATCAGGAACGGTAGAAATAAACTCGCGCAGATCATCATGATAGGTAATTTTTACCTTATCCCAATAATCTAATCCCGCTCTCTTCATGTGCTTATCATCCGTTGAAAATCCAAGCGGCTTAATTAAATGTAATTCCGTATTCGTCCCGGCGCATGTCCGGGCAATATTCCCAGTATTTGCAGGAAACAATGGTTCAAATAATACAATATGGTTTGTCATCATAATTCTCCTTAGACAAATAAAAAAAGCAGGGTCTCGGTGTTGGCACGGCGAAACGCTGCTTTAATGAAGTACTCTTTGGCAATTACCAACGAATCTGTTCGATGTCAATTGCCAAACGATTTCCCATAAAGTATTTTACCACTTTTAATTAAGATTGGCAACACCATTAACTAATTTTTTGTAGAAAGTTAAAGATAACTTCTTAAGTCTCACTTTCTCCCTACCAATAGGCTAACATCAACGGTAATTGAGTGAAGTTTTGCCAATTCATCATCGGTAAGGTGTTGGACATTCTTCCCCCAACTCATCGGCGTCATCTTAACCATATCCGTGATTAATTCTTTAGGAAGATCAAATTGGTACCGGACACGAATCACCTGTGCATCCGGGTAGTGCTTCTTAAATAATTCAAGGACCTTACTATTATCATAGTGGTAATGTTGATCTTTGTTTCCATATAATAAGTGTCTCAATTCCAAGAGATAGTCTGCATTAGGAATTACCTTAATTAGGAGGCCATCTTCTTTTAAGACTCGATTAAATTCTCGATAATCAGACGGAGAAAACAGTTCTAAAACTGTATCAAAGGATTGGTCAACAAATGGCAACTGACGAAGATCAGCAATACAAAAGAAAGCCTTCGTATCAAGTTGAGTTGCCAAAGTAATCCCAGGTTTTGAAATGTCAAAACCAACATAAAAATCCCGATCTTTTCGAAGCAATGCTAATTGTGCTAGCGGTGTTCCTTCCCCTGTACCCACATCAAGAATTGTTTGAGGAGTTGCCGGGAGGAATTGATTAACCCGTTCAATAATTGGTTTAAATAATCCTGCAGAAAGTAATTTTCGTCGTGAGATAAACATTGCCCGATCATATTCTGTTGTTCCCTGGGTATTTAAAAAATGAAGGTAGCCATGACGGTTAAAATCAATTGTATGACCCTTTTCACAAACAAGCGAATTTCCGGTTAAATTCAAATAACGATGGTGACAAACAGGACATTGAAATAGTTCAAGATGACTTTGAACCAAATTTTCAGCACGCTCAATCTTTTTCACTTTAATTTCTCCTATTTTTTTATTATTTACAGTGTACCATAGCTAGTATTAGGCTTGCTGAATTGCTATCATAGAGATGAACAAATTCAAAGGAGGCAGTTTAATTTGACTGAACAATTTTTGATCGGTACGTATACCAAAAAGGATAGCAAGGGTGTTTATAAAGTTACCTTGGATCCTGAAAAAGAAGAGATTACTAACGTCGAATTAGCTATTCCATCACAAAAGCCAGCCTACTTACAAGTAGGTTCTGATAAGCGAGTTTACGCTGTAAAGCAAATTGATGACCAAGGTGGTGTGGCATCATATTCACTAAAAGATGACAATGCCAAGATGCTCAGCAAGGTTCTTGCAGCAGGCGCTCCTCCGGCATACGTTGGTCTTGATGAAAAGCGGCACCTACTTTACAGTGCTAATTACCATACTGCAAAGATTGATGTCTTCAAGATCAATCAAGATGGAACACTAACTCAGACTGACTCAGTTCTCCACCAAGGTGCTACCGGCCCTCAACCAGAACAGGATAGTCCACACGTTCACTTTGCTGACTTGACTCCTGACCAACGCTTGGTTGTCTGCGACTTAGGAATGGACCTAGTCGTCGTTTATGATGTTTCTGCTGACGGTAAATTAACTGCTGTTTCCCGTTATAAGTCAGAAGATGGTTTTGGTTCTCGTCATATTGCGTTCCATCCTAATGGTAAATATGCTTATCTTCTCGGTGAACTAAGTAGCAAGCTTGAAGTACTAAAGTACAATGCCACTGATGGAACCTTTAGTCACGTCCAAACAATCAAGACAATCCCTAATGATTGGACAGCTCATAATGGTGCTGCTGCTATTCGACTTTCAAAGGATGGTAAATTTATTTACACTTCAAACCGTGGGGAAAATACCATCGCAGTCTTTGAAGTTCAACCAGACTTCACTGTTAAGCATATTCAATCAATTTCAACTGAAGGTGACTTTCCTCGTGACTTCAACCTTAGCTCTGATGAATCATTCTTGTTAGCCTCTAACCAAAATAGTGATAACTTGACCCTTTACAAGCGTGATGCTAATACTGGTAAGTTAACCTTACTACAAAAGGATGTTAAGTGTCCTGAACCTGTTTGTGTTCAACGTTTTTAATAAAATTGAGCTGAAAATTTGCCCAATTCTTTAAATAAAACTAATAACCCTCCGGAGTCCGGACTTTGACGTGTACCCCCAGAGTTGGAAATCAACTCTGGGGGTATTTTTATGACTAAAATTAGTATTAACACTAAGATTAAAGCCGTTGAGGAGTATGCCAATGGAACAGCTAGCTTAACTGCTATAAGGAGCAAATACGGAATCTCTAAACTAGAATTTCAAATTTGCGTGGGAATTTATGCAAAATTTGGTAAACAGGCACTGCTCAATCCACCTAAAGTGACTGGGGATTTCCGGCTGAATCTGGTAAAGTGGAAACAAGAAAATTTGGCATCAATTTCTGAAACTTGTATTCACTTTGCCTTTCGATCGCCCGGTTCAATATTTAAATGGGAAGCTCTTTATAATAAGCAAGGCCGCAAGCTTTATTAGAATTACGCCGCGGAAGGAAACCTAAAAATGGTCACACAACACGACAAGGATCGAGACCAACAACTACTTCAACTCCAAAAACAGAATCAAGCTCTACAAAGAGAAAACTTATTATTAAAGATACAACTCGACGCCTCAAAAAATTGACAGCCTTGAGAAAGCATCCAAAAAAGAACTTGCGCAAGTAATTAATGAACTCAAGGCTAAATACCTGTTAAAGGACTTAATTGATGCGCTCCCAATTTCGATGTCGACTTACCAATACTGGCAGAAACAGTTTAAGTACCCTAACGAAGATGAACTTGAGCTTAAAGCGGTAATCAAAGGGCTGTTTAACTACTATGAAGCCGAGTATGGAGTGCGACGACTTAGCGCCCAAGTGCGCGCTTATTATCAGCTAATCGGTAAAACAGCTCCTAATCACAAGCGAATCCAACGCCTCATGCATGAGATGAATCTTAAATGTACTAAATACAATCAGCGGCGGCGCAAATACGATTCTTCCAAGGGTCCTAACGGTAAGAAGGCCAAGAACAAGCTTAATCGTCGCTTTATGAGTAATCGTAAATATCAGAAAATGGTCTGTGACATTACTGAATTTAAGGCATATAACGGCCAAAAAGTCTATCTGGAAGTCATTAAAGATCTCGCCACTAAGCAGATTTTAACTTGGGCCATCGGTCAAAGCCCTACACTCCATTTTGCCTTAACACCACTGCAAAAGTTACTAGATCAGTTACCATATACTGGTTATCAATTAACTCTTCACACCGATCAAGGATGGCACTACCAACATCACGCTTGGCGAAAGCTTTTGCGTGAAGGACACATTCGACAAAGCATGTCTCATCGAGCAACCTGTTTAGATAACGCCGCTTGTGAAACGGTCTTTAGCAAACTTAAAGCTGAGATTGGCCAGGATACTAGTTATCGAAGTCGCGATGAATTAATCCAGGCAATTGAAGAATGGCTTCATTTCTATAATGAACGACGAATACAGACAAAACTAGGCAACCAAACACCACTCCAATACGAGCAGAATTTAGTTGCCTAAGAAAAATAATTATTCAATTTACAAGTAAGAACATACAAGTTCCAACTTTAAGGGTACACGTCACTTTGCCAGACACTGGAGGGTTATTTATTTTATTGTTTAAATTAAATCAATTAACTTTTGAATATCTTCCGGAAGTGGGGCATGAACCTCAATGTATCGTTGCTTAAAAGGACTATAAAACTTCATCCAGTAGCAATGAAGTGCTTGACGAGAAATTAACGGTTCACCACCATACATTTCATCCCCAATTAACGAGTGTCCTAAATAACGAAAGTGAACCCGGATTTGGTGAGTCCGTCCAGTATGAAGGCGAATACGTAGTAGTGATCCCCTCGTCGATGATTTCTCTAACCAATATTCCGTAACCGATGGCTTCCCCGTAGAAATTACGGTCCGCGTGACAAATTTTTCCGGATCACGATCTATTGGTGCATCAATATACCCATGGCTAGCCTTAACTTGTCCCCCAACAACCGCATAGTAATTTTTCTTTACTTGGTGTTTTTTTAGTTGCTGGTCCATAATTGCATGCGCAAAACGGTGTTTCGGAAAAACCACCAGGCCACTCGTATCTTTATCTAATCGTGTAGCAACATGAATCACTAAATTCTCATAACCCTGTCGCTCATAATAACCACGAACTCGGTTAACCAAACTATCAGCAACTGTCACGTGATGTGCAGGAACGGTCGCAATGCCTGCCGGTTTATTAAGAATCAAGAAATCACGATCTTCATAAACAATTTCAATTGGCAGGTTACTAGGAATAACGTTATCATTGGCTTTTTCTGGAGGCAAAATTAGTGAGAAATGATCACCGGGATTAACAGTATCCACTGTCCACCGATCCTCACCATTAATTTGCATTTTTCCACCATGATAAACTGCGACCTTAATCAAGCTCGCACTAACGCCTTCATGTTTTAGTGCAGAACGTAATTTCCGTGGCTGGTGTCCGTTATATTGCCATTCAAATTCCATTACTTTACTCCACCAATAAATGAATCCTTAACCCGGTGCCAGAAGTTATTATGCCGATATTGGGCAAAATTAATCCGTTTCTTAGCGACTTGATAAGTAATCTCTATTAGTTTTCGTTCCCCCACCGAGGGCTTTAGCCGTACTTGATCACGATCACAAGTCATCACATGGCCATTAAGATCCTTCAATCGAAGCATCAATTTGGATTCAGAACCGAAAATAATTGGGGATCCCAAAGTTCTAAATACCCGATTATTTAATGAAGCCATTTCAGCAAGCTGAAAACCAACAATTTGTGGATCCATAATTGCTCCACCGACAGATTTGTTATAAGCAGTTGACCCCGTTGGAGTAGAAATACATAAACCATCTCCACGGAAGGTTTCAAATAATTCATTATTAATAAACACATCGCAGACCATGGTCTTTGTAATATTACGAACGGTCGATTCGTTTAGGGCAGTATAGTGATCAATCGAGCCATCAGAATAGATCGCGTGCATATCAAGAAGTGGGTATGACACCGATTGTCCACTGTCATTAACCAAACTATCAACTAGGTCATCAATTTCGTAATTTCGCCAGTCAGTATAAAAGCCTAAGTGTCCCGTATGGATCCCAACAAAGCGAATTTTATCCAATAAGGCTTCATAATGGTGGAATGCAGACAGTAGTGTCCCATCTCCACCAATCGTAATAACCACATTGGGAGCATTTTGGTCTAAAACAAGTCCGGCCTTACTTAACTCTGCCTTAAGTAATTTACTAATCCGTTGTGATTCCGACGTCTCATTATTATAAATTGCGACTCGCATATAATCTCCTTATCTATCCGGAATATTCTGATCTCCCGGTGTCCGATTTGAAAACATTGTTTGTGCTTCTTGAATTTCTTCCCGAATTTCTGACATTTCATTATCAAGTTTGAACGCAGCTTCTGCAGCACGCTGTAATCTTGCTGACAACTCTTCTGGAAATTCACCTTGGTACTTATAGTTCAATGAATGTTCAATTGTTGCCCAAAAATTCATCGCTAATGTCCGAATTTGAATTTCAGCAAGGATTCGTTTTTCACCAGTAATCAACTGAACCGGGTATTCAATTACAATGTGGTAAGAACGATACCCACTCGGTTTAGCATTACTAATGTAGTCACGTTCTTCCAGGATTGTCATATCACTTCGCTGGCGAAGCAAATCAACTACTTGGTAAATATCCTCCACGAACTGACACATAATCCGCACTCCAGCAATATCTTGCATATCTTGTTCAAGCCGATCCTCTTGAACATGTCGGCGAATCATTTTCTCTTTAATGCTATCAACCGGTTTTACCCGACCAGTAACAAATTCGATTGGTGAATGTTGTGTTTCATCTTGGTATTGTTTCCGAATACCCCTTAACTTAATCTTCAATTCATTAACAGTTTGTTGGTAAGGTAGTAGAAAGTGTTGCCAATCTTCAACCATAGAAAACCCTCCCATTAAAGTTCGCATTTAATTCTAGCACACTCATCCCCTCAACAGCATAAAACTGGTTCATAAATCATAATTCTTTACAAATTTAATTTTTTTTGTAAAAATAAATTTGTTTAGAGAAGAAATTAAGTTAGTATTAAACGAGGGGGAGCATTTAATGCTAGAAATACATTTATTTGTCAATCCACTCGGGAGTCGTTGCTTCCGCTGTGAACGTGACGTTCTTAAAATTGATCATCAACTTAACACAAAAGTTAATTATCGTTTTATTCCGTTTTTCAACATGGCAACAATCCAACAAACAATTGAATTTTACCATCTTGATCCACGTAGTTTAGCCGTTCGTCAAAACGTTTCTAACACCATTTATCGAGTAATTCTTGACTATATGGCAGCATCTTTTCAGGGGAAAAAGCGGGGGCGTCAATTCCTCTTGATGTTGCAAAACGCGTTAATTAAAGAAGACAGTAACTACAGTGATAGTTTAGTAGAAGATATTGCTTCACGGTCTAAACTTGATCTTGAAATGTTTTTAGAAGATCGTCATTCCAATTTAGCTAAGAAGACCTTCCACCAAGACCAACAATTTGCCAAAAGCTTAGGAGTTACAAAGCCAGCTACTGCAGTTGTCTTTGATTCTAAGCAGTTGCAATACGGCTTTTTACTCAATAACTTTGACTATGAAACCCTTATTACTGCCTATAAGAATAAACAATTAGAGAATGACCTGTCGATAGCAACCTTTGTTAAGAACTACCAATCTCATCCTTTAACTAAAACAATGCAAAAATAATAACACAAGGAAAATGGCCTTCAAAGTCTAAATTAAACTTTGAGGGTCATTTTATTATTAGTTAATACTGAAGATGAGCATTTTTAAATCCATAATCAACTAGTTTTCCTAGTAACTTCATTGATTCCTGATACGAAATCTCTGCCATTTGTTCATTAATCTTGCTCAAAAATCCGGTTATATCATCCTGCTTCACAAATTCCTTATCTGCTTGGTGCTGGAGTGCTAACGTTCGAGTCATTACTTGTTCCGAAAAATCTTCAATTAAGGGTTCAACTTTTTGGTAATGCTGATCAGCAATTGCCATAATAACATGGTTTAACCAGTAACTATCTTTAATGTCAAATGTCGTTTTAGTATCACGATAATGCCGTGGAGTTTCTTCAACATTAGTATAGAAAGGAACAACCGCATTAACCGTATTAGGACCAAAAGCTAACCACTGGACAGCACTAATTTGTGGATCAATATTATTTCTAATTTGAAGGATGTGGAGCTCAAGATTACGGTTTAATGCAATTGACCGAAATGGTGCTTTCTTTACGACATAAGGATCATATTCAGTATCCTGATAATGAGAGCTCATTAAATCCTTAATCTCTTGGATTGTAATTTTATGTTGCGGATAATTAATAAATGGCAGCATCTGATCAGTTGGCTTATTTCCTTGCTCGCCACTCAATTGCTGTTCAACAAACCAAGCCCGTGGATTATTATAGTGGGCATCGCGGTAAGTACTGCTACCGAATATTAACCGTAAATTGTAGTTATCTTCTTCGGGATTAAGGTGGTTGAGATCAATCAATTCTTTTAAATCAGCAGAACTTAATGTCGCTGTCGATGAGAAATCAAAATTAGTAATGTTTAACCGGTTTGGTGCAATTACATAAGCTTCATCAGGAATTCTCACCGCAGCCCAGTGGTGACCTCCAATCGTTTCTAAATACCACACTTCATCTTTGTCACCAAAAGCCATCCCATTAGCCTCATAAGTCCCATACTTTTCTAGAAGATAGCCAACTCGCTCCACGGCTTGTTTAGCTGTCTTAACGTAGGGCAAGACCAAGGTTAGAAAATCCTCTTCACCGATTCCATTATCACTATTATAAGGATCAAGACTGAGGATCCGTGGATTACTCGTAATTGTCTCAGTAGCAGTCATCGAAACATTAGCGGAGTTGATCCCACTCGCCCCAAAAATACCAGCACTACTATCCGCATCGGGAGTTGAGGTATAACGTAGTGCGTTGGTTGGTAAATCAATTTTGAACTTAGTCGTTTTACTTTCATAATGCTGAGGTTGCTTTTCAGGAGTAACTACAATAAACCGTTGTGGATCAAAGTTATTTGAGTAATCCTCAACCCGACAAACAATCGTTGAACCATCTATAGTTGCTTTTTTTCCAGCAAGAAAAGTTGTACAAGTATGACGTCTCATTTAGATCATCCCCGATTTTATTTTTTCATCTCTATTATTTCATATTTCATTAATATCCACTAAATAATTTTTGTAGTTCTTGATACTGCTCCGCAAGGGAATGGGGTGTGCAGGGATACTTAACTAAAATAATTCTCTTTCCCCTTCTTACAACAATTCCACCCATAATTAATTGCTTAGTAAATAATTTTAGGTAAGTATTAATTAATGTCATCGGAGGAATGCAAGGAAAAATTACCCATTCGCTAGCTTCCACCTTTCTTAACATCTTTAACCATGAAGTTTGGCTAAAACTAGTAAATAACGGTATACTAACTAATTTTCTACTTACCAAATAACGCCAATATATTTCTGGATGTTTAGTGACCTGAATTCCGCCAAACTGCTGATGACAAATAAGTGGTAAGCCATTACGCGGAAAATTAATTTTAACTTCTGGTAATAGTATAAGTTGACGCAATATTCGATAATTTTTGTTAATTTGCCTTAAATTTAGTCGTTGTTCCCAAATAACAGCATTCTCTATCTTAATTGCCGCTGATTTAACGCTCCAGAAAATAAGTCCATATTGGTGATTTAGTAATTGAATAAATTTTTGAGTTTGTCGTTGGTGAATCTTTAACTTATATGGCGAGCCAAGAAACCAGTAACATTTTATCCCAAGTTTTTCATAACCACGAGTTCGCTCTTGAAGGTCTACTAACGATAATGGACTACACTGAAATTCAATTACTACCCGCTGTCCATGAACATTAAGTAACACATCCGCTCGTTGTTTTAATGATGAAATGTAAACCTCAAGTTCTGGATGCCAATCATTTCGTCGTGCCCATTCAAATATCTGTTGTTTCCCTAAAAGGTGTTCATAACTTTCCCCTTTTTGTAATGGGCATTGACTATTGACACAATGTGCAAAATGAGCAACCTTACATTGTCCCTTCTTAAGAATTAACCGCTCTCCACATTTAGGACAATAATATTTCTCCCTTTTACTAGCGTTAAACGCATTCACAAAATAATCATTGGACTTAGCAACTAACAACTTATTTACCCTCCCTTATATAAAGACGGTAAATCCTTTAAAATGCATTAAAAAAGTACCCTTATTAACTACAAGGGTACTTTTTAGTTAGCTAAAATAATGCTGAATTAAATGTAATGCCGAAATTTCCATCAGCTTTTTTGAATGCTCTGCTAAATAATCTGACGCAATATTTGTTGGATCTCCATATTCGTATGCTAATGCAATCTGGTTCTTTATTTCTTCATCAGTATTTTCATCGGTAACTAAGTACTGTAAGGTCAGGTAGTACTGACCCTCGTACTTATAGAGTTCACTAACAACATTATAATCATCAGCAACCTTTGCATACTGAATTAGATCTTCAAGCTGCGCAAACCTAACAACAATTAACTTTGTTAGTGGTTCAGTATCGCTTGCCGGAGAAGCATAATCATCAGCATCTTCGAACGATTGCTCAGTTTCATTAGTTCTCGATTTCTCGTTTCGCCGTTGTGCAATACTTTGGCGAATATAATCAGTAATCGCATCTGTTTGCTCACTATCGGCTCCAGTAATTTGATCATTTTTACTAATAAATAATTCTAAGCCATTTCCTGTAGGCATTACCTGAAATGTTACAGAATCATTATCTTGAAATTGGTGAGTTGAATCAACTTCCTTCAATATACTGTAAAAGAAATCTTGGATCTGTTTATGATCACTTAACAGGTCCAGGATCTTAATTCCCCGTTCTTCCAGATCGTTCGAGTCGACTAAAACACGAATTGTATTTTCATTAATGCGCTCCATTTCCATTAAAAGCACCCCCTTCGACTCGAGTTATGTATTACTACCATTCTAACTAATTTACCACAAAAGTAAAGAAGAAAAGGCGCAACATAGAGCTCGCTGGAGTCTGTACATTGTGCCTGTTTAATTATGATTAAATTGTGTTAGCTTTTCGTTCAGCTTCCGCTAATTCTAATTCACGAACTTGACGTGGAAGGAAGCGGCGAATTTCATCTTCATTGTAGCCAACTTGAAGACGCTTTTCGTCAACAATAATTGGCCGTCGTAACAATCCAGGATTTTTACTAATCATTTTGTACAACTGCTTCATTGGCAGTTCATTCAAATCAACGTTTAATTTTGAATAAGCCTTAGAACGCTTAGAAATAATATCTTCCGTTCCATCTTCTGTCATCCGTAATATGTTCTTTATCTCACTCACATTAAGTGGTTCAGAAAAGATATTTCTTTCTTTAAAAGAAATTCCGTTTTCTTGTAACCATGTCTTTGCTTTCCGACATGATGTACAACTTGGAGACGTGTAAAGTGTAACCATTTAATAAAAAGCCTCCTTTAGAGCTAATACTTGATGTCAACTCACCACTACAAAATTAATTATACAATGCTTTTTATATCATTAAAAGTGCCATTGTGGTTTATTTACTTTTAGTAAGTAAAATTATAGCACGTGATTCATGTATTTCAAGCGTTTTTAAAGATAATTAATTATTTTAAATTAATATTAAAAATTACCAATTTACTGTTTCTACTTAAAATTACTGATAATTGGTAATTAAGGAAAAGAAAGTATTATAATAAATCTATACACTTAAAAGGAGGAACTGCCATGTTATCAAAATTAAGCTTAACCTTTGGATCACGGCAAATCTTGCAAGATATTATTGATAAATACCCAGATAGAAAGTTCAAACTAATGCAAGCTTCAGAGCATAGTCACAATTTAGCATTGTTTGACTTTTCTAATAAACCAACTGTTTTCAAATCACCAGTTGAATATACTGTTTTGGGAGAACAGTTAGATAGTGAATACAGAGGAATTCTTTATTATCAATCATTCCAAGTTGATAATGATCACCAAAAGATCCTCTTTAATACTCTTAATAAGATAATTGACAATTCAAATCCACTGGTTAATGGACAGGCTTTTCTCCAAGTCGATAACAAAGAAGAAAGTACTACATTAGTTCTTCTAACTGCATTAAACGATTTAGATGAACTAATGGCCTGGAAGAAAACCGATGTGTTTAAGCAACTTGATAGCTTTACCACCCGTGATCCGAATAATACGTACTATGATGAAGTATATCGTCCATTGATGTAATTAATTTTAATAACACTAAAAGGATTCCCGTCTATTGATGGGAATCCTTTTTGTTAGATAATTATCATAAAACAAAAAGCAACCAAGACATATCTTGGTTGCTACAGACGGTCCGTACGAGACTCGAACTCGTGATCTCATCCGTGACAGGGATGCGTCCTAAACCAACTAGACCAACGGACCAAAATTGCGGGGGCTGGATTTGAACCAACGACCTCCGGGTTATGAGCCCGACGAGCTACCAGGCTGCTCTACCCCGCGATAACAAAAAAAGTGACCCGTGCGGGATTTGAACCCACGATACCAGCGTGAAAGGCTGGTGTCTTAACCACTTGACTAACGGGTCATAATTAACGGAGAAGGAGGGATTCGAACCCTCGCACCGCTCTCGCGATCTACACCCTTAGCAGGGGCGCCTCTTCAGCCACTTGAGTACTTCTCCAAATGGGCCTAAATGGACTTGAACCATCGACCTCACGCTTATCAGGCGTGCGCTCTAAACCAGCTGAGCTATAGGCCCATATAAAAGCGGGTAACGAGAATCGAACTCGCGACAACAGCTTGGAAGGCTGTGGTTTTACCACTGAACTATACCCGCATAATTATTAAATTAAATGGCGCGGGACGGAATCGAACCGCCGACACACGGAGCTTCAATCCGTTGCTCTACCAACTGAGCTACCGAGCCAAAACGGTCCGTACGAGACTCGAACTCGTGATCTCATCCGTGACAGGGATGCGTCCTAAACCAACTAGACCAACGGACCAAAATTGCGGGGGCTGGATTTGAACCAACGACCTCCGGGTTATGAGCCCGACGAGCTACCAGGCTGCTCTACCCCGCGATAACAAAAAAAGTGACCCGTGCGGGATTTGAACCCACGATACCAGCGTGAAAGGCTGGTGTCTTAACCACTTGACTAACGGGTC
>NZ_JACSQW010000029.1 GCF_014836425.1 Limosilactobacillus avistercoris | reverse complement strand
GAAGCCGGACGATGAACCAAGATTTGATTCATCGTCCGGCTTTCATTTTGGACTGAGAGTTTTTTCCCAGCCTCATTTTCGTTTTAAAGGACAAGCCGACAGCCTTTAAGCGTAACTTCAGCGTTACCGCTAATAGTGTTAATTACTAACGACCAAACAATATCTTCATTATCAGATTGGTGCAAGTAATTCATTATCTTGGATAAGTAAGGTGCAAGTTTAACTAGGTCGATAGTTGCGCGACCGGTTAATCTTAGTTCGTCAGACTGTTCATCAGATAATACTAATCCGGCTTGCAACTCAAGATCTTCCTTGACTTCAGCAACACGTTCGGCAATAGTTTGATCTAATTCAGACATAAAATAATCCCTCCTGAATAAAGTATTCAAGAGGATTCCGCCCGTGGTAACGGGCTAGGTCATTTTCTTTTTTTACCTTTATCAGATCTGATTTTTCGGAAATAGTGTTTAATATCTTTAATATCTGATGATTTAATACGAAGAGTTGATTCATTATACTTGTCAAACTTTGGTGTTTGCTCTGCAAAGATACCTTTATCTTGCGCCAACTTTCCGCCGATGACCATATTACTGAAGTCTTTCCTTAGCCGTTGATCAAGGAATTCATAGCCGACTTTTTGTAGTAAAAAATTTAAAATTAACCGTTCTTTAGTGTGTTCAAACCTACGTTCATTATTAATTTGTAGTAAATCATTTTTAATTTGACTCATTTCAATTTTGGCTTGTTGCAAATCACCTAAGTCGCTAGTTGTTTTGGAATTTGATATTAGATTATTACTAGGAGCAGAAATTGGATCTGGATGATGACTTAAATATAGATCAGGTATTTTATGAAGTAAGAGAACCCACTCTACGTGTTCTATATTGTATTGAGGCGGGCCACTAACGATATCAGTGGGCTCAACATTTTGGAACCATCTTTGGATTGTTCTTTTGTCTTTTTTAATATTGATTTGTGTTAAATATTCGAGAATATCATCTATTGTCATAATGTCCCTTTTTTAAAAATGTCGCAATGAATAAACGCTTATATAATAACATTTAAACTATATTTTTCAAAAAATATGATTAAATAATGCGTTCTTGCGACATTTTTTGTCGTTTCAAAAAATTAGGATGTTCAATCTTGTTAAAGTGGAATCGTAACGAAGGGCGAATTCGTTACTGCAACAAAAAATTCGTATTTACTGATAAATACGGATTCTTGGTTGCAAATTATCATTTTTGAAACTAGAAAGGAACGTGATTAAATTGCATGTTAATAGTATGTAGTTTTTGGGTAATAGTTATTAACATAACTTACTCTGAACTACTGATATTACAACTTTTACGGCGTGCTAACGCCGCTGCCGAGCTCCGTCAACGGCACAGCCTCCAGGATGCTGCCGGACTAGGTTTCTTAGCAGATGCCGAAGAAAATATGGGTTGACGTTAAAGGTGCATAAAATCAATGATTGTTGATCATTTATAGGGCTAATGATAATTACAGGGTAGTAAGTATAGGGATAGTGGTTAAAAGCCCTTCTCACTAGTCTTTGAACGGTTACCCAGAAAGGGGTGAGGGATAATGTCGGATGATAAGAAGCCGGAAAGTATCGAAGAACGATATGCTAAGGCTTCGGATTATTTGAAGCGATACTCCCATTCTAGTCGAGACTTGTACCGAGTCATTCTTAAGGTCTTACCATCTCTCAAGGTTAATAATCAATATAGCGAAGGCAATATTGATTTGGCAATTAAAGCTGGTAAGATACTGGATTTACTTGGTGAAGCGTCACGGACTTGGAACATTTCGATCCATTGGCTTTTCACTGTTTGTAACCCCAGAATAAAGGAACAATCCAATCCTAAATACAGTCCAGTGTATGAAGAACATGCGGTTCAGTTACCGTTGAATCGTTTCGGCGAACTGGATCGTATGGTGATGGATGAGGGAGGTAACTTAATTCGGGCAGGCGATAAATTGGTTGGCGATGATCGCTTTGTTGGTAAGGGTTGTGAAGACTATGGTTCAGCTTGGGATGATAATGGCAATGTTATAAAACGTGATGTAAATGGTCATCCAATCCTGGATGGATTCACTGGTTGGGTAGCACAACACGTTGATGGACTTCAAAAGATTTGCTGCCGAAATCCAAATCGAGATCGTCACTTTGCTGCTTTTTTAAGCAATCATACCCGTGATGACGAAGAAAATTTACGGAACGGAGAGATTGAACATAAAGAAGCACATAGTCATCTAGTGGTTGATATGCCGACACGTCGAACTCGGTACCGTATGATGGAACTAATGGGATATAACTTTGATGATTTGACAAAGGCCTTCCAATGGATTGAGCAAATTGGTAATCAACGAAATAAACGGATTGAAGCATTCCTTGGAACACTTCAAGGAGCTATGCAGAATTATGTAGTGACTAAACATTATATTTCCTCACTACAGTATCTTGTTCATCAAAGTGCGAAGGCAAAGCGTGATCAAAAGACGCCATATGCAATTAATGAAGTGATTAGTTGGTTACCCGATGATCCGGGTCAATCGTACTCCAGTATCGCAGGCGTATATGACGATGAAATGGTTGCTAGTGGTATTAATGCGGCAATTGTTCGGAATCTTCATAGTCCTTACAACCTGGCACACCATACTGCTAGGTTGGTAGGACGTAACGATGGTGATCGTGTCTTCTCTGGACACCAGCTATCTAAATTGAGGAGTCTTGGTACAAAGGGAGCTGGGAAAATGAACTTTAGCAAACGATCAAAGAAGTTAATTTTAGATCAACTAATGGAATGGATCTACTCAGGTCAAATGCAGGTGACAGATTGGAAAAATGCCTTGCATGGTGCTTTTGATGATGGTGATGCTGCTGGCTTGATTGCTGATCAGGACTTTATTAAGCGTTTAACAGCAGTAATGAATGATCAGCGTGAGTCTACCATCAATGACATTAATGCTGATCGTAATATGAACACGATTTTCATTACAGCAGCTCAGGGAGGAATTGGTAAGTCGTATCTAGCGAGTCGACTATGCCAGTATCTGGAAAAAGGTCGTACACCTTATATGACCGCAGCTGAGGACAAAGGTAAAACCGTTGATTACTGGCAAGATTATCAAGATCAAGCTGCTGCTGTCATTGATGAAGTTTCGCCGTCATCAATTGAATGGAGTGCTCTTAAGGACATGTTGGATCCGCATAAAATTCCGCGAGTTTCTAGTCGCTTTCACAATACAAGCCCTTGGAATTTGAACCTATTAGTGATGACCAATGTTTATGCTGATGGGGTTGCAGGTTATGTGAGAGATGTTCTTCACTATGCGCCTGGAGTTACCAAGTTAGGTTATTTGGAGCAAGCCGAGTATGATAAACGATCTTGGAATCTTAAAACTAAGGATCCAGAGGCAGGTCAGATTTATCTTTCTCAACTTAGTCAGCTATTAAGACGACTACCTATCAACATTCACATGATACCAACTAATGATGGTAAAGGAACTGAGGTAATTGTTTTAATCATCAATTTTCGACCAGGTGGCCGTGCCATTAAAAATTATGACTATGTTTATACACGAGAATCGGATCATATCTTCAACGTCGTGCTTAATGAAGATTTATCTGACCAGGATATGGAACGGATTGTTAAAGCCGTTGTCAAAATGATCAGAGACCTTCAAGAAAAAGCAAAGACAATCTTTCGACAAGATCCTAATGCCATTCTTGATAGTTCGAAAGGCTTTTTGGAGCGTCATGCTAACTTTGGTGTTTATTTCCAAAATGGACAAGCTTATCTTTCTGATGAGAAGCAACAGAATGGTAACTCAAATTATCAAGGTTCATATAGTAGCAATACGTCACTTTCGCTAGCTACTAATATGTTGACGACTTTAAATAAGCTACGGTATGAGTTGTGGCCAGAATTTGTTGGGAAAGATCCTAATTTTCAACCTAATTTAAATCAATTCACGGCTTTGATGCGTGGCTATTTTGTTCCGATTCGGCGTGGCTACGGCGATGAATGGATCATTGTGAAATTGAGTAATAAGGCAATGAACTTACTTAAAACGCATCGAGCAACTGATGTAGTTATGCATCTTAATACAATCACTTATATTCAGGATGATGATGACTACTTTGAGATGAGTAAAAGTAACAAGGTTGCCCGAATTTTAACAAGTTAGTAATGAATGAGTGCCTAATAAATGTGGCGGGTAAGTGGTGGGTATTTGCTTACTTTGACCATTAGACGTGAATATTAGCAATTTAATTGGTACTTTTGGCACCAATTAACGGCCAGAATTGCAACGTAGAAAGGAGTGATTTGATGTTAACTGATGATCATGATTTATTACGCGTCATGCGTGAAGAAGTAAACTCTACAACTAATCAACTTCTGAGTGAGGAAGTTATTACCTACATTAATCCGGTTAAGGTCATTGTTGGCATTGGTTCGATTATTGGAGGTCTTATCTATGGTAAAGATTAACAAACGTTGTTGTAGTGGTGTTAATGGTGAAGTGCAGAACGCTACACCGTTAGCTGAGAAAAATACACAGGAATATCAGGATACTATTGGAATGGCGCAATTTAAACTGGGTAAAAGCATTGATTATTTGGAAGAACCATTTGATCAACTCGCTAACTCTATCAAAAGATTATGGTTAAGCGAGGGAGATACATTGCCAAGATTCGTAAATAAGTTTGCTGACTGTTGGTCGAGTGATGATTATGCCACATTCTGTGAACAAGTAAAGCTATGGGCACTAGATCATGACAAAGACCCATTTGAGGAGTTGCGTCGTCGGGTACATGAACTACTTTTATGTGATAAGAAGTTATTCCAATTGCTGACTGTTACTAAGTTATTAAGAAAATCAGGAGATAGTGAGCGAGTGTTATTTGATCAGCAGGCTAATGTTCAACAATTGTGTAATGAAATTGGCGAAGAAGATGACCAGCTTTTTATTGCTAATGATGACTTTAAACAAGCGTCTTCCCAATTTGGTCGACTAAAGGGATTAGTTTATGCAATGCGACTACACTCTAACTATTTAGTTAATCAACGTTTAACACGTCGCAAGATGGTGAATGTAGATCTTGCTGAGGAGGCTAAAATTATTTCAAAGCCGGTCCAATCAAGCGGAAATTCTGGGAAGAGTAATGCAAAGGAAGATGATGATGAACTGGAACCGTAAACAAAAAAGCGACTGTCCCCAGCTACCAACTTGGAAAGTCACTTCTCAATAACA
Organism: Limosilactobacillus avistercoris; assembly: GCF_014836425.1. Taxonomy (GTDB): domain Bacteria; phylum Bacillota; class Bacilli; order Lactobacillales; family Lactobacillaceae; genus Limosilactobacillus; species Limosilactobacillus agrestimuris. Next base: position 8,932 of record NZ_JACSQW010000029.1, on the reverse strand, counting down.
ATGCTAATGTTGTTATCTAGTTTATTATCCGCCTTGAAAGTGTCAATGTAAATCACCTAAGTAATGGTGAGGTGTCAGATAAAAGGATGATGAACATTAATGAAAAAGGTAATGAATTATCAGGACTTGCGGGCACTTGGTTACCCGCAAAATCAAGCCCGGCGTATTATTCGTCAAGCCAAACGTAATCTTGTTAAACAAGGCTACGCATTTTATAATGGTAAACGAGTTGGTCTTGTACCAACAACTGCCATTGCTGAAATTATCGCCCTTCCAGAGTTGGAGGACGGTAAGCAATGAAGTCAATGAAAATTGATGGATATAAATATGTCCGTGTCGATGAGAACGGGCATTTTTTCTACCAAGTATTTCTAGGGCGCGACAGCGAAGGTAAACAGCACTTTAAGAAGGGACGTAAGGACCAAAAGGGACTAAATTTCACTTCAGCTAAAGCTGCGGAAGCAGAAGCCATGCGGATTAAGGTTGAATATATGAATCGAAGAACTGAGGACTTACGTCGCATTAGCTACGGCAAGTTTGTTCGGCAAGACTTCTTGCCCAAGTATAAAGCTGATGTGGAAGATAGCACCTATGCTTCACATAAGCGAATGATTATGTTATCAGTAGACCGGTTTGATACAAAAATACTGGATGAAATTAGTGTTCGGGATTGTGAAGAGTACCGAACGTGGCTAATGAGTGATTCAGGATTCTCACGTGACTATGCTAATGTTTGTTATGTGGCTTTTCGACAGTCACTTGGTTATGCAGAACACTTAGGGTTGATCACTACTAATGTGGCTATGAAAACCAAAGCTATTCCTAAAGGAAAGGCGGTAGCTAAGTACTGGACGAAAGCTGAATTTGAAAAGGTCTTAGGTCAAATTAGTACAAAGGGCTTTTATGAACATTGTATTTATGTCATGCTGTTATTTTATTATCGGACTGGTGTACGAGTTTCAGAAGGATTTGCATTAACGTGGAATGACATTGATTTAATTAATCAAAAGGCGCGAATCTTTCACACCATGTATTACAAGAATAAGGATGATTACCAGATCAAGCCTTATACCAAGACTAAAGCCGGTAAACGTATTATTACTTTAGATGATGAATTAGTTCAAATTCTAAAAGATTGGCGTCAGATACAATTAGCTCACGGAGTTAAGAAGTTTGTGTTATCTTATGATGATCGTCCAATGATAAAGTCCACTCTGAATAACGTAATTCATAAATACGCTAAATTAGCTGGGGTACCTAGTATTAACGGACGAGGATTACGTCATTCCCATGCTTCATATCTAATTGCCGAATTAGGGGCTGATGTTTTAACGGTTTCTAAGCGATTAGGTCATAGTAGTCCAGCGGTAACACTCCGTTACTATGCTCATATGTTTGATCGTAACGATGAATTAATTGCTGAAAAGATGGTAGGCTCAATGGACTTAACACCAGCTAAGCAGTCACAAGTTAAATTCAATGGTAATCAGGTGGTGCCTTTTACTAAAGTTGTATAGGTTCTTGTTTGCCAAACTGTTTGCCAAAAAAGCAAACAAACGCGCAAACCCTTGGTATAATTGACATGTTAATCGGATTTCTATTATTGAATACGAATAATTCAGCTTTTGTGCTAGGATAAGGAATCCCGGTATAACGGCTTTTAGCGGGACTGCACCAATTCAAAAATAAGCAAAAACTGGGTTGTTCCCTACCAAAAACCCTACCAAAAATTAGCGATTGTAATCATTAAATTGGCAGGTCTATTTAAGATAAACATTGGGATTAGATAGGATAACTTGAAAGATAGTTATTCTATTTTTTTATGCCGTTACCTACCAAATTTATTATTTTTGTAATATTTGCTTGTTTTGGTCAAAGTAAGCAACTGTTGGCTACCTTATCGTTGATTGATAAGGTAGTCATTTTTGTTTCTTTTTGATGATGCAAAAAGAAATTGCTGGTCCAGCTGGCAAGTTCAGCTGGTCGGTGTTGTTACTTATGTCGAACACATAAGTAAATCAGATATAGAATCTCGAAATGACCTTGAATGCAATCTCAAGGTACTCATTTTCGAATGTAATATCTGATTGCTCGACAGGGTGAAGGGGAGCTAGCAAGGCGCCCCTCCAAGCATTAGTTATGTATTACAAACTCGTTTGGTATTACTAACTTAATTGCTTGCGAGTCGTATATGATCAGAGATATAATATATTTGAAGAATTTGGTACCTACCAATTAATTATTGGTGGGTACCAAAAATATACGACCCGACGATTACGGAAATTTAGTCAGTCGTTGTCGCGAGCACGCGAAGACTGAAAATTTCTTTTGCTGTTAGGCAAAACTAAGGAGGTTATTGAGAATGAAGCCATTAAAGAATAAGTTAATTCAGGCTCGTTTAAGTGAGGATGAGTTGGCGGATTTTGATGAAGTGAAGCATGAATTGGGGCTTACTGGTAACTCAAAGGCAATGCGCCAAATGATTCGTGATGAGAAATTATTAATGCAAGCAACTGATGAGTGTCACAATGACAACTATGATGCAGTTACAATTTTAGTTCAGCAATTAAATAATCAGGGTAGGTTGCCGTTAGTTGAAGCATTGTGTGGGTTAACAAATTCCAAGTCATTAAGCGAGTTAAAGATAGTTCGGGACCAGTACGCTGATATTCAGCAGCAACTTGAAGGTATTATGTACGTGGCGACCAAATCAGGAACCAATTTAAATCAAATCGCTCATGTTTTGAATACCGCAAAAGGGCAAGCAGAACAAGAGAACGCTGATTTAACCGATAGTGATTTATGGAATTGGGTAGCTAACCAACTTGTTCAGAATAATCGGATTTTAGCAGAGTTACACTCTAAAATTGACGAGTTTCAAATTAAGGTAGGACTTCTCAAGAAAGCGAATGATAGATATGACAGTTCTCGAAACGCACTCGTGTCGTAGTAGTTACGGACGGTTGCAATATCTATTTCAGGAACCACCCCATAGCTATCAAAAGACATCGCGGCGAGTATTAGCGTGTAGCGGGTTCAATATTAAGCTACTGCATGACCAACATGGACATATCGCAAACACACAAAATGGTGCGTATTTGGAAAAGCAATTTAAAGCTAATCTGCAGAAGGCCCATAATCCTAAACGTAAATACCAAGCACAAACATTAATTATCTCTTTTTCACCCGATGAATTTGATACTACTGACCTGAGTGAACAGGCAAACCAAGCTTTAATGCTTGTCAAACATTATGTTCATCAACATTTTGCCGATGCACAATCAGTAATCGCCATTCAGGCTGATGGGGACGGCGGTAAGCTACATGCTCATATTGTATTTAATACCGTAAGACCTAATGGCCGTACAGTACCAACTAACCGCTTTAACATATATAAATTAAGAACCAACTTTGATCATGAAATGATAGCTAACTATCAGCGAGTAACTGGCAATAGTTGGACTAACCCTATATCTAAACAACAGAAACGACAAGATATAGATAATATAGTGACGCGTTCGCAGTGGCAGAAGAGCCTAAAGAAGATAATCAACCAAGTTAAGAATGAGGTTGATTCCCTAAGAGAATTTGTCCACCTATTAGGCACCCAAGGAATTACGATTACTGAGCGCAAGAAAGGGACTGCTTGGACATATCATCAAACCATTAATGGAAAAGAATATAAAGTTCGGGATTTTTATCAACGGGTGAAAAAACAAACCGGTGAGGTGATATCAACACGCGGACTAGGACAGAGCTTTACTAAAAGTAACTTAGAACAATGTTTTGCACAGAAACAGGAGGAGCGAACAAATAATGAACAAAACGAACAACTTGCAAAAATCAAAACCATGGCCGCAGATGCCCGAGCACGATCTCAGCGTCAACAGCAACAATTCAAATTCAATCAACATCAACTCCAAGCCACCAAAATTGAAGAACAGGAACAAAGAGATGGACTTAAAACTCGACAAACTCATAGAAGACAAAGCCAGTCACGACGACTTGAAGAGCTTAGCCGACAAAAAAGACGTGCAAAAATTGCACGACGACTTGCTACAGCAAAAGCAAAGTCTCACAAAACAGCTTCAGGACCAGACCTCTAAGGTGACACAGACTGTCACAGATGCGCACGATATTGGTTATGGTGATGGCTTGGGCAAGCGCGTTGATGCTCTTAGTCAAAAATATGATGGATTAGAAACTAACATTAATCTTAGGGAAAATCGTTTAGATCAAAAGACTCAGCAGTATATCGCTAAACTGGCTGACCTGAATCAGATTGGTCGATATTTACAAACTTATACCAAGACAATTAATCAGCAACAAGTACCAGTAATGCGTCAACTAATTTTAGCGATGCAACAAGGTATCACGATTGATACTTCTAATGTGACTAAATCGGTGTACCAAGAGTTCCAAGCCTTAACCGGCCATACTATCCAGGAGGTTATCAAAACGGCAGTTAGTGATGGTTTTAAAAAGGACCGTCATATCGCACAAAAGGCCAGCGAGTCGGCGCAATTATCGGCAGATGTGGCCGAAAATGCGGTTACCAAACTCGAACAAAGTATTCATAAACTTAAGTGGCTATCATACTTTTTAATCGTGGAAGCCATGCTCGCAATCTTATTAGTGACAGTAGTACCAGGTGGCTGGGCAAAATTTTTTGTCATGTGCTTCGTAATCTTACTAATGTACGGTTTAGATCGGAAATTAATTAGGGAGGAAAAATGAGTTTCAACGTGGACAGTTTCTCTGATGCAAAATTAGATGAACTCTTAACCAGAGTTACTAAAATTCCTGAATGGGAACTTAAAAATACACAATCAGAACGTGAAAATAAACGGATACGTCAAATACAGATACATCTGAAAATGATTAGGCAAGTGGAAAAGCAAGAACAACGTCAAAAATTAAGGCAACGAACTAAAAATACGAATTCTTCTTCAAGTAAAAATCGTAATAATGATAATGACCTAGGACTATAAAAAGGCCCAACAAAGTGTTGAGCCATTATTATGAAATTACTTTAAAGAATAACTCAACAGAAAAAACCGCCCAGCTCGAAAGCTGAACGGTTGGTCAAGGTTGCTAATCCATGCTATAATATAACCAGCTAAAGTTTGAATATTATATTCAACAATTGGGCTGATAGATTAGCGGATAAAGCGCCCTTGTTCTAGTGTACTGCAATACACCACCAGCGAGGCGCAACCAAGAAATTCCGTAATAATCTCACGGCCTTTCATAAAGGTTTGCGTGCATTGGTGGTTACCAGTGCACTTTTTATTATAGCAATTTTTGAAGTGCAAGGTCAATCGCTTCAGGGAGTAAGTAACAGCGAATCAAAACATCGCAAGCTTCCGGACCAGCAGTCAGTGGGTCGAAATCTGTGCTAAGCGCAGATTTCGCTTCTCGTAAAAGTTCCCAATTAGAAACCAAGTTTTGCTCAGCTTTGATTTGGTCGAAGGTGTACGAGCCAGAACCGTTGCCCGTGACAGAGTCCTCAGTAAAGAGTTTGTCCTCAAGGTGGGCACAGAATGTGTCCCTATTTTCCTTTATCCTAACTGATAAGGATTTTCGTGAATAATGCTCTTCTAAGTAATTAATCACATCCCTAAATTTATGTGGGAGTCAGTAGCAAAACGGATCGAAACGTTACGCGCTCAAATTATTGCTAAATTAGATGCTCAATTTACGGAGTTGAAGTCAGATAATGACGCATGATTTAAACAAAACCGCCGCCTTCCGGCAGTTGGAAGACGGCGGTTTTAGCGTTTAATTACGGATTAAAAGAAGGTCTTGGACAAAGTTGCGACCAGGATCAAGAGCAACACCGAAGAAATTCCGGCGGCCACGAGGGCGTTCTTGCCGCGGGTGAAGAGCACGGAGAAGTTCACGTTCATCCCCAAGGCGGCCATTGCCATCCCTAGGAGCAGGTAGGCTAATTTGACCAGACTTGGTACCAACGCGGCCAGGCCCGGGATAAAGGTGCCGGCCACGCTGGCCAGGATAAAGCCGAGCATGAACCACGGAATCGGCACCGGCTGCTTTTCACCGGTCGGGTTGGCTTGCCGGGTCGCCTTTTGGTACCAGATCCCGACTAAGATCGCGACTGGGGCCAAGAGCAGGACCCGCGAAAGCTTGGTGATGATCGCCGTATCAAGGCTGACCGGGCCCCCGGCGCTCCCAGCGGCGACGGCGTGGGCGATTTCGTGCAGGCTGCCCCCGGTCATCACCCCAAATTGCAGGGCGGTCATGTGCAAGAGTGGCTTGAGCCCGATTTCGATCAGGGTAAAGAGGGTCCCGAGGATCGCCACGATCGCTACGGCAACCACCTCATTTTCCTGGTGGCGCAACTTGGTGGCTGGATCGTCATCGCTGGTTAATTGCGATGAAATCCCCATCACAGCGGCGGCCCCACAGATCCCGGTCCCGCTGGCGGTCAGGATCGCTAAGTGGCGGTCGACCCCGAAGCGGCGGGCGAGCTGGTAGGTGACTAAAATCGTGAAGGTCACGACCACGACGGCCAGGGCAATCGTCTTGATCCCGGCTTGGGCCAGGGCAATCAAATTGAGCTTAAAGCCCAGCAGGATGATTCCGAGACGCAGGAACTTGTTGGCAATCAGGCCAATTCCCGGCCGGCTGTAATCCAGGACCGGGCGACCAACTTGCATCACCATCCCTAACAAGAGGGCGATCACTAAGGCACCAATCACCTTGAGGTAGGGGAGGGTGGCCAGGTAGCTGCCGGCCAGCGAACAAATTAAGGTTAAGAGCGCGGCGCAAGCAAAGGGCCAGCTAAATATCTTCTTGAGCATTTCACTTTCTCCTTTTCGAATTGACATCCGGATTTTTTTACATTCTTAATGTACCATGCTAGACTGATAAATAAAAATTATGATTTCTTTCTTGTAAGTTAGTTTTCCTTATGAAAGGGGCAGGACGATGGAAAATTTACTGGACCACCGGTTGACGACCTTAATGGTGGTGGCGCAGACCGGCTCGTTGACCGCCGCCGCTCAGCAGCTCTTTATCACCCAGCCGGCCGTCTCCCAGCAGCTGGCCAGCCTGGAGGCCGATCTAGATGTCCCGCTGTTGGTCCACCATGGGCGCCGGGTCAAGCTAACGCCGGCGGCCACGGAACTAGTGGCCTACGCTAAACGGCTCGGGCAGGACAATCAGGCGGTCTTAAAGCGGCTCCGCTTGGCCCAGACCCCGCCGTTGCGCTTGGGGGCGACCCGCTCGCTGGGGGCCTTTTTACTGCCGCAGCTGCTGGCCAAGGTGATCGCGGCCGGCTACCAGCTGGAAGTGACGATTGAAAATACCGCTGTCCTGTCCCAGCAGCTGCTCGCCGGTCAATTAGATGCGGTCTTGATCGAGGGTAATTATTCGCGGCAGGACTTTGCCGCCGCCCCGTTGGGCAGTGCGCCCTTTATCGGCGTGACCGCCCAGGCCGAGGCGCCAGCGACATTGCCAGCCTTGTTTGACCAGCTTTTGATCGTCCGCGAAGCCGGCTCGGGGACCCGCGAGATTTTGACGACCTGGCTGGCGGCGCACAACGCCCAGCTGAGTGATTTTCGCCAGACCTTAGCCTTAAGCAGCCCGACGGCGATCATTGAATTACTTAAGCAGGGGGTCGGGATCAGCTTTATGTACCGGGCCCTGGTGGCCAACGAATTGGCCCGGGGCGATTTGTTTGAATTGCCGCTGGCCGGCTTTCCGCTCGAGCATCCCTTGAATTTGATCTACTTAAAGGAAAGCTCCTTTGCCGCCGAATTTGGTCCCCTGGTGGCGACCGCCCGGGAAATGCTGAGAAATTAAGTTCTGGTTAAGCTTGGGGACCAACGGTGGTCAGGTCCGGTTGCGTTCGGTAAGCTAGAACTATTTATAGAAGGGGGCAATTTGATGTTGCAGACACGGTGGTTGACGTTTGGGGTGGCTTGGCTGATTTTGTGGAGCGTAAGAGTCGCCTGACAATTGTTAAACGGCTCCATGGCCGCGGCAGTCAGTCCATGACTCAAGCCGTACTTGAACTAGCTAGTCAACTTCAAGACAAGCTCAAGACGCTTACCGTGGATCATGGTAAAGAGTTCGCTAACTATCAGACAATTGAACGGCAAACTGGTACTCCGGTTTATTTTGCCCATGCTTATTCACCACATGAACGCGGTAGTAATGAGAACCGTAACCGAGTTTTGCGACGCTTTATTCCCAAGGGACAAGCTATTGAAGAGCTGAGCGATCGCCAGCTGGTTCAAATCAATTGGTATCTGAATTCCTGGCCACTTAAATATCTTAACTGGCGCACACCAATCGAGATCTTCCTGCTTAATTTACGTCATTAAATTCGTTCAAGTTATTTCTTGCAATCTGCCTTTTAAATAAATTGATTGAAAAACTTATAGGAGCTATAGTTACAAACTTCATGTAATTGGGGTATTCCCCTATAACGTTAAATTGTAACTTGCCTTAAAACGCGGAAATATTCATTAATTATTAAGGGCAAAATTAACGCATAAATACAAAAACGCGTAAATAATCTTTATTTGAATTAAACAAACAAAGGAAAATATAATTTTTAGTTAAAATTCAATGAAATGCTTGACAAAACTCCCAAATTTCAATACTTTATATTTTAGTTTTCATTTTGAGTAACCTAAAACCTATATTGTTTACTTATGTTTTAGGCTGTCCTGAATTTCTTTGGCTATTTCGAATAGCACAACAGAGTTGTGCTTGTCTATATTTATGTGAATAGTTGGTATATCAAACTATTTTACGTTTATGTTTATATTTCTTTTATTATTAACATTTCTTAATAACGAATAAAGGGCAACGTTGTTGCCCTGTTTTATTAGTGTCTTTAGACCTAGTTGAGCACGCGAGCAGAGCGAGTGTGCGAAACAAAAAACCACCTGCTATGCGG
>NZ_JACSQW010000028.1 GCF_014836425.1 Limosilactobacillus avistercoris | reverse complement strand
CGGTTTATTCCCAAGGGACAAGCCATTGAAGAACTAAGTGATTACCAACTGGTTCAAATCAATTGGTATCTGAATTCACGGCCACTTAAATGTCTTAATTGGCATACACCAATCGAGATCTTCTTGCTTAATCTACGTTACTAAATTCGTTCAAGTTATTTCTTGCAATCTGCCAAAAGAAAAGGGAGTCCTAAAAAGGCCCAGAATGAACTGAAAATCATTCTGGACCTTTTTGAAAAATTAAAATTTCTGTTAATCAACAGTTTTCTCCCACTCAAATTCTGCCGATGTGCAGAGAACATCATTATTTTTAATTTGGTGAAGACTAGTGAGTGGCGTTGGCATAAAGAGCTCACTATTAATATCATGATCAGCACGAACTTCTTGGTGATATTGAATTACAAATGATTTAAGTCGGTGAGTCGTTAAGAATTTCTCACCAAGTGGATCCAACAGCCAATCAAAATAGCGCGCATTATTGACATGGTGATTCCCATCTAAATCATAGTAACGAACGTGGTATTGCTTACTTGATAGCTCAGCACCTTCAGGAATTTGTTTTGGTCGCCGTCCCCGTGATACTCGCTTAACCTGTGGCGCCTGGTAAGGAGTGATTAACTTAGGGGGAATTGATTCAATTTTTCGGCTAGTTAAGTTCATGAAAACTAATGAAGATTTTATCCGGGCATATTCTTTTTGACCATCCTGATCGCGAAGCCAATACTCACGAGTTGCAAAGAAGCGGTTATACCCTAACGCACGTGTTCCAAGGATAACAGTATCCCCAATTTTTAAGGACTGAAGATCGAGCTTTCCTTCAAAGCTTGCAATCACCCACGTACCGCCAGTAGCTTGGACAGTTTTTTGATTTAGCCCCAATTCATTACTCTGTTCATCTGCTACCACAGAAAGCATACTCATTACCATACTTAGAACTGGGTGTCCTTGTTCATCACATTCATAATAAGTTAATTGGTGTGGCATTTCATATTCCCGTGCTGATTGTTGTAATTTCATTTTTACTCCTAAATATTATGGTACTGCTTATATAATTCTTGCCGGTTAAGTTTATTTTTCTTGGCAACTAGTTTAATCGCCGCATTAGTGGATAGGCCCTCACTAATTGCCCGATCAATTTGTTCAATTGGGGTCCCAGCTTCATCCTGTCTTTCATCCTCATCAGGATGTGGATTACCTGCAACCAGGACAACGTATTCTCCTCGTGGTTGGTGATCCGTATAAAACTCATTTGCATCAGCTAAACTTCCCCGACTAAACTCCTCATAACGCTTAGTTAGTTCACGTGCTAAGACAACCTGTCGTTCATCCCCCAATACTTCAGCCATTGTTTTCAACGTCTTTTTTAACCTATGAGGGGCTTCATAAAAAATCATGGTTTCGGGACGGTTTCGCAACTGTTCTAGTTCTTGAACCTGTTGCTGGTGCTTCCGTTCAAGAAAACCATAGAAATAGAAGGGTTGTGGGACAAGCCCAGACGCAATTAATGCTGTGAGACCGGCATTAGCTCCTGGCAACGGAACGACTGGAATGCCTTCCTTTACCGCTGCAGCAACCAGTTCTTTTCCGGGATCAGAAATCGACGGCATACCGGCGTCACTACATTGGGCAATTGTTATCCCACTCTTCAGCTTCTCAATTAACTCTGGGATCCGTTGTTCAGTATTATGCTCATGAAAACTAATTTCAGGAGTATGAATATCAAAATGATTCAATAACTGCTGGGTATGCCGAGTATCCTCAGCCGCAATCAAGTCAGCATCCTTCAATACCTTAACTGCCCGAAATGTCATATCATCTAAATTACCGATTGGCGTCGGAACAAGGTACAGTGTTCCCGCGTCCTGATTCTGAAAACTACTAACCTGCTGCATATTCTTCTCCCTACTTAATTGGTGGTTGTTCATGACCAAAAATTGTATCTAAACAAAAAGTACATGATTCATTTTTTTCAAGCCGCTTACCAAAATACTCACTACAAACGTGAAAACCTTGTTGGTAAAGCTTCTTTAAATTCTCCCGTGAACCGGAAAGATGATCATCATCATGCTTTGGTTGATGCATCTTCTTTAACATCGTCCGCAGATGATCGTTTTCAATCGAAAGTTCAGCATTAGTTTCCATTAACTCTGTTACCTGGGCCTGGAGTTGTTCCATATTGGCAACTAAATCATGCGTTTGCTTAGTTACCTGAGCGAAACGGTCATAAATACTATCTGGATTACTATGTTCACCCATTGTCATTCCTCCTATGCCGAAAGTACTTGAACGATCTTAATTGTTAACTGTTCTGCAATATTTTGAAAGGCCATATTTTGATCTAGCAGGTGACGACTAGTCAATGTTTCCTGACTAATTGCCAATAACGCTCTCACCGAATAATTATTTGCAGTAGTGGTCAATAGCTCCTGATCCTGCAAAAAGTGCAGATCCTGTTCAGCAGTTATTCCGTTAGCAATTAATAAAGTATCCCGCCAAATCAACGCCATTAGATCAAGAATCAGCTGTTGCTTTTGTCGATCAATTGCTAACTTAACAATTTCAGTCTGAACATCAACGAAGCCCAACATATTAGCCTTGCTTGTATGACGATACCACAGTGAGATCGCTGTAATTGCCTGCTTCAACCAGTCATCTTTTCGCCACTCCATAACCTCACTTACAGAGTCAGTTAAACCAAGTGCAACTGTTCTTTCAGTCCGGGGAACCTCCTTTTGTGCCAATGCCTTTTCCAGCTCAGCCCGTGACAATGGCTGGAATTCAATCACCTGAGTTCGAGAACGAATCGTTGGTAAGACGGCACTCTTATTCGTGGTTAACATCAGGATGTAGATTCCTGGGCCGGGTTCTTCAATGAACTTCAATAAACTATTGGCAGCATTATTCGTCATTTTTTCGGCATCATGAATTATAAAAAGCTTTTTGTTACCTTCAACGGCACTCTTAGTAAATTCATCCTTCAAATGACGAATTTCATCAACCTTAATCTGACGACCCTCTGGTTTAGCAACCACGACGTCAGGATGATTACCACTTAGAATTCGTTGGCATTCTGGACAGGTAAGATCAGGTTCACCGTTTTGGAGGTCGAGACAAAAGAGCCGTAATGCTAGCCACTTAGCCAGCTGACTTTTTCCTGACCCGGTTGGACCAACAAAAAGATACGCATGTGCTAACTCGTGGTTCTTGATTACTGTTTGCAACTGCCTAACAATTAAAGGCTGCAAACTTTCTGCCTGCAATTGGTCAGCCACTTATCTTCACCTGCTTAATTAGAACTTATGGAATTGGTCGACTGGCATAACAAAAACGGTTGCTCCACCAACTTGAACGTTAACTGGGAATGCCGAACCTCCTTCAACATCCATGTGCATTTGGGAGGTAACATACTGTTCACGGGATTTAGCATTCTTCTTGATGATGTCAAGAACTTCTTGAACTCGTTCATCTTCGACACCAATTAAGAATGTTGCGTTTCCTTCACGAAGAAAACCACCAGTTGTGGAAAGCTGCGTCATTTGAATATGGTTGCTGGCAAACGCTTTGCGGAGCCGATTACTGTCCTTTGATTGGACAATTGCAATAATCATTTTCATAATAAATCACCTTTCTTTGGATACCGTAAACTTAAAATAAATCATTAAACTTAGCATGAATCGTTTGCTTAACGTCAGCAATGACCTTTGCTAATGGTTGACTAGCATCGATTAACTTAATTCTATCTGAATTTTCACGTTGAAGGCGGAGGAAAGATTCACGAACCGTTTTATGAAAACTTAGTTGCTCCTCATCTAGGCGGTTAACCTGATCAGCACGGTGTTCAGCAATTCGGCGGAGCCCAATTTCAGATTCAACATCAAGGTAAATTGTTAAATCAGGTAGGAGCCCATCAATTGCAAACTGGTTAACATCCCAAATTTTCTTTTCCCCAAGATGTCGACCAGCGCCTTGATAAGCAATTGAACTGTCAACATAACGATCACAGAGGATCACTTTACCATCCTTTAACCCAGGAATAATTTCTGAAACAATATGCTGACGCCGAGCAGCAGCAAATAATAATGCTTCGGTTCGTCCATCCATATCCGTATTCTGGTCATCAAACAGTACTCGACGAATTTGTTCTGAGATATGATTACCGCCTGGCTCACGAGTATACATTACTCGTGATTTACCCAACTGCCTTTCTAAATCAGCTTGGACTGCACTAATTACACTCGTCTTTCCAGCACCATCTGGTCCTTCAAATGAAATAAATTTTCCTGTCATTATCTTCTTCCTAACGATCAATTACGCCCCGGTTCATTTTACCGTGCACCTTAAATTTCCGTGCAATTCGGTAAAGGTACAGGTATTTCTGCTCTTGTAAACGAGTTCGGTAATGTAATTCCGTACTTGCGTTTGCTTCATAAACCGCTCGTTCTGTTTCCTTAGCGTGATCCCAGCTTGCCTTTGTTTCGTAAATTAAATTTAGCAAACGTTGGTCACGTTCTTGCTTTACTGCTTCTTTATTTCGATGACGAAAAAGCATTAACTACATCTCCGTTCGTCCTTGAACCGCCTTAAATAGGGTTACTTCGTCTGCGTAATCAATATCAGCACCAACGGAAAGGCCGTGAGCTAGCCGGGTTACCTTGATCCCCGCTGGCTTGATAAGTCGTGCTAAGTAACTAGCAGTCAATTCACCATCGGATGATGCATTAGTTGCAATGATAACCTCTTTAGTCTCGTCATCCTTTTTCAGGCGATTCAAAAGGCTAGTAATATTGATATCTTCTGGCCCCGTCCCGGCAACAGGAGATATTACCCCATTCAATACGTGGTACAAGCCATGATATTCGTGCATTCGTTCCATTGCCATAACGTCTTGTGACTGTTCGACCACCAAGATTTGTGAACGATCACGAGTCTTATCCTGACAAATTGGGCATGGATCATCCTCAGTGATATTGCCGCAAATACTACAACTATGGAGATCACGTTTTGCTGATAGTAATGACTTGGCAAAATTTGTAACATCATCATCCTGCATTGTTAGCGTATAAAAAGCTAGCCGGGTAGCTGTCTTTTGACCAATACCCGGTAGTTTTGTATAACTTTCGATTAACTTTGCCAGCGGTTCTGGATACTGCACTCTTACATCCCCAAGCCACGAGTGTACTTACCCAAAGTACTTTGGGTAGCATCGTTGACCTTCTTCATCCCGTCATTAACAGCAGCTAGCACAAGATCAGAAAGCATGTCAATATCATCTGGGTCGACTGCTTCTGGCTTAATCTTCAAGTCTACCAACTTGTTATCACCAGTAAAAGTTGCGGTTACCATCCCATCTGGTGCTTGACCAACGAATTGTTGCTTAGCAAGTTCCTCGTGTTCAGCCATCATCTTCTTTTGCATTTCCTTAGCTTGCTTTACCATTTGTTGCATATTCATACCATTCATCATAATTTATCATTCCTCTTTCTAATTATTTTCTACTTTAACAATATCACTACCGAATAGTTTTTGAGCAGTCGCTACCAGATCTTTTTGAGTTTCCGATTGTGGCTCTTGACTTGGTGTCTGCTCTGCAGGTGCATCCTCCTGTACTGGTGAATTAGCATTGGCCGGAGCAGATTGTTGCTTGTTATCCGGATGCACTGTCTGGCCGCCCTTTCCTAGGCCATGGCTTTGGATGTATTCTTGGCGAATCCGTGGCCACTGGTCTTTTGGTACAAAGACAACTTTTCGTTCATCACCGCTTAACCTTTGCAGTCCCTCTTCCATTGCCTTTATTAAGGCGTCATCATCAGTTGCTTGTTGGAAAAGAAAGGCATAGTCAAACGCCACTATAATTCCATCTGGACTAGCAGCTACCGGTTGGGAAACATGGAGCAACGATCGCTGTGGGACGCTCAACATGTTTAACATATCTCCCCAAAGATCATTTATCTTAATAAGATCCTGACGGGTAGCTGCACCAAGAACTGGGTAAACTTGGTGTAAGTTTACCTGGATCTTTCGTGACTTGACACGTGGCTGTTCCTTAACAGGTTGGGGACTCTTCTGTACTGGCCTGTTAACTATTCCACCATCTTCACGAAGCTTCTTAACGGTTTGCTGAAGTGCTTGAACCTGGGCCTGAAGTTTATCAACTTCTGCCTGATTTGCACTACTTGTTTGTACCTGTGGCGCTTCATTAATTGGCTTTTGCTCAAGCACTGGTTGCGATAGTTTAACTGTCAGTACTTCCAAATAAACATCTGGATGGGTTGTGAACCGCATTTCCATTTGAATATTATTTAAGTCATCAATCATCCGGTAAAGGGTTGTTGAGGAAGCAGCCTTACTCAATTCCGCAAAATCCTCATCCTTTAGACCCGTACTCTCAACCTTTATTAATTTTGGTGATTCTTGGTACAACAGGACATCCCGAATAAACGAAATTAAATCTTCAATAAAGCGCTGACCATCTTTCCCCTCACCAAGGATCTCCTTCATCGTTTCGAGCGCTGGAGCACTTTGGTTCTGGCAAACTTCTAGGAAATACTTCTTCAAAAGTTGCTTAGTAACGCTTCCTGTTACTAGTAAGGCATCATCAAGCTTAACCTGGTTATCACTAAAGGAAAGGACTTGATCAAGGATACTCAAGGCATCCCGCATTCCACCCTCAGCGGCATTCGCAATTACCCATAATGCTTTCTCATCATATTCAACTTTTTTCTGTTCAAGAATATACTTCATCCGTTCAAACGAATCAGTCGCAGAAATCCGGCGAAAATCAAATCGTTGAACCCGTGAAATAATCGTCAGTGGAATCTTATGTGGCTCCGTTGTTGCCAAAATAAAGATCACGTTAGCAGGTGGCTCTTCCAACGTCTTAAGTAGGGCATTAAAGGCTCCAGTTGAAAGCATATGAACTTCATCAATAATATAAACCTTATAGTCTGCCTGTGTTGGCGCATACTTTGCTTTATCACGAATATCACGAATTTCCTCTACACCATTATTTGATGCAGCATCAATTTCAATAACATCGTTTAACTGACCATTTGTGATTGCTTTACAGGTGTCACACTCATTACATGGTTCACCATCTTGAGAGTGGTGACAATTAACTGCCTTAGCAAATATTTTAGCCGCAGAAGTCTTCCCAGTACCCCGTGGCCCAGCGAAGAGGTAGGCATGACTAATTTGGTGAGTAATAATGGCGTTTTTTAGCGTTCGCGTTACGACTTGTTGACCAACCATGTCGTCAAAGCGTTGTGGACGCCATACACGGTATAATGCCTGGTAACTCATTAATCAGCTTCCTTTCCGTAATTTTAATGCTTCTTAATATTATACTAGCTTTTAACGAAAGAAAAATCATTTAAGATGAATTTAATTCAAATTAAATTTCCTACTTAAAATAATTAAAGAGGCCAGGAAAACGAATTCCTGACCTCACAGTTAATTATCAAAAAAACTTAGAGCACAAGATACATCAAACTTAGTGCTGCTTCCTTCCGGACCTGACACGGTTCGTAAGCATACCCTTGCTCTAAGGCCTTACGGCAAATAATATGATACAACACTTACCTAAGAATTACCAGTCTTTTTCCTTTTGCGGGCTAATTTTCGTTTTTTTCTAACTGCCCGAAAAAAATCCTTGAGCATTTGACTGCATTGTTCACCAAGAATACCTGAAGTTACGTAAACCTGGTGATTTAACCGGTCATCATTAAGTAAATGATACAAACTATCGACGGTCCCTGCCTTCGGATCGGATGCCCCATAAAAAACATTACGAATACGGGAATTAACGATTGCACCGCTACACATCATACATGGCTCAAGGGTAACATAAAGATCGCAATCTTCGAGTCGCCAACTATGAAGGTAGGAGCATGCTTCTATAATCGCTAACATCTCAGCATGGTACGTAACATCCTGAAATTTCTCACGCATATTATGACCACGTCCGATTATTTTTCCCTGGTAAGTTATTACCGCACCAATAGGAACCTCATCTAGCAATTCTGCTTTTTTTGCTTCAGCAATCGCTGCCCGCATGAACTTCACTTGTTCTTCTTGGGGAATTGCTACTCTTTCCTTCATTAAAATTCTCCTTTTAACTTCGTAAATTCATTTTTTCAGTGTATAATGATCAAGCTGTTGTTCAATCTATCATTTATCATAAAATAAATCAAAAAGTTTCACGTACCTTATCGCCCACCTTCTGTGCTATATATTGTGTTTCACCTTTTACTGTTACACAATATATGGCACTTTTTCATTGATTTTTTACAAAATATCGCTATACTAGAGAACATCAAATAAGACGAGTGAGGGGATCAAAATGGTTACTTTGTTTTCCAAAAATAACTGCATCCAATGCAAGATGACAAAGAAGTTCTTAAAGGCTCACAATATTAATTTCGTTGAACACAATATTGACGAACAACCTGAATTCATTAAAAGCTTGAAGTCAGAAGGCTTTATGGCAACCCCAGTTGTTAAATTGCCAAACGGGAATGCCTTTTCCGGCTTTCGCCCTGATGAATTAAATAAGTTAACTCAAGCTATTTAAAGGATCTAATCGCATGACTATTCAGGTTTCATTAAACTTGTTGAAATTTGAATAACTTTTAGAGTGGTTAGTGATAGAAATTGTTTTTATCGCAACCACTTTTTTTATTCGCTATTTTTATAAACCTAAGAGAAAGTGAGAAGTAAACATGGCACTGTCCGATATTGATTTAACACAGGTTAAGTACTACGACCTCAATAATGAAGTAAATATTCCAAAGAATGGCAAAATCCAATTAGATAAGGATCAAGCTGCTCTGGAAGACTTTATTGAAAATAACGTCAAGCCAAATACCAAGCAATTCTCTTCCGTTACTGAGCGCTATAAGTGGCTAGAAGAAAATGACTATATTGAAGATGGTTTTATGGATAAGTATAGTAATGCTTTCATTAAAAAACTGTACGACTATTTAAAAAAACAAAACTTTCATTTTCATTCATTTATGGCAGCTTACAAGTTCTATGCCCAGTACGCATTGCGGACTGATGATAAAGAGTACTACCTGGAAAACTATATCGACCGGGTTGCGATGAATGCTCTTTATTTAGCAAATGGTGATGAAGAATTGGCAATGATCTTAGCTGACGAAATCATTCACCAGCGTTACCAACCAGCTACACCGACTTTCTTAAATGTTGGCCGAAAGCGCCGGGGCGAATTCGTTTCCTGCTTTGCAATCCAACCAACTGATAACATGAATACAATTGGTCGGACCATTAACTCAGCCCTCCAGCTTTCTAAAATTGGGGGTGGTGTTGGGATTAACCTTAGTAACCTCCGTGAGGCTGGGGCACCAATTAAGAAGATCGAACATGCCGCTAGTGGTGTTGTACCGGTAATGAAACTCCTTGAAGACAGTTTTTCTTACTCTAACCAGTTGGGTCAACGGCAGGGTGCCGGTGTTGTTTACCTTAGTGTCTTCCACCCCGACATCATTGAATTTTTAGGTGCCAAGAAGGAAAATGCCGATGAGAAAATTCGTCTAAAGACTCTCTCACTTGGGGTTACTGTTCCCGATAAGTTCTATGAATTAGTTGAAAAAGATGAGGACATGTACCTCTTCAGCCCCTATGACGTTGAACGAGTTTATGGTAAGCCATTCTCATATGTTGATATTACTAAAGAATACGACAACATGGTCTCTAACGATGAGATTCACAAGAAAAAGCTCAATGCCCGTGATCTTGAGGATGAAATTAGCAAACTTCAACAAGAATCCGGTTACCCTTACATCATTAATATTGATACCGTTAACCGGGATAACCCGATTGACGGGAAGATCGTGATGAGTAATCTATGTTCAGAGATCGCCCAGGTCCAAACCCCATCTGTTGTTGCAGATGACCAAAGCTACGAAACTCTGGGTACCGACATCAGTTGTAACCTTGGTTCAACCAATATTGCAAACATGATGAATACGCCAGATTTTGGTCGTTCAATTCGAGCAATCGTTCGGGGACTTACTAGAATCAGTGATGTAGAAAGTCTCGACGTTGTTCCTTCAATTAAGAAGGGAAATGATCTTAGTCACTCAATTGGTCTAGGTGCAATGGGTCTTCACGGTTACCTAGCCAAAAATCATATTCAATATGGTAGTCCTGTCGCCGT
Organism: Limosilactobacillus avistercoris; assembly: GCF_014836425.1. Lineage (GTDB taxonomy): Bacteria > Bacillota > Bacilli > Lactobacillales > Lactobacillaceae > Limosilactobacillus > Limosilactobacillus agrestimuris. The sequence goes on along the minus strand of NZ_JACSQW010000028.1, from coordinate 4,995 downwards.
AGAATTCACTAGTGTTTACTTTATGCTGCTCAATTACTGGTCATTAGTTGCTTCTAATGAAATTGCTAAAGAACGGCAGGAAACATTCCATAACTTTGAAAAGAGTGCCTATGCCGACGGTTCCTACTTTGACAAGTACGTAACTAAAGATTGTGGACCACAGTCTGATCTGGTTAAGAAACTCTTTACTAATATCCACATTCCGACAATTGATGACTGGAAGCAACTAAAGGAAGACGTAATGAGAGACGGCCTTTATAATGAATACCGGCTTGCGGTTGCGCCAAATGGTTCAACTTCCTATATTAATGATTCGACAGCTAGCCTTACCCCAATCATCAATCGGGTTGAAGAACGGCAAGAAAAGATGATCGGGAAAATCTACTACCCGGCACCATACCTCTCCAATGATACGATGCCTTACTACCGTTCTGCTTACGATATGGACATGCGGACCGTAATTGATACCTATGCAGCTGCACAACAACACGTCGACCAATCCCTTTCTTTGACCCTCTTTGTTCGGTCAACAATGCCGGAGGGCCTTTATGAATGGAAGAATGGGCGGACAAATAAGATGACTACTCGTGATCTCAATATTTTGCGTCACTACGCTTACAAGAAAGGGATCAAGTCGATTTACTACATCCGGACATTTACCGATGACAATGATGAAATTGGTGCAAACCAATGCGAAAGCTGTGTTATCTAACCAGGGATTAAATTGATTTTCGGCTTAATGATTGCTAAACTTATTTTTATATGAATTTTAAAAATTCACGTCTTGAATAATTGTTTTGATTGTGAATAAGGAGCCTAATAAATGAAGCTTGAAGAATATAAACCTTTGACAGAATATAAAGCGATTAATTGGAATGAAGTTTCCGATATGATCGATAAAGCAACCTGGGAAAAGCTTACAGAGCAATTCTGGCTTGATACGCGGATCCCAGTTTCTAATGACTTAGATGATTGGCGCGAACTCGATACCGATCACCAATGGACAGTTGGTCACGTTTTTGGTGGGTTAACCCTTCTCGATACTGTTCAGTCCGAAGCTGGATTAACTGCCCTTAAGCAGGACGTAAAGACGCAACATGAAACTGCTGTCCTCAATAATATTCAATTTATGGAATCAGTCCATGCCAAGAGTTACTCAACGATTTTCTCAACGTTAAATACTCCTGAAGAAATTAACGAAATCTTTGACTGGTCCGATTCAGAAGAATTCTTGCAAAATAAAGCCGTGCAGATCGCAAATATTTATCGTGATCCAGAAGAAGATCCGCTGAAGAAAAAAGTTGCTAACGTTTTCCTTGAAACCTTCCTCTTCTATTCTGGCTTCTACACTCCTCTTTATTACTTAGGGCACAACAAGTTAAATAATGTTGCTGAAATTATTAAGTTAATTCTCCGGGATGAATCCGTTCACGGAACTTATATTGGTTACAAGTTCCAAGTGGGAATGCATGACCGAACTGAAAAACAACAACAAGACATGAAGGACTGGATGTACAACTTCTTATATGAACTGTACAATAACGAAGAAAAGTACACCCACCTCCTTTATGATCAAGTTGGCTGGACAGAAGACGTTCTTACCTTCATTCGTTACAATGCTAATAAGGCATTAATGAACCTTGGTCAAGATCCCCTCTTCCCTGATACTGCATCCGATGTTAACCCGGTTGTAATGAACGGGATTTCAACATCAACTACTAACCATGACTTCTTTAGTCAGGTTGGTAATGGCTACCGTCTCGGTGAAGTTGAAGCAATGAATGACGACGACTACAACGTTGCTGATCCAAATGCTTCAAAAGATAAAAATGATAAAGAGTAATTAAAACTAAATTCCTTAAAAGCAGCAAGATGTTCACATATTGTGATTATCTTGCTGCTTTTTTTATTTCTAAATGCTCAATCAGGAACATGTAAGGCTGTTATTCACCTATTACTTACTTTATAAATCTGTGAACTAAATCTCAAATAGATGATTTATATCGCCTTTAAGTTGGACTAGTCCAAAAATAATACCAATATTTTTCTCACTGTTTTGATTGCCATTCCAGCAGTGTTGAAAGCGCTAGCAGTTTTATTTACCATTGTTCATCTAATCACATATCTATTTACATTTGCCAAAAATATAGTATATTTATTTATGTTCAATGATTAACAAAAACAAACAATAAAAAATTAAAGGAGCTCATTCTCATGGCTAAAGATAAGAAAAATCTTGAAACTACAATAACCGTTGATAAAGAACAAGAAGCTCAAACAATGATTAACGACTTAGTAGAACGTAGTCAAAAAGCTTTTGATAAGCTACGTTACTTTAACCAAGAACAAGTTGATAAGATCTGTCAAGCAATGGCATTGGCAGCAGAAGAACACCACATGGATCTTGCAGTTGACGCTGCTAACGAAACAGGCCGTGGTGTTGCTGAAGATAAGGCAATTAAAAACATCTACGCTAGTGAATACATTTGGAACAATATTCGTCACGACAAGACTGTCGGAATTATCAAAGATGATGATGAAGACCAAACAATCACGATTGCGGATCCACTAGGGATTATTGCCGGTGTTGTTCCGGTTACTAACCCAACTTCAACCACAATCTTCAAGTCAATCATTTCTGCTAAGACCCGGAACACCATCATCTTCTCCTTCCACCCACAAGCCTTAAAGTCATCTATTAAGACTGCTAAGATTCTCCAAGAAGCTGCAGAAAAGGCTGGTGCTCCAAAGGACATGATCCAATGGATTCCACAATGTAGTCTTGAAGCAACTAATGCTTTGCTCCGCCACCCTAACATCGCAACCATTTTGGCAACCGGTGGTCCAGCATTAGTTAAGGCTGCCTACAGTTCTGGTAACCCTGCTTTGGGGGTTGGTCCTGGTAACGGTCCTGCTTACATTGAAAAGACTGCTAATATTGCTCGTTCCGTTTACGACATCGTTCTTTCAAAGACTTTTGATAACGGTATGATTTGTGCTACTGAAAACTCAGTCGTGGTTGACGATGAAATTTACGACCAAGTAAAGGAAGAATTCAAGAAGTGGAATTGCTATTTTGTTAAGCCAAATGAATTGGATACCTTTACTGAAGGCTTTATTGACACTAAACGGCACCAAGTTCGTGGCCCAATTGCTGGTCGTTCAGCTAACGCAATTGCTGAAATGTGTGGCTTAAAGGATGTTCCTGAACACACCAAGGTATTGATTGCTGAATACGAAGGTGTCGGTGATGATTACCCACTATCAGCTGAAAAGCTTTCACCTGTACTTACTATGTACCGGGCAACTTCACACGAAAATGCCTTTGATATTTGTCGTCAATTACTTCACTACGGTGGTGAGGGTCACACAGCTGCAATTCACACTCTCGACGACGATCTAGCTACTAAGTACGGTCTTGAAATGCGTGCTTCCCGGATTATCGTTAACTCACCATCTGGTATCGGTGGAATTGGCAACATTTACAACAACATGACGCCATCCTTGACTCTTGGAACTGGTTCATACGGTGGTAACTCCGTATCACACAACGTTACCGACTGGGATCTCTTAAACATCAAGGTTATTGCAAAACGTCGTGAGAACCGTCAATGGGTTAAGATTCCCCCAAAAGTATACTTTCAACGCAACTCACTAAAAGAATTGCGCGATATTCCAAACATTGATCGTGCTTTTATCGTTACCGGTCCCGGAATGAGCAAGCGTGGTTATGTTCAACGAGTAATTGACGAATTGCGTCTTCGTCAAAACGATACTGCCTTCTTGGTATTCGATGACGTTGAAGAAGATCCATCCACTAACACCGTTGAAAAAGGTGTCGCAATGATGAACGACTTTAAGCCTGATACAATCATTGCCCTTGGTGGTGGTTCACCAATGGACGCCGCTAAAGCTATGTGGATGTTCTATGAACACCCAGAAACTTCCTGGTACGGTGTTATGCAAAAGTACCTTGATATCCGTAAGCGTGCATACCAAATCAAGAAGCCTACTAAGTCACAATTAATTGGAATTCCTACTACTTCAGGGACTGGTTCAGAAGTTACCCCATTTGCCGTAATTACTGACTCCAAGACCCATGTTAAGTACCCACTTGCAGACTACGCATTGACTCCAAACATTGCGATCGTCGATTCCCAATTTGTTGAAACTGTTCCTCCCAAGACCACTGCTTACACGGGTTTGGACGTCCTTTGTCACGCTACTGAATCATATGTTTCAGTAATGGCAACTGATTACACTCGTGGTTGGTCACTCCAAACCATCAAAGGGGTTATGGAATACCTTCCAAACTCTGTAAAGGGTGACAAACTTGCACGGCGGAAGATGCACGACTTCTCTACAATGGCCGGAATGGCTTTTGGTCAAGCATTCTTAGGAATTAACCACTCCCTTGCCCACAAGATGGGTGGTGCGTTCGGTCTTCCTCACGGATTACTGATTGCGATTGCTCTTCCACAAGTTATCCGCTTCAATGCTAAACGGCCACAAAAGCTTGCCCTCTGGCCTCACTACGAAACTTACCACGCAACTAAAGATTATGCTGATATTGCTCGCTTCATTGGCCTCCAAGGAAATTCTGATGAAGAATTAGCTGAAGCATACGCTAAGAAAGTGATTGAATTAGCTCATGAATGTGGGGTTAAGTTAAGTCTTAAGGATAACGGTGTGAGTCGTGAAGACTTCGATAAGGTAGTTAATCAACTTGCCGTCCTTGCATACGAAGATCAATGTACAACTACTAACCCAGTTGAACCATTAGTAAGCCAACTCAAGGAACTTCTTGAACGCTGCTACGATGGTACTGGTGTTGAGAACGACTAACGATTTAAGGTACAAGCAAAATAATCCACACTTCTAAAAAATCATAGAAATTAGCTCATTTAATTATTGGAATGAGGCTGGGAAAAAACTCTCAGTCCAAAATGAAAGCCGGACGATGAATCAAATCTTGGTTCATCGTCCGGCTTCTTA
>NZ_JACSQW010000027.1 GCF_014836425.1 Limosilactobacillus avistercoris | reverse complement strand
CACAGAAGTTAAGCTTCAACACGCCAAAAGTAGTTGGGGGATCGCTCCCTGCGAGGATAGGACGTTGCCACGCAATTTGAAAAAGACCAGTTCAACTTAATGGTTGAGTTGGTCTTTTTTTATTTATTAAATTCCTGAGAAACATTGAAAACGATTTCATATAGATTATACTTAAGCCATATTAAACAGATTGGAGGCTTAAGTATATGAAAAGCCATCATTATTATTCAAGATTTATCCGTCTTATAGCAACTGGAGTACTATTAATTGGTAATCTTAGTTTAGCAACACCAGTATTAGCTGATAGTAGTATAGAAAATCAAGTAACGAATAAGAATGGACAGACAACTTCCCAAACAATGTCTGGAAATTCTCAAGTCGCAACTGATCAGGCAAACACAACCCAATCAGAAGAAATTCATACCACAAATCGTCAATTAAGGGAACCCGCTCAACAGGTTAATAAACAAGTAAGTCAAGAGATAACAGAGCAACCAGCAGGTAAAATTGCCCAAGATGTGAAAAATGGCACGATTAACAACCAACAATTAATTGATCATGTCTATCAGAAAATCGATCAGAGTAATCAACAACTCAATAATGTAATTTACGTTGATCCAGTAAATGCTCAAAAACAATTAGAAAAATTGAAAAATGAAGAAAAAACCGAAAAACTATTTTATGGAGTCCCAATTTTAATTAAAGGGCTAGGACAAGCGTATAAGGGTTATCCAAATACCGAGGGACTTCCTTACTTAAAAAATAATACGTATCATTATACGAATAATTTTGTTAAGAAACTTCAGAAAATGGGATTTATTATTGTTGGTTCGACTAATTTTCCGGAATTAGGTTTAATTAATATTACTAACTCGAATTTAAATGGGGTTACACATAATCCATGGGATCTTACTCGTAATCCTGGTGGTTCATCAGGTGGGGCCACAGCAAGTGTCGCTGCAGGAATAGTTCCTATTGCTACGGGTAATGATGCGGGTGGTTCATTAAGAATACCGGCATCTTGGTCAGGAGTAATTGGATTAAAACCCACTCAAGGATTAATTACTGGTGATTCGATGACACCTTCAGTAGTTAACTTTGCTGATACGCGGAGTATTGATGATACGGTTAGCCTCCTCAAAGGATTAATGGATAACAAGCATGCACAAAAGCTACTTAAACCATTGCCAAGGGATTTAAAGAAGGTAAAGATCGCTTATTCATTAACTTCACCGGTTGGAACGCCAGTAAGCCAAGATGCAAAGAATGCGGTCCTCAACGCAGTTAATTTCTTACGTCGTCAAGGATTTAATGTTGTTGAACAAAATAGCCCAGTAGACGGTGTAAAAATGATGCAAGCTTATTACTTAGGTGCGCTTGATGATGGTTCAGTAGCCAACTTTCTTGCTCAGCAGAAGCTTCACCGGAGCCTAACTGCTGCCGACGTAACGAACGGCCTGGTTAGTCCGATGACATATGCGTTGTATGAGGCAAGTAAGAAGGCGCCAAAAAATGTAATGCAGATTTTTAACGATGAATTGAAACTTGTGCACGAGCAAATGACGGCTTTTCATAATCAATATCCTGTATATTTAACACCGACAACGGCTACGGTGGCACCGCTAAACAGTGATCCAGCATACTTGCCAGAATATGTTACGAAGATGTTGAAGATTAAGGACCTCTCTTTTGAACAACAGATGCAGCTGATCTATGATTCGTGGTTACACGGGTTGAGTAAGACCCCGTTTACGCAATTAGCAAACCTTGCGGGTGAACCGGCATTGAGTTTGCCAATTTATGTAAGTGCTGCTGGACTTCCACTTGGCATTCAGTTAGAGGGAGCTCAGGGGAGTGATTTCTTACTTTTAGAACTTGGAAAGCTTTTTGAAGCTCAGCATCAATTGATTTTTTTAAATGAATACCGTTCACACGAAGTAAAGCAAACGAAGAGTGCACAGTTAGCTGTAATAAAAGATCATAATGAAATGGCTAATGGTATTCGAAATATTAGAGTAATAAATCAAGATGAAGCTACAGTGATTAATAAGAATAACCAAAGTAGGAATAATAATAAAGAATTACTTAATCAGAAGGACCAAAAAGAGTTGCCTCTGACTGGGAGTGACAGAGAGTTGCCATTATTGACTATTGGACTAGTTTTTGTCGTTATGCTTGGTTGCTTGGGAACCATAAAGCTAAATAAGCAAAAGTAGAATATAAAATCGACCATGGGTTAACTTTGTCATGGTCGATTTTTAGTTACTGTAATAAACTGGTATAAAAGGGGATGGCATGAAATGAAACTTGATCAGATACGGGTTGCACAATTAGCTGATTTACAAGAGGTCGTAAACTTGTATAAAACGGTCTGTGATCACCAATCAATAGATCAATTTGGTGCTGATTGGACGTGGGGGGATTACCCAAGCGTCGAAGGACTTCGTGATTATATTTTACACGCTACGTTAGTAATTGGTCTTAAGAATGATCATGTAGTGGCTGCAGGAGCCTTAACTACTGGTGAGGAATATCCAGATGTAGATTGGCCGACTAAGGTAAGTGACAGTGAAATTGGCGTTTGGCATTTAATTACTGTTCATCCGGACTATCGGGCAACTGGGATTTCAATGCAACTTTTAGAAGCACTGATAGGTGTTGCAAGACGGGAAGGAAAAAAGGTAATTCACTTAGATGTCCTAGCTGATAATATTCCTTCCGAAAAGCTTTACTTAAAGGCTGGGTTTCAACTTGTTAGAGAACTAGTTATTCACTATGATGACATTGGTGACCAGGCGGCTAAGGTAATGGAATATCAAATTAAAAAATAGTGCGGAGAATTTAACAATCTTCCGCACTATTTTTCATTCACAAACTAATCCTTTGCAATTCTTTTAAGATTAAGGGAAATTCGGTATAGCCATCACTGCTAAGAAAATGACCACCGTGATCTTGGACGATTAACTTGGCGTTTAAGTTATGGGCCACCTTAATTGCATCCTGGTAGGGGGCAATTGGATCGTCCTTGGCAGTAATAACAGTTGCTTTACCGATCTTTGGGGTAACCTGTTGGTAGTTTGGTTGTGGCTCCATAAAGGGATCAAGTTGAGGGTAACCAGGTAGCAGTCGTTCAAACGCACTAACTAGAAGGAGGGTTGCCCGTTTTAATTGGTGACGTTCAACATAACGAATAGCAGCGATTCCACCAAGGCTGTGAGAAATAAGGGTAACTTCATCGCTGGGATTGATTTGTTCATCAATAGCTTGTTGCCATTCCTCTTTATCAGGATTGAAGGGATGAGGAAGCCGTAGTCGGTCAACAGAAAATTCAGGTTGGGCGGCTTTCTCTAGCCAAGGAAACCAGTCATCGTCGCGAGTTGAGGTTCCATGAATTAGGTAGACTTTTTTCATTTAGTGGTTCTCCTTTGTTTCTTGTGATAAGTTATTGGTTAAAGCAAATAAAAACGGGAGCAGAGCATGACGGAAAAGACGACAATAAAAAATGCAATTTTAAATGGATTATATGATCAACAATACCAAGGTCACCAATTGTTAACACCCCAGTTAGTAGGAAACGTCGACGGGACAATTTGGGACACGCTCCGTTCAGAGTTAACAACATGTAAGTCCTTTACATGGGTGGTTGCTTTTATCACTGCTGATATGGTAACGCCATTGAAGGTGGTGATGGCTGATCTTGCACGTCAAGGGATTAAAGGTACCCTTATTACTAGTGACTATTTAGGCTTTAATTCCCCGCAGATGTTTCGTGAGTTGCTTAAAATTCCTAACCTTAAAGTTTTACTTGCGGATGTCGCTGGTTTTCATACTAAGGGATATTACTTTACCCATGATGACTATACGACAGCCTTAATCGGAAGTGCAAATTTTACCCGAGCAGCGTTACTCAAAAATTATGAAACAATGTTAAAAGTAACCTCAACGCGGAATGCAACATTGCTTTCGCAAATAACAGACGAGATTCAGCGACTTCGGCTTCAAAGTGAGCCGCTAACGGCAGGGTGGGTTACAAAATACGCTGAAGATTGGCAACCGCCCAAAATAAGAACCCGGGGAAAGAATGGTGCACAGAGAATAGTTCCCAACAAAATGCAAGAGGCCGCACTTAAGGAGCTTCAAAACCTAACTTCTCGTGGTGCCGGAAAGGGGCTAGTAATCTCAGCCACCGGGACGGGGAAAACATATTTGGGTGCCTTTGCAGTTAAAAAGGCCTGCCCACGAAAATTCCTTTACGTTGTTCACCGGGAACAGATCGCCCGGAAAACAATGGAGAGCTTTCGGCGCGTTATTGATGGTCCTCAAAGTGACTTTGGCTTAATTAGTGGTGGTCATCATGACTTTTCCCCGCGTTACCTCTTTGCGACAGTTCAGACCCTCGCTCAGAAAAAGCTGCTTCAGACTCTCTCGCCTAAAATGTTTGACTATATTTTAATTGATGAGGCTCACCGGGTGGCAGCACCAAGTTATCAACGGTTAATGAATCATTTTCAGCCAGCATTTTGGTTAGGGATGACCGCAACCCCTGACCGGATGGATAATCAGGATGTCTATGGGATGTTTGATTACCATATTGCTTATGAGATCCGTCTTAATGATGCCTTGAATAACCAAATGCTAGTACCCTTTCATTATGTTGGGGTTGAGGACTATGAGGTTGATGGCAAGGTGATTAGTGAGACTACAAAATTAAACCGTTTAGTTGCCAGTGACCGGGTGAAATATGTTCTGACCCAGCTTGATTATTATGGTTATTGTGGCTCACAGGCTCGTGGCTTGGTCTTTTGTAGTCGGCAAGAAGAGGCACGAGAACTGGCTCGGCAGTTCACTGCAAGTGGACATCCCGCTGTGGCATTAACAAATCAGGATAGCAACCAGCGTCGTCAAATGGCTGTTCAGCGCCTTGAAAATGGTGAGCTTGAGTACATTATTACGGTTGATTTATTTAATGAAGGAGTTGATATTCCATCATTGAATCAAATCGTGATGTTACGCAACACCCAGTCACAGATTGTTTTTCTTCAACAGCTTGGTCGGGGATTAAGAAAGTACCCGGGAAAAGACTTCGTAACGGTAATTGATTTTATTGGTAACTACAAGCATAACTACATGATTCCCCTGGCCCTGAACGATGATACTAGTCGCGATCAGGATCGGACACGCCGGGAAGTTCAGCTTCCGCAAAATATTGGGGTTTCCACAATTAACTTTTCACGAATTGCCAGTGAACGAATCTTAGCCTCAATTGAGAAAACAAAACTTGATTCGATGGTGGAACTTCGCCGGGCCTATCATGAACTTCAACAACGCTTAGGACGTCGACCACTATTACTTGATTTTCTCTATCATGGTTCAGTTTCGCCAATTGTATTCGCACAGAACAAGCTTTTGGCTAATTACGGAACCTTTTTACGCAAGGTAGGTGAAAAGATAGCCTTAACCCAATACGAGAATCAGGTTCTATCCTTTGTTACTAAAGAATTATTGAATGGTAAACGAGCACATGAATTAATTCTTCTTTCAATGCTACAAGAATATCAAGAGATTACCAAGGAACAAGCAATTGAAGCATTTCATCAAAGTGGTTGTTATATAAATAATGAACTCTTACAGTCCTTGATGAAGGTTCTTAGTTTACAGTTTTTTGATGTTAAAGCAGGAAAACAGACGAAGAAACAACAGTACGGCGATCAGCCACTGGTTATTTTTGCAAATGGAAAATACCGCTTAAATTCCCAAATAATAGAGGCATTAAAACAAGATCCAGATTTTTATAGTCTCTATATTGATGCGATTAAGACCGGGTTGGCTTTAAGTAAAAACTACGATCAAGGGCACCAGTTTACTCTTTATCAGCAGTATGACCGGAAAGACGTTTGTCGATTATTAAACTGGCCGTTGGATGTCAGTGCGCCAATGTATGGTTACCGGGTAGCGGAGAATGAATGCCCAATATTCATTACCTACCAGAAGCAGTCTGCTAAGAAGCGGAATGCAATCTATGATAACCAGCTCCAGGATGGACAATCGCTGCGATGGTATACGCGGTCACCGCGCCATTTATCATCAGCTGAAGTACAAAGGTTACTGGCAGGGGTAAATGACGGAAAGCCAAAGGTAAAGTTGCACCTGTTTGTAAAACAGAGTGATGCTGTTGGTAAACAATTCTATTACTTAGGAACCGCAAAGATTGATCCTAAGTCTGTAAAAGAAGAGCTCCTGGGAGAAAAGAAAAAAGCGACGGTGGGGATGAACCTTGTTTTGAAACACCCATTATCGAATACAATGAATGAAATTCTATTTGAAGAATAAGATCTAGAAAGGGACCGGTAAAAAGGAAAACTTTTTACCGGTCCCTCAGAGTAAGTAAGATAGGTAGTTATCGCTACCTATTATTAAGTCTAGCATAACTTTTTTAATAGTAAAGTAATTATTAGACAATTTTAATTGGATTGTTAAGTTAATTTCGCTAAAGCGTTTTCAATGATTGCCAGTTAAACTAGGCAAGTGAACTAGTCTGGGTTAGAATTAATTGAGTAAGGGGAGAGAAGAAAAGGGTGACTAAAAATGAAAACAGTAAAAATTGGTAATACGAGTTGGCAGGTATCAAATATTGCACTTGGTATTATGCGGATGGGGACTTTAGAAATTCCGAAGGCTGTAGATGCGTTACTCGCAGCTCATGAAGCTGGCATTAATTTTATTGATTCAGCAGATATTTACGGAAATGATCCCAAATTGGGCCGGGGCTCATCCGAAATCCACTTTGGTGATGTGTTTGTGCAAAGTGGGTTAAAGCGAGAAGACTTTTTTATCCAGTCCAAGGTTGGCTTATTTGCTAATGATGAGAACCGAATTACTAGGTATGACTCATCAAAAAAGCATATTTTACAAGCGGTCGACGGGATTCTTCAGCGAATGAAGATTGATTATTTAGACTCTTTGTTGATTCACCGGCCTGATCCGTTGATGGATCCGGAAGAAGTGGCTGGAGCGTTTGACGAACTCCAGTCAACAGGGAAGGCTCGTCATTTTGGTGTTTCAAATTTTAATCCGCAGCAAATTGAACTTCTTCAATCAGCAGTTAATCAACGACTCTTAATCGATCAACTGCAATTTGGCTTGAAGCATACGGGGATGATCGATTACGCTCTTCACACAAACATGACGGACGAGGGCTCGATTAACCATGATGGTGACCTTCTTGATTATCTACGATTGAAGAAAATGACTATCCAAACTTGGTCCCCATTCCAGTACGGAACTTTTGCGGGAACCTTTATTAATAATAAACAGTTCCCACAATTAAATGCTGTGTTGGCTAAATTAGCCACTAAGTATGATGTTAGTAAGAATGCAATTGCAGTAGCATGGATATTAAAGCATCCGGCTAAAATGCAGGTCCTTATTGGGACAATGAACCCCCAACACATTCAAGATAGTGCTGAAGGGAGCAATATTACATTGACCAATCAGGAATGGTATGACTTATATCTTGCTGCAGGAAATACTTTGCCATAAAGATTATGAAAGCACATCAAAATTACCAACAGTTTTATCAACAAATTACGAAGCCGTTTAGCCACTCTCCGTTGTTAGTTAGGGGACTTTGTTGGCTGAATAAGGCAATTGTTGCTTTAATGTATGTTTCATATATTTGTTTACTGCTATGGGTTGCTCTTTTTGCCGGCGGTATTTATCAGTTACTTCCCCTTGTTTTTATTCCCGGTGCAGGATTTCTCCTTCTTTCGTTAATTCGAAGTCATCTTAATTACCCACGACCATATGAAGAGTGGCCGATCAAGCCGTTGATCCCACGTAAAGGTAGCGGGGATTCATTACCCAGCCGACATGTTTTCTCTGCTACCGTAATTGCGTTGAGTGTAATGAGTGTTTCAAAGATTTTAGGGATAATTTTATTACTTTTCGCAATTGTCCTGGCTGTTGTTCGAGTGCTTGGAGGTATCCACTATCCACGAGATGTCATTGCTGGTTTCCTTTGTGGAGTAGCGTGTGGTATTGGAATATTATTAATCCCATAAAAAATATGGTAGAGAACCAATAGTTGGTTCTCTACCATATTTTTTTAATAATGAAACGTTATAAATAATTGCTTTATGCCCGATTATTCATTATGTGGGCGCTTGTCGCAATAATCAGTCCTACAAAACCTACAACAGCGATAACATTACTCATAACAGACATCATATTGAACAACTCCTTTAACATAACTTATTTTTTACGGGATTTATTAACCCCTCCATAAATATATTAACATGTTTTAAAGCCCGCGATGATAATATTTAGATAAGCTTTTGCTAAGCAAATCTCTTAAAAAATAGGGGACTTTATTAACAAATTCTTAGTTTTTGTTACCGCTTACATAATGCTTATTTAATTTATAGAATTTAACTTAATTTTTTAAATTGCTCGCCGGTGAGTTAAACAGAGATAACTAAAAAATTCTTAAAAGATATTACTAAAAGGGTTGAGATATAAGTTTCATTAAATTTAAACAACGTGATTAATAAAGAGAATTCCTAATTTTACCTTAAGATATCGATCAGGTTTTTATTAGCAGCTTGCCGTGCGGGGAGAATTCCGAAAATCAGTCCGACAGCTGCTGAAGTACCAAACGCTAGCAAGAAGGCATTAATTGAGATATGGGCGTGAATGTGAATGCCATCTCCACCGATTGCACTTGAGAGCAGGGGTGCAAGGAGATGAGCTAAACCTGCACCACCAAGGAATCCGAGTAACCCTCCAGTTAGGGTTAAGATCACTGTCTCTACTAAGAATTGCATCATGATATTAAAAGGTGTGGCCCCGACCGCTAATCGTATCCCAATTTCTTGGGTCCGTTCTGATACTGAAATATACATCATGTTCATTACCCCAATCCCGGCGATAAAAAGGGAAATGGCTGCAATGAAACTGATGAAAGTCGTAATAATACTCATTTGTGATGAGAATTGTTTGAGGGCTTTTTCCATATCAATATATTCATAACTACCCTGATTACGTGTCGAGCCGTTTTTCTGGAGGTACTTTGCTACTTTTCGTGAGATCTAGCTAGCATTAACTCCTTGACTAAATGTCAATTTTACCGTGTTCCCTTGAGTAGCACTCTCTCCGTGGTAATAGAGGGAATCTGGCAGTAGTAGTGATGCTCCGTAAGGATTTGGCATACCGTCCCCTGTATATTGGCCCTGTGCCTGATATACACCAACTACCTTGTATGTCACATCATTAACCGTTACCGTTGTCTCAAGAGCATTTTGAGTAGTCCCATATTGCTTTTTGGCAACCTTATCACTCATTAGTGCAGTTGCTTGTCCAGTAGTTAGATCATTCTTGGTGATATTTTTACTAGTAATTAATTTAAGCTTATTGGTGGGCTTTTTCAAAAGACTGACACTGGTATTTTTGGTGATACTACCTATTTGGGCAGGAGTTGATATGTTGTCTGTTTCTCGCTCAATTGTAGCTTTCTTAACTTCACCACCAAACTGGGTCTTAATATCTTCAATTTCATCTTGGGTAAAACCGTAAATGTTGGAGTCAATGTTATTTGCATTAAAAGCAATTTCAGTGGTTTGCTGTCCTTGTTTGGCATTATTCCCGTACTTGTCATACATTGTTTGGGTAATTCCGTCCCCAATACCAAGGATTGCGATGACGGCTGCAATTCCGATCATAATCCCAATGATAGTTAAGAAACTGCGCTTTTTATTGGTCTTTAAGGATTGAATTGCGGTCTTGAATAATTCAATTACTTGCATGCTATTCACCATCCTTACTATCGCTAACGACACGACCATCGATGATTTTAACTATTCGGTCGCATTGGTCAGCGACATGTGGATCGTGGGTTACCATGATAATTGTCGTGTTTTCTTGTCGATTTAGACGTTTAAATAAGTTCATGATTTCTTGACTGGTTTCAGTATCGAGGGCCCCGGTTGGTTCATCGGCGATTAGGAATTTGGGATGGGTGGAGATTGCGCGGGCGATAGAAACCCGTTGTTGCTGACCACCGGACATATTCTTGGGAAATTGTTTTTCATAGCCACTCAAGCCTACCTGATTGAGGACTTCCATTACTCGAGTGCCGATTTCTTGCCGCTTTTTCCTCGCATAAAGTAATGGTAAAGCAACGTTATCCGCTACGGATGATTCCCGGAGTAATTTGAAATTCTGGAAGACAAAGCCGACATTTCGGTTTCGTAGCTTTGAAAACTGCTTCCGGGTATACTCATGGATCGGCTGGTCCTGGTAAAAATAAGTTCCTTCAAAATCGTCATCAAGGAAGCCAATGATGTTGATGAGGGTTGATTTTCCTGATCCCGACTCACCAATAATTGCTACTAGCTCGCCCTGATTAATTTCAAGGTTAATGTCATGAAGAACATGGAAACGGTGGTCACCCTGTTGATAATACTTATTAATGTTTTCTAATGTGATCATCTTAATCAACCTTTGCGTTATTCTTTAGCTTATTGTTTGGATTAGTGACGATTTTGTCGCCAGCATCGATGCCATCTGTAACCACGTACGAATTATTAACAGCATGACCACTAACTCGGTTTTTTCTGGCATGACCGGTGGCATCGACAACGAAGACTTTTCCATGAAGAACCGCTGATTTGGGAATTAAGAGTCCACCTTGCTTGATTGACGCTTTGGCAGTCTGGCCCGCCATAAACTGACTATCATTAACACTTGCTGTTACTTCATAGTGGGTATTATTTCCGGAACCCTTTGTTGGGATTACAGCTAAATAATTAACCTGGGAATTAGCTGTATGGTTTGTGGCTAATGCCTTAATTCTCAGATCGGTACTTTGGTGGAGCTTGTCATAGTCATATTCGGAAACTTGACCAACAAATTGGAGTTTATCTGAATATAGTGTAATGACTGGAGCATCTTCTTTTGATTGGTCAACTGCTACGTAACCGGAATATGGGGCAGTGAGTGTCTGGTTAACTTTATTGGAGATAGAATTTAGCCGTTGTTGAGAAGAGCTATTATCAGATTGTTCTTCTGATGAAGTGTTTAGTTGGCTTTGTAATTCGGCAATGTTATTCTCCAGATTATCATTATGCATGGTTAAAATTGCTTGTCCCTGGGTAACGTGATCCCCATTCTTAACGTTAAGGGATTGAAGCTTTCCTGAGGGGAGGGTTAATACCTGTGTTTTGACTGGTTCAATCTTTCCGGTAAGGTTAAAGTTCGGCTGGGAACTAACTTTCATCGTAGTAAATTGTGGCTTTGTTTGCTCCTTTTTGTCAGCGGAATGTTGAATGGCGACAATAATTAGGGGCAAGATTACAAGACCACTAATAATTAGTCCCCACCGGCGAGTAGCGAGTAGCTTTCGTAACCGTGATTTCTGTTGGTGATTTTTATTGGTAGTCATCTTACTTCCTCCAAGCATACTTAGTTAATTAGTTATGTAACTAAGCGCACAAGCTAGAAAGTTAAAATACAAGATCTTTTTACATAGCCATCATTAAATAAGAGCAGCTAACCTTAGAGAACAATATAGTTTGAGTAAAACATTGGTAAAAATCGAAAATTGTTATTTATTTTTTCTAAGTAAACGGTTACAATATTGATGTGGTCTATTTTCAATAGATTATTTACCTATTTTACTTAATAAGGGAGTGTTTCAGTTGTTTAAGTTCTTGAAACCATCTCCGGACGTAAAGACACTTGTGCCCAAAGATAAGGTAGCGAGTGTTTACCGGCGCAAACAGACGGGGGTTATCTTAGCGACGTGTTTTACTTATTTGGCTTACTACATTATTCGGTTAATTTTTACGACTGAACAAAAGCCAGTGATGAAGGAATACGGATTTGACATTGGCCAAATCGGGTTAATTCTCTCAACCTTTGGGATTGGTTACGGAATTGCCAAACTTTTCATGGGTGGTTTAGCTGATAAGTCGAATACTCGAGTATTTTTAGCACTCGGTCTTTATCTTTCCTGTATCTTTAATGCTTTCCTGGCATTTACCCGGAATTTCTATATTATCTTGTTCCTAATGCTTTTGATCTCAATTACCCAAGCGATGGGAGCTCCTGCATGTCAACGGGAGATTTCACTCTGGTTTGCTAAAAAGCACCGGGGCGTCGTATTTGCTATCTGGGCTTCGGCACATAATGCCGGGGCGTTCGCCTGCGTTGCTTGTATCCAAATTGCAACCTTCCTCTTTTCTGGTTCACTACCAGCTGTATTCTTGACTGCATCTGTTGTTTCAGCAATTATTGCAACCATTATGTTATTGATTAATTCGGAGCGTCCAGAAGCAGTTGGTTTGCCAAACATGGCCGTTTATTCTGGTCACGTTGAGCTTGATGAAAACGGGAATTCAACCGCTCAAGAGTTGTCTAATAAGACTTTTTGGCAAATTCTTTACCAAGATATCCTCTGCAATAAGGTCGTTTGGGCTGTGACTTTAACGTCCATGTCGATCTACATTGTCCGTTACGGGATAATGAGTTGGATCCCAAGCTACCTGCCAACAAAGGGCTTTAGTGTTGACTGGGCTAAGTGGTTAGTTGGTATTTTTGAACTATCAGCAGTTCCTGGCGTTATTATTCTAGGTGGTGTTTCTGACCTGTTGAAGGGACGCCGTTCACTAGTTTGTTTAATTTGTGTCATCTGCTTAATTATTTGTTTGATTACTTACTTTACTAGTACGAGCCATGCTGTAATCGTTGCCGTTCTCTTTATTATGGGGAGTTTAATTTATGCACCACTTTCATTAGTTGGTTTAATGGTCAACGAAGCCGTACCAAATTATGCAGTTGGCCTATCGACCGGATTTATGGGCTTTTTCCAGTATGTATTTGGTGAAACTGCTGCAACAGCATTAATTGGTCAGTTGGTTAAGCGCTTTGGCTGGGGAGCTTCATCAGTTACAATTTATGTTGCTGCTGGGGCGGCATTCTTGCTTCTTGTTTACCTTGTCTTTAAGGAACGTCACATTCTACAAATGGAAGCACAAGTTAACGCGGCAGATCGTGATAAAGAAAAGATCGAAAACTAGAATTTCTTAAGGGACACCTCTCCTTTGTAACTTGAAGGAAGGTGTTTTCTTTATGCTATAATTATTTAGTGATATATAAGAGGAGTAATTATGGTAGAAAAAAAGACAATTAAGTTAGATGACGTGGCAAAATTAGCCGGAGTTTCAAAGACGACAGTTTCACGGGTCTTGAACAATCGGGGATATTTAAGTGAAAAGACGATCAAAAAAGTCCATGAAGCAATGGACGAGTTAAATTACCGGCCGAATGCAATTGCCCGTCAATTATTCAAGCAAAAGACTAACTTGGTTGCCTTGGTTTTTCCTACAGTTGATAATCCATTTTTTGCTGAGCTTGAAGCCGAATTAGAGAAACGATTTGATCGTTTGGGTTACCGAGTATTAATGGGGAATAGTCAGAATAACCCGACGAAAGAAAGGGACTATTTAAAGCTGTTATTAAATCACCAAGTGGATGGCTTAATTGTTGGTTCACACAACCAGGGAATTTCTGAGTACCAGAAAACAACTAGACCGATCGTGTCAATTGAACGGTTTGTGGGTAAGCAGATTCCGGTTATTTCTTCTGATAACTACCAGGGTGGTCTTCTAGCTGTTCAACGGTTATTGAATGATGGTTGTAAACACATTATTCATACAAACTACCCAATTAATTTAGTCTCGCCAAATGAGCTACGGCAACAAGCCTATGAGGACTTAATGAATAAACATAACCGGAAGCCAATCACTTATAGCGTTTCTTTTGACGTTTCAGATGAAGAAAAGGAACGGGTTTTCCGTAAAATGTTCCGGGAACACCCAGAAGTTGACGGTATTTTTGCCGATAATGATACCAATGCTAGTCTGATTATCCGGATTGGAAAAGAGTTTAACCGTCATGTTCCGGATGATCTAAAAGTGGTTGGTTATGACGGGGCGAACATTACGCGGATGTTATCACCAGAATTGACGACGATCCAACAACCAATTCCTGAAATGGCCACTAAAGCGGTAGAACTTCTTTTACAATTAATCAACGGAAAGACCGATGTTAAGTCAGTAACTCTCCCAGTGAAATTGATTAATAGTACAACGGCATAAAAAATGACGAAGCTGAGAATTAACCTTCTCGAGATCCTGGTTGGCTAACCTAGAACGATGAGTGATAATGAAATCATCAGAATCGTTCGTAGCCAAATAGTCTTGCTCCGCTGCGTTAGACCTAAGGCTCTGGTTACGACGCGAAGCTAGCCTATTAGGATTCTCGCAATTAGACTCTATAAGTTCGGAGACTATTAGTAACAGGATGAGACCGGGAAAAATGTTTTTTCGGTCTTGTTTTATTTAATTAAATAGTGAACAACCTAAGTGAAATAACCGTTTTTGCTATTATTTTAGTTATTTTTCCTAAAAATTGGGCTTTTTTTGAGAACCTGCTAACCGGTTGTGCGAGTAGTACATTATAAAGATATTTTAAAAATTGGTATATTGTAATCGCTTACATAAGGTAGGGGCGTCAATGCCGAAATGCTCCTATTTAAGAGGAAAAAGAGTGAAAATAATCACTAAATGTAAGCGCTTTACTAAATTGTGACTACCGGTTACCATAAAGGTGTTAAGTAAAATTAGATCTAAATAAAAGATTTGTTACTTTGTATTAGCAAGTTTGGAGGTTGTTTTTATTATGAAACAGAGTCAGTCGATGGCAACTAAACTTGCGTTCTTGTCCGCATCTTTTATGGTTACGAGCGCCTACGCAATTCAAAGTGCATTGCCACAAATTAAATCAGCATTGGCGGTTAGCCAACCACAAGTTGAATACTTAGTTACCGCACCATCATTTGCGGTCATGTTCTTTGTGGTTCTTTCACCATTACTTCAGGACTGGTTCAATATTTCTGATAAGCATATTATCATGGCCGGAATTACGATGGTTGGAATTGCCGGTTTAATCCCGTCATTTGTTAGCAACTACATGGTAATTTTAATTTCGCGTCTCTTCTTGGGAGCCGGGTATGGCCTTTATAATTCACAAGCTATTTCACTAATTTCCGTTTGGTATCGGGGACACGAACGAACTAGCATGCAGGGATGGCGTTCAGCATTTGAACAGATCGGTAATGCTTGTACGCTGACAATTTCAAGTTTGTTATTAATCTATGCTGGATGGCATGCCGCATTCTTAGTTTACGGTCTTGCCTTTGCGGTAATGGCATTCTTTGCTTGGCGGGTACCAAATGATTCTCATAGCACTACGGCAACTAGTGATAATCACGAAGCAACTGAAACAATCTCACCGATCACTAATGAACCGGTTACTAAGATTAGTCCGTTAGTAATTGCTATTTTGGCATTTGTTCTCTTAATTAAGATGGACTTTATCGGAATGGAAGACCGCTTTCCAGGCCTTGCTGTTGCAATTAACGGAAAGACATTTACTGGAACAGGAACTTACCTTTCATTAATGCTAATTGGGGCAACGCTTGGTGGTGCTTGCTATGGTGTCCTTCAGAAGCACTTCGGTTATGTCGGAACAATTTACATCGGTTTAATTCTATTGGCAATTGCTAACTTCTTATTTGGCTTCGGTGGGAATAACTTCCCAGTTATTGCTGCTGGTATTTTATTAGTTGGCTTCCCCATGCAGGTTCTTACACCATTAATCTTCAATATTCTTCCATTTATGGCACCAATGAAGCTTCAGACTAAGATCACTTCATTCGTATTAATTGGGTTTAACTTTGGTGCATTCTTCTCACCAACTGCTGATGCCTGGTTTAATCACCTCCTTAGTCAACCGTTAAATGGGCTAGGATTAGCTGCACCATTCCGGATCTATGGGGTAATGATGTTAATTATTGCTGGATTACTCTTTATGGGAAAGCACTTATATGAACTTAAAAGTGCAAATAGTAATGCCGAAGAAAAACAGGCAGCAGCTGTCCATATATATACAAAATAATTAACTGAAAAACGAAAAATTAGGCCGCGACCAAAGCCTTTAGTGGCTTGCGATCGCGGCCTTTTTTGTTTAGAGATAGTAATAGTAAATAAAAAATTGAAGAAATTCCTGTCAACCGATTGACATATAAAATAGAAAGCGCTAACATAATAGCTGTTGAATAGTTAAGCACTTCCAAATAAACGAAGATAGCTAATTAGTAAAAAAAGGGGACTTAGGATTATGGCTCATATTTCATTTGATCAAACTGGCTTAAAAAAGTTCGTTAACGATAACGAACTTGGTGAAATGCAAGCAATGGTAAATGCGGCAGATGACGAATTACGGAATGGTACCGGTGCCGGTGCTGACTTCCGTGACTGGCTCCACTTACCAACCGACTACGACAA
>NZ_JACSQW010000026.1 GCF_014836425.1 Limosilactobacillus avistercoris | reverse complement strand
TTTGGTCGTTAAACATATTCTACCCGCTATGGGTTTATTTTTTAAAATCTGTTGCACTTAGATTGTAAATACTCAATAAATAAAAAAGAAAGGAGCTATTGTTAAATGAGCAATAACTCCTTTTTCTGTTTGTCTTAACGCTCTACAAGAAAGAATAATATAATAATCTATTTTCAATTCGTATATTATTTTTGGCGAAAGTTAAGGTAGCCATATGAATTCATAATCTTGCCAGTCTGAGTATCTTTAATATCGATTGTAGACTCTGATACTAATTCCCCCAGTTTAGACGTATCCAACTCATCGAATCGCACATAACTAACTTGTGGTTGTTTCAAATTTTGAGAAGCAACATAAATTCGAAAATGCGGAGGATAAAAAAGTAAACGAGCACCCTTAGCAATGTCCTTATCGTCGTCATCTAAGATACTTGCATCCTTTTCTTGAATCACTTTACGAGCCACCTTATCAATAAAAGCTGGATTTAAATTTTTTGAATAGCTAGTAAAATAAATACCTAAATTATTCGTTTTAATCTCAGAGATTGGTTTGACTTTAAAAAGACCACGTGATCGCCACCATTTTTTAAGCTTAGGTGAAATGTCTTCTCTTATTCCTTTAATCAAAATATGAATGTGCCAATTTGGCACCATTTTTTGATCCTCATTTGGATAAAGTGTCCCCTGAGGCTCAAATATTGCAACATACTTCGCCTTCGGATAATTATTACGAAAATTCTGATACAATCGTTGCCAATCTTTTTTTGCACCATGAGGATCAAGTTGATATGGTACAGAATACGTTAATGTAATGAACTTTTCATCTTTCCCGCCTTTAAAATTACATGCTATTAAATGACTTAGGGTCTTCAATGAACGTTTAAGACTCGTTAATAAATCACTGCGACTTGTAGCGTGATCGACGTTAATAATCTCACGAGTTTTACTGTTGATTAAAGAACCATGTTTACGTCTAATATTAACTTTACCTTTAGGCGGAGTACGCTTAGCAAACATAACTTCAGTATATTTACCATACCTTGTTACTTTTACTAAATCACCCTTTTTGATTGCGGCTTTACGTTTCTTATATATTTCAGTTGCTTGAGAACGTTTGGATTTGTGCATAATAAAAAACACCCTTTCAAATAATCATTGTGGAAGGATTAAATTATTTGGTTAGTTTTTTATTATCTTTATTATTAATTACCCTTGTTAATTATAAGCGATTATCACTACAATTGTAAGTTACAAATTAACTTAATAAGTGTCTTTTTAAAGAGTTTTGTTAACTTAATATTGAATAGAAAAGAAATTGCAAAATGTCAATTATACAAAGCTTCAAAACACTAAGACCAAATGCTACAATAATTACCTACATTTTCTCAAATTATCGAATATGTATATACATACGGTTATATTTATATCAACATCTATATGTATATACAAAAAGTGGCAATAATACGCAAAACTTTTTAAGAATATGGGTAATCATACACAGTAGCTTCAAATATCGTCACTTTATTTGTATATACACAGAAAGCCATATATATAGCAAATGCTCTGTATATACAAAAATTATTTCTTGGCTTTTCTTGAACCGATTAACCGAAAATTTTTAATCAAATCTTCTAACATAACTAGCAATTCCTTAGGTACTTCATCCACTTTTCTGGCTTTACCCAAAGCATTAGTTAAATTACTAAGTGCACTATCAAAAGGACTTCGATTATCTGAACTAATATTAATTTGACTTAACTTTTGCTCCAAAGCTGTCGCATCACTATCTTGAATACATTCCCTAATAAATTCGGATTTTGTTTTTCCTGATTTAGCAACTAACTCATCTAAGTGTTTTTTAAATTCATAATCGCATCTAAATATTACAGTTTCGTTCTTATTCATAACCATCACCCCTAACAACCTTAATTGTATATACAAATAACAAACCCACTGCCCCTTAACCCCTACAAAGTAACTGCGTAGCATCATCATTACACTTCGCCTATCTGTGGCAAAAATGCAATGATGCAACATCGTAACACTAGTTATTATTGTTAATCAATCCACTAATCATTATTAATGAACTCATCAACAATAACAACTCAGACATATTAAGCTCATCCAGCCCTTGCCCCCATTATCATCAGTGTTTGATTTGTTCGATTGCTGTACTAAATTTTCAACAAAACATCGCGAAAACACGAAAAAATCGCATTGATAAATAGGGTTGTCCGTCGCATTTTCTGGACATCCAGCCACGTCTCTTAGGGTTGCAAATCCTAGGGTTTAGCATACCCAATTGTTAACTACAGGATTGTGCATCTCAATCCCACGTGTGTTTCGAGGTGCTACCAACACAGTACAGCTGTTTTCGAGTCAAACGGGTGCGGCCCAAAAAGAAAAGCACACAGCCTTTTAGCCATGTGCCTAGTTTTTTGGTTTATGTTAAATTCAATCACTTGAAATTAGCTACATTTCTCCTATAATTAATTCATAGATAGAAATGACAAACCACTAGCTACGCCCATTAGCTAATTGGTTGCCTGTTGTGTACTTCCAATACATGGCAGGCTTTTTCTTTTTGCTCTAAAATATTCAATTTTGAAATAAATATTTTGTTTCGACTCTTAAATTACACTATTTATTGCACAAAGTAAATACTTTAAAATAAGCTGTAGTACGGTATTTATAAACCACAATTATTTATTGTAGTAAAATATTTATTGTAGTTTATAAATAATAGTAGTAAGCAAATAACTTACTACTATTTCAA
Source organism: Limosilactobacillus avistercoris (assembly GCF_014836425.1). Taxonomy (GTDB): domain Bacteria; phylum Bacillota; class Bacilli; order Lactobacillales; family Lactobacillaceae; genus Limosilactobacillus; species Limosilactobacillus agrestimuris. Next base: position 17,105 of record NZ_JACSQW010000026.1, on the reverse strand, counting down.
AGGTGATTATATCAACGTTTAAAAAAATAAGCTTGTAATTTGTTTACTACAGTAAATAATTGTAGTAGATAAATATTTTACTATAATTATTTATCTAGTTTTCCCATTATTGTATTTATTTACTACACTTAATCGATATCTATAATTAACTGTTATAGTTCCTTTACCAATTAAGATTAATCCGAGTTGTAGTAAAGTAATTATAGTAACTAGAATTTTTTTGTTGTAAACTTAGTTTAAAGTAACTAAACCTATTATTATGGGAGGTGACTACCAATGCCAACTGTACTATACGGAAACATGAAGGGTGGCGTAGGCAAAACTACTAATAGTGTTATGACCGCATACCAATTAGCAAGAAAGGGCTATAAAACATTAGTTTGCGATTTAGATCCACAAGCAAATGCTACCCAGTTACTACGAAGAACTTATGGATTGCAGCATGGCACTGATTTAAAAATTGAAAAAACAATGATGGTAGCTTTAACCGAAGAAAATATTGAACCTGCTATTGTTAATATTATGGATAATCTGTATCTTCTTCCTTCGTCAGAAGACTTTAAAAATTATCCTGATTTCTTAGAAATGAAATTTATGCCTGATAAAGAAAAAATTCTAGCCGGTAATAGCACAACCTTGCAAAGCGAAATGGCTAAAGTAAAAGAAAAACGAATTGCTTATTTTTCGAAACAACTGGCTAAAGTACATGACCAATATGATTTCATCATTATCGATGTACCACCAACGCTTTCAATTTTTACAGATTCAGCAATATATGCTACTAATTTTGTGATCATTGTTTTACAAACCCAACAGCGTTCTCTAGATGGAGCTGAAACATTTTTTGAATACCTGCAGGAAATGTACAATAATTATGCCAATATTGACTTTGATATTATTGGAGTTTTAGCAGTCCTACTTAAAAATAATGCTGGTTTAGATAGTCAAATTTTAAAAGATGCTCGCGTTGATTTTGGCGACGATATGCTATTTAATCAAATTATTAGACACATGGAAAGATTGAAACGATACGATAGAACAGGGATTGCTGAAAAAGGATTAACCAAGTATGACATGCATGACACACGTCTACACTATATTTACACAAAGTTAACAGATGAAATTATTGCTCGATTAAAGGATAAAGGAGCACTTAACTGATGGCTAAATATCAATTTGATAAGGGCACGAAAAGAAGGTCAAAACCAAGGCCCAAGCCAATAGACAAGACCGATATTTCAAAGCCAAAAATAACTTATAATCCTCTTACTGTAACCGACAGAGTTGAAAATGATCTGCAGCATAAAAAAAGATCAGTAGGAAGGCCAAAAACAGGTCGAAAATCATACAAAACAGTTCGTTTATTAACAAGTACTGTGTTGAAGATTAATGCGTTGGAAAATGCTCTTGGAATTAAGACACAAGATGCTACTGTAGATCAAGCCGTTGACCGAGTAATTAATTCATTAACTAATGATGAAATGCGAGCTTATAAGCTGTGGCTTGAAATGTTTGAAAAAAAAGAAAAAGAATAGGTAAGATCATAAAATTTTGAAAAAATAGGTACTACTAAATTTAAAATTTAGTAGTACCTATTTTTTGATTACCGTTTCTGAATTCGTTTTTTCAATCGATAAAGCGTTGACCTAGATAGGCCTGTTGCCTGTTGAGTAGTTCTATAGTCGCTCTTCATAAGCAGATTGTAAATCTGGTAATCTTGTTGTGTAATCTCTCGTTTATTGCTTTTATCCCTATGCAAATCAATCTGATGTGTCATTTGACACATCTTTTTTCTATTAGAGGAACGTTGCATCATAGTAACCATATCTGCTCGACAGAGCATCTTAGCTACATAATACGGTTCACGACTGTTACTCATACCCATTTCTAGCTCGTCGCTAAAAATTGTTATCTGAAGGTCTTCAATCTCGTCGAGTAAGCAACATAATTCACGCACGTTAGACGTCATATTTGATACGTCCATTACATCTATCATATCGCCAGGTTTCACAACCATAAGTAATTTTTGCAGTTGAAATCGTGCCTGACACACCCCAGTGAATGTGTCAATAAAGTAAGCATCATAATCCACATTGGTTTGTTTAAGAAAATCAATTTGACACGCGATTGAACCTTTATCATTAATGTCATTATTAGTGGTTCCAGCCACATAAGCATACATTGACATATGTTTCATATCCTTTCTATTTTATTTTTTGTATTAACAGTCTAAATAAAAAAATTTGAAACATGGTATGAAACAAAATAACTACATCAGTTCGCATAACATAAATTGGTATAATAAGAAGAAATAATAATTACTAGAAAAGGTAGATATGATGCAAATAGATACTAGATTAATGGAGCAGGTTAAAGATGTTCTTCAGCAATTCGGTACTAAGTATATAACCAAAGATGGTTCTCTAAAACGTAATGCCGTTATTAGCGACCTTGATAAATATGATAAAGACTTAATGGTAGCATTGTTGGCCAACAATCTTATTAAAGATGAATATACTGAACAAATAGCTGATACAACAGTATTCAAATTAAATCACTTTATTGAAATGTTTGAATATCAAGAGTTTTGGGGTAATAGTTTTACCAAATACGCCAACCGAATTGGCCTTACCAGTGATGATAAATTCATTAGTGACTCAGACGATGTTGTATTAGATTTCCCCTATAAAGATACTGTTCTAAAAGCAGGTATGACTAAAGATGATGTTGATAAAGAAGTCGGGGCTGATGAACCTTTTTTGAACGAAACATTAGCTCATTCTGAAATTAGTGAGTTATTTGAACCAAAAGTATTAGTTAATGCAAAACTATACGATACAGAAGGCGAACACAAAGCTACCAATTTTGATGATAATGATAATTTAGTAATTAAGGGCAATAATTTAATCGCTCTACATAGTATTGCCAAAAAGTACGCCGGAAAAATTAAACTCATTTATTTGGATCCACCCTATAACACAGGATCTGATTCCTTTAAATATAATGATCGATTTAGTCATGCTACTTGGCTCACGTTTATGAAGAGTCGATTGGAAATAGCAAAAACGCTAATGTCTGATAACGGGGTCATTGCTATCCAACTGGATGATTCTGAGGGACCATATCTAAAGGTACTGACAGACTCAATATTTGGTCGTGACAATGAATTATTCACGCAATATGTGTTAGTCCGATATGCTAATAAGACATTGAAATCAGATATGGATTATCATAAACAAATAGAACAAATCCATTACTATAAAAAAAATTCTAATGCTGAGGTAAAACCCAACAAGGACAAAGTTCCATATGATTATTCAAAATTCTGTTACGAAGTTAAAACGACTGGGAAACCTTCTTCATCAATTATGCTTGGCGATAAACAAGTTGATATTTTCACTAAAGACCAGGTTGAGTTTAAGAAAACCTCCGGTAATCCGGAAGGTCTTAAAGAAATATGGGCTTCTGGAACAATCTTAAATGGTAATTCCTCCGGAAGATTTTTTAGAGATTATTTAAGTGGCCGTTATAAAAAAGATGGTTATGGTGTGGTCTATAAAGTTTATGATATAGGCGATGATGGTAATGACTATAGATTCTTTACAGGTCCAAAGAAAGCAGGAGCTACTAAAGGAAAGTATTATCAAGGAGTTCCCCTAGATGTTAAAAACGGTAAAACTAGTCAAAAGTTATTGCCTATACCAGGCTTCATTGATATGGCAGGTTCATTTGGAAACGATCGTCTTGAAGGAGGCGTCGAATTAAGAAATGGAAAAAAGCCTGAGAAATTATTGAAAAATATTATTAAATATTTTAGTAATAAAAATGATTATGTTATGGACTTTTTCGCTGGTAGTGGCTCAACGTTAGCTACAGCAATGAAAATGAGTCGAAAATTTATAGCAATCGAACAAATTAATGAACAAATCATAAAAATCAATAAACGATTAAATAATGTTATTCATGGTGATCAAACTGGTATTTCCAAGGAAGTTAATTGGCAAGGTGGCGGTTCATTTGTCTACACCGAACTTATGAAAAAGAACCAGGGATTTCTTTATGACCTTCAGAAGGCAACTACCATTGACGAGCTTAATGCAGTTTATGACCGAATGAAACAGGGTGCTGATCTAGATTTTCGTGTCGACTTAAATAAATTTGAAAATGATTCTGAACGTGCTTCTCTACCATTTGAAGATCAGAAAAAGCTGTTAATCAAGCTACTTGATAAGAACCAACTTTACTATAACGAAGCCAATATTGATGATGCAGACGTCCGTGACCTGATCTCGGATAGTGATTATCGATTCAATAAGAGCTTCTACAACGGGAAGGAGTCAAAGTAATGGCTCGTAAAAAAACAATACCCGAAGAAAAAATTGATCTCCAATTACTAAATGCTCTTAACAGCACCAGCCTTTTTTCACTCAAATCATCCTTAGAGGATAATCCCCTTTACATTACTAATAATCTAAAACACAAACTCCGTAATTACCAAATGGATGCTGTCCATCACCTCGATGCAGTACTCAACATGAAGGATGCTGACCAACGTAATCAGTTGATGTTTTACATGGCCACAGGATCTGGAAAGACCGATATTATGGCCGCAATTATCCTGTATATGTTTCGTGCCTGGGGTTATCAATGCTTCTTGTTTACCACTAATACAACTGCTGTTGTCGACAAGACTATTGATAACTTAGTAAATAGTGCTTCTGCTAAGTACCTTTACAACAATCCATTAGTTATTGATGGCGATCATGTTACGATTAAAAAAGTCGACCGATATCCAGTAAATCTTGAAAAGGATACAATATATATCAAACTTGCTGGCATTCAACAATTATCAAATGACTATTACGCCCCCAGAGAAAATGGAATTACCAAGGATTCACTGGCAAGACATAAATTAGTCCTGCTTGCCGACGAAGCACACCACTTTAATGTTTCTACTCGCAGTAAGAAAGCTAATCGGGAGGGACTTAGTTGGGAGCATTTGCTTGATGAGATCAGGCAATTAAATCATGAAAATAAACAACTTGAATTTACTGCGACTATCGATCTTCATAATCCTGACATTTACCACAAGTATCAAAATAAGATCATTGCACAATATGATCTTAGCCACTTCATTAATGATGGGTTTTCCAAAAAGGTCTACCGGCTTCAAGCAAATAATAGTGATGAAAATAAGATGCTCAATGCTGTACTCTTATCACAATATCGGAAGCGTATTGCTCAAAACATGAGTATTCCCGACTTTAAGCCTGTAATCTTGTTCAAATCGAATACAATCGCTGAATCAAGGGCTATCAACGAAACCTTTTTGACAATGATTGACAACCTATCAGCAGAATCGTTGCAACAATTTATACAGAATCAAAACCGTTCAACGCAAAGTGAAGCACTCAGTCTTGCTTACAAGTATTGGCTAAATCAAGATTTTGGTTCTACAGTAACCGAGTTAAAACGCAATTTTAGCAAGTTTACAACGATTAACGCGAATGACTCTGGAAGTAAGAACATTCTTGATGACGAATCAGTTTCAAGAAGGCTCAATTCTTTGGAAAGTCCTGACAACCCGATTCGCTCTGTCTTCGCCGTTGCTAAGTTGAGTGAAGGTTGGGACGTTTTGAACCTCTTTGACATCGTCCGGATTGGCGAAAAAAATATCAAGCCTAAAGATACAAATGCTGAAGCCCAGCTTATTGGACGTGGTGCCAGATACTATCCATTCGTTTATCACGGAAAGAAGTCATATACGAGAAGATTTGATGACCGTAAACCAGAAATTCAGCTTTTGGAGCGTTTGTACTACCACACTATTAACGATCCACAATATCTGGAAAATCTTAGAAAATCACTAGATGCAATTGATCTACCTGTTAATGAAGATACTCAATACAAGGTGTACACCGCTAAAGTAAAGAATTCGTTTAAGAAGACCAAAGCATATAAGCATGGGAATATTTACTATAATAAGGTCATTGACGTTCCTGAATCGCATTACGATTCTATTCAGAAGTACGGCTTCGATCCTGAAACAACTGGACCAATTGATATGGTTGATGCTGTTTCTGAGCGAAGATACGATACTGGTGCGGATAAGAACGATACCACCTCTACAACACTTGAAGTTGCTGCTAGATTTAGCAATCCTCAAGATAAGGCACTTATACGTACAGCCGTGTCCTTCAATAACTTCTACCGTTTTGACTCCCTTAAAAAATACTGTCCTACTTTAACAAGCATGCGAGAATTCTTAACTAGCAATGAATGGTTAGGGAACGCCACCATAAGAGTTAAAGTAGCAACAGGTTCTCCTGCTCTAACTAACGAACAACGATTAACAGCAGTTAAAAAGTATTTAGTTCGTGTGCAAACAGCAATCTCTAATAACTTCAAACGCTCTATTGGTACTAACGAGTTTATGCCTATCGCCGTTAATGAAGTTATTCAAGATTATCAAAAGCGTGTTGGTGATCAATTCGGCAAAGGTGCATTAATAGGTCCTGATTCGATGCAAGGCAAAGACTGGTATGTCTACGATTATGCGATTGTTGATACCCTTGAAAAACACTTCATTGACCATATTAATAGCATTATGCCTGAACTAAAGCAGCAGTACGGGCGAGCTTATTTATTACGTATTGATGAACGAACAACTGATTTTAAATTACATGATTTCGGTACAGATGTTTATCATTATGAGGGTTATATGCCCGACTTTATTCTTTACCTAGAAAACGAGAATTTTATCTATCAGCTATTTCTTGAACCTAAAGGGACTCCTTATGTAGAGAAGGACAAATGGAAGGAAGAACTTCTCGAAAGAATCAATCCTGATAATATTAAAGTCTTAGGTGAAGATGACAGAGTTAAAATCTATGGTTTGAAGTTCTATGTTGAAGATGATGGTAAGGAAGATACTCATGGATTATTCCAAGAGATGCGCGACAAGAATCTCTTATAGTAACCTCATGAGTGGTAAATTAATCAATACATGATATAATAATTATAGAGATTAAGTCGTTATGTAGGTTCATAGCGCAACACAAAAGCCCCCAGCAAGGTCCTAAGTTGCTGAGGGCTTTTATTGTGGGCTTGTGCCGTTCGATTACTCGTTAATAGTGTCGGTTGTTAAGCCACCAGCCGAACCATACTACGATGAGCGAACTAACGAGCGAGATTAAGTCGTTTAATAGGTTCATAGCAACCACCCCCTCTCTATCACGACAAGGGGACGAACGACTTTGTAATTATATCATAGGTAAATGATAATTTATTGATACAGAAAGTGTATAGTTAAGAAGGAGATTAGTTAATGGATCAAAAACTGTCCCAAGTAATTAAAAATGATAATATTCCACCAGAAATGATGGACATGTTAGAAAGTTTAGATAATAATGCTCAGCGGCTTTTGGCAGATCATTATGATGAAAATTCAAATTACTTTCGTAGAGCTCAACCTGCAAAAATAGCTGAAAGGTTTGGAGGTTTTCCTGATAAACACCCACTGTTATATCACTATACAAACTTAAACTCATTGGAAGCGATTCTAAGTTCTCGCTCATTTTTTATTGGTCGATATACTGATATGAATGATAAAAGTGAAAAACAATACACTTATGACTTATGTAAAAGTGCCTTAAAAGAAGCAGGTGCCTCTAATAAAGAATTGCAGGAATTTAACAACGACATTTCTAATCCAATTTTTGATTACTACCTTATGTCTCTTACGGATAATAAAAATTCTGAAGCTTTATCCAGATACGGTGATATAGCTATACAATTCAAAAATCAAAGTATCCAGGATCATTTAGCAATAAAACATACGCCATCTTACTTTTATAAGAGGTTAGATCCAGGAGATGGTCTCGTTTACCCCTTAAAAGTTCTGTACGACAAAAAAGAACAGTTGGAGTATGTAAATACAGTAATGAAGGCATGGTTAATTGCGTTTAGAAATAAAGATCGCGATCCTAATGACATGTCTCAAATAAAAAATGAATCGCTAAAAGCATTGGAACTATATTCCCAATGCTTTAAAAATTCTCTTTTATATCAGGAAGAAGAAATTAGATTTGTTGTAATTAAGAGATTATCTCAAGAACAACATATAATGCCCGATCTATACTTTAACGGAAAGCCAAAAATAAAATTAGATATTGAACCTAATATGATTGACACTGTAATAGTAAGTCATAAACTAGAAGGGAAAATTAGTAGTATTCAAAAGATGGTGCAATCATATGGCTTTAATAACACAGAAGTAAAATTAACTGATTTATTATATTGAAATATAATAAATATTCACATGTTATATTTAGGGTCCATTTGTAATAAATGACCCTTTAAGAACACTAAAGAAAGTAGCTCCTACTTGACCAAATAACTAAGTAGGGGCTACTTTTCAGTATTTTTAATTTTTTATACTTACTCCGAACTGTTTTTTTCGCTTTAAAGTTGATTTCGAAACATGAAATTTATTGACTGTTTCCTGATAAGTGTGAGTTTTCATGTAAGTTAAAGCCGCTTTATATTTAGGCGTTAACGTTCTTCTTGGTCGACCACCCTTATTTTTCTTTTATCGTCCTTTGCTTTTTGGACCATCTGAAACCGGCGAATATCCTTCTCTTGTCTTGCTACCGCCAATAGAGTCTTAGTTATCCAATACCCACGATCAGTATTGTCAATCATGCCAATATTGCTGATGTTGATTCGGATATTGTTTTTTAGTAAAGGCAGAATGATATGTAAGACATCAGAAACAGAATTACCAAGTTGAGCTAAGTCAGAGACCATCAACACATCTCCTGGCTTTAATTGAGGAATTAACCAGGTGCGCAAAGTTGTCAAATTGTTGACACTTTTTCCAAAGTACGGAAAGTAGAATCTATCCGGCTTGCACTCTAAGCCCGTATTTAATCTCTTATAGGTATTAATAAAACTGTTACGCGTCATAAGATTACCGCCTTTCAATTTACTGATGGTAATCTAAATTATTTATTTTTAAATATTGATGGTCGTTTTTGAACCCTGCTAATCTAGTTTCAATAACAGGAATAATATACTGTTTAAACCATACATAGTATATTATTGTTGCTCGTCACGAATCTGCTTCCGAATCCTTTTAACCGTGCTTTCACTCACACCAGATATCTCAGCCGTTTCTTTAATGGAATGCTCCTTACTTAGTTCGTAAATTTTTCTATAGCGATTTGTAATGCGCCTTTTAGGACGTCCTTCATGATAGTTAGGGTTGTGAGCTTTAGCATAAGCCTTGCCCTGAGCTAGACGGTCTACAATCATATCGTGTTCAAATTCAGCCATGATAGTGAGAAAGTTAAAGAGCATTTTTCCCATTGCGTCCTGTTTGTTGACGTAACCATTTAGCTGAATGATATAAACTTTAACACCCTTATCAAGTAAGTCATTAACAATATCAACGGCAACCTTAACGCTACGACCAATACGATCCACCTTAGTGAAAACAACTTCATCGTCTTTTCGAAGTTGCTTATTAAGCTTTTGCCATTTTGGCCGTTGCTCAGTGGTTCCAGTAAATTTTTCAGCATAGATATTATCCTCATCAACACCATTTTTTACTAACTGTTCTTTTTGTTGTGCAAGATCCTGAGACAAACCACTTACTCGCGCGTAACCAAATTTCATAATAACGTCTCCCACTTATTGAACTATGTTTTTGAACCATCTTAACTTCCTATTTAAACACAGCTATAATACTAGGTCAATATCTGTGCAGAAACTGAACCAGGTAAGAGAAAAGAAAAAGGCTACAAAACTGTAACCTTTATTCCAACTCTTTAACCCGTGCTTTTAATTCCTGTAACTGGTCTGCTGTTAAACTAAGAAGGTTATGATACTGTCCAATCTGGTCTAGTATGCTTTCATGATTAGTTATTGAATAAAGAGAGAGTAAACAAGATTAAGCCTAACCTAGTTCTTTTAAGCACCTAGAATAATACACTACTCATTTTTAGCAAGTTAACATGAACACTATTTTAATCTGTTCATGTTATTTCTTGCAATCTGCCTTATAAAATCATTAGTGAAAGAGAGAAAAATGTATTAGTCACGAAATGCGTATTACACTAATTAGAAAGTCAAAAGGATTAACACAAGAAAAAAACGTCCTCAGCATCAAAAGTGAGGACGTTTTTTTAGATTTCTTTTTCTAAAATCGGACAAATACGATCTTGCTTTCCTAAAAGAAAATGTTTGATCCCGATTTTTTTAAATCCATAACGTTCATAAAAACGAATAGCTGCATGATTTTTTTCATAAACAGCCAAACGTAAATAACGTTTTTGTTTCGTTTTAGCATAATGATTTGCTTCATCGAGTAACCGTTGCCCTAACCCTTTGTTTTGATAATCTTTGAGCAGATAGAGCCGTTGAATCTCTATAGCATCTTTTTCATCATTGACTTTCATATAACCAATGAGTATTTGATGATCCTTAATACCAATAAATTTACTGGTTGACTGTGCCAATTCTACTGCCAATATTTCAGTTGTCAATTGTGTCTGTAAATATTCTTGCATATCAAGTGGATCTGCGCCATCGATAAACGATTCATAAAAACTGACAACACTTACAACTTGTAAAGCATCTAGATCATCATGATCTAAATACGCTAGTGTGATTTGATTATTCATCTAACTCCTCCTTTTGACATAGTATATTATAAATCTAGTATCTTTCAGAACTCATAAGGAATTGATCTTATACTAAAAAAATGGACTATTTTTATTCAGTCCGTAAAATGAAAGTATATGATTAATTAATATCATTTCCTAGTTTTAGATAATCGAATCCTCTCCTATTTTTTATTAAACTTGTTTTAGGAAAAAGGGGGGGCTACAATGATTACAAAATTAAACAGTTTTTCAGACAGGGATTTAGAACAATTGGCACATTCCCATTAGGAGAAAAGATGAATCTAAATATTGAAACACTAAATAAACTAACAGAACAGCATTATAAACTGTTACTTGAAGCAGATCCTAATGAAAAATTAATAAGTAAGTATTTAAACCGTTCTTTTTGTTTTGAGGCAACCTATAACAATGAATTATTAGGAGTGTTGGTTCTTTTACCTACACACCCCGAAACACTAGAAGTTGTGAACATTGCCGTAATTTCAACACAAAGAAACAAAGGAATTGGGCATCAACTTCTTACTTTTGCCGAAAAATATGCGCGAAACAATAATTACAAGTGTCTTGAAATTGGAACTGGTACAACTAGCTTCGGACAACTTTATCTTTATCAAAAATGTGATTTCCGCGTTGTTGGTGTTGATCAAGATTTCTTTACAATTCACTATGATAAAGAAATTACTGAAAATGGTCTTGTTTTAAGGGACATGATACGTTTGAGAAAAGTTCTTAAATAAACCTTGTTTCCCTGTTAGGGGCTATAACTAACAAATAGGCCTTTGATCATTTCTAAAGCCATTCTTCAGAACGTTATTACGATCTGAAGAATGGCTTTATTGGCTTGTGCAAGTAACATTTGCGTGACTAATGCTAGTAATTCTTGCTAGGATTGCCTTAGATCCTTGATTATGATTTAGGAGGAGTGAGATTTGAGCTTTAAAGACGATATCAAGACCTTGCGCAGGCAATCTAACTTAACCCAAGAAGCGTTAGCTCAAAAATTACATGTGACTCGCCAAACAGTCTCAACTTGGGAAACTGGCAAGAATATGCCAAGTTTAGAGACCCTGCATGCTTTGAGTCAATTGTTTAACATCTCACTCGAAAAACTTCTATTTAACGAGGAGATTGCAATGAAAAAAGATAAAGAACCCTCTTTGGCTACCCAGATAGATCATGATGTTAAGCTTAAAAGTCGTTATCGTCGTTGGACTTTTGGTTTAGGTGGCTTGATCGTACTAGCACTGGTTAGTATTGGTATTTTATGTTTGGGATATTATAAAGGTATTGGGACGATTGATCGCTTTGATCCGTTTTTATCCTATAAAGTCGGGTACACTAAATTACCTAGTGAAAAGGAAATTTCGCCTAACAATAAGGCGACCAATGGTTACTGGACCGCTTGGTTCACCGATAATACGATGGGTAATGAATGGGCCAAATTAACCTTAACGACGGGGCTTAATCCTGGGGTCAAAGATCCTTATGTGATGGCGTATCATAAGGGCAGCTATGTTAAAGTTGCACGTATTGTGCCTCGCACCTACATTAATCAGACTTATGTTAGCAACCTAGCAGCATTAGACGCCTTGTTAAACCATAAGGGAAATACAGCGACTAACAATCATGACCTTAAGAAGTATAAGACACAAATCCACATATCCGACACTATCCAACAGTTAGTAACTGAATAGAGAACCACCAAATTACAATCCCCAAAGCAGCTTTAGGGTCTATAAATCTAAATAACCATTTTGTACTAAATACTTTTTAAATAGTCTTTCAAAGCGATAACAATGCCGCTTTGAAAGACTATTTTTGTCAAATTCGGAGTCAACTTAAATCGGTCAACACATAAAAAATAATGTCTTTTGTTTACATTTATTATAAATAATGTTAATTTAAAATAAATATTATTTAATTAAGGAGGGGAGAAATATGAACTGGTTTTTAACACTAGATCAAGCGGACCAAGAATTTGTTAAACAGTTAGTACATGCTTCGGGCTCTCTAAAGCAATTGGCAAAGGTATATCAAGTAAGTTATCCGACCGTCAGAATGCGCTTGAATAAAATTATTCAAAAAATTGATTTAATTGAACAGAATGATACAAGTACCTTTGAAACCAAAATTATGCAATTGGTAATTGACGAAAAAATATCGTTAGACTTAGCAAAACAAATTATTGAAGATTTTAAGGAGGAAAAACATGAGTGAGTTTAAAGGGCTTTTAATGGGTATGTTGATTGTAGCTATACTTTACGTTTTAGATAGATATTTGCCAAAATGGTTTGGAGCGATTCCTGGAATTGCTTTTCTGTTATTAATGGTTTATATCATCTTTACTAAGGATCAGTCTTTACTAACCAAACTAACGTTATTGATTGTGGGAGAGGCAATTTTAAATGGTATCTGGTTAGAGGCACTGGGGGATAGGAAGAAGAAAGCCAGTAAAGAAATCGAAAAAATGAAAGCTAAAGATTTGTCAAAAAATAAAGAGGAATATTAAATTATGAATATATTCTCAGCATTACTCTGGGTAATTGTCATTGTCGCTACGATATTGCAATATGTCTTAGGCTATTTTAATAAGAAAATATTGGGATCAATATTTCCAATTGTATTTACATTTTTTTTAATTATGTTGTTTTTTAAAGGTAAAGATCCTAATTTTTTTCAAAGTTTAGTTGTTTTTATAATTGGTTGGTTAATCGGATTTTATTTCCGGAAATAATAAGAGAAAGAAAAAAATAGAGAAAGAAATGAATATTATGAAAGCTAAGGATATATCACGAAAAAAATAACACTTTTTAGGGCCTACAATCTTCAAATAACACCTATAACAAGAGCAGCACCGAATCATTACTTACTCTTGTTGCGTTTCATATTTTAAAAACTACACTATTGTTAGCTGTTGTCATATTGATTGGAATTTTTGTTAAAACATACTTTTGGGGGTAGGTAGTTGCTTATGAAGACTATTATCTTGGCTTGAGGTGATGGCATTTTTTATACACTTTAGCAGCTTTGCTCCTACCAGTGGGGTCTATAAGTCTCAAATAACCCCTAAGGAATGTTGATGTATTAAGCCCCTATATTCTACGCTCGGAATATAGGGGCTATTTATATATTAAATAGAAAAACTCCCCCAATATGGAAGAGTTTAATCTCTATTAAGCTGTCACAGGTTCAAATTTCACTGTCAATTTTTGGTTAGTAGCATCTGCAATTTCATTTAGTACATTAATTGAGACATTCATTTTACCACTTTCGATTCTAGCAATTGTCGATTGTGGTTTACCAACCATTTTTGCAAACTCACGCTGAGACATACCCAATTTGTCACGAAGGTTACGAACTTCGACTGCAACTTGTAATTGCTGATTTTCTTCTTTATATGCTTTAGCAAATTCAGTACTCTGTTGACTTCGCTTAGCAATATACTCGTCAATTTTACTCATGATGGTGTCTCCTTTCATATATATCACGCCTGCGTAATCCTTTCTTAATTTCACGTTTTGGCGTTTTTTGAGTCTTCTTAGTAAAGCCTTGTGTTATAACATATCTATTGTTTTCCCAATGAAAATAAATCGCACGTTGAATATTAGAAGCAAGCTTAGATCGAATCTCATAAAGATTTGGTTCCAACTTTTTTGTCCATTTCTGCCGTTCAGCAATCGCTAAACCTTGCTCCTCAATATTATTAATTACCGCTAAAAGTTTGGCAGCATCTTTGTCAGGCAAACTGTCTAAGTAGTCTTCAAACTCGTCCCAGTCATAAAAATAAAATTCTATTACTTTCATATCATGATGATAGCAAATTCGCTATCAAATTGCAATTATATCTCCTTCAATTCATTTGTCTTGATCATTTATTCGATTAATAATTCGATATAGCTGCGGACGTGAAAGCCCAACTTCACGAGCCAATTGAGCCTTACTTTTATAATTTCCGGAGGTTATTGCATCGCGAACCTTCTCATACACCAATCTTCCTTCTCTATTTTTGCTCTGAGCCGCATATTTAACAGGTCTGCCTTTATAAGCCCCTCTTCGTTTAGCCTCAGCGATGCCTTGACGCTGTCTTTCTAGTATTTTTGTCCTTTCATTTTGTGCTACAAAGCCCATGAGATTAACCATCATATCTAGCATGAACTGATCAACTAATTCATTGCCAGTATTAGTCTGAGGTAGATCATCAACAATCAGTTTAATCTTCTTATCCTTTAATCGTTGAACTAAATGCTGAATATCATTGTAATCACGACTTAGACGATCAAGACTAACGACTTCAACAATATCACCTTCACGTATATATTCGAACATTCGTTCTA
Organism: Limosilactobacillus avistercoris; assembly: GCF_014836425.1. GTDB lineage: Bacteria > Bacillota > Bacilli > Lactobacillales > Lactobacillaceae > Limosilactobacillus > Limosilactobacillus agrestimuris. Next base: position 2,083 of record NZ_JACSQW010000026.1, on the reverse strand, counting down.
GATCTGGTCGATTAAGATCTTTCCCGCTTTGTTTGTCCGTAAAGATCTTATCTGCTTTAACCTCATTAGCTCGCGCCAATTGTCTATCCAGATTTTGACCTTTACTTGAGACACGTGCGTAGAAAACCAACGCCATAATTATCACCCTTTTTGTTACACTTAATTGTGACACATTAATTATTGTTATAAGTATAACTCTGTCTGTAACTTTAGGGTGTACTTAATCGTGACAGTAAAAAGCAACATTATCTTAGAATAATCGCTAAGATAATGTTGCTTTCTACGTAATTCTAAAAATAGAAAGGAGCTAATGGCCAACCAATTATGTTCTAAAAAAAATTTTTAAACGGAAAAGTTTTTTAGAACACAATTAGGAAATCTTGCCAAAAATATTAACACAGAAAGGAGTCCGACCAATGGACTTTACGATAAAATTAGAAAATTCTAATAAAAGTATTGACATTTTCTAATGTAACCTAGTATGATATTACCAACAAATAAATCTGCTAAGAAATAATGTAGCGATGGAGTAAGCTTCTAGCCTTATCACAGGAAGTGCTAGTGATTGAGAATGCATTGAGACTAGATGATTAAAGATCGTTATTAATATGGTCACTTTTCGAGGTGACATGGTAGCACCCAATATCGTGCAGCGTATCGTTAAAAATATTTTTAACCGTACGTGTCAAGGAGTAAGCTGTGAGGCTGACTCAAAGTAAGGTGGTACCACGTGAAAACGTCCTTTGTTCATTTCGAACAAAGGACGTTTTTTTGTTAGCAGATTCAAATTTAGGAGGTAATTATTATGAAGTATGGAATTATTGGTGCTGGTGCAATGGGCTACCGTTTTGGTGTAATGATGCAAGAAAATGCTGGAATTAACGTTGATTTTATTGATACCTGGGAACCAAATGTAGAAAAAGTCCGCCAACAAGGTGGGGTGACTGTTTCACGAGACCACGAAGACCGCCATATTGTACCGATTAATATTTACTATCCAGAGGAATATAACGGTCATCCTGATGTCTGGATTATCTTCAAAAAGCAGATGCAACTGGCTGATGAATTGCAACGTGATTATGATGCAGGAATTTTTCATGATGACCAATACGTTTTCTCAGCAATGAATGGGATGGGACATTTTGAAAAAATTGCACAGTATTTCCACAAAGATCATATTATTTGTGGTACAGCAATGATTGCGACCCGTCTTGATGCTCCGGCTGATGTTGACTTTATGGGAGCCGTTGATTCTGAAGTAATGCATATGGCTCGTTACAATAATGAAGCGCCAGATGAAACTACTCAACAAGTCTTCGATGACTTTAAATCAGCACGCCTTGGACCAGTCTATGCAAATGATTGGAAGGGAATGTGCATGTCAAAGGTCGTCTTTAACGCAGTCTGTAATACCCTTTGCACAATGTTTGAAATGCAAATGGGGCAGTTTATTGAATATCCTGGCGTTCCCGAGATGGCACGGCAACTGTTTAATGAATCATTTGATACATGTGAGCGTGCCGGTATCCGTTTGATTGAAAGCCGGCAAGAAGAAATTGATTCAGTTACCACTATCAGTAAAGCCTACAAGTACCATTACCCATCAATGTACCAGGACTTTTCTAAGGGACGACCAACAGAGGTTGATTATATTAATGGTTATATTGCCAAGATTGGTCGAGAAAATGACTATATCTGTCGTACACATGAATTCCTGATCCATGAAGTTCATATGGCAGAGATGATGCGGAAATACCATCACCAACAAGAAAATGCGATTCAGTACAGTTAAGAAAGCGGCAGACATCTTAAATCAATGGATAAGTATTCTGGTATGGATGAAAATCAATACCAGATTTTTTGTGACGAATTGTCAAACCAAGTGCAACGGTTTCTCAAAAAATACCTCATATGGGGTTTCATAATTTAACACTTTTCGAGGACGGCGGTTCAGCTGACGTTGGCAGAAACTGACGTCCTTATCTGTATAATCATCAATATTAGTCCTTTTAGGAAAGTATTCCCTAATTAGGCCATTAGTATTTTCATTAGTTCCTCTTTCCTCTGGTGAATATGGATCTGG
>NZ_JACSQW010000025.1 GCF_014836425.1 Limosilactobacillus avistercoris | reverse complement strand
AGTGAGTATACAAAAAATGCAGGAAAACCGACAATTTTAAACCGCCGATTTCCTACATTTTACAGCCGCCCTCTACATTATTATGCGCGAGCATGTTTTGACGTGTAATCATAGAGAATCCAGGCAACAATTCCAAAGAAGATTGGTCCAATCGCTGTCCAGAAAGCAGTTTGGAAGTCACGATCCAAGATTGGTTGGATACAAGTAAAGATGATTCCTAAGCAAACAATAATTTCAACAAACCATACCAACATCTTTGTCCAGAAACGGTTCTTGAAAACAACAAAGTCATGCGGAATATTCTTCCGCTGGAATGCTGGGAAGGCCCCAACCAAGAAAATGTAAGGAGCACAAGTAGAAACATTCCCCATATCAGTTAAGATTTGGTAAAAGCTTGCAGCAGCAGAGCCACCAAAGGCAACCAGGAAGATAATTATTGAAACAATAATTGCTTGGATCCACATTGCAAAGGCTGGCATCCCATGCTGGTTTAACTTTGTAACTCGGGCAGGCCATAAATCAGGATTAGATCCCATAATAAACGACTTAATTGGTGTATATACAAGGACGAACATTGCACCAAGCATTCCCATCATCCCGGCAAGGGCAATTAGCCGTGTGAATAGATCACCCAAGAAGAGGTTTACTCCATGACTAAGGCCAAGGGAAACACCCATCATATAGCCCAAACGGTGGAATACAACATAAGTAACGTTCCCAAGATTAACACTTGATTTGGCAATTACCTGGTTGTAATTAACACTAAACCCGGTCATTACAATCATTAACACGTAACTACCAATGGTCAAAATTGCCCCAATTGTTAATCCTCTAGGGAAAGTTCTGGAGGGGTTCTTCATACTATCAGTAACACCACCAAGGTTCTCCATTCCGGCATATGCGAAAATGGCGTAAACAACAAACGAAATAATTGCAATTGGTGTTTGGAACGATAGGTTAGGCGAAACAAAGAATGTCTTTAAACCATGAATAGGTTGTGCTGGCACACCATGGTTAGCAATAATTGTAACTAAACTAGCAAAAATAAAAATGAAGTTCATCGCAATCATAAACGCACCACCAAAAGAACTAATCTTGGTAATCCCATTAATTCCTCGTGAACTCAACCAGGTAACAATAATGACAAAGATAATTGCTAAAACCCCAATTAGTTGAGTTGAACCAAGGGAGCCAATATGCCAACTTTGGGTAGTATCTCGACCAAAGAGCAGTGCGGATAAGGTAATCCAAAGTCGAGAAGCACTTGAAACTAACCATAAGACCCAACTTGCAAGCCAAATGAAGGTCCCGATAAATGCCAGTTTCTCCCCAATTGAACCAGCTAACCAGGAATAAATTCCCCCCTTAGCCTCATTAAATGCTGAACCATATTCAGCCATCATTAGGCAACATGGGAAAAAGAAACAAATCCCACCAACAATATACCAAAACATTCCTGCGTATGACATCTGAGCATAAGCAATTGAGACATTTCCAAATCCATAAATAGTGGAAATAATCATCAAAACTAGCGTCGGCGTCTTAATTAACTTTTTCTTTTCCGTCGCCACGGATCTTCAACTCCTTATTCCAATTCCTTAAAAATATTAAGTTATCCGCTTACATTATAAGCCTAAATTAAGTTCTTTTGTGCAAATGATGTTAATTTTGCTCAAAAATTAGCTTTTAATCAAACGAATTGAGTTAGGAACATTATAAAAAGCACCAAACAAAGAATGGAAACCAAAGTTATTTACCACTTCAGTCACATTTTTCGTTTGGTGCTCAAACCTATATTTAGTTTTTATCTTCTGCGCTAGTGTCAGCTTTCCCTAAATCATCTTCCTCAACAATCGGTAAGATAATCCGAAAAATTGAACCAGCTCCTAATGAACTCTCAAGAGCAATCGAACCATGGTAACCCTCAATTAACCGTTTGGCAATCGAAAGGCCTAACCCATTGCCACCCTTTTTTCTACTTCGTGCCTTATCAACCCGGTAGAAACGATCAAAAACCTTTTTTACATCCTCAGGAGCAATTCCTTCACCGAAATCTTGAACTCCAATTTCAACCGTACTCATTCCCCGAGAAAGGGATATATGGACTTCCTTTCGTTCTTGCGAATACTTAATCGCGTTATCACAAAGGATTACTAATACCTGTTCTAGATGGTCACGGTAAATATTGCTAATAACCGGTGAGTGAAGATCGTCATCCAACGTAAAAGTAAATTCAGGATAAAGCATTTTGAAATTATTGAATACCTGGTGAACAACATCATTAACAACTGTTCGCTGGTTACGAAAATTAATTTCAACTTGCTCAGCACGACTTAAATCAAGCATTTCCTGAACCAAATTCTTCATCCGCTTAGTCTCAGCGAGGGACGCCGCTAATGAATCATCTAATACTTTTAGATCATCCTTCCCCCAACGTTGCAGCATTTCCAAATGTCCCTGAATGATTGCGACGGGTGTCCGCAGTTCATGACTAACATCGCCAACAAACTGTGACTGTTGATCGATATATCGCTGCATCCGGTCAAGCATTTCATTAAACATCGCTGTTAACTCTGCTAATTCATCATTTCTCCCGGTAACTGGTACCCGGATACTCTTTGTTGGATCCTTACTAATTTCCTTAACCGTATCATGAATATCTCCTAACGGCTGCAAGAGGAAGTACGACAAGAAATAACCTAATAACCCACTGGTCAGGACTACTAGAAGCATCGCAAAAAAGCAGACTAACTTAAATTGATTATAACTCTTATAATACGCATTTAGCTTATTCTCAACTTGTAAATAACCAATTAAGCGATGATCCTGACGAGAATAAATTGCCTGAGTACCAGCAAGAACATTATGACTAGGTCCCTTAACTTCTCTTACTTGCTTGTCCTTTGAAAGTTGAACATGACTTAAGGACTCCCCAGTGCTAAAAATATTCTGTTTTTGTGGATTATAGATATTAACAATTAAATGAGAATCACTTAATTCTTGAATAATCGGTCGTCTATAACGCTGACCACTAATAAAATTATCCCGTTCTCGATCAGGAATAATAATATTACTAATCTGTGCTCGATCCAGTGTTGTATCACTTCGCCCTAACCGCTGGCTAATCACATTCATCCCAGAACCTAGCAATTCACGTTCAGAGTGTAAAAGGTTCTGGGTAAAGGCACTGAATAATGACATCGCCACAATACAGAAAATTAGGAAGGAACCAACCGAAGTCCCTAAAGCCCACTTTAGTTTTAAGGAGAAAAATTTCTTTTGCTTCTTCGCTTTTTCCATTAGTCAATCCTAGGAACGAATAACGTATCCTGTGCCCCGAACTGTTTGAATGTAGCTCTTTTCACCAGGGCGATCAATCTTATTCCGGAGGTAACGAATATAAACATCAACAACGTTCGTTTCCACCTTAGAATCGTAACCCCAGACCTTACTCAAAAGATCTTTTCGTGACATTACAACATTGATATTTTCCATTAGGATTAAAAGTAGTTCATATTCTCGTTTCGTAAGGTTAATAACTTCATCCCCACGACGAACTACCCGGTTTTCTTTTTCAATTGTTAAATCTTTATATTGGACAGTTGTCTGGTGCTCCTTATTACTACTGTCCTCGATATTAATCCGCCGCAATAGAGCACGAACCCGGGCCAAAAGTTCTTCAATAGCAAATGGCTTTACAATATAGTCATCAGCACCATGATCAAAACCAGATACCCGATCAATTACAGAGTCACGAGCCGTCATAATAATAATTGGGGTATTTTTCATTTCCCGAACTCGTCGTGCAACTTCAATTCCATTTAATTCCGGTAGCATTAAATCAAGCAAGATCAGATCAAAATCCTGATTAAGTGCTGCTTGTAAACCGGCACGTCCATCTAATTCAACATCTGTCTCGTACCCCTCATGTTTGAGTTCCATTTCGACAAACTTTGCTAAATTTTCTTCGTCCTCAATAATTAAGATTCGACTCATTGATTTCACCTACACAATTAATTGTTATTTCGTACATTAATAAAACACAATAATTTTATCACAATTTTCTAATAAACCCTAGCGTTAATATGATAGTGTTTTAAGTTACGCATTAAATTTTAAAAAAAGAAAAAGACCCTTTCAGGTCCGGCGCCTAAGAAAAGGTCTTTTTTGGTTATTTAGTTGTTAGTGTTAACAACTTGCTTACCGTCGTAGTAGCCACAATTTGGACATACCATGTGTGACTTGCGAAGTTCACCACAGTTTGGGCAAGGTGCAAGACCAGGTACACTTAACTTAATGTGACCCCGACGCATACGCTTCTTAGTCTTTGAAGTCTTCCGTGCTGGAACAGCCATGTTTGACACCTCCTAAGAAATTAATTATCCACAAATGGTTGTTAACCGTCCGCTACTTTTTTTCATCCTGATCAGGAAATAGTTTTTTCAACTTAGCGAGACGTGGATCAACTTTTTTAGCATTCTGCTGATTAGCTTTATAGTCATCTTCGGTGATAACTTCCCAGCCTTTCCCGTTTGGTAATGACTTACCATTACGTTCATCATCAGAAAGAACTCGCAACGGAATCTGCTCAACAATGTTTTCAGCAACGGCTTCGTTGAAATCAATCTTCTCACCGTGCTTTAAGACAAAGACAATCTCATCATTATCCTCGTCATCTTCATAACGAGAAAGGTGAGCTGGATCATCAATATATGTCTCAATAAACGAAAAATTAAGCGGTAACGCTACGGGTGTTAATGATCGACTAGAAGGTACAGTTACCATTGTCTCAACATGAGAATTAACGGTAACATCCCCCTGATCATAACTAACATATCCATCAACCTTAACTGGTTGAACAGCCAAGATGGTGTCCGGAAATGATGCTGTTAAGATCTTATTTAAATCGAGGGTTGTCTGAATGTGTAGCGGTTCATCTGAGTAACGATGTAACTCTGCTATTGACCATTTCATCGTCATAACCTCCTAATGCAACAAGCACAATTATACTAGTCACAAAATTGCTTGTCAATGTTTTATCCTTGACACTTTTAATTCGTTTTTTTAAGAATTACTGGCGCGTGTTTAACATCTTGTTCCACACCTGTAAACATTTGATACAACTTTCCAGCCCGATAGTCTAAGTTAACTAATCCATCATGTTCACTTTGGCTAATTTTCGTTAATAAGGGATATTGGACACTTTTCTTTATTTGGTGTAAATATTCACGCCCTTGTTCATTGAAGCCCAGAACATGAAGGTAAGGGTGGGTACTTGCTTGGGAAACTTGGTCATTGGTAATCTCCATTACGGTATACAAGCACACCCGCAGTAATCGAGAGTAAGTATAGCGTTTTGTTTTTACCCGGCGAATAAATCCAGAAAACGTCAATTCACGTTCTGCAGCTTCTCGATAACGATGCTCTAATCCCTCAGCCATTTGGTAAATCTGCTGAAGGTGTTCTAGCGGCGTCTGGATAAGAAAATTCCTTAATAAGGGGTAAAGTTGTTCCCAACCGGGTACACATTTGATTTTTTCAAGCAGATCTGCAGTTTGTTTAGGAACAACTTGGTCAATTGTTTCATGCTTACTAACCGCTTCACGAATTGCACTAGCACTCGCAATTGTTCCCTTAATCGTTTGGTCATGGTATTGGCTTCCTAGTCGGTTAATTGGGTGTAAGTGAATCGAATACTTATTTTTAAGTTTAGCCTTATAGTATGAAAAAGCCAAAATATCATTGGGATCCGTTAAACTATGTCCTGTCAAACTGCTCAGTTGTTGATTAAACTGGGTAGCATAAGTTGCATTAAATTTTTCAAACCCACGTTGACTAAAATGTTTTTCTGCTTCAACAAAGTTTGCAAAATCCCATAACGGATGCTCTGCACCAAAAACCACATCCGAAACCTGCAAATCATTTAATAACTCTAATGCCCCAGCCGCAAAACGGTGAGCTGGTTGAACAGCCATAAAGATAGGTAATTCAACTACCAAATCTACCCCATTTTGTAATGCTGCTTGCGTTCGTTGCCATTTATCAAGAATCGTGGGCTCACCACGTTGGGTAAAATTACCACTCATTACGGCAACCACTACATCAGCATTCGTAATTTTCCTAGCTTGTTCAATATGGTAAATATGACCATTATGAAAAGGATTATACTCGGTAACTAATCCAACTGCACGCATTCTACACCCTACTTCCGACACTTAAAGAACCACCGCTCGTCCTCATCAGTTGCTTTTTCCTGTCCAAAATTACTACTAATTTCAATTTGACTAAACCCAGCCATCTTTAATGAATCTTCTAGTTCTGACATTGAATAAGCTCGTTCAAAATGAGTTTCACCAACCCGTTGGTACTTTCCGTCGTTTAATTGATTGAAAAAAGTCAAATCATGGATCACCCCATGCTCAACATCATCATCCATAAAACTTCGCCACATAAATGCTCGCTGGTGATCATCATCTTCGTAATTATACATGTAGCCTGGATAGACAATATCAGTTTTATACGGGCTAATCATATCAAAGAGGAATATCCCATTAGCAGTTAAATGCTTGTAAACCTGCTGGAAAGTCGTCTGAACTGAAGAAAGATCCTCTAAATAGTTTAGTGAATCAGCATAACAAGTTATTAAATCGTACTTTGGCAAACGATTTAGATCGCGCATATCAGCTTCAATAAGTTCCAATTCAACACCAGCCTCATCGGCATGTTGACGTGCAAGACTTAGCATTTCAGAAGAAAAATCAGCAACCGTAACATTAACCCGCTTTTGAGCAAGCATGACAGCTAGACGTCCTGCGCCTCCTGCAAGATCTAAACACTTACCTGAAATAACAGTTTGACCCTGCTTTAACGTAAAATCAAGCCAGCGTTTGTACAGCTCCTGATCAAATAATTGATCATATAGTTGGGCAAAACTCTGGTAAATCATTAGTCATTAATCCAATCGTTAATATTAACCATAGGTGCATCTGACCATAACTTTTCCAAGTTATAGAAAGCTCGGGTTTCTTCACGAAAGACGTGAACAACAATATCGCCGAGGTCAATTAATACCCAGTGTGCATGGTTCTTCCCTTCAACACTTCCAATATTAACTTTTTCCTCGTGAGCCTTTTCAATAATAGCGTTAGCGATTGCTTGTACTTGACGATCGGAACCCCCGGTCATAATGACAAAGTAATCAGCCATCGGACTAATCTGGTCAACCTTTAAGGCAACAATATCTTCGGCCCGGCGACCGTCACCGGCCTTAACAGCCATTTCTAATAATTTTTTACTATCCATTTAATCTATCTTCCTTTCATACTTTGGTACCCAGGCATTGTAAGTTTCAATTGTCTTTGGATAAACTGGTTTATTATTTGCAATCAAGTATTGAAGAGTATGCTTAGTCTGGTAAGCGACACCAGCACCAAGATCAGTAGCAGTAATTTCGCGAGCTTTTTGAACCCCATCAAAATCACGGGCAGGTTCAATGTAGTCTGCCATATAAACAATTTGTTCTAGCTTACTCATGATCGCAGCACCAGTAGTATGGTGACGAACAGCATTTAGAATATCTTCATCCCAAATTCCTAATTCATCCTTTAACAATTCTGCTCCAACAACACCATGCCAGATCGCATTTCCATAGTTCAACAATTCAGGAGACATCTTTTTCTTCTTAATTACCTGAACGAAAACATCATCTGGTCGTTGCTTTGCATAGTCGTGACATAGGCCCGCAATACTTGCCTTTTCTAAATCAACTCCATTAGCCTTAGCAAGTTCAATGGCGGTTTTTTCAACCCTTAATACATGATTAAACCGCTTGGGCCGCAATGCGAGATGCAAACGTTCAACTAATTCATCCCGTGTTAACGGAATATAGTGTTTTTGGTATGTAATTACTTCTTTACTCATGATAAAGCCGGTGCTCCTTTATAAATTGTTCAACTTTTTCAGGAACCATATATTTAATCGATTGTCCTGTAGAAATTCGGTGGCGAATATCTGTTGAGCTAAAGGCAACTGTTGGAACATCAACCCAAATTACTGGATAATTTGTTTCATTCTGGGCTCCTTGACGTCGAACACCAACAAAATGGAACCGAGGCAATTTAACCAAATCGTTAATCCGGTGCCACTTAGGCAAGTAATCCACCATATCACCACCAATAATAAAGTAGTATTCCGTTAGTGGATTCTTATCTAAAAGATGTTTCATCGTGTCATAGGTATAACTAACACCACCACGTTCAAGTTCAGTTAGCTCAATGCCAAAATGTGGGTTACCTTTAATTGCCAGTTTCAACATTTCAACCCGCTTGTGGGCATCAATTGCCGTTTTTTTATCAACATGTGGCGGAATGAAATCAGGCATAAAATCAACCCGATTTAAGCATAATAAGGATTGAACCTGATCAGCTACTAATAGGTGCGCATTATGAATGGGGTTAAATGTTCCTCCATATAAGCCCACCCGTTGCCGTTGTTGACTATGAATTAATTTTGCTTGGGGCTCAGTAACTGTTTCCGTACTAGTTAAAACTCCACATTGTTGCAAAAGTCTCCACCTCAATTAGATCTTTTTTACCTTTGAAGATAATTCCCGAGCATCCTTATTCTTTGATTCTTTAAAAAGGACCAGTACCCGACCAATGATCTGAACAACTTGAATTTCAGTTTGGCTTTCAATAAAGTGCTGAACCTCTTTTGTGGTAACGTCAGCATTTTGAAGAATATTTACCTTAATTAATTCTCGGCGATCCAATGCTCCATCTAATTGATCAACCCAATTTTGAGTTAACCCTTCCTTACCAACCGCAAAGATTGGTTGAAGATGATTTGCTTGCGCCCTTAAAAATCGCTTTTGCTTTCCTCTTAATTCCATTCTGTACCTCTTTTTTAAATCATTGCCCGACGAACTAGACTTGAGACACCCTTTGGCACCCAAGCAGCAACTGTTGTTCCAGCTGGAACGGTAATCCACCCTAATCCTTCAAAAACAACATCACTCTTTTCAGTTAAATGAAATTCTTGACGTTCTAGTGGTGGAAAATCAGATAATTCATCTTTCGTTGGTGGTGTTAACAATTCACCATTATGTTTCTCGTAAAAACGATCAGCATTAGCTAGCTTTGTCCGGTGTAAAGGAAGATTATTATCAAAATAAGCAATTATTCCCGTATGAGGACCTGATAAATAATCAAACCGCGCTACACCACCCATAAAAATAGTCTGCCCCGAATCTAATTGGTAAGTTCGTGGCTTAATTTCCTTTTGTGGCGAAACATATTTCAAATCCTTAGCTGGTAAAACATGGGCCATTTGGTGTTGATGAATAATACCGGGAGTATCAATTAACTTTTGACCATCATCAAGTGGAATTTCAATCCGGTCCAATGTTGTTCCCGGAAAGCGGGAGGTCGTAATTAGTTCCTTAATTCCAGTTCGTTGCTTAATGATCTGGTTAATCAATGTTGACTTCCCAACATTTGTTACCCCTACAAAATAAACGTCACGTCCTTGACGATATTTATCGATCAATTCTAACAAATGGTCAATTTGGTGGTTCTTCTTTGCAGAAACAAGGACGGTATCAATTGGTCGCAAGCCAGCTAAATTAGCCTGTTGTCGTAACCAATCACGTAATTTTGAACGTCTTAATGAACGTGGAAGCAAGTCTTCCTTATTGCCCACAAGTAATACGGGATTAGAACCAACGAAACGGTGAAGTCCCGGAATAATACTCCCGTTAAAGTCAAAAATATCAACTACATAGACAATTAAGGCATCATCATCACGGATCTGGCCAAGAAGACGAAGGAAATCATCATCACTCAAGGAAACCGGAGCAATTTCATTATAGTGCCGGAGCCTAAAACACCGCTGACAATATAATTCATCACTCTCTAAGCCCTTTTCTAATGCCGATTGTGGTGTATATCCTGGTTCTGTTGGATCCGTGGTTTGAATCTTTGCCCCACAACCAATACACCGTAAATCATCAAGATTTTGCTTCTCTTCAGTCATTCAAATCCTCCTGCCATTTTAAATCTGGATAATGACGGTGTAAACTCCGCCATACATACTTTTCTAAGAACCGGTTCATTTTAGTCGTCCACTTATCTGTTTTGATAATCGGCTTAACTAAAATACTCCGAACCCCGGCCTGATGAGCAGCTAGCATATCCGTCATTAGTTGGTCGCCAACCATCACAACCTCATCCTTAGATAAGCCTAACTTCTTTCGTGCCCGAGTAATTCCGAAGCTTAAAGGTTTCAATGAACGGGACATAAATGGCAATTTCAAAGTCTCAACAGCCTTTGCTACCCGTTCCTTACTGTTATTAGAAATAACAATCAATGGGATCCCAGCATCCTCTAATTCTGCCATCCATTGGTGTAATTCCGGTGTTCCTTCTGGGTTATTCCAAGCAATTAAAGTATTATCTAAATCACTAAAAACAGCACGAATGCCATGAGCTTTTAATTGTTCGGGAGAAACCGAATAAATACTCTTTACCATCCATGTTGGTTTAAACTCTTCTAACAACGTTGTACCTCTCAAATAATTACTATCATTCTAATTATAACGATTATTTCGCTTATCTGCTACTTTTTAACGTCTCGATAACAAGAGAAAATAAAAAAGCAACGATCCACTGGCTGCTCACCAATGATCGTTGCTTCATTTTAAGAACTCTTAGTTAAGAGCCTTTTTTGCTTCATCAACGATTGCCTTAAATGCTTCAGCATCGTTAACAGCCAAATCAGCCAACATCTTACGGTTAATGTCAATGTTAGCTAACTTCAAACCGTGCATTAACTTGCTGTAGCTAATGTCATTCATACGTGCAGCAGCGTTAATCCGGGCAATCCAAAGTTCACGGAACTTACGCTTATTAACCTTCCGGTCACGGAAAGCATAAGTGTAGCTCTTCATTACTTGATCCTTAGCAGTCTTGAAAAGACGGTGCTTTGAACCACGGTAACCCTTTGCTAATTTCATAATGCGCTTACGACGTGCGCGCGTAACAGTTCCACCTTTAACTCGCATGTTGAATTCCTCCTACGTGTTTTTTCTTATTTCGAACGAAGTTTACTTAAATGGTAATAACTTCTTGTAACGTTTTACGTTGGACTTGTCCATCATGCTCAAGCCACGTAATTGACGACGTTGCTTCTTGGTCTTACCGTGGAAACGGTGGCTGGTGAATGAGTTAGCACTCTTGAATCCACCATTAGCAGTACGCTTAAAACGCTTTGCAGCGGCACGGTTAGTCTTCATCTTTGGCATAAGAAAAATTCCCTACTTTCTTAAATTAATTTTTTGCTTTATCAGCAGCTGGAGCAAGAGTTAAGAAAATACTCCGCCCTTCCATCTTTGGTCGTTGTACAACTGTTGCAATGTCCTCAGTTTCTTTGGCCATTCTTTCAATCATGTCACGACCGATATCCTTATGAGTGATAGCACGACCACGGAATCGTAAGGAAACACGAACCTTATCGCCCTTTTCGATAAATTTGCGAACACGCTTTAATTTAACATTAAAGTCATTTGTATCGATTGAAGGACTCAACCGAATTTCCTTAACCGTTACAGTCTTTTGCTTCTTTCGAGCTTCACGCTCTTTCTTTTGCATTTCGTAACGGTACTTTCCGTAATCCATGATCCGGGCAACAGCTGGCCGAGCCTTTGGAGCGACCAGAACTAAATCAAGGTTAGCATCTTCAGCTAATTGTAAAGCTTCACGCTTTGACTTGATTCCTAATTGTTCACCATCTTGACCAATAAGCCGTACTTCACGAGCACGAATACCGTTATTGACAATCATATCTTGAGCTATGGCAACGCACCTCCAATTTTATTAGCGAAAGATCAAGCAAAAAAGCGGAGTGCAATCTACACCCCGCTAATAATAAACAATCCCGAAATTGTTTTATTTAACTCGTCAGCCCGGCAATCCTTATCACCTAGGCGAGAAGCGGGTGCTCCTGCTTTTTCTTTCAACGCTATCTAGAATACTAAAGCATTCAGCTAATGTCAAGGGAAAGCACTAAAACTATTCAGATTTCTCCCCTTTTTCTCGTAAGTTAGCTCCAGCCATCTCATATTGACGTGAAAGAAATTTAATCCGCTCCATAATCCGACTTGCTTTTACTGGTTCAGAATCACCCTTGACGTTTACTGCTAGATGGTCCTGAAGTTCTGCCATTGAAAAGTTGGAACTAAAGAATGTCGGCAACTCCTCTTGCATCCGGTATTCCAAAATCACACCAAGAATATCATCACGAGCCCAAGTTGTCATTGCATCGGCGCCAATATCGTCAAGAACTAACACTGGTGCCTTCTTTACAGCATCTAGTTTTTGTCCTAAGTTATTGTTCTTAATTGAATTACGCATTTCAACTACAAAACTCGGAAAGTGCATCATCGTTGTCGCAACACCTTTTTGTCGTGCAAGTTCATTGGCGATTGCTCCCAGAAGGTAGGTCTTTCCAACACCAAAACGACCATAAAGATATAATCCCGGGCGAAAATCGCTCGCAGAATACTGTTCAACAAAGTCTAAGGCAGCATTTAAAGCCGCATTTCGCGTTTCGGTCTGGTGAGCATCATCAATGTAAAAGTGATCAAATGATGCATTACGAATAAACTTTGGCATATTAATTGATGATACTAACCGTTTGATATGGGCTTGGTGTTGCTGCTCAATTAACTTTTTAGTTGGAACATATGTCACATCGATCTGACCTGCATTAACAACTAATTGGGGAGAGTAACCAGGAGCTACTGTAGCCGTCCCTTTACTAATCAACTGCTTTTCATGGTAATATTCATAAAGTTTAGCCTCGCCACGATCAATTGCTTGTGGTGAAAGCCTCTGAGCATTTTTCTTCAGGAATGCGGCAACTTCTGGATCCTTAAGTACCTGGCTCATCATTTGCTTATAAGCAGGTTCAAAATTCTGCTGTTTCATAATCTCACTCATCGTTTTGCTTAATGACTTCATTTGCCATCATCCCCTTTAGAACCATTTATCTTTTTCCGCCTTGCCAACCGTTGACGAAGCTTATTCAACTGTTCCGGTGTCGATTTTTCACTCTTCTTTTCATCTTCTTTAGTCCAAGCTGGCATCTTCTCGCGAACGGTTACGGTCCGTTGACGGTAATAGTTTGCTGAACGTTTTGAGTGTTGTTGTGTTTTCTTATTGTTAAAGTTATGAATATGTTCCAAAGCTTCCTCAGCTGTTGCTACGCCTGCACGCATCCAGTTATTAGCAATTGCGTTAACATAATTTGCCTGAAGAGTTGAACGCCCGAGTGATGCAATTACATACCAAGAAAGGACATTCACTACTCCTGCATCTAGCTGCTGTTCTTGGATCAAGCTCCGAATTATTGCTCGCTCACCGGAAGTTACAAAGCCTCCCATTTGTTGTTTTAATTGTTGGAGAAAAGTAATCGGTGCGTAATACTTACATGTTTCAATCAATTGCTGCTCTTCTTGAGAAAAACTTGCTGATGATTTTGCTGCTTTTTCTGCCCCAACACTTTCTTTACTGGATTTTTTGGCATCGATTCGATACTTTTCGGCAATAATCTTTTTTAATCTCCGTGACTGAATTTTGTTTGTCGCTAGGTCTGTTGACTGGGTAAGCAACCGCGCCATCGTTGGTTCATCTATTCCATAAAGCTGGTGTTCAACCTGAATCAACTCCCGGTTAGCATCTAAATCAGTTTCAGTAATTGGTTGGTTTCTTAGCAATTGAACTAAAGTTGGCCAATCAAAATTGATAGAAGCTATTTTTTTCACCGGTTGTTTTTCGTCCACTAACGATTTCCGGGCAGAACTAATTTCCACTGGCAAATGGGTTATTTGCTGTTCGTCAACATGAAAAACATCAAAGAAATTATGCGTAATTTCTTTCAGAGAAGATTGAAAACCTTCTAACGTGTACCGATTTGCAAACTTTCTCAGTTCCTTAAAGCGACTTTCTCCAACAGCATCTAAGAGTAATACACTTAAAAGATTATCATTGATAAATTCAGTTGGCGTAATTGTTGGTTGAAGTTCATACACAAATAACTCACCAAGTTGGTCCATTTGGTGAAAAGTTCGTAACATTCCAACAGCCTCTAATCGTTGAACCGCTTCGGCTGCATCATGGCGTCCAGCATTTAATTGGATCAACAATTGTGATTGCAGCTGTCGCTCACTAATTACTGGTCTTTCATTCATTTGTGAGTGCAGTGCATGAAACATTGCAAAGGAAGTCGGGCCTAAAATTGGCTGGTAAAAAAGGTCAAAAACATTTTCATCAAAGTTTGACCACCGATAGCTAGCGGTAACAATATATCCAGCACTTGGATCAAATATTGATTTAGCTTCAGTCATTTTGGCCTCGTTCCCCTTTACTTTTTATCATTACTTTTCATCATTGATTCAAGTTCATTCATAAAGGCATCAACATCCTTAAACTGCCGATAAACACTCGCAAAGCGAATATAAGCAATCTCATCAACGTCTTTTAATTCTTGCATGACAAATTTACCAATAACTTGACTAGAAACCTCGTTTTCACCGAGACTACGAACTTCCTTTTCAATCTTATCAGTTACTTTGGTTAAACGCTCCATGCTGACAGGACGTTTTTCTGCTGATCTAACAATCCCATTCAGGATCTTTTGCCGACTAAATTCCTGACGCGTCCCGTCCTTTTTGATTACTAACAATGGGGTTTCTTCATACCGCTCAAAGGTAGTGAACCTGAAACCACAGTGAATACATTCACGACGACGCCTAATAAAAGTTCCGTCTTCACTTGGCCGACTGTCTACAACACGTGAACCATTTTTATGACAGTGTGGACAACGCAATTACCCTTCCTCCTTACTTACTCATAAATAAGTTTCATTTTATCATAACTTATGATGGTGCATTTGATCAATCAAGTTGGCAACCTGCCGTTTTAATTCATCCCGGTTACCACTATTATCAATTACAATATCAGCCAGCCTCTTTTTCTTTGCTAACGACATCTGCGAATTAATCCGTTGCTCTGCTTCAAACTGCGAATAATCGTTTCGTTGCATCAAACGCTGAAGTTGCGTTTGTCGATCAACTGCTACCACTATAACCAGATCACAGTCATTAGCATAATTAGCTTCAAATAGTAATGGAATATCAAGAATAACATACGGAATATGCTGCTTTTGATAATGCTTTATTTGCCGCCATATTTCATCATAAATTAATGGTTGCATCACCATATTCAATTTATTGAGCTTCTTTTGATCATTAAAAACAAAGGATCCTAAAACTTGCCGATTTAATGTTTGATCAGGATTAAGAATTTGTTTACCAAATACCGTAATTAATTGCTCTAGTCCTTTCGAATGAGCAGCTTGTAATTGGCGGGTAATTTGATCCGCATCAATTATGGGGTAACCACTTAACCTTAATAGGTTACTAACAGTTGATTTACCGCTTGCAATTCCTCCGGTCAGTCCTATTATCTTAGTCATTTTTATTCTCCAATAATGGCTGACAGTGAGGGCAGAAAGTTGTTCCACGTTGGTTTACCTTAATCTTAACCATTTTCGTTCCACAACGCGGACAACGATCGCCACTGCGACCATATGCATTTAATTGTTCTTGGAAAGCCCCTGCATCACCAAATGCATTTTTAAATGTATGGACTGTTGTTCCCTTATATTTAGTTGCCGTTGCTAATTCTTTAATAATATTGTCATGAAGAACTTGAATTTGATCCTTCGTTAAGGTATTGGCCGGCTGTTCAGGATTTATTTCACTCATCCAAAGGACTTCATCAACATAGATGTTGCCTAACCCAGCAACATGCCGTTGGTTAAGCAAAAATGGTTTTATTTTTCCGCGACTACGCCGTAAAATCTTTTCGAAGTAGTCAAGCTTAAAATCTGCAGCAGTTGGTTCAGGGCCGATTGTTTTCAACCCACCAACCGTCATTTCCTCACCAGTTTTCACTAACGTCATTCGACCAAACTTTCGGGTATCCCGATAACAAAGCTCTGTTCCGTCAGTAAATTTAAAAACGACATGAGTATGTTTATCAATTGGAGCGTTTACAGGTTGAGTATAGTAGCTTCCTTCCATCCGTAAATGAGAAACCATTGTCAAATCATTGCTAAAACGAAAGAGGAGGTATTTACCGCGACGATCAATTGTTTCAATAGTCTGCCCAATTAACGATTGGCGAAATTCTTCAACATCATTCGTAATCGTTTTACCATAATGGACATCAATCCCATTTATTTTTCGATCAGCTGCAATCTTCAGCAAGCCACGACGGACTGTTTCAACTTCCGGTAATTCAGGCATTTTAACTACCTCCCTACTTTTTTAAATCATACCAAGTATCACCATATTTACTATCAACCTTTAGGGGAACAGAAAGTTTCACAGCAGAATCCATTACATCTGGAACTAGTTTACTCAATACCGGAATTTCTTCCTTTGGCGCCTCGAAGACCAATTCGTCATGAATTTGAAGCAACATTTTAGTCTTTAAATGATGCTTTTCAAGTTCGTCCTGCATTTTAATCATGGCAATCTTAATGATATCTGCAGCACTTCCTTGAATTGGGGTGTTCATTGCTGTCCTTTCAGCAAATGATCGCCGACTAAAGTTTTTAGCATTAATGTCTGGTAAGTAGCGACGACGGTGAGTGATCGTTTCAACGTAGCCATGTTCTCGGGCAAATTCAATTGTATCGTGAATGTAGTCCTTTACTTTAGGAAATTCCTTAAAGTAACTTTGGATAAATTCATGTGCCTGACTCCGACTAACATGGATCCGTTGGGCCAATCCATAGTCACTAATCCCGTAAACAATTCCGAAGTTAACTGCCTTAGCGCGCCGCCGCATATTTCGGTCAATTTTTTCTTCAGGCTTTAAGTGAAAGATCCGGCGAGCAGTACTTGCGTGGATATCTTCACCGTTTTTAAAGTCCTCCTGAAGGTTATGGTCTCCCGTAATATGGGCAAGAACCCGCAATTCAACTTGTGAATAATCAGAGGAGAAGATTTGCCATCCATCATGACTAGGAACAAATGCCCGACGAATTCGCCGTCCTTCAGGTAACCGAACCGGAATATTTTGTAAGTTTGGATCAACGGATGATAGCCGCCCTGTTTGGGTCAAGGTTTGAAGGTAGCGAGTATGGATCTTCTGGTCGCTAGAATGAATTACCTTCAGTAATCCCTTAATATATGTCGATTGTAACTTTGAAATTTGTCGGTATTGAAGGATATTTTCAACAATTGGTGCTTGCGGAGCTAACTTTTCAAGAACGTCAACAGCTGTTGAATACCCAGTTTTTGTCTTCTTAATTACGGGTAACTTCAATTTTTCAAAGAGGATTTGGCCAAGTTGCTTCGTGGAATTAATATTAAATTCTTCCCCGGCTTCCTGGTAAATCTGTTCCTTGATTTCGGCCAATCGCTCAGTTAATTTACTCCCCATGTTCTTTAACGTTTGCGCATTAACATGCACACCAGTAATTTCCATCTTTGCTAATACATGAGTTAGGGGTAATTCAATATCAGTATAAAGTGGTAATTGTTCATTTTCATCTAATTGCTTAAATAGTTGTGAACGCAATTTTTCAATCGCCCGTGCTTTATTAGCAAGGTGTTTGAAGAATGTCTCATCCTCATCCGGAATTGACCGTTTAACCCCTTTGCCATAAACTTCCTCATCAGTTTGTACATCGGTATATTCATGCTCATGGGCGAGTTTTCCTAGATCATTACTATTATCATTTGTATTCAAAAGGTAGGATGCTAAAAGTAAGTCAAAATCAATTCCCTTTAACTCAAGTCCTAGACGATTCAAGCCAACAATTTGGGCCTTTGCATTAAAGACATCCTTCTTAATATCCGAATCAGCAAGCCATTTTTGAACTTGCTTTGTCTTTAATAGTTCTGGATCACGACTTACCAACCATTGCTCCCCGTTGCCAAGAACAAATCCAGCAAAAGGTGATGTATGGTAATTAGCATCAGGCATTTCCAAGTAAAAACTTCCCCGATCACCTAATTGTGTCACAAGCTCCAGATTATCAGCAGTTAATTCTGTATATTTAATTGGGGCAATTTCCACTTTCTGTTCATCTGGCAGAACATTCATCTTCTTTAGGAAAGAACGGAAATCCATTTTCTGGTAAAAATCAATTAACTTTTCTGTTTGGGGACCATTATATTTCAGATCGGCTAATTTAATATCAATTGGTGCATCACGCAAAATTGTTGCCAGCGTTTTACATTGTCGGGCAACTTCCTCTTCTTCAACGAGGTGTTCTTTCATTTTGCTCTTTTTCAGTTGATCAATATTTTCATAAATACCTTCAACGGAACCAAATTGTTTCACCAACTTAATTGCTGTTTTTTCACCAATTTTAGTAACGCCAGGATAATTATCCGAGCTATCTCCCATTAACGCCTTCATATCAATAATTTGGGTTGGTGTAATCCCTAGTTTCTCCTTCACATGTTCAGGCGTATAATGTTCAGTGTCGGTAACCCCCTTATGGGTAACAGCAACGGTAGTGTGATCACTTGCTAATTGAGTTAAATCACGATCACCTGTGACAATTAAGGTTTCATAGCCGGCTTCATCTCCCTCTCTTGCAAGGGTACCAATGATATCGTCAGCTTCATAATCTTTTAATTCATAACTATGCAGTCCACTATCCCTTACTAATTCACGAACATAGGGAAGCTGTTCAGTTAGTTCTTCTGGAGTTTTGTTTCGTCCGCCCTTATAATCGGCATACATTTTAGTTCGAAAAGTAACCTTTCCAGCATCAAAGGCTACCAAAGCTGCATCAGGATGGAAATTTCCCAAAACATGATCAAGCATTAACTTAAAGCCATAAATCGCTGCAGTATGCAGACCATCCTTATTAGTAAACTTATCAATCTGGTTATGCATCGCAAAAAATGCCCGAAAAACAATGCTGTTACCGTCAATCAATAATAATTGCTTTGCCATTTAATTACCGCTCCTTCTTTTATTCTTAATAAATTGTACCAAAAATTAGACACCACCGTTAGTTTATCGCTCGTGGATTCAAGGATACTATAAGGAGTCTTGTCATCAAAGAAGAGATCTCTTGTATAAACTACTTAACATTCACCACGCTGAAGAAGCACGCCTGTTTGCAATCATCATGACCTTTTGCGGGGGCTTTCTCGATGCCTTTACTTATATTCAATGTGGGCACACACTCGCAGCAGCGCAAACCGGGAATATCGTCTTTCTCGCAGCTGCCCTTGTCAACCATAATGTCACTGGAATCATCGATCGTTGTGGGGCAATTATTCTTTATATTATTGGAATCATTATCGCAATTTGCTTTAAACATCACCTCAAATATTGGCAAATCTTCTGTCTCATTCCGATTTTACTAATTGGTATTCTAATTGGAGCAATGCCAGAAGATTTTCCAACTTACTTATCCGTTGGTCTAGTTTCTTTTGGCCTCGCATTAGTGAATACTGCTTTTAGTAAAATTGAAGGTTCAGGTTACAGTAGTGTATTTACTACCGGTAATATTAAAAAGTCAGTAGTTTTAGGAATGGAATATGTCTACCACCATAATAAAAGTGACTTAGGAGTTGCTTATAACTATTTTATTGTTGTACTAGCATTTACTTTAGGAGCAATCTCATCAGCGATCATCCAACCTTTTTTACGGATGAAAACTATTTGGGTAGCGGTTGTGATTATCCTCATAACTGATGTCTTTTACTACTACCAAAAGAGTCGTGAACATTAACGGTTAAATCATAACCACCCGTAAAACGGGTGGTTTGTACAACGGCTATAAGCCGATCAGAAAAGCCAGCGTCTCAAGGCG
>NZ_JACSQW010000024.1 GCF_014836425.1 Limosilactobacillus avistercoris | reverse complement strand
TTTTTAGTTTAAACGTAAAAATCTGGTATTGGTATAGAAAGTGAAATTTCTATATCAACACCAGATATTGTAGAGCCTTTATTTCTTAGGTTGTGATAATGAAGCAAAGGCTAGGATAGCAAACCATACTAGTGTAAATATTAGTGCTCCTAGTGTCTGTTTATTCAAACAAAGGACAATTAAAACAAACCCTAAAAAGGCTAATACAAGATAATCAGTATATGGTGCACCAGGAACCTTAAAAATCCGTTTTTGTGGTTGTGACCGCAGATATTTTAAATGGGTCACCATAATAGTCGCCCAAATAAAAAGAAAACTAGTTGTCGCAATACTTGAAATAACTGTAAAAACGCCACCAGGCATTATCAAATTTAGGATTGCAGCAATTGCAACAACGCCTGCAGAAATAATAACAGCAAGCGCCGGTACAGAGTTTCGGGATAGTTTACTAATCTTTCTAATTCCTGGTCGATGAGAGGTTGCCGTTAATTCGGCAAGCATCCGACCTGTTGTATAGAGAGAACTATTACATGCTGAGGCAGCCGCTGTAACAACGACAAAGTTAATCAAACTAGCAGCACCGCGTAACCCAATATCATTAAAGACCATTACAAAAGGACTTTTTGAAGGTGCTAACCGGTCCCAAGGATAAATACACATAATCACTGCCAAGGCAGCAACATAAAATAAGAGGATTTGGAATGGAATAGCATTTATTGCCCGGGGAATAACGTGCCGGGGATTTTCTGCTTCAGCAGCTGTCATCCCGACCATTTCAATCCCGACAAAGGCAAAGACAACCATTTGAAAGGAAAGAATGAAACCCTTTGCGCCGGCAGCAAAAAAGCCCCCATTATTAACCAAGTTAATTGGTGAAGCAACATATCCGCCCTTACTCTTAAAACTAATTAGCATCATTCCGATACCAACAAGGACCAAGAGCGCAATTGCAAGAATTTTAATTAAGGCAAACCAAAATTGTAATTCACCAAACGCACTTACAGTGATTAGGTTAATACATAGGAGGACAATCAAGGTTAACAACCCTGGGATCCATTGAGAAACACCAGGAAGCCATAATTGGAAGTACATTCCAATTGCTGTAATTTCCGCCATCGCTAATGCAATCCAACATGCCCAATAAGCCCAGCCAGTAATAAAACTTACTCGTGGGCCCAAGTAAACGCGAATTGCATCGACGAATGATCGGTAATTTAGATCTGACATTAGTAGTTCCCCGAGTGCCCGCATAATCCAAAAGCAGACAATTCCAGTAATAATATAGGCTAATAGGATTGCTGGGCCAGCCGAGTGAATTGCTTGACCAGAACCAAGAAACAGACCAGTCCCGATCGTTCCTCCCAATGCCATTAGTTGGATATGGCGGCTTTTCAGGCTACGCTTCATTTTATTTTGCTTTGCCAATGTAGTTCAATTCTCCTTAAAATTTCTCTTAAAAGTTATTGACAAACTATCTTTTTATAACCTTTTATTTAATAATGGAAAATAGTTTGTCCGAAAGTTTATTGTATACCATTTTTTGTGAAGAGAGGGAATAAATTTGTTACACTGGCTTCCATTTTGTACATATTTAGTCGTTACAATTATCATCACGATTGATGCTTTTTCTCGCTACCGGCAATTTAGCAAGTGCTTAACGGTCTTCGCCTGCTTCTGCTATTTTGTGATTATTCTTCGCCTCTGTTTAACTCCAATTAGTTTTAGCTTTATTAGTGCCGACCGTAATTTACGGTATTTTCATGGAGTTCCCTACAATCTCATCCCATTCCAGCAACTTGATTTAGAATGGTTTTTAAATATTATTATGACAATTCCATTAGGTATTCTCTTATACCTGATTGGCCGGAAAAGTCCCTTTGTAGTTGTTTCCTGTTTAAGTTTACTGTTTAGCCTTTTTATTGAAGGAAACCAATTTGTCTGCGACTTCCTTTTTCAAATTGGCCGAGTTGCCGACATCGATGACATTATTACTAATACCCTGGGTGGTATCATTGGTTTTTACGGTTTAAAATTATTTGATCGTGGTGTTATTGATAAAATAATTCAACCTTTTTTCCTATCATAGAAAAGTTTGGTACACTATTACTAATGAGGTGATTATCAATGATTTCAAACGAACAACGGGCCCATGATATTGCCATTGCATTAATTCAAGCTAATGGTAAAGACATGAAGCCAATTGAAGCATATCATGAATATATCAACTACCTTTTACCAATTCTCAAAGAAATCGATAAAGACTTCAAAAATGGTATTAGGGAACACATTTAACCTGAATGACTGGACTCTAAAGGATTTAGTTTCTGATCTTTAGTCCAGTCTTTCTTTTTGTATTTACAACATAGTATGTTCAAACAACCATTGTTCGCAAATTTGCGGTATGATTAAGTTATTAGTGAAAGGAGCTATGAGCTATGAACAATATTTCTCATCGGCGGTTCGATTGGTTCAGCTTTTTTGTTGGAATTCTATTTATTCTTGGTGGATTCATTTCATTTTCAAAACCAGATCGAACCTTGCAATTATTATCTGTAATTATCGGTGTTGTCTTTATCTTTGATGGGATTTTTGAATTAACAATTCGGCGGCGCTTTTTGCGCTCACTTCATGAGAACTCCGCTTGGGTTGTTGTCCTCGGTGCCCTAAATGTTGTTTTGGGAATCATCTTTATCTTCCATCCTGGATTTGGAACCCTCTACATTGCAATTATTTTTGCTGCGTGGTTCATTATCGATTCCGCAATGGAATTATCTGTTGGTCGGCTATTCAAGGGGATTAGCGGGGGCTACTACTGGTTAACAATTGTCTTCAGTATCTTAGGAATCATCCTGGGTGTAGTTCTCCTCTTCAGTCCAATTGTTTCAGCATTAACAGTTGTTTGGATTGTTTCTGTTTTCTTGATTGTCTTTGGTGTATTAAAGGTTATTCAAGCATTCAATTAGATCAAATAAAGCAACCTAAGATTAGTTCAGAACGAAAATAATCGTTCTGAACTTTTTTGTTACCCTAAAGATAGATCCAAAATCGATCATGGCCCCAGGGACTTCGAGTCCGGATTAAAAAATGACTTCCGCTATCTTTGCTTTGATATTTTGCTTTCAGGTTGTGGAACTACGAGGCCGAGAAAAAACAAAATGTTTTTTCCCGGCCTCAATCCGTTACTGATAGTCTCCGAACTTATAGGGTCTAATCGCGGGAATCCTAAAGGCTAGCTATGCGTCGTAACCAGAGTCTTAGAGTCTAACGCAGCGGAGCAAGCCTATTTGGCTACGAACGATTTTGATGATTTCATCATCATTCATCGTTCTAGGTTAGCCAACCAGGCTCTCGAGGGGGTTAATTCCCAGCTTCGTTCTTTTCGCTCTATCTTAATTAATCAATTTCAATCCGGGTATCATCATCACTCTCTGCTTGCTTCTTTGGCAAGATAAGTGAAAGAACACCATTTTCATAGTGAGCGGTAATGTCCTTCCGTTCAACATCTGGTAATCGATATTGACGACTCATTTGTCCATAACGCCGTTCGCTATGAAGAAGGTGACCTTCCTTATCGGACTCGTCATCAAGCGTGTCACGGTGTCCAGTAATGGTTAAGATGTTATTTGAATAACTAATATGAATGTCCTTCTTATCAAATCCTGGCATATCAATCTTAACCTTGTATTGCTTATCATTTTCTTCAATATCAGTCTTCATGTGATCTACGACCGGCGTGAAGTCTGAGAAGAAATCATCATTCATCAAATTCCGCATGTTCAGCATGTTATCCAAAAAGTTATTCCGACGTGTTAAATCGTGAGCCATAAATAAAGCTTCCTTTCCGTTAACTTGAACTTGATTACACTTCTTATCTTAATCACTTACGGTAAAAGTGCAACCATTTTTAGCACTCTTAACAGGAGAGTGCTAAAAATAATTTACCGTTGGTGATTAATTTCGCTATCAAAGGGCTTACCTGTATTCTAAGTGATCCTTTAACCCTAACCAAGAAATAAGCATTTTAAATTTGTCTTATATGAAATTATGATCATATATCAATCAGATGTATTTAATTAGAAAGAATGTTAGGATCAAATTGTAAGAACTTAAGGAGGGATTTTATGAGTACAATAAAATTAGGTCAAATAACCGTACCAGCAATTGGTGTTGGAACTTGGAACATCGGTGAAGATCCAACTAAGCATGATGAAGAGGTAAAAGCGATCCGAACAGCAGTCGATGCTGGGGCAACAGTAATTGACACTGCGGAAATGTATGGTCAAGGGCGTTCAGAAAGAATAACCGCTGAAGCTCTAGCACCCTACTCTCGCGAAAATCTTTTTTTAATTGATAAGGTCCTCCCAGGAAATGCTAGCCATGCAAAATTGGAAAATAGTTTGGATCGTAGTCTTCGATTGATGCAAACAGATTATTTTGACCTTTACCTCCTTCATTGGCGCGGAACTGTTCCACTTGCCGAAACAGTTGAAGAATTAACCAAAATGCAAGAAAAAGGAAAAATTCGTCATTGGGGTGTTTCAAACTTTGATACAGCCGATATTAAAGAACTATGGTCACTCCCTAATGGTACGGATTGCCTAGCAAATGAAAATCTTTATAACCTAGATGAACGTGGAATCGAGTATGATCTTTTGCCATTAATGCATCAGGCGGGAATGCCATTGATTGCTTATTCGCCACTTTCACAGGGGGATACTATTTCAGGAAAACTAACTGATCATCCACTCATCAAAGAAATGGCTCATAACCACCATGTAACCGTATACCAAATAATGTTGGCATGGACTATCCGTGATCACCACACCTTAGCTATTCCTAAGGCCGCTAGTCCAGTTCATGCAAAAGAGAATGCGGAAGCGCTCAACATCAGTTTTACCTCTGATGAACTTGAGGCTCTTGCTAAAGCATTTCCAAAACCCACAACAAAACAACCGTTAGCAACAATTTAAACGTAAAAAGCTTCAAGAGTTTAATATTTTTCACTCTTGAAGCTTTTATTATTATTCCAATTTAGAAGCGGACTCCTAATGCGATTCGAGCAAAACGACTCATTTTATCTGGAGTCCAGGCAGGCTCCCAGACAAGGTTAATCTTACAAGTTTCAATTTGGGGAGTACCCAAAACCGCCTTCTTAATCATTGCATATAGGACATCACTAATCGGACAGCCCATCGTTGTCAACGTCATTGTAACAATACAGTTGCCATCATCATCAACATCTACTCCATAAATTAGGCCAAGGTTAACTAAATCAATTCCTAATTCTGGGTCAATGACCTTTTTCAATGCTGTCATAACAGCTTGTTCATTAGCAGAAAGTTGTTTATCCATTATATTAACCAATCGATCCTTCCATCTCAAAACTAATTAAGCGGTTTAATTCAACTGCATATTCCATGGGTAGTTTCTTCGTAAAGGGCTCCACAAATCCCATAATGATCATTTCCGTTGCTTTTCGTTCGCTAATGCCTCGACTCATCAAGTAATAAAGTTTTTCAGCTGAAATCTTTGATACCTTTGCCTCATGCTCCATTGTCACATCCGAGTTATTAATCTCATTGATCGGGATCGTATCCGACGATGACTGGTCATCCATAATAATCGTGTCACACTCAACATGGGCCTTTGAGCCATTTGCTTTTTCCGTAAATCGAATATTCCCCCGATAATCAGTGGAACCACCTGTCCGCGCAATTGACTTAGAAACAATTGAACTAGACGTATTCGGCGCATTATGAATTATCCGGGCCCCTGAATCCTGATGAATATGGTCACTAGCAACAGCGATTGACAACATTGTTCCTCGAGCACCCTGACCATTCAAGTAAACACTTGGATATTTCATTGTCACCTTCGAACCAAGGTTACCATCAACCCACTCCATCGTTGCGTTCTCGTCCGCAGCCGCTCGTTTTGTCTCTAAACTATAAACATTTTTTGACCAATTTTGAATAGTGGTATACCGACAATAGGCGTTTTTTAAAACATTCACCTCGACCACGGCAGCGTGAAGACTATCTGAAGAATAATTTGGTGCGGTACATCCCTCAACATAATCAACGCTTGCCCCTTCATCAACAATAATCAAGGTTCGTTCAAATTGTCCCGTATTCTCTGCATTTAAACGGAAGTATGCCTGGATCGGTGTCTTAACCTTAACCCCTTTTGGCACATAAATAAAAGAGCCTCCAGACCATACAGCCGCGTTTAACGCCGCAAACTTATTGTCAGCTGGTTTAACTAATTTTCCAAACCACTTTTTGAAAAGGTCTGGGTACTTTTGCAAGGCCGAATCAGTATCAGTAAAGATAATCCCTTGTTTAGCAAATTGCTGTTTCATGTTATGATAAACCACTTCTGACTCGTACTGGGCAGCCGATCCTGCTAAATACTTTCTTTCTGCTTCAGGGACACCTAAGCGGTCAAAGGTCCTTTTAAGATCCTCTGGGACATCTTTCCAATCCCGGTACTTTTTATCGGTCATTTTCTGGTAATACAACATATTGTCTAAATCCAGGCCAGATAAATCCGGACCAAATTTAGGCATTGGCATTTTCTTGTATAAGTGAAATGCCCTTAGTCGGTAATCGAGCATCCATTGCGGTTCATGTTTTTCAGCAGAAATTTTTCGAACCGTGGCTTCTGTTAAACCACGACCGGTTGAATAAAGTGGCTCAACATTATCATGAAAGCCATACTGATAGTCCTGATTACCAAGAACATTCTTTACATCAGTCACTGTGATCTTCCTTTCCTGGCTCCGTTAGTAATGCGCGCTGAAGTGCCCACCAAGCTAAAGTTGCACACTTAATCCGTGCAGGGAATTCCATAATTTGCGTTAAAACCCGAGCATCCCCCAACTCTGTTAATTCTTCTTTCGAATGTTTCTTTCCAATTGCTTCATCAGAAAAGATTTTTGCAATTGCTAACGCCTCATCCTTACTTTTACCCAACATTACATCAGTTAACATACTTGCAGAAGCCTGGCTAATCGTACATCCCTGGCCAGCAAAGCCAATCGCGGTTATCCGGTTATTTGAATCCAGGTGGAGACTAACATTAACCGTGTCACCACAAGTAGTATTATGAAGTGTTTTTTCGTTTGTAGCATCCGGAACTACGTAATAATGATGTGGGTTAGCAGCATGTTCTAAAATTACTGCCCGGTACAGTTGATTTAATTTATCTAAGCCCACCGTTAAAGAACTCCTTTGTTTCTTCAATTGCCTTAAGTAACTGATCACAGTCTTCCTGGTTATTATAGAATGCCAAACTAGCACGAACCGTAGAATTTACCCCTAATGAATGAACAAGTGGTTCAGCACAATGGTGACCAGCCCGGACGGCTACTCCTTCCATGTCAAGAGCTGTTGCAACGTCGTGGGGATGAAGGTCACCGATATTAAATGAAGCAACGCCAATATGTTGAGAAGGATTTTCTGATCCATAAACCTTCACTCCCAAAATTGCCTCTAGTTTCGGTAACAAATAAGCCATTAGTTCTTCATCCCTTGTCTGGATACTTTTCATCCCGATTTTTTGTAAATACTTAATTGCACTCGCAAGGCCAAGAGCACCAGCGATATTTGGTGTTCCAGCTTCAAACTTATGTGGAATTTGATCCCAATCACTGTGGTAAAGCTGGACATCTTCAATC
Source organism: Limosilactobacillus avistercoris (assembly GCF_014836425.1). Taxonomy (GTDB): domain Bacteria; phylum Bacillota; class Bacilli; order Lactobacillales; family Lactobacillaceae; genus Limosilactobacillus; species Limosilactobacillus agrestimuris. Next base: position 17,078 of record NZ_JACSQW010000024.1, on the reverse strand, counting down.
ATCTCACCACCAAATTGGTAGGGAGGCATCTGTTCAAGTAATGATTGCTTGCCATAAAGGACGCCAATCCCGGTCGGTCCAAGCATTTTGTGGCCCGAAAAAGCATAAAAATCAGCAGATAATGCTTGAACATCCACTGGTAAATGCAAAACTGCCTGAGCCCCATCAACAACTATGATCGCTCCATGTTGATGAGCTAATCTAGCTAATTTTTTTACTGGACTTAGGTTGCCCAGGACATTACCAACATGGGTCACCGCAACAATTTTTGTTTTGGGAGTAATCTTTTGCTGCACATCATCAAGATCAATTTGACCATCTGGATTCAGCTTGATGTACTTTAATGTCGCATGCTTTTTGATTGCCAATTGCTGCCAAGGGATTAAATTACTATGATGTTCAGCTAAGGAAATAACAATTTCATCTCCAGGTCGAACATTCTGTTCCCCATAGGTAGCCGCAACTAAATTAAGGCTTTCAGTTGTCCCCCGGGTAAAAATAATTTCACGTTGATCCTGAGCATGAATAAACTCTTTAACAAGTTCACGGGAGCGTTCATAGCGTTCAGTCGCTTCAAAAGATAACTGGTAAGTCCCCCGATGGACATTAGTATTTTCCTGTTGATAAAAATTTACTAAGCGATTAACCACTGCTGTCGGTTTCAGACTTGTTGCCGCATTATCAAGGTAAGCAAGACGTTCATCATTCATCGTTTGCTGCAATTCCGGAAAATCATCACGAACTCGCTCCCAATCAGTCATTTTCTCTTAACTTCCTTTCTAAAATTTCAATCATCTCTTGACGAATATTCCGATCGGAGATTGATGTAATGACCGCACTTAAGAAGCCACGAATGACCATCCGCTGTGCTTGTTTCTTCGGAATACCCCGACTTAAAAGGTAGTAAAGCTGTTCTTGATTAATTTCGCCGACGCTTGCTGCATGTCCAGCTTCGACATCATTTTCATCAATTAACAAGATTGGGTTTGCATCCCCCACCGCCTGAGGCGACATCATCAATAAGCGGTTTTGTTGCTCTGCAGTTGAGCCATGAGCACCATGAATAATTTGACCAATTCCATTAAAGATTAGCCGCGAATTACCAAGAGCAACTCCTCGCTGATTAATTAGTCCTTGTGAATGGGGACTACGGTTAGTAACCCGGTTATTAATCCCTAATTGCTGGTTAGCTGTAGTTAAGGCGATTAATTGCGAATTAGCAAAAGCACCTTCACCAATTAATTCCGAGTCAATCTCACCAGCAGTATCACACTGATTCATTAATCCAATCGACCAATTAACTTTAGCGTAATCCTTAACTGCTGCTCGATATTGGTAGTAAACAGGATCTGACTGTGCCAAATGATCAAGGGATGAAAAATTAATTTCACTATTTGTTCCCGCGACAATCTCTGTAAAATTAGTCAAAGGATTAGTTTGTTTTTTATCTGAAACCAAGTGATCGATAATTTGAAAACGACTGTTCTTCCCCGCGATAATTAGCAGGTGAAAATTAGTCGTCATTTTTTCTTGCTGATCGAAATTAACGGTTAAGTGGATAGGTGAGGTCAATTCAACATTTTGGGGAATATAAATAAATATTCCTTGGTTGATAAGGGCTGCATGGTATGCAGAGAGGAAATCTTCATCTGGAGAAATTACTTTTGATAAGTATTTTTTTACTATCTGGGGATCGCTTTTAATTGCTGAAAAGAGATCGGTAATAATTATTCCTTGCTCCTTTACTGAATTTGGAACAGTAGTAATAATATTTTTTGAATCAACTCTTACCTCTATTTGATCTTTGTCGTTCTGATGTTCAATTAGGCTTGATAACTGAAAAAAGTGAACATGGTTAGAAATAAATGGCCAATGCTTAAAGTCAAATTTAGTAATTCTCGGAAATTGGGTTGTTTTTAACTTAGCTAAAGATTCTTGACGAAAGCGAACCAACTCAACGGGCTCATCATTTTCCACCAACATTTTTTGAAACTGGGCTTTAAGCTGTGAATAATCAAAATCCATAAATCGCTGTCTCCTTAGTTATCCTCATCAACCAGGTTAATCTTTAAACCTAATTCATCGCGTAAGCCAGCATACCCTTCTGCTTCTAATTTCTGTGCTAATTCAGGCCCACCATTCTTTACAATTCGACCATCCATCATTACGTGAACCGTATCTGGAACAATATACTTTAGTAGCCGTTGGTAGTGGGTAATAATTAATGCCCCAAAATTATTACTCCGCATGGAATTAACCCCACGTGAAACAACCTTTAATGCATCAATATCTAGTCCCGAATCAATCTCATCCAAGATCGCAAAATGGGGCTTAATTATCAATAATTGGAGAATCTCGTTCCGTTTCTTTTCGCCACCAGAAAAGCCTTCATTAAGGTAGCGTTCTATCATTGATTCCTTCATATCTAATAGTTGAAGCTTTTCATCCAGCTCTTGGAGAAACTCCATGACCGAAATTTGATTATCTTTCGGCCGACGAGCATTAATTGCTGCACGAAGGAATTCGGCATTGGTTACTCCTTGAATCTCCGCGGGATACTGCATCGCTAAAAACAGTCCTTTTCGTGCTCGCTCATCAACAGGCATTTCAAGAATACTTTGATTATCTAATAAAATATCGCCTTGGGTAACGTGATAATTGGGATGTCCCATAATAGTCTGTGATAACGTTGACTTTCCTGTCCCGTTTGGTCCCATAATAGCGTGAATTTCCCCAGTTTGCATTTTGAGATTGACTCCCTTAAGGATCTCTTTTTGCTGGTGAGTTTCTTCATCTTCAACTACAACATGAAGATTTTTTATCTGTAAAGTTTCCATATCTAGTGTTCACTCCCTAATCAAACACAATATCATGATGTCAATTACCTATTTTACCAGTTTCATTTAATTATGGAGGAAAAGATTAGGAGCAAAATAAAAAGCATGGTGAGAACCACTACTGGTTCCCATCACGCTCTTATTTAGTTAATAAACTATTTGGTTGCCTTAGCTACTGCTTGTTGGCCGAGAAGGTTAATAAAGTTAAACGGACGGTCAAAGTTAGGTTGGAAAAGCATATCAACCATTGCCATAAAGTTAATCGTGTTCCGATTTTGAATCATTACGGAAACCGCGTTAGCATACATTGAAATATCATAAGTACTCATGAATTGAGCACCTAGAATTTGGTTATTACTCCGATCCCAAACAACAGTCCCAATGACTTTCGCATTAGTCGGCATAAATTCTGGACGATAATTATCTTCAAAGGTTACAGCATCAGCATCGAAGCCGGCTGCTTTAGCACTTTCCAGTGTCATCCCAGTTGAAGACATCGCGTGATCATAGAGTTGCAACCCTGATGTTGATTGAGTTCCCATATAGGTCATCGTGTTACCAAAAAGGTTTGTTCCAGCAATTACCCCTTGCCGAACAGCATTAGTAGCCAACGGTACATATGCTTCCTTATTAGTAGGATTATAGTGAACTGCTACTGCATCTCCGGCACCATATACATCTGGATTAGAAGTTTGCATGTAAGCATTGGTTTTAATTGAACCATCTGCATTAAATTCTAATTGTCCTTTAAAGAGGCTAGTGTTAGGCCGGAATCCAATACATAAGATTGCCATATCGGCAGAATAACTACCACGGTTGGTCTTAACAACGACACCACCATCAGCGCCCTCTTCAAATCCAGCAACTAATTCATCAAAAGCTAACTTAACATTATGCTTTTCAAAATCCTTAGTAACAATATCAGTGTACTTTTGATCATAGTACTTACTAAGCAAACGATCATTACCATCAATCAAAGTAACATTCTTATTTTGCTTACTGTAGGCTTCTACCAACTCAACACCAATATAGCCCCCACCAATAACAACAACATTTTTAGCGTCCTTTGCTACCTCAAATAATTTCTTAGCATGATTATAATTCTTACATAAGTAAACATTTGGGTTATGAATACCAGGGAGGTCAGGAATAAGCGGCCAAGAACCAGTAGTTACCACTAATTTATCATAGTGATCTTCTGTTACATCACTGCTATTTAAATCCTTAACAGTTAATGACTTATTCTTAAGATCAACGCTAGTAACTTCATGTTCTAGCTTTACGGAAGCACCTAACTTACTCAATGTTTCTGGACTTGAGTAGAACATATCATCAATATTCTTTGTGACACCGCCAAGATAAGTAGCAATCCCACATGATAAAAATGAAATATTATTATTTTTTTCGTAAATAGTAACTTCAGCATCCGGGTGATTAGTTAACACTTGATTAGCTGTAATTGTTCCAGCATGAGTACATCCAATGATAGCAATCTTCATTATTATTGCCTCCTAGACTAAAATATAATCTGGTTCACATCTTTATAATGTTACTTCATTCACGATTATAACAGATTACATTTAAAAATGCAGCCTTTAGTTATTTATCGGGTGATATTATTTAAAAAGAAATAAACTCGTTTTAGATGCTTTCTATCCCCCTAAAACGAGTTTAATTTATTAGTCAACATTACTGAAACGTTGGAGCAAACCAGAAATTGATTGATCAATTTCGTTTGTGAACCCACGCAAAGATGAGTAGGTTTCTGGCTACCAACTTGTTGGTGACAGAAATCACTCAGCTACTGCGTCAAGGAAAGAATCCTTAGAGACAACAAACTCCCGACAGCGGTGTTAAAGCACCACTGCCGGGAGAAATTGTTATCAACCGTGAGTTTTATACGGGCTCACACTCCATTTTAGTACCAACCGTGTGATTGCCAGAAGGCTTGGGCTTGGCTCCAGGAACCGTAACGACTGGCTACGTATTGGTCAGCTACTCGTTCTTGGTTAGCTGCTGAGTAGTCACCGTTTAAGTATGAAGCGGAAAGTTGGTACTTACCAATGTATTGACCGTTAGTAGCACCGTAGTTACCACCTGATTCACGGCCAGCGATCCAAGCCTTAGCGGCGGCATCGTTACCGGCTACATTGGAAGTGTAGTTACTGTTACCGTTGTAACTTGCAGCATTGCTTGCTGAAGTAGTTGCGGTTGCAGTTTGAGTTTGGGCAGCTGTGCTGTTAGTAGTAGCTGCTGAACTAGTTTGGTTGTTGTTTTGGGTTGTTGTGTTAGCTGAAGGTAATGTTTCAACTTGCTTTTCAGTAGCAGGAGCAACTTCACCGTCATCCTTGATTACTAACTTTTGACCAACGTAAATTAAGTCCTTGTTAGCAATGTTGTTGTTTGAAGCCAAGGTATCAACGAAAGTTAAATCATGACCTAATTTGTAAGAAATCCCAGAAAGGGTATCGCCTGCTTGAACAGTGTAGATACTGTCGGCGTTAGCGGTGGTTGCAGTAGCGACAGTACCTAAAGCGACGGCACCGGCAATGGCTGCTGTAATCTTAGCTGCTTTCTTAGATAACTTCATAAAAAAATCAATCCATCCTTTTCTCTTGTAAGTTTGTAAGTAATATGATGTTAATTGTTTTGGAAAATGATGTTTTATATATCATCAACGCTTATATACTATACAGGGTCATCGTTACGGACCGGTTACCATGACTTTTCAAATTCCGCCATAATTGTAATTTTTTGTAACAAATATACGTATTTTTCTTATATATTCATTGCTATTAACTAGATAATCATTGATAAATCAACGTTCTTCGCTCACCCTAAACTTTTCCTTCCCTATTTCGAAAACCATTTAAATATCTCTTGATTTTTACTAATTTTTGTTAAAGTTTTTAATTTTAAGCTCAAAAAAGTCCTGTAGCATCGAAATGTTACAGGACTATTGCAAAAATTGAAGCTTTTGTAACTTTAAATTAGTCGTTCATTAAAACATCAAGTAATTCTGAGGCAGATTCTTTCAATGCATCCTTAGACTTATCATTACCAAGGTGGGTAAAGATTTCACCAACATAAACACCCTTATCGAATAATTCAGTGAAGACCTTATCGATAATTGGCTTAGTCTTTTCTGGTTCTTGTACTGGACCAAATGGGTTAGCAAAGAAGGTCTTGCTCATCCCAACTTCATCAGTTGTTCCAAGGGCCTTCCGTTGACCAGCAACAAAGACCTTTTCAGCTTCTTCCTTAGTATCAAAGCGGTGAATACCTACTTCATCGCTGTAGTTATTAGCATAGAGCCACATATCAATGTGGTGGTGCTTAATAACGTTCTGGTAAGTATCAGCAGGAATAATAACCCGGGCATTCTTTCGTTCTGGATTCAAGTATACACCCCGGTCCATGTTATTAAATGCAACCGCACTGCTTAAATCATCTAGACGAACAAAGGCACCGGTTTCTGTCCCTTGAGCATAGATATGACCATCATCAGTAAGGGTGAAGCTTCCCATATCATCAAAAATGGTTTCCATGCTGACAATCTTGTCATCAGCTAATTCTTGTAATGCTTCAATTGATTCAGACTTTCCGGCACCTGAATCACCAAAGAAGACAACGTTCTTTTCTTTACCATTAGTAAACTTAATCTTTAACATTGAACCGTGAATTGGTAAACGACCATTATAGATTTGGTGAAGGTTGTGCAGGGTTAAGCACATCTTCTTCATGTAACCAAAGTATGTGGTCTTATCAGTATATGGAACTTCACCGATCCAAATATTGTTCTTTTCATCATGGTAGTAGTGTGAAACCATGCCTTCTGTCTTTTCAAGGCCAAAGAGAACAACCAAGTCTGGCTTTTGTCCTTCAATTTCTTCAGGTGAAGCCAATTCAAAAAGGTTAGAAAGAGCAATTCCGTTTACAAGGTAGTCAACGTTGAAGTAGATAAAGGCGAGACTTTCCCCAATCTTTGCTGGGTAGCAGTACCACTTTCCCCGTTCTCCATGGAAACGATCTACTGGGTTCTCACTAACGGCAGAAAAGACTCCTTCACGTTTGTTACTCTTTGTGTGCATCATCATTGGTGGCCGAAGCATTACAGTATTGATGAAATCAATGTCGCGTAATTCTTCATAACCAGCAGGGATTTGCCAATTATGCTGTTGAACTAAAATGGTAGCGTTAGTTGCCGCATTAACTTGCCGGTATGTCCGATTTTCAAAGCCTTGAAGTTTTTCCTCAAGAATCCGGTAAAGCTTCCGTACCAGATCGTTAAATTGAGTATCAATTGTCCGGAATTCATTTCCAACAATCTTGTTATCATTGTAATTAATAACGGATACCCGCAATAATGAACGGTAATATGAATATAATTCTTCGACACTCTCTAGAATATCTTTTGGATCGTATTCATCAAAAGCACTGTCATCATCTACAAGGATCTTTTTCAATACATCAATAAACTTGTCAACACTAGCATTATCAAAGGCATCGTCATCATTATCTGGATTACGTGAATCCAAGTATAATTTAACAATATGCTTTACTTCATCACTATTAATTAATGAAGGAATATCAGTAAAGTAGTTTTGACTGTAATTTAAGGTAGCCACTCCCCGCTCAGGGTTTACGTATAGTGACTTAGTATCAATAATCTGACTATCTTTTGACATTGATCTCATCCTTTCATCTCTATGTGTCTCCATTATAATATAACTTTTAAGAAAAAGATGAAAAAGATATTAATATTTTTTCATTTTTACAATAATGAGTTTAACGTCTCAAAGAAAGCGATTTCTTAACTGTGATAAAATAAATGATAAGGAATAAATTTAAGGAGCTGTAAATAATGAAGATAAATTGTAATGATACTTTAGCCGTTTCTCTCCACCGGGTTCTTAATGCTGATTTAAACGAACATGGAACAGTGTTTGGTGGACGAATCCTTGAATTAGTTGATGGTGAAGCTTCCGTTGCTGCAATGCGAGTAACTCGTTCCACAGTCGTTACTGCAACAATGGATCACCTCCAATTTTTCCAACCATTCCATCTCCAAGATTCAATGTGTATGGAAGCCTACGTTACTGGGCTTGGACACCGGTCACTCGAAATTTTTGTTAAAGTTATTGGTGAACACCTTAAAACTGGTGAAAGGTTCGTTGGCTTTTCATGCTTCATTACCTTTGTAATTCAAGATCCAAATAAGTCAATTCAATACGATCAGATAGTTCCCCAAAGTGCTGAGCAAAAAGCAATGATCGCTGGTTATGAAACCCGGAGAAAGCATCGAAAAGAAACACGAAAGAAACAAACGCAGCTCATTAATTTAATCAGTACAAATAAGCCATGGGAAACACAAAATTAATACTTCCATATAAAGAAGGGCCAAGGTCTAGCATCGCTAAACTTTGGCCCTTTTCAATGAGTATTCTCATTTTAATTTCACAGCCGTTCCGTAAGCAGTGACAGTTGAATTATTAGAGTCAAAGCGCATTGATACTATAACATCTGCACCAATTTTCTGAGCGTTTTTTCTTAAAACTTTAACTGCTTGTTGGTGATCAGCTGCAGTTCCAAAAGCCATTCCAATAATCCGATAATTGTTTTCTGGAATATTCTCTGTCGTGGTTAACACAATCTCATCATCTGTTGATGTTACCGGCTTCTTCTTTTTTCGTCCCTGAGCAACAAATCCTGCAAGGCCACGATTAATTCCTGCACCGTACATTTTTTGTGCCCGTTCAATTGCTCCTTGATCGTTCTTTGATTTAAATAGCATTTTGTACTCCCAAACTATTTGAAAATTATGGTTATTATTATAGCAAAGAACTACCATATGGCTAAATTATTCGCAGAAAATTCCTTAGAGATAACAAACTCCCGACAGCGGTGTTAAAGCACCACTGCCGGGAGAAATTATTATCAACCGTGAGTTTTATACGGGCTCACACTCCATTTTAGTACCAACCGTGTGATTGCCAGAAGGCTTGGGCTTGGCTCCAGGAACCGTAACGACTGGCTACGTATTGGTCAGCTACTCGTTCTTGGTTAGCTGCTGAGTAGTCACCGTTTAAGTATGAAGCGGAAAGTTGGTACTTACCAATGTATTGACCGTTAGTAGCACCGTAGTTACCACCTGATTCACGGCCAGCGATCCAAGCCTTAGCGGCGGCATCGTTACCGGCTACATTGGAAGTGTAGTTACTGTTACCGTTGTAACTTGCAGCATTGCTTGCTGAAGTAGTTGCGGTTGCAGTTTGAGTTTGGGCAGCTGTGCTGTTAGTAGTAGCTGCTGAACTAGTTTGGTTGTTGTTTTGGGTTGTTGTGTTAGCTGAAGGTAATGTTTCAACTTGCTTTTCAGTAGCAGGAGCAACTTCACCGTCATCCTTGATTACTAACTTTTGACCAACGTAAATTAAGTTCTTGTTAGCGATGTTGTTGTTTGATGCTAATGTATCAACAAAAGTTAAATCATGACCAAACTTATATGAAATTTCTGATAAGGTGTCACCGCTTTGCACCGTGTAAATTGAGTCGGCGTTAGCGGTTGTGGTAGTTGCGATAGTTCCTAAGGCAACAACTCCGGCAACAGCAGCTGTAACTTTAGCGATGTTCTTCGATAACTTATTCATATAAATGAAATACCTTCCTTTTCTTAATTATTGTTTCAAATTTCTAATTATCATTGTTAAGTTGTTGATTACCTCATCAACAGTTTCTAATATACACAATCAAAATTACATAGCAGTTACTACAGATTATCAATTTCACCAATTTTCGTAATTTATTGTAATAAAGTCTTCCTATCCTATCAAATATTAACCGCTTCAAATCCTAATTTACCGCCATTTAGCCTCCATTTTCTCTTCGTTAACCTATAAAATTATTTTTGTAATAAAAGAGTATTTAAAAGGCTCAAAATAGGAAAAATTCATTCCTATCTGAGCCTTTTAACGTTATTTTGCTTGGTTTTGTAACTATTCTGTAACTAACAATGCTCCATTAACCACGACTTTATGGGCAAATATTCCTCAAAAAAGTCATGAGCACTTGAGAAGTTTTCTGAATTCCTTGGCATATTATTAATAAAGAGAGTCTTATTACTAGCTACCACCCGTTGTTGATGAAGCTCAAGTGGCTCACCATCAACAGTAGCCAACCTTCCCCATTCTAATTGAGAGTTTGGAGTTTTCCATCCCCATTCCTTTACATCAGCACTTGTTCCTTCACCATAACCATCAACCTGGGTAGTTACCTTCCGCTGACTCTCATTATTAACAAGTGAAGCTAATTTAACATTCCAGTGGGCATTTGAACCATCAAGGAAACTATAAAAGCTATTATAGTTGTGACTAACCGCTGGAATTATTCCTTCAATATTTAGTACTGATTCACGGGCCTGGTAAGCATGAACGGCTTGGCGAGTAAAATCACTTTGGTAGTGATTGTCCTGATAAAACTTCACCTGCGCTCCCGTCCCCATTAAAATCTCGGTTGCAGCATAAATAGGTTGCTCTGTTTCATACCTACTTTCTTCAACCACTGACACTTTTGCACCAGCACCAACAATTATTAAGTTATGTGGATTATTGCTCTTAGTTACCAAACCTAATTCCAGTGGTGACTTAAGTTCTGTATTATCTGGTACATAAATAAACTGACCAACATCCATTAAAGCAAGGTGAATCGCATTTAACTGGTTCTCTTGCCAGCGGACAGCTTTTTCCATTAAGTTTTCCTGCAACAATTCCGGGTATTTTTGAACCGCTAAGTTGATCGGTAATGCTACATAGTCATCCCCATCATGTATTAATGCCGAGTCATCACTATTAATTTCTAAAGAAGGATTTTCCCATTTAGTCAACCATTCCTGCTGTTGTTCAGCTTTTGAAAACCGTTCTTGCAATATCAACGCCAATGACCGCTTCTTTTGCAACCACGCCGGTTGATCCCGACTAGCCATCTGGACAATTTTAAGTAATTCCTTTTTCATCAATCTCACCTACTAATGAACTAGCTTATCCCAAATAACGACCTTGCCACTAGCAAATGATTTAGGAACATCAATAATTCGCTGGTTAGAACTTCCCCGGAACTGCAAAGTTAAATCCTTCTTTGCCAGAAGGAAGCGACCATCTACCAAAATATCAATATTATGGAGCATTTCTAATTTATCATCGGAATCCTTTAAAAGTTCTTCCCAAGTATATCCTGACCATGACCAAATATCCTTCGTGTGACCAAACTCTTTCCTCAACCGGTGAATTAACTTCAAACAAACCTGAGTATTCAGGAAAGGTTCTCCCCCGAGCAGGGTTAATCCCTGAACATAACTTTGAGAAAGATCTTCCATTATTTGGTCTTCAAGTTCCTTAGTGTATGGTTGACCATAATGAAAATTCTGCGCAGCTTTATTGTAGCAACCCGGACAGTTAAACAAACAGCCACTCACGTACACACTGCAACGTACCCCTTCACCATCGACAAAGTTAAATGGTTTATAGTCAGCAATATATTGAAGTGAATGATCCTTTGCCAACCATTCTTTAGGTTGTGGATTCTTTGGTAACCTTTGTGGCCCTTTTTCTCTCATTTTTACCCCTCTTTAAATTTGATTACCGTTAATTGCAGCTCGTTCTTCCTTTGAGTCGAGTTGCCGATTTTGCTCAAATTGGGCAGCTGACTTAATCATTGAAGAACTCATATGTTTTACCCGGTGAATAATTTCCTCATGTCGACCGTGAACCATTGGCCGTTGTTGTGGATTACCTAGATAACCACAGGTCCGCTTAACAACATCACAGGTGGCTGGATCATGGTTACCACATTGCGGACACTTAAAGCCACGAGCAGTCGCTTCAAATTCACCTTTAAAACCACATTTAAAGCATTGATCAATCGCTGTATTTGTTCCAAGGTAACCAACATGATCATATGCCCAGTCCCAAACAGCTTCCAAAGCTTTCGGGTTTTGACGAAGGTTCGGATATTCGCAATAGTGGATAAAGCCCCCTGCAGCTTGGTATGGAAATGCCTCTTCAAATTCCAGCTTTTCAAATGGTGTTGGGTGCTTTCGAACATCGTAGTGGAAACTATTAGTGTAGTATTCCTTATCCGTAACATCTTCAACCCGGCCAAACTTCTTAAGATCATCCTGGCAGAAAGTATCAGTCAATGATTCCGCTGGGGTTGAATAAAGACTATAGTGGTAACCTTCTTCACTTTCCCACTTAGCACAAAGATCGTGCATTGCCTTAGCAATTGAAACAGCGAAGTCATGGGCTTCCTGGTTATGTTCCCAATTTGTCCCATAGAACGTAGTGCAAACTTCATATAGACCAATATAGCCTAAAGAAACAGTTGCTCGACTATTTTTGAAAACTTTGTCAACGCTATCAGTCCGCTTTAGTCGTTTTCCAAATGCCCCGTACATGTAGAGGAGTGGAGCATTTTCCGGTTTAGCCTGCTTTGTCCGTGCAATTCGGTACTTTAAAGCAGTATGACAAATATTCATTTTCTCTTGGAAAATCTGCCAAAAGAGTTCCTTGTCTCCATGAGCTTCAAGGGCAATCCGGGGAAGGTTAACTGTGACAACTCCAAGGTTCATTCGACCAGAATTTACTTCTTTCCCGGTTTCCGGATCTTTCCATCCTTGTAAGAATGATCGGCATCCCATCGGTGTCTTAAAACTTCCAGTAATTTCCTTGATTTTATCGTACATCAGTAAATCTGGGTACATCCGCTTAGTTGAACATTCAAGAGCTAATTGCTTGATGTCATAATTTGGATCACTAGGTTGAAGGTTTAGTCCCCGTTTAAGAGTAAAGATCAGCTTTGGAAAGATGGCAGTTCGGTGTTCCTTACCAAGTCCCTTAATCCGGATCTTTAAGATCGCCTTTTGAATCTCACGACAAATCCAACTTGTCCCTAATCCAAAGTTAATTGTTGTGAACGGTGTTTGTCCTTGACTTGAATAAAGAGTATTAATTTCATACTCCAATGCTTGCATTGCATCATAAATATCCTTTTTAGTCTTAGCGCGGGCAAAGCCTTCCCGCTTTTCAGGAGCAATCCATTCTTCAGCATCCTTCATATGCTTTTGGTAATTTAATTTAGCATATGGTTCTAATAATTGATCAATTCGGTTGGCTGAACAACCACCATACTGTAATGAAGCAACGTTAGCAATAATCTGTGACATTTGAGCAGTTGCCGTCTGAATAGAACGTGGTGAAGAAACCCAAGCGTTTCCGATCTTAAAACCATTCTTAAACATCTCATCAAAATCGATTAAACAGCAATTAGTTTCTGGCGTAACGGGTGAATAGTCTAAGTCATGCCAGTGAATATCACCCCGTAAATGAGCCTTAGCTACTAGCTTAGGCAACATCCGCAAACCGAGAGCACGGCTAACAACTCCAGCTTCCAGCTCCCGCTGAGTATTGAACACATGACTATCCTTATTGGCATTCTCGTGAACCACCCGCGAATTTCGGTCAAATAATTGGTTAAGCTTATATTGGGGATCGGTTGCTTCCGCAAATTTTCGTTCATCCTGACGACGGTAATCAATATACTTTTGAGCTAGTACATCTTTGTCTGCTTTCTTCAAGCCATCAATAAATGCTTGTGCAATTTCTCTAGTCGAAATTGATTGTTGATTAACAAAAGAAAGAAGTGCCTTATACACGGCTTTCTTTGTCTCATCATCAGCGCTTAATTCTCTCAGCACTAAGTCAATCTTATAAGCATAAAAAGGTGTTTCTGAACCATCACGCTTAATAACCTTAACATTAGTAAGGTCTTGTAGGCTTGCATCTTTCATTAACTTTATTTCCATTGCTCCAGTCCCCTTTTTTGATATTAACGATTGTTATCATACTATCGAAAAAAATAAAGTGAAACCTTGACTTCTCCACCCCAATATGTAGATGCAATTATAACTTAGCCACTACTTATTGTGATTTCAAGTAAATAAAAGCAAGAACGTTAAAGATGATAAAAATTAAACGCTACTCCTACTACCCTTTAACCAATTTAATCAATAATAATTAGTAATTTTTCCTTCGCATATATTATCAATGGATAAATCAGCAAAATTAAAATTAGCACCGCTAAACATATGAAAAATAATTCATATTTAATTTAATCTATAAGACACGAACAGACTTCTTATAATATTTTAGGTTAGATCGTTTTATAATCGCCATTTTAAATATTAATATATTTATAAGGAGGTGTCGTTATGAAATATACTAAAATAATTGTTGGGATCATTATGATTATTCTTGCAATTGTTATCTTCTTACAAGCACTCTTTACCGCTGCTGCAAACCCTGATGCTTCTGCACGAATATTCAGTATGACTGCCGAAATCGTGATTGCAGTACTATATCTAGCTTCCGGAATTCTTTATCTTTGCACATTCCGGATTGATAATATGGTTGGTGATAGTATCTGCTTAGGAATGATGATTATTAGTTGGATTATCGCCATGCTGATGTTTAAGATTTATCTTTTCCTTCAGCTTTGGGGCTGGCTCGCATTAATCATCGGAATTGGCTTTTTTGTTTGGCATTTTATTGAGAATCGGGATTAAATTCTTCTAGCGATCAAGTAAACATTATGCTTGATCGCTTTTGTAATTTATAATCCTTGACCCATTTATTTCTAACATTTTGCATTATTTTAACAACTAATTTCACGGTATCTCACATATGAAAGCGCTACGATAAAAACGAAAACAAAATAAACGATAAACGTTTTTACATAGGGGTGAAATAATTGTATCAATTTAAAAAAATTACTATGGCTTTTTGTGGTGTATTGCTTTGTGGAATCTGTGTTGGCATGCTTCAAAAAGCAAATCTCGGTGTTGATCCATTCACGTGTTTAGTAACAGGAATTGCTAACCTTTTTAATTCCACCTATTCTACTTTCTACCTTATCCTTACCGCGTTCCTTCTTTTTCTTGTTTTTATCCTTCGTCGCCACTATATTGGGATCGCAACCATTATTAACCTCTTTTTAACAGGGATCGCCGCAGATACGATGCGTTCAATTCTTGATAATATCTTTCCTCATCTAAATTTAACTCTTCGCTGTGGACTAATGATTACTGCAATCGTTTTTACTTGTCTAGCTGCTGCACTCTACTTTACAGCTGATCTAGGAGTGTCAGCTTATGATGCTATTGCACTTATTGCTGCTTATAAATTTCACTTACTACCATTTAAATATTGTCGAATTATCACGGATAGTATCTGCGTCTTAGTTGGTTTCTCTTTCAATGTTACTTTGGGAATAGGTACAATTATTACTGCCCTATTTATGGGACCACTTACACAATGGTTCAAAAGTAATATTGCTGAACCACTTCTCAATCATAATGAATCCATTAAAACTATTGCATAGAAAAAGCGGCTCTAAAGTTCGAATGATACGGAGTTTAGAGTCGCTTTTTGTATTGTAAAATAACTTTTCTCATTCTTTTATTCTTTGACTTTGCTGACGATACTTACGAGGACTAATTCCATAAGCACGTTTGAATAACCGTGTAAACGTATTTGTCAATTCATACCCGCATTGTTCTGCTACCTGATCAATACTAATGTTTGATGATTCTAATAAATGCCTTGCCTTTGTAATTCGAAAATTTCGGATATACTCACTAGGTGTTAAATCTAATTCTCGCTTAAATAAATCACTAAGATAGCTTCGATTAATATTAGTAACTCGTGCGAGCTGATCAACAGAAACTGTTTCTAAATGTTGGCTAATATATTGAATAGCTTGCTTTACATAGTCATTTTGTTGTGATCCCTTAATACTTACTTTCCCGTTTGTCCCAGCAGAAACATAACTAAGAAAACGCAATAAACAGCTTAGTCCATAAAGTTTATTGGCTAAAGACTTATTATCAAGTTTCAGTATTCTATTAACACAATCCACCATTTCATACGATTTATCACTATCAAAGACTGGTGAACCTTCTGAAATTGGGAGTTGCTTTACTAATGTTTGCGCATCACTCCCAGCAAAACCAACCCAAACATATGACCAAGGAGTTTGATTATCTGCAATGTAAAATGTCCGAAAATTTGGTTCAATTAGAAAGCCCTGACCAGCATGAAGGTGATATGATATATTATTAACCTTAAATATCCCTGATCCGGACAGAATAAAATGAATTAAATAATAAGGACGGACTGCTGGCCCATACTTGTGACCTGCTAATGTATCTGATCTTCCAACAGAAGTTAACCCTAACTTTGTCATCTTATCTACAGCATAATTTTTAGTATATGCCCTTTCCATTTTCCACCCAGCTTTATTTCAATATTAAGGTACTCTCAGCATTAATTATAGCGCTTTCAAAATAGCAATAAAATAAAAGCAGGAGAAAGTTTAATATAAACTTTCTCCTGCTAAATTGCTTACCAACTAATACCATTTACTCAGTCAAAATATGCCTCCGGTGGGGGTCGAACCCACACTCCCTCAACGGGAACTGGATTTTGAGTCCAGCGCGTCTGCCAATTCCGCCACAGAGGCAAAATATTAAGTATTAGTTAGTAACTAAAAGGTGGTAATCGGATTTGAACCGATGATAAAGGTTTTGCAGACCTCTGCCTTACCACTTGGCTATACCACCAAATAGTTAACGTTAAAAGGAAACCCTTTTAACAAAGGGCGGTATGTGGGATTTGAACCCACGCGTGCCGGACCCACAAACCGGTGTGTTAACCAAACTTCACCAATACCGCCAAAAAATTCATAAAAGCAGGGATAGTAGGAATCGAACCCACAACGACGGTTTTGGAGACCGTAGTTATACCGTTTAACTATATCCCTATAAAATGGGGGAGAGTGGATTCGAACCACCGAACCCGAAGGAACGGTTTTACAGACCGTCGCGTTTAACCAGACTTCGCTACTCCCCCATAAAGTGGCGCGGGACGGAATCGAACCGCCGACACACGGAGCTTCAATCCGTTGCTCTACCAACTGAGCTACCGAGCCATTGCGATTATATGGGTTTTATTAAATTACCAAACACAACTTTCGTTGTGAATGGAGGATACAGGGCTCGAACCTGTGACCTCCTGCTTGTAAGGCAGATGCTCTCCCAACTGAGCTAATCCTCCATAAAAGTGACCCGTGCGGGATTTGAACCCACGATACCAGCGTGAAAGGCTGGTGTCTTAACCACTTGACTAACGGGTC
>NZ_JACSQW010000023.1 GCF_014836425.1 Limosilactobacillus avistercoris | reverse complement strand
AAAGGTCTTTAATGGTGTCGCTAAACTAATCCAAGAAAGAAGGACCTTTATGGGCACCACTATATTATCATTTCAAGATCGAGTTGTCATCGAAACTTTGCACAAAGAACATTATTCTTTAGGTCAAATTGCTAGTCGCATTGGATTTTCTCGAACCACAGTTTTTAAAGAATTACATCGATTACCTGGATCTTATAATGCCCGAAGGGCAGAAAAACAGCATCGTGATCAAATCACTCAACGTGGAGCTAAGTCACACTTTACTTCAGGATTAAAGCAATATATTGAGGATAAGATACTAATTGAAAAATGGTCGGCAGAGCAAGTAGCACATACACTACAGCTGAGCTTTAAAACCATCTATAACTGGATTGATCAAAACAAGCTAGAAATCAGTTTAAGCGATCTTCCTGACCATGGTATTAGGCGCCATCGAGCTAAAGAAACTCGTGGTACTTTTTGCCATGGACGTTCAATTGATACACGTCCTCGTGAAGTAGCACAACGAACGACCTTTGGTCATTTCGAAGCAGATACCGTACTTTCAGGTAAAATGAAGGGGCAAGCAGTCGCTACTTTCACAGAAAGATTAAGCCGCTTAACAATCGTTCAACGTTTAGATGGGCGTGACAGTCAATCAATGACTAAAGCTATTATTACACTGGCCCGTCATCTAGGCGCCAATTTAAAATCACTGACTGTTGACCATGGGAAAGAATTTGCCAATTATCATCAAATCGAAGATTTGATAAACAAGCCAATGTTTTTCGCACACGCTTATTCTCCTCATGAACGTGGATCCAATGAAAACAGGAATCGAGTTCTCCGCCGATTTATCCCAAAAGGCAAGCATATTGAACAAATATCCAATGATGAACTAATTGCAATCAATTGGTGGCTTAATTCGAGACCAATGAAGTGTTTAAATTGGCAAACACCAATTGAAGTCTTTTTTAGAAACTTACATGATAATTGTTAACTTATTTCTTGCAATCTCCCAAATTCTAGGTGTATTCTCATTAAAATATCATTTTATTTCAGGAGGTTTTTATATGCAAAAAAAACGCGAAGCTGCAAGTGATTTTCTCCAACGATTGGGTCAATTTGGTAAAACTGGTGATACAGGAGTAACCCGTCCAGTGTATACCGACGCGTGGATTGCTGCTGTTTCTTGGCTCCAAAAAGAAGCTCAGGCTAAAAGAATGGCTGTCAGCGTTGACACAAATGGTTCAACTTTCATGACCTATCCTGGCAGTGAATCAACTGAGATTATTGCCGCCGGATCGCATATCGACTCTGTTGTCAACGGTGGCCGATATGATGGTGCTTATGGGGTTGCCGCTGCTTACCTAGCAATGACTGATTTGTATGCAGAATACGGTCAACCCAAGAAAACAATGACTGCCGTTGCAATTAGCGAAGAGGACGCTGCTCGTTTTCCTACAACCTTTTCCGGCTCTAAGCATTATGCACAAGTCGATGAAACGGATCCTAATCTGAAAGACTCTGATGGAATTACTTTCGAAGAAGCTCGTTCACACGCTGTTTCTGCTTTACCATCATTCGTCACTCGTCAGGATCAGCCACTTCCCAGCGAATGGTTCGAATTACATATTGAACAAGGCCCAGTCTTAGATACCACTGGCACCCAACTAGGTGTAGTTTCTAGTATCTGTGAGCTCAAACGCTTTAACGTCACTTTAACTGGACAAGCCAATCATGCTGGAACGACCCCACAGCACTTACGTAAGGATCCGATGAAAGCAGCCGCACGAATGATTACCGCTTTAGATAATTATGCGCAAGCAGTCGGTGAGCCCCTCGTTTTCACTGTTGGCAATCTGACCGTTGAACCCGGTGCGTCTAACGCAATCCCTAGTCGTGTCACCTTCTCCATCGATGTCCGCCATCCAAAAAAAGCAGCCGTTGACGCTTTCGAGACCAAACTCAATGAAGAAATCGCTTCATTAAATAAGGTTGATGGCCACATTGACTCTCTAATGGAACCTTACCCTGAAGTAGTCATGGACAAGCGTCTGCAGGACCAGTTTTCCGAAATTTGTGAAAAAAAGGGATATAGCTATCAAGTCATGCCCTCCGGTGCTGGTCATGACACGCAAATCATGAACCGCCAAGTCAAAACTGCAATGCTTTTCGTTCCTAGCCGCGATGGCATCAGCCATTCTCCATCAGAGTACACGGCCCCTGCAGATCTAGAACGAGGGATTGAAGTCCTAAAGGCACAGTTGTACCTCGAATGCTACTAAGTGTTTTTAAATATCGACTATTTTCTATCAGATATATACTTCAGACTGACTGTATGAAATTTACTAATAATTGAGGCAAATTCTATAATTAATCCGAACAAAAATAAAAAAAGGCCCAAAGCAATCTCTTACAATGGTAGTAGTTAATTCCAACCAGCTATAAGGAGTGATTACTTTGGGTACTTCTACTTTATCACGTTTTCAACGTGGTGCGCTAGCTCAACTGGTCAGTGAAGGCCATCATACTTACCAAGATATGGCTGACGCCTTAGGCGTTGCTAAATCAACTATTAGCTATGAATTAGATCGGGTCAAACCCTATGATCCTGAATTAGCGCAACAAGACGCAGATCATAAAAGGCGGGCTTGTGGTCGCCATTCGATTCTAACGCCATCATTGACAATTTTAATTACCAACCACCTACGTTTAACTTGGTCACCAGAAGCGATTGCGAAAGCTTTTAACCTGAGCACCGCTTCAATTTATAACTGGCTTAAGCTTGGCTGGTTACCTTTCAACTTGGCTGATCTACCTAATCGCAATGTCCGACAGCGCCGAGCTAATGAGCATCGTGGCACATTTACAAGTGGGACTTCCATTGAACAACGACCAAAATCTGTCAATCAGCGATTAGCTTTTGTTCATTGGGAAGTCGATACGGTACTTTCTAGCCGAGGTCAGTCACGAGCATGTTTGGTCACTTTTGTAGAACGTAAAACCCGGCTTCTATGGGCTATCAAAGCCCCTAATCGCACCGCCAAGACCTTAAATGATACCTTTGGAAAGTTTATGGGGACCTTCGGTTCCCAAGTGAAATCTATAACTGTTGATCATGGTAAGGAGTTTGCCGATTATCGATCCATAGAACAA
Source organism: Limosilactobacillus avistercoris (assembly GCF_014836425.1). Taxonomy (GTDB): domain Bacteria; phylum Bacillota; class Bacilli; order Lactobacillales; family Lactobacillaceae; genus Limosilactobacillus; species Limosilactobacillus agrestimuris. The sequence continues at coordinate 26,843 of NZ_JACSQW010000023.1, read as the reverse complement.
GACTATCAGATTAAAGTTTATTTTTGTCACCCGTATTCACCATGGGAACGGGGATCCAATGAATATTTCAATCGACGGTTACGTTGGTTTTTCCCGAAAAAGACTAACTTTGACCAGATAACGACTGATGAAATCCTGGCAGCACTTGAGCTTATTAATCAACGACCATTAAAAATCCATCATCAACAGACTGCCATTGAAAGTTTCCGGGCTTGTTCGGATTAAACTTGTAATTTGCCGTTTAAAATACAAAAATGGCATTGGTATAGAGATGAAAAATCTCTAACCAACACCATTTGGTGTAGAACCTGTAAATTCGGACATGGTTGCAAAAATATTTTGCAGTCATGTCTTTTTTTGATTTATCACCTGTGCTCTTAAATTTCAAAATATCCTAATATGAAGCATTCACTGAACACTTTATAATTAGATTCGAAGAGACTATATTAATCAAAACTTTTAAAAATTTTCGGTACTGTTTTTAATCTATTTACTGAAAGTATCAAAATAGTGTCTTTTTTCTAAACGTATATTGTAATATTTAAGTTAACAGTTAAATAAGTGGACAAGAAAACCCATAAAGGTCTTTAATGGTGTCGCTAAACTAATCCAAGAAAGAAGGACCTTTATGGGCACCACTATATTATCATTTCAAGATCGAGTTGTCATCGAAACTTTGCACAAAGAACATTATTCTTTAGGTCAAATTGCTAGTCGCATTGGATTTTCTCGAACCACAGTTTTTAAAGAATTACATCGATTACCTGGATCTTATAATGCCCGAAGGGCAGAAAAACAGCATCGTGATCAAATCACTCAACGTGGAGCTAAGTCACACTTTACTTCAGCATTAAAGCAATATATTGAGGATAAGATACTAATTGAAAAATGGTCGGCAGAGCAAGTAACACATACACTGCAGCTGAGCTTTAAAACCATCTATAACTGGATTGATCAAAACAAACTAGAAATCAGTTTAAGCGATCTTCCTGACCATGGTATTAGGCGCCATCGAGCTAAAGAAACTCGTGGTACTTTTTGCCATGGACGTTCAATTGATACACGTCCTAGTGAAGTAGCACAACGAACGACCTTTGGTCATTTCGAAGCAGATACCGTACTTTCAGGTAAAATGAAGGGGCAAGCAGTCGCTACTTTCACAGAAAGATTAAGCCGCTTAACAATCGTTCAACGTTTAGATGGGCGTGACAGTCAATCAATGACTAAAGCTATTATTACACTGGCCCGTCATCTAGGCGCCAATTTAAAATCACTGACTGTTGACCATGGAAAAGAATTTGCCAATTATCATCAAATCAAAGATTTGATAAACAAGCCAATGTTTTTCGCACACGCTTATTCTCCTCATGAACGTGGATCCAATGAAAACAGGAATCGAGTTCTCCGCCGATTTATCCCAAAAGGCAAGCATATTGAACAAATATCCAATGATGAACTAATTGCAATCAATTGGTGGCTTAATTCGAGACCAATGAAATGTTTAAATTGGCAAACACCAATTGAAGTCTTTTTTAGAAACTTACATGATAATTGTTAACTTATTTCTTGCAATCTGCCAACATGAATCAAACAAAGGACAATTAACATGAAACAACTAGTACTACCAATCAAAGACAGTAATGTTCTACATGAAGTTGAGGATACTTTACTCCATAATTTCAAAGCTGGCCGCCGTAATTACACCATCTTCCAAGTTGGCAAGGCTACTCTGCTCCGAGTGTCTGATTTATTAGCTCTGAGACGCAATGAAATCTTCAATAATGATGGAACTATCGCTAAAAATGCTTATATTCGTGATAAAAAGACCGGAAAGCCCAATATTTTGTACTTAAAACCAGTAAAACAGGATCTAATATACTACTTTCAATGGCTAAACCAAAAAAATATCTACTCCGAATGGCTTTTCCCTTCAACTAAACACCCAGATCGTCATATTACGGAGAAGCAATTCTACAAAATTATGGCCAAAACTGGTGATCTGCTCGGTATTGATTACCTCGGTACTCATACAATGAGAAAAACTGGAGCTTATCGGGTCTACACGCAAACTCATTATAATATCGGTCTAGTAATGTCACTCCTCAACCACTCATCAGAAGCAATGACCCTCAAGTATTTAGGACTGGATCAAGTCAGCCGTGAACAAATGCTCGATGAAGTGAGGTTCGATTAAGATTTTTCACCTATTGTTATACTCAAATATTGTCGATTTATCTGGTTGATATTTATCAAGCATTTTAGATAATATTTTTTCTAATGGTATCAAATTTTCCTCTAACCATAAGGCATCTGGAGGCAATACATACACCTGTTCTCTTTCGGGTATTTTACTATTTCTCTTATTACGACGCTCTTCTATAGCATCTAACACATAATTATGAGCACTAATAAGATTTCCATGAATATCACCATTACCTTTAATAGTAATTGAATTGCCTGGAATAAAGTCTTCTGGTTTATAACCAGCTAATTCCAAAAAATAAATTGCTTTTAATATCCATAACCGATATTGGTGCTTAACTGCTAAATTACTTGGTAATTTCTCCATATTATTCAAAACTTCTTTCTTATTTTATTCTACTACGTAATGAGTAAAGTTTACTAAGTGTATAAAAAGTATTGCTTAATCAGCATACGTCTTTACATATACGATTAAATCGTATATACTGATTGTGGAGGATATATATGTGTAATAAAGTAAAATTTATCTTTGGTCAGTCTTTTATGGAACAATGGTATGCTTGTGGCTTAACCAAAGAAAACCGACAAGAATTAATTGATGATATTTCTTATTATCTACGTAATGCTCCAGATAATAACCACGGTAAGAAGTTTCCTGGTGCTATTATTGAAGGAACTGGGGGAGCTATTAAATATCGCTTCACTCCAGATAATTATCAAAAGGGCAAAAGTGGTAGTTTTCGAACAATCTACTTTGTTTATGATGCTTCAATCAATCACTTATTCTTCTTGACAGTTTATCCTAAGAATAAGAAGGCCACTTTATCTAAACGAGAAAAGCATTTAATTAAGAAATTCATTGAAGCTAAAAAACGTGATAGGAAGGAGAAATAATTATGGCATCAATTATTGAAAATTCATTGAAAGAATACCAAGACTTTTTAGATGGAAAAGATACTAACGTAGAAGTTATTGAAACATCTATTCCTATAAGGCCAGAATTTGACGGTAACGTTATCAAAAATTTGCGAAAGCAAATAAACGTCACTCAAAAAGGTTTAGCTGGCCTTATTGGTGTTTCTCCCCGGACTGTAGAATCATGGGAAATGGATCGAACTGAACCAAACCGTTCATCACAAAAACTTCTAACCCTTTTAATTAGAAATAATTCCTTAGTAAACGAACTACGTTTAATCTAAAATAACTTAAAGGAGAAATTTAAATGGATAACGATTTTTTAGAAGAAATGCTTGAAATTTTAAATCCCTACGTTGGTACAGAAGAAGGTAGTGGAAGTAATGAAGGGGCCGTATATGGAAACTACATCGAATGGCCCGACTTAGAAACTCTTGAAGACGATCAACTAAATCAACTAGCAGCTTATTTTGATATTGATAGTGATAAATATAGTGAAGATGAATTAGTAGACCTTTTACGAGAAAAAGGAGTTCCTGAGGGCACAAGTTATGAATATGATGCTGATTTTCCTGATAGTGCAAAGTACTATAATTGTTAAACTAAAGGAAACCTTTTTCACTAAAAATAAATTGATTAATATTTCAATAATTCAAGGAGGTAATTATAATGAGCGAAACAGAAGAACTAAAAGCATTTAAGCAAAAGCTCGAATTAAAATATGGTCGTTTAGCAAAAAAACGTTTAGCAAAGTTATCCAAAGTTGCTAAGCTAGATAAACAATTAATTGATATGACTGATAAAGAATTTGATCAACAATTAAACAATTGGTTTAATCAAGATAATTCCAAAAATATTCATGGTGAACAACAATTACAAGAACATAATAATCAACAACCATTTTAAAATTAGAGTTCATTACGTAAGTTTTGAACTCTTTTTTAATCTTAACTTTTTTGAAAAGTTAAGCAACTGTTTGAGCCCTTTTCGTTGATGAAAAAGTACTTTATTTATCCAAACTTGTAACCAAATTTGGTCGGTGTTCGGTTACCTTTGACGAATTCAAAAGGTAACTTGCTGATGAAACTTGCAAGTAAGTTTCTGTTTGTTTTGTTTACTTTTTCGACAAGGAAAAAAGTAAATTGTCTTGGCTACTTCACAACAAGAAGTAGCACTAAAAGGGTCAAGGGAAAGATGTAATCTGTTCCTGCAAGCAATACAAGTGTCACTAATTAACGTAGTTAATGTGTACACGAAGTAAACTGCTTGCTAACGATGATAAGTGTTATAATTTGAAGTGAGATTGGGACGATTGACCGTAGGTCAAAGGACCTTTCGAACTCTCAAATTATTCTTGATGTGGAGGAATTATAATGGCGAAGTTGGTAAACAAGCACATTAGAATTACGGAACAGCAAGACCAACACTTATCATCGTTGAGCGCCAAGACAGGGTACAACGTCAACGAACTGATTCGTAAGATCTTAGATAACATTGATGACGTTACTCTGACGACGGCGCTCAGTCGGCAGCAAGCAACTGCTAACCGTGAGATGCAGTTGCTTGCTAGTCGAAAATACATTATGGATACGTTAACACGGACTCAAGTTTTTAATAATATTAATCAAATCGCCCACTATATTAATAAGTATCCTAATAACGATCTAGGAAAAGAACTGATTGATGCCTTTAACACCGTAACAAAAAGAATCGATCAACTGCGGAGTGATATTAATGAGCATTGTTAAAGTTATTAGTTCAACTAATGCTGGAGCAAATCTTAACTATTTAATTAATGAGAAAGCCCATAATACTGAACTAACTAGTCACCGTTCACTTTTATTTAACGGGCAAAATGTCTATGGTGATTATGCTAATAAAGTTAATGCTCGTTATCTTGCCGATCAGTATTGGGCAGTACGACAACGAGCAAAAAATCCAAATAAGAAGGTTCAAGTTTATCATTTAATTTTTAGCTTTAGTCAACAAGAATTTAATCCGACTAAACAAAATTTACTTCAACAAGCCCGACAAGCATTAAAGTTAGTTAATGACTTTTTGCATCAGCTATTGCCATCAACTGCTCAATATTTAGAAGCAGTCCAGTGTGATTCTGAGGGTAAAAATCTCCATGTCCACGTTTCCTGTAATTCAGTTCTTACCAATGGAAAAGTACTTGATACTAATCTAATTAGTGTTAACTCCCGAACCGTCACCAAAAATAAAAAGCTAGTCCATTATCTAGGAATCCGTAATAATTTTGATAACTACATGACTAAAAATTTTAAAAAATTAACTGGCCGCGAATTTAAGCCAGTTAAAGAAAATCAAGTTAATTTAGTTAACTCTAAAGCCGTTAAAATTGACGAACGTGGTGGTTATATTTGGAAAGAAGATCTAAAAGAACGCATTCTCGATGCCTTCAATAATACCGATAATTTTGAAGACTTTGAAACAGTCTTAGAAGCTAATAACGGGGTTAAAGTTAAACATCGCCAAGCTTCAATTGGTAAAGATGAGCACGGCAAAAAGATCTATCGTGACGCAATTACGTATACATTTATTGGAGACGACTTTACTTCTCATTCGGCTCGTGATTTTGGCTATGCTAAAGGTGGAGGTAAACGAGGACTTGGCCTTTCATTTACCCCACAATCTATTCAGCAAGAGTTTAAGCAACGCCAGAGAAAGAATCAGCAAAGTATCCAAGAACAAACTGAAACTAACCCTGACACTTCACGACAAACAAATGCTGAACAATTGCAACAGTTACGTCAACAGCAATTGTTACAGCAACAGATTAATCAACGATTTCTAGATGAAGAAAGCGAGGATGATAAATATGGCAATCAATCGAGGAAATCAATTCAGCAATACACATCCAGCAAAGAACAACAATTCGACACCAGCACCTATGACGCAGAAACCAAAAAGCGGAAACTTGACAACCAACGTCAACGAAATCAAATCAGACGTCAAAATCGTAAAGAAGCAAACCGAAATACTGACAAATCAAGTAAGAAACAACGGTCAAACATTAACCAATGTGCTAAGCAACCAAAACAATCTCGCCACACAGCAAGGCATGAGCCAAAGCAACCTCAACCAATCATTAAGCAACACGAACACGACATTGGCGGCCCTAGGTTCTAAGGTTGATGATGTCCGCGGTGATCAAGCAGTTATTCAATCATTACTAAATCGTGTTAAGGCCTTGGAAGATAAACCAGATGAACAACAAAAGCTGCTAGTCGAATATGTTCGTAATTTCGATACAACTAATCAACTAATCGGCAAAGTTCAGGAAGGTCAAGCTACTTTTGCCACTGGTGTTCAAACACTCCTTAAAAAGATAGCTACCTATGTTCAGAAAAAGAAGATCATGGTTGATGCTTCAACGATCGAAGAATTAAGGGCGGTTGTTGAAAAAAAGACTAATAATAAGCTAGGCGAATATATTGGTAACGTTCAACGTGAATCGATTGAAAAACAATTTAACCAATTAGCAAAAGCAATCAACGATCAAGAAGCACCCATTAAACGAAAAATGAACGATATGAATGGCCAATTAAATGAGCTTGACGATAAAATTTCTCAACTAGGTCAAATTGTTGTTGCTTTATTCTGGTTAATGATTGCTACATTAAGTGCCGGCATCTTTTCAGGATTTATTCTTTGGTTTAAGGGGTTCAAGCAACATCCAGTTGTAAGTGTAATTGCTTTAATCGTAATTAGCATTTTAGTTGCTTGGCTTTACCACAAAGCGGAGCAGGAGGATTCAGACAATGAATAAAGAACAATGGATATTTAAAAAGCACAACAATGACACAGTTGAAGTTGTCTCAACTACTGAATTTCAAAGAAACTTAAAAGACCAACTTACTTTACAATATGCTATAGAATCTTTGTCACTACCTACCGATCCTAATGTTGAATTAGTCAAAAAAATCCATCAACAGCTGCCAATTACAAATTGGGCTTGGACACTAACAAAACAACGAGAATACAAAGAAGCATTAAAGAAAGAACGACAACGCATTGCACAGCAATCATTTAATTATAAACAACCAGACGATGGTCCCTCATTATAAAATCATCATCTACTTCTATTATTAATTCCACTAAACAAGGAGAAGCAATAAGTACTACCAAACAGTAGCAACTATTACTTCTCCTTCTTCTCTAGATACTCTAACAAAATTGCCAATGCATCCATCCTATTATCAAATACTCGAATAATTTCCACGTTTGAGTAACTTAGCAGCTTGATAAGCCTTAGTACCTTGTAGCTATGAGAGTTAATTCACGTGTGGTAAGATGTTTGTAGGTCATTTGTGATGTTCCTTTACTTTTGTTTGTGGTTATTCAAAAGTCTATCACAAATGGCTTTTTTATATTTCTAACTTAATTTTACAAACGACGTTTTTAAAAAATTAAAAGTGGATTGAAGTCAATATTTGAGACAGGTTTTAAGAGACATTCAGAACCGCGTTTACTTTCCACAGCCCAAATAAATCATTAATCGTTATTAATAACTTATTTGAGCCATGGAAAGCATTAAATCAGGCGGCCATCTGGCTCGTAAGTGTTGCGATTTCAACTTGTAAGGGGGTCTGGGAGACCAGTGAACTATGAATTCTCTTCCTATTGTAGAAAGCATGCACATATTCAAAAAGGACAGCAGCGGCAGTTTCATAATTCTCAAAGACCGGCACTGGATAAACACATTCCTTTTTGAGGGAAGCATGAAAAGATTCCATTGGTGCATTATCGTATGGACACCCCTTACGGCTGTAAGAGTGGCGGATATGTAGTTCTGTTAACCGTTGGTTGTTCATCGCTGGTGTACTGTGATCCTAAGTCTGTGTGGATAATCAGGTCCCCAGTAATGGTTCGATTTTTAACCGCGCTTTCCAGGGCCTTTAAGACTAAATTAGTATCCATCTTTTTTGAGAATGAATAGCCGATAATTCGTCTTGAGTGCAGATCCATGATGGTTGATAAGTAACACCAGCCATTACGCTTCGTTTGAATATAGGTCATATCAGCGGTCCATTTTTGATTTAGACTAGTGGTCGAGAAATCCTGCTTAAGCAAGTTGGGACGCTGTTCAACCTTGGTTTTGGAAGCCGAAGCCGCTTTCCATTTATTGACGGGGACGGAGTGGATATCCAGTTCCTTCATGAGCCGGGAAATCCGTCTTGGGCTGCACTGACACTGCAGTGGTTGAAGTTCCAGATTCAATTCATGGTGGATCTTCATAACGCCGTATCGCTGCTTGAATTCCGCAAAGATCCGCAGAATCCGTTGTTTTAAGTCCTCATCTTCGGCCCGGCGTTTTGAAGGCTTTGGGGATCGATAACGATAATACTGAGCTCTGGAAACACCGAGGATTCGGCACATCTTAGTTACCTGGTGGTTATGGCTTTCTTGGTGAATGTAATCAAAAATATTGGTTACTTCTGCGCAAGGAAGCCCAGGGCTTTTTTAGGATTTCGTTCTCCTCAGACAGGGAAGCCAGCCGCTTTTTCATCGCTTTAATTTCGTCTGGCGATTTACCGGATTGAGTTTTGGCTTGGCCCTGGATCCACTTATGAACGGTTGAATAGCCAATGCCATATTCTCTGGCCAGTTGGGCGGCTGATTCGCCTTGTTTATATAGGTTGATGATGTTTTGTTTGAATTCTTTGTCGTAACGAGTTGGCATGTAAAAATTTCTTCCTTTTGAGAGACGATTTATTCATTATACGCTCTCTTAAAAGTTGTCTCAGGAATCAGCTTACATCCACCAGAATGAATTGACTTTACAAATAATTTAAAATAAAGCCTCTCAAGTTCAGCTGTTTTGAACCTGAGAGGCTAAATATTATGAATGATTGAATTTATATTATTGGTGACTTTCACCGAGTTGATTGAGGAAAGTGGCTAAATAATAACTTCCTTCTGCGTAATCACTGAGGCGAATGTGTTCATTAGGAGCATGCGGACCACTCTTCGCGTAATGAACACCAACCATTACTACTGGCAGATTAAGTGTTTCTCCAAATGGTTGAACCGGTCCGCCTCCTGCTGTATTCGGGACAAACTTTGTCATCGGACCATATACAACCCGAGCAGTTTTGAGTGCTTGTTGGACGAACGGGTCGTTCATTGGTGTCCGCCAAGCATCTTCCGCGACATTAAGATGTACTTCAAAATCATCATAGCCATTTACTCTTAACTGCTCTTTAAGCAATTCCATTACCTTCTTGGGTTCTTGGTTAGGTGCTAATCGACAATCCAGTTTGGCACTTGCTTCCTTTGGAACAATTGTTTTAACCCCAGCGCCTTCATAACCAGCAGAAAGGCCATTAATTGTCAGGGTCGTTCCGTTAACCAACTCCTCACGGGGGTGATTTGTAACCAGTGGTCGCTTTAGTCCATAGGTTTCTTTAACATTATCTTCGTCAAAATCCATTTCATCAACGGCAGCCTTTTCGTCAGTTGTTAAAGGTTCAATATCACTATAAAAATTCTTCACGGTGATTCTCCCCGTGTGAGAATCGCGGAGAGAACCTAAGCCCTCTAACAATCGCCAAGCAGCATTAGGAACATAACTTGCCAATGATGAGTGAATATCAGCGTTCGCCGTTTTAACTTTAATATCAAAACTGACAATGCCCCTGACACCTGCAACGACTTCAAAATGGTCTACCGAATTTTTGCCGCCGCCTTCCCAAATACAAGCATCTGCTTTTAATTCATCTTGGTGAGCATTGACATATAGCGGAACATGCTGACTGCCAGTTTCTTCCTCCCCTTCAACGAAAAACTTAAGATTGACGGGTAAACCACCATGCTCATTAAAGTATTTAACAACACCAAGGCGAGCCATTAATTCACCTTTATCATCACAAACACCACGAGCTACCAATTTTCCGTTCTTTTCGGTGGGCTTAAAGGGTGCCGATTTCCATTCGTCTAATGGTTCAGGTGGTTGAACATCATAATGATTATAAAAGAGAACGGTATAATCACTATGGCCATTAAATTCGGCAAAAACAACCGGGTTGCCACCCTGGTCATCCCATTTAGTTGCGATTTTAGCTCCTAAATCTTTAAAGGTTTGCACTAACCAATCACTAGTTTCATTAATCCCCTTATTTTGTGCAGAAATACTTGGATGTTCTAGGTATTCTTTAAAATCATACCAGTGGTCAAGGGCATATTCCTCAACCTTATTACGGTTTAGTTCCATTAGTTTTCACCTCCTAGAATTTCTGCTGACCATGCTGATAAACCTTTTTATCAACCTGTTGAACAGCACTAACATCAGCTAATGGGTTCTCCTTCAAAACAAGAAAATCGGCAAATTTGCCCTCTTCCAAACTTCCATAATCCTTATCAACCCGCAATAAAGTTGCAGAGCCTAATCCAGCAGCATGTAGTGCTTGATAATTCGTTGCCCCAGCCTTGACCATCAAACCGAGTTCCAACGGTGCATCTTTAAATTCATTAAAGGGCGTCCCCGAATCAGTTCCAAAGGCAAGGTTAACACCCGCCTGAAGTGCGCGACCAACATTTTCAAAAAAGTCATCTAAGAAAGCTTCCGCTTTATCTAACATATATTGAGGAAGCTTACCTTGACCAAATTTAGGAATTGTGTAACCAGCAATTAACGTTGGGGTCAAGTAAGTTCCCTTTTCTTTCATTAATTCAACATCTTCTGGTCGTAAGTAACAGCCATGTTCAACTGAATCAACCCCGGCAACAATTGCATTATGAATACCCTTTGCTCCTTCAGCATGGGCGGCAACCGTCATGTGTTTAGAGTGCGCTTCTTTAACCGCCATTGTTAATTCTTCCAGACTTAATTCGGTATCATCAACCTGGTCAGTTGCTGACATAATTCCACCAGTTGACATTACTTTAATATTTTTGGCGCCTTCCTTGAAAGCTAACCGAACTGCATGACGCATTTCTTCTGGAGAATCAACGAGGTATCCCCAAGTAGTTTCACCATGCTCACCTTCTGTAAAATCACCATGTCCACCAGTCATCGACATTGGCCGACCAGAGGGTAAAATTTCCGGTCCAACAAACGGGTGTTTAGCACGATACTTATTAAGTTTAATATCAACATCAAACGCGGCGCCACAATCACGAACGTAGGTAACACCAGCTCGTAATGCTGACCGGAGGTTCTCTAATGCTTGCAAGGTGACTTCAGTTTCCGTAAGGTAGTACAGCTTGTTGGTTAAAGCATCCATCATCATATGAGTATGGGCGTCAACCAATCCTGGCATTACATACTGACCTTGAAGATCCACAACATGATCTGCTTCGCCATGCTGGTTACCTGTCCCTAATGCAGTTAATCGACCGGTATCATCATCAACCGTAAACCAGGCATCAGGAGTTACTTTATTTTTAGTTCCAGTGAATAAATTACAGTTATGAAATAATGTTGTTGTCATTGTTAGTCCCTCCTTACTTTAGATACTTATTAAACCAGGCTACCATTTCAGTCAAACGTTTCATCCGTTGGTCAGGACGACCATCCCTTGACAAATCATGATTAGCGCCATGGAAGACAACTAGTTTGGTTGGCACTCCTTGAAGCTTCATCGATTGAAACATTTGGTAACCTTCAGGAATTGGACAGCGGAAATCATGGTCAGAATGAAGGAAAAGAGTCGGTGTTTGGACATTGTGGACATAGGATAACGGTGAATGTTGCCAATAAGTCTGCATACCATTTTCTTGATCGAGACTGGCTGCTAACTGGTCGGTAACAAATTCTGGTCCAATGTCGGAAATCATCATCGAAACCCATGTTGCAATACTCCGTTGACTAACCGCTGCTTTAAAACGATTAGTATGACCAATTACCCAGTTAGTCATGTAACCACCATAGCTACCACCAGTAATACCAACCTTGGTCGGGTCGATATCTACATACTGTTTCAGAACGGCATCTGTAAATGCCATCAAATCTGCGTAGTCAACTTGTCCATAGCGACCACGCAGATCAGCATATTCATCTCCTTGTCCTTCCGAACCATGTAAATTAGTAAATAGTACAAAGTAACCGGCATTAGCAAGGACTTGCATTTCATGGAAAAAACTGGTGCCATAAGTTGCTCGTGGACCACCATGGACCTCAAGAACTGCCGGATATTTCTTACCAGATTGATAATTAACCGGATACAGTACCCATCCATGACATTGACGATTAGTGGAATCATAATATTCAAATTCGTGCATTGTCGCCACTGACCGCTTTTGCAAGAAGCGATTATATTTCGTTACTTGTCTCAAATCACTACCATCATATTGATAAACCTGTTGCGGTTGATCAGCCGTCGTTGCAGTGAAGACAAGTCGCTGATTTTCTGAAGCTAGTGAATTAACTGCACCAGGCCACTTAAAGGTTAAATTAATATGTTGACCATCAAATGAATATACCTCAGTATGGTCAATAACGGTTGAAACAAAGTACAACTTACCATCACTAACAGTGCTACTGTGACCACCAACAACGGTCATATCATTAACCACAATATTGCCAACATTGTGGTCCCATTTAGCTACTAAATGCAGGGTGTGACCAGAATAACGGTAGAAATTAGGGTTCTCACCCATCCCATAGATCTTGCAGTTACTTGCTAGAACAAATAATTGATCCTTTAAGAGAGCAATAGTATCTACTCGATATTGATTAGGACGAACTAATTCCTGTAATTCTTGATTGACAAAATCATATTTATACAGACCATCCTTAAATGGTCGTGAATTTTTGTAACTTACCCCACATAAAAAGAGTTGACCATCTTGGTACCAATAATTCGAACAATCAAAGTCCTGAGGTAGCAAATCATTTAATTGTTCGGTTGCCGAATTAAACACCCACAGGTGGCGTCTTGTTTGGTCAACCAGTCCCTCTTCATTTGACCAATAGGGAACCTCTTTAAGTTCATGCCAAGGCTTATTCGGTTCTTTATCTGGTCGTTGTGTTCTGCCACCGAGCAAAAATTGTCCACCGGCAAGTTTCTCCAAAACCTTTAATTGGTGGTCTTTTAATAAAACCGTCTTACTTGTTTCATAATTTTTTACATCATAAAAATGAAGACGTGTGTGCTTCGTTTGTGTATTAACCGTCGTGTAAACTAATTGGTGGTCACCATTAAAGGTAAAGCCAGGTTGGTTATTAGTCTCAACAACCATTACAGGTGTTTGGTCAAGAGGTTGAAACCATAGTTGCCAACGATAATGTTCAAGATCATCAGCGTTGGCGCAGGCAGTTAACCATGCCCGAGCGCTCAAATGGGTTTTCAAAGCACCGGTATTCGTTAAATTAACGAGGTCATTAACATTTAAACCATTCATGATTATCATCCTCCTTATTTAACATCCAACCGGTTAACAACTCGCCGTCCTTTCCGATAAACGGCAACCGCTTGTTCAAATGCTGAAAAATCATCGAATGGATTCTTATCAAGGACAACAAAGTTTGCTTCAAATTCATTGTCAACTTTCCCGACATAATCATCCACCCGTAGCAATTTAGCAGCCACAGTTGTCGCAGAATTTAATACCTGCTCCGGAGTCATTCCCGCATCTAAATACATTTTTAATTCATTAACGACCCAATGGCCGAAGGTGTTATATGGAGTTCCGGCATCCGTTCCCATTGCAACGGGAACACCCGCCTTAACAATCTTACGGATGCTTGTAAGATGAGCTTTTGCAACTTGGCGCGCTTTCTTTACCATAAAATCTGGAAGGTGGTCAGGATTTTCATAAATTGCCCGTGGAGCGACCAAGGTTGGGACAACAAAAGTCCCGTGCTCTTTCATTAACTCAACAGCTTCGTCATCCATAAAAATAGCATGTTCAACCGAATCAATTCCGGCACGAACGGCATTCTTAATTCCTTCAGTTCCTTGAGCATGGGCAGCGGTTGGGAATCCTTTATGGTGGGCTTCAACGACGGCAGCATGCATTTCTTCTTCTGATAATTGAACATCAAAGGGTGTTTCTCCTGGAGAGGCCACGCCACCTGTAGCCATTAACTTAACATTCCGCGCTCCCTCTTTTAAAACCGTCCGGGCACCTTGGCGAACAACATCAACACCATCAACCTCTAAAGTTCCATCATCGGGATTACCACTCTTGTTGGAACCATGACCACCAGTCATTGATAAGGCCCGACCACTACCAACAATCCCTGGTAAATCAGGAAGGTTGAGTTTCATTAATGTCAGGTCAATATTATCAGTTGAGCCAACATCACGAACGTAGGTTACACCAACTGATAACGCCTCTTTTAGATTTTGCATTGCTAAGACTGTTTTAGAAACTGTATTTTGTGGTCGACTAGTCCAATAAAAAGGATCAGCTGGAATTGTCATATGAGTATGAGCATTAATTAGGCCGGGGGTCACAAACCTTCCTGTTAAATCGACGCTTTGATCAGTGTTACTATTCTTACCAACATTTTTAAAATAGCCATCTTCAACGGTAAAATCTGTTTTGACAAATTCATGGCCATTAAAAACTTGAGCATTTTTATATTGAACTGCCATAATAAACACTCTCCCTCTTTAATCTATTTCTTAAGCCAACGCAACATAATGACCTGGCTTGACTTCGCGTAAAGGTACATTTGCTGGTTCTTCATCATAAGTAAATTGTTTTCGTACTCGTTCATAAGTAGGATCTGGAACTGGGACCGCGGATAATAAACTCTGTGTATATGGGTGCAGTGGGTGATTAACAATTTCATCTGCTGTTCCTAATTCCAAAAGCTTGCCATGATACATAACCCCAATACGGTCAGAAATATATTTAACCATCGAAATATCATGAGCAATAAAAAGGTAAGTTAAATTTCTAACCTCCTTGAGGTGTTCCATGAGTTGAACAATTTGTGCCTGAATGGAAACATCCAAAGCTGATAATGGTTCGTCAGCAACAACAAATTCTGGTTCAACCGCAAGTGATCTGGCGATTCCGATCCGTTGTCTTTGACCACCTGAAAATTCATACGGATACCTATTCATAAGGTCTGGTGTTAGCCCAACCAATTTCATGGTCTCCGCGACTTTTTCATCAAATTCTTCACGATTGGTAGTCTTTTGGTGAATTTTAAGTCCTTCAGCGATAATGTCACGAACTGACATCCGGGGATCCAAAGACGAGTATGGGTCTTGAAAAATCATTGAGGTTTTTTGATGAAACTCCTTCAATTTTTGATGTTCCTTTAGTTTAGTGACATCCTCACCGTCATAAATAATGTCACCAGAAGTTGGCTGATATAGATTTAAAATGCACCGCCCGGTTGTTGTCTTACCTGAACCGGATTCACCTACTAGGCCAAAGACTTCACCACGTTGAATATTAAAGGAAACATCATCAATCGCATGGACTTCATCAGGACGTCCTTGGTGGAAATATTTCTTTAAATGGTGAACTTCTACTAGGTTTTCAGTCATCTTGATGAGCCTCCTTTTCAACGAGTTTTGCATAATGTTGACGACGTTGATCAAGCTTATCCGTTAAATGAACTTTTGGTGCTTGTTTGTCCAACAGCCAAGTTGCTGCGTAATGAGTATCACTGACCTTAAAGAATGGTGGTAATTTCTTAAAATCAATCTTTAGAGCATACCGATTACGATAAGCAAATGGGTCACCAGCTGGTGGATTAATTAAGTTTGGTGGTGTTCCTGGGATCGATTCGAGATCACCACCATCCATCTCCATCGTTGGTGTCGATTTTAGTAGGCCAACTGTATATGGATGTTGGGGATAGTAAAAAATATCATTAACTGACCCGAATTCAAGAATTCGTCCAGCATACATTACTGCAACCCGATCAGCTACCCCAGCAACTACGCCTAAGTCATGAGTAATGAAAATTACTGCTGTCCCTAACTCGTCCTTCAGCTGTTTAATAAGCTTTAAAATTTGTGATTGAATGGTAACGTCAAGCGCAGTTGTTGGTTCATCTGCGATTAAAATTTTGGGATTACAAATCAAAGCCATGGCAATTACAATTCGTTGCCGCATCCCACCAGAAAACTGGTATGGAAAGTTTTTAAACCGTTCTTTAGCATTGACGATTCCCACCTTTTCCATAATTGCTAACGCTTTTTTCTTTGCATCTTCCTTATTAATGTCCTGGTGTTGCAATAGGTGTTCCATGATTTGTTTACCAACCCGCATAGTTGGATCAAGAGCAGTCATCGGATCTTGGAAAATTTCTGCAAGATCATTTCCCCGCAGTTTTTGTAATTCCTTTTCAGGCAGTTTTAATAAGTCACGACCCTCATATTCAACACTACCGCTGACCACTTCTGCATTCTTAGGTAAGAGTTGCATGACAGTTTTGGTGGTTACAGATTTACCGGAACCAGATTCACCAACTAATGCGAGAACTTCACCGGGGTGTAGTTTCAATGTTACATTGCGAATTGCGTGGACGGTCCCTTCAAGGGTCTTAAAATCAACCGAAAGATTTTTAATTGTCAGTACGTCTTCTGCCATTTATTTCTCCCCCCTCGTATTAGGATCAAATGCGTCCCGTAATCCATCACCAAGTAAGTTGAAGGCAATCATCATTAAAGATAGGACGAGGACCGGTTCCCATAATTGGTATTGATAGAATTGGAACCCTTTTTCACCAGTATTTAACAATGTCCCTAATGAAGCATTGGGCGCTTTAACACCGATTCCGATAAAGGAAAGTAACGCTTCCAGGAAAATTGCTGCCGGAATTGTAAACATTGTCCGTGTAATAATCACACCCATGGTATTCGGTAAAATGTGACGAAATGCGATTTGCATGGGACTTTCCCCCATTGCTTGAGCAGCGAGAACAAAATCAGCACTCTTGATTTGCATCGCTGAGGCACGCACTAATCGTGCCATCAAAACCCATGAACTAAGTGCAATTGCTAGAATGATGGAAACCATTCCTGGCTTTAAGATGATCAGTAAAAGCATGATTAATACTAATTCTGGAATTGAACTAACTATTTCAATGATCCGTTGTAAAATATTGTCAACACGATCGCCACACCATCCGGAAACGAGACCGTATGGAACACCAATTAAAATATCAACAAGGGTGGCAAATAATGCAATCATTAATGAAATTCGCGTGCCATAAAGGAGTCGTGAAAGCATATCGCGCCCTAGTCCATCGGTCCCTAGTGGATAACTACCATTAGTGAACGGCTTCAAGTTTGATAAGCTAACATTTTGTGCGTTAGGATCATGGGGCATCCAAAATAGGGAAGCCACTGATACAACCGCAATAAAGAGCAGAAAAATTAAGGAAACCATCGCAGCATGATTATGCTTTAACTGATGCCAAGCTTTCTCATGAAAGGATAAGGACTTTGGGGCAACTCCACTTTGAGCGGCAGTCACTTCATCGAGATTGACAAACTGAAATTCTTCATTTTTTGAAGTAGATTTTTTAGGTGTCTCCATCTTAATGTTCCCCCTTTTCCTTTGAAAGAATTCGTGGATCAACTAATCCATACACAACATCGGTCAGCAACAAAATGCCACATAGTAATAGGCAGTAAAACATTGTTAAGCCCATGATTACTGGATAATCATTAGCCAAAACTGAGTTAATAAATAACTCACCGATTCCTGGAACCGAGAAGATATTTTCAACCACCATTGAACCAGTAATAAGGGTAACTGCTAATGGGCCAATTAATGTTAAAGCAGGAATAATACTATTCTTTAATGCATGGTGGAAAACAACCTGTGGGACCGATAATCCTTTTGCTTTTGCCAACAAGATATAGTCAGAATTTAAGACTTCCACCATTTCTGTCCGGACAAATCGTGAAACTTGGGCCATTGGTACAGCCGACAATGCGATTGTTGGTAAGATGGTTGATGGGAAACCGTCCCAACTGGCTACTGGGAACCATCCTAATTTAAAACCAAGATAGTACTGAAGTAAGATTGCCAGAATAAAGCTGGGGAATGAAATACCGATAACCGCTAGTGTACTACTGGTAGCATCAGCCCATGTCCCCTTTTTTAAGGCACCAACACATCCCAAAAGAATCCCAACAATAACCCCTAATACCAAGGCTTGAAAACTAATGAGGATGGATGGTCCTACCCGGTGACCAATTAAGGAAGCGACCGTCGTACTATTATATTGGTAGGACATTCCAAAATTACCGTGGAGAACCCCTGTCATGTAAGAAAGGTATTGTTGCCAAACGGGCTTATTTAATCCATATTGTTTTTCAACAGCTAACTGTTGAGCCTTTGAAAGCTTCATTGTGTTCCCAAGAGGCGATCCCGGAATCATCTTCATTAAAAAGAATGTTAAGGTGGCAACAATGAATAGAGTTAGCACCATCATTAGTAACCGTTTAATAATATACTTTCTCATAAAATCCTCCTGTTCTTATAAATAAAGAAGGCCTAACAGAGGAGCAAGCGGGCCTTCTTTATTTAAGCTTCGGATATTAGTTTTACTTCTTCCATTGAGCGTATTGGTATTGAGCAACGGTATTAAATGGACCGTAGTTCAAACCAGTAACATGTTTAGAAACTAAGTGTGCTTGAGCAGCAGTGTACAGAGGAACACCATCAGCATTAGTGTGAACTTGCTTATTTGCTTCTTGAAGAAGCTTGTAACGTTCACTAGCAGACTTTGTACCATCGTTGGCTTGGTTCAGTAAGTCATCAAGTTTCTGATCAGTGTTGTTAGTAAAGTTAACCTTGTTGCCGGTCTTCAAAAGAGAAAGGAAATCAGAAGCATCAGGAACATCAGAATTCCAATCTGTTAGGTTCAGTTCAAACTTACCAGCAAAATCACGACTAACGTGTTGTGCGTGTGGTAATGTTGTAACTTCAACCTTGAGTCCCTTAAATTGCTTTTGTAATGTGGATTGAAGATATTCAGCCACTTGCTTTTGATCATCGGTGTTATCTGCCAATAGATTTAATGTCATGTTCTTCTTACCAAGATCCTTTTGGGTGGCTTTCCAGTAATCTTGAGCCTTCTTCTTATTTTGCTTTTGCAGATGGCCAGCTTCTTCAGCAAAGTCTTGACCATTCTTTGGATTCTTCATATCACCTTTTGGTACCCAACCAGTAGCACCAACAGAGCCATCTTGGAGAACCTTCTTCGCTAATTGATTGTTATCAAAGGCGTAGTTAACGGCCTGACGGAAGTTTTCATTTTTTGTTAAGTCATTCTTACCATTGAAGTAGAGGTAATATTGGGTTGCCATTAAACTAGTATGTAGTTCTTTGTTATTTTTATTACCCTTAACGTAATCAGCAGTAACTGATGTTTCTTGAACTTTACCAGACTTAAACAAGTTTTGAGCGGTGTTGTTATCTTTGGTGACCTGAACATTAACCTTGTTCATATGAACATTCTTTTTACCATAGTATTGATTGTTCTTTACGTAGCTCCAGTTATCATCACTACCACCGGTCCAGTTTACAACCTTGTATGGTCCGTTATAAACGGCCTTATCGGAAGTTGAACCATACTTACTTCCTTCTTTTGACAGGACTCTGTGGTTAACTGGCTTTAAAGAAGCAAAGTTGTTCCGAACATTAACCGTTGGTAACTTTTTACTAAATGTAAATTGCACCTTATCTTTTCCGAGCGCTTTAACGCCAAGTGCTGATGTTGGGGCTTGACCTTTAGAAACTTGTTCGTAGTTTTCTAGATCAGCAACGCGATCGGCAGCTTGTGACTTAGTTTTTGGATCTGCCCAGTGTCGCATCGAGGCTACATAATCTTGAGCAGTAACAGGATCACCGTTACTCCATTTCAGCCCCTTCTTTAAAGTGAAGGTCCATGTCTTACCATCATTCGTAACTTTTGGTTGACTAGCAGCTTCACCAAGAACCACCTTATTGTTTTTGTCATACTTTAAAAGCCCTTCAAATGACTGTGTTTGCATCGATGAACTTGGTGTTTCAATTGTTTTAGCAGGATCTAGCGTAACTGGATTTGCTTTTAAAGTAACGTTTAAATCACCACTTGCTTTATTTTTATCGTTATTACCACAGGCTGCTAAGGACATTGCTGTTAAAGCTACACCGGCTAAAGTTAATACCTTCTTGTTCATTCTCATAATAAATTCCTCCCGTAAGGCTTATAATATAAGCTCTCTTTAATCTAATTTTAATCTTACTAATAAATGTCGGATTCCATGTTCTTCCCCTCACTTAGAAAACTTGCTTTAATTGAACAAAAAAAGTCCTAAGCAGCGCTACAACTTATGCTGCTTAGGACGATCCATTTATCGTGTTACCACCTAATTTCATTTAGTCATCACTGACTAAACCTCTGACGTACGTATTCATACGCTAGCACGATAAAGGGTGCATTCTTGGTAACTTTACTATTAGTTCAAGTTACCATGCTCAAGGATGATTTTAAGAAATTACCCCGTGTCTCTCTTTCACCATTCATGAGAGCTCTCTACGCACTTCGTAAATTCTTACTGTTCCTCTCAAAGCATTTCCTTTGTTCAATTAATTGTTGCATTAAATATTACTGAGAATACTCTCATTTGTCAACGATTTTCTAACATTATTTTTAATATTTTTTGTGAAAGCGATTTATTGATGATTATAATAAGTCTAAGCTGAATATTTAGTAAAGAATATTGATAGCATTCCTAACGATTCACTGAAATTTGTTAGGTCACAAAAAACTGGAAGAAATTATCAACCCTTCATGACACGACTTGGTTTTGCGCTTACCTCACTTTCTAAAGCACATTTAATCGACCGTCCAAAAAGAAGGAACTACTATCCTAACCAAATTAGGCACTGATATTAATGCTAATAATAAAGAATATGTTCATAAATTGGTAATAAAAGGAAGGCGACATAACAATTAAGCAACTAGTACTTCCAATTAAAGACAGCAACGCGTATATGTAAGGATCTAATACCATCATATCTTGTCTCACCAACTACTCTCTTTACCGCCTCTAATTTTCTATTAATGTCTTTTAAGGACATATCATACTTTTTTTACTGAACTTTTTTCTTTTACTTATTCTCTCTTTATATTGGTATGTACTTTTATTATTATAGCCTGTCATTAAAATTAATGGTTTAAAAACCGGTACATCAGATAAGGCCGGAGCTTGTTTTGTTAGTACAGGAAACTATCAGGGACACCAAATTATTACAGTAGTCCTTCATGCTAATGGTAATAATAAAGATAACCGATTCGTACAAACTCAAGAACTGTATAAAATGCTAAAACAAGACTACCACTTGCAAGAAATTAGCCTACCTAAAAAGATCACTAACGTTAAGATTAAATATGGAACACGACAAACAATAACTACCACTCCGAAAAAACTTACCATTTGGAACAATAAACCTTTAAAGTCTTTCACTATTTCCCAAAATTTTAACAATAAACTGATCAATAATACCCAGAACCTACAAGCCCCCGTAAAAAAGGGCCAACGTATTGGAAGTATCAAATTAACCAGTCCAACACTAAAAACAATATCTAATGAACCACTCACGTACTCACTATACAGCAATGAAACCGTACAAAAAGGAAACCTATTAGAAAGATTATTCAACTAAACTACACAATCTTACACTATTTAATATCAACCAACATTAACGAACAAAGTTGAAACTTTGTTCGTTAATGTTGGTTTCTTTAAAGCGTACTTCGCCTTAACTCCCCCACCCTAGGAAGCAAGCTCTGCTTGCGCAGCCTTGCTCTCTCGAAACCTAGCCTATCTGTGGCTAAAAAGTTTCGAGAGAGTTCTCTCTCATTCAACCCATCGCTTATTTACTCAACCAACAACTTACGTTATTAGCTCAGCAAATAAGCAATGCAGACAGTTTAAACGCACCCCGCCCTTGTCCTTGTTTATCTCAGGGTTGGTTTTAGGTTTTCTCTACATTCAAAGAGAAATCTTCTGCGAGGACCCAAAGAACTCGCGCGATAAACAAGGTTGTCCGTAGCATTTCCGAGGCTTCCTATGCCACTCTTTTAGCATTATGTGATAAATACTGGGATTGGAATTCCCATAGTTGTTAACTACAATTCCTACACGTCCAAGGAATCACGGGCGATTACGAGATGCGACTACGATGCAGTGCCACTGCTAGCGAGTTTAACGGTTGCGACCCAAAAGAAAAAGCCGACTAGATTAACTAGTCGACTTTCGTGATTTTAGGGTTTAATTTCACTGATAATTTTGCGTAGCTATATCTTGAAATTTTAGTCTACTTCCCTTAAAATTGATTGTATTAAAAGAAATAGACAACCCCGATTGACTACTTGTCCTAGTTAATCGGTAGCTCGTTAAAGTACGCCAATACTTTAATGGGCTTTTTCTTTACTCTGATTTATTCAATTATTAACTGTGTTAATAATTACATATTTTGTTATTTAATACAATAGTTTTTTAAAACACGTATATATACGCATATATATTTATATACATATATATGCTTGAAGAGTTTGTTAACAAAAGCTATGATAGTAGTGTAATTACTACCAGGAGGTTTTAACATGAAAACTTGCGTAATGTCTTTTTGTAATCAAAAAGGCGGTGTTGGAAAAACTTCAACAACCGCCTTAGTTAGTTATAATCTTGCCAAAATGGGATATAAATGTTTAACAATCGACTTTGATCCCCAGGCAAATCTTACTTCTCTTTTTATTAAAACAAAATCTAAATATAGTTCTAGTGTTACTCCAATTAAGACTTCATTAATGACAGCAATTAAAAATAATATTGATTTCTCACAAATAACTATTCCAGTTATTGATAATCTTGACTTAATTCCTAATGCTTCAGACTTTTTCCTTTACTCACGTTTTCTTGAAAATACCTTTAATAATGAAGCAGAGCGGGTCCAATATTTAGCTGATAAGATAAATACCGATTTACGAAATAAGTATGATTTTATCTTTATTGACGTCCCGCCAACATTTGGATTGGCTAACGATTCAGCATTTTATGCCTGCGATCAATTAGTTATTGTTTTACAAACTCAAGAACGAGCTTTAGACGGGGCTAAAGTATTGGTTAACTATCTTCAATCAAATCTAATTGATGAATTCCACTCAAGCGTTGATATTCTTGGCATTTTACCGGTACTTTCTAAGCGAAATGCACAAGTTGATACTGAGATTTTGAATTCTGCTATTCAGGAATTTGGTTTAGAAAACATTTTTAGCAGTCATATTATGACTATGGAACGTGTAAAGAGAATGGATATTACCGGAATTACTGATGGTAAGACTGATATTTGGGACAAACGAACTCATAAAGCATATATAGACGTTGCAAAAGAAATTCTTGAACGATTGGGAGTAAAAGAATAATGTCACTACTTCAACATAATAGAAAATTATCGGATAAGGTAAATGTACACGTGAAGAATCAGGTTAGACGTGATGAAATTGTACCTAAAACTCAATCAGTAACCTTTACCCGTAATCTACGAGTCGATAATCATATTACTAACCAAGTAGCTGCTCTAATTGATTTAGGAGTAGCCGAAAATACCAAGCAATTAATTAACGACTTAGTACAATCACGTATTAATCAATTAAGTAAAGAAGATCAAAATAGATTAAATAAGGTAGTACAGTCATTAGAAATGAAAGATTTCTATACTGTTAAAAGTCGTCTAAAAGATTAATGCTCCTGATAGTAAAAATGGTGACTTTACAATTAGAGTTAGCCGTAGCATGGAACTGAACCATGCACGGAACTACTGTTCTATTGCAAAAAATAATTCTAAGGGTGCCTTTGATCGTAAAGAATTCAAAATTCCTGTAGTTGTTGCACTTAATTTGCTAGATACTGAATATATTCCTCACTTTTTTAATCCAATCGATTAATTAGGGTCCATTTGTGATGAATCACCCCTGTTTAAACAGCATTATTTATGGCAATATGTACAACTATTACATAATAGGCTATTATATAGATGTACATCTATATGAGAGGTAACGTAAATGGATTATCAAAAATTAGCTAACTTGCTTAAGGTAGTTGCTGAACCAAATCGGCTTAAAATTCTTGAAATGCTTTCCTGCGGTGAAATGTGTGCCTGCGACATTCTTGATCACTTTGATTTTACCCAACCAACGCTTTCTCATCATATGAAAGTATTAGAAGATAAAGGATTGGTCATCGTAAGTAAGAAGTTAAAATGGCATTACTATTCATTAAATCCAGACACGACTGCACTTATTATTAACGGCTTAACCCGTACGCTGTCCAATACTGACAATTGTATGTGTAAGGATGCTAATTAAAAAAGATAATCCTTTTATTTTTACCGCAAACATAGATAATCATCTATATGAGGGGGATTAATATGAAGACGTCGAAAAACCTATCATTTATGGATCGTTACATGACCCTATGGGTGTTTTTAGCTATGGCACTTGGGATTTTAAGTGGATTTATTTTCCCTTCCTTGCCTAAGTTGATCAACAGTTGGTCAGTGGGAACTACGTCTATTCCGATTGCAATTGGCTTAATCTTAATGCTGTACCCGCCATTAACTAAGGTTAATTATGAAAAAATGGGTGATGTATTTCGTGATAAGAAAGAACTAACTTTTTCACTAATCCAAAATTGGATTGTGGGTCCCCTGTTAATGTTTGCTTTAGCTATCATTTTTCTGCGAAATTATCCTAATTACATGATTGGCTTAATTATGATTGGGCTGGCACGTTGTATTGCGATGGTCATTGTTTGGAACGAATTAGCACATGGGAATAATGATTACGCTGCTGGTCTAGTGGCTTTGAATTCAATTTTTCAGATTATCTTTTATTCTATTTATGCCTACTTCCTTATCAGTGTTTTACCCAAGCTATTCGATATTAAAACGCAAACGGTTAATATTACCATGGGTGAAATTGCTAAGACTGTCTTTATTTATCTTGGTATTCCTTTCATTTTAGGAATTGGTTCTCGCTACCTAATTATTCATCGTAAAGGCAAAGATTGGTTTGAAGAGAAGTATGTTCCTAAAATTAGCCGCATTACTACTTGGGCATTACTTTTTACCATTGTTATTATGTTTTCAGTTAAAGGAGCGCGAGTAGTTCAACTTCCATTAGATGCTGTTCGAATTGCAATTCCCTTGCTTCTTTACTTTGTTTTGATGTTTTTTATCACTTTCTGGATTGCAAAGAAGACAGGCACAAGTTATGAAGTTTCGGCTACTCAATCGTTCACAGCTGCAAGTAACAACTTTGAATTAGCCGTGGCAGTTACCGTTGGTATCTTTGGATTAAATTCAGGAGAAGCATTTGCGGCCGTTATTGGCCCCATGGTCGAAGTACCAGTGATGATTCTGTTAGTTGATGTGGCATTGTGGATTAAGAGAAAATTCTATTAAAAGCTATGAAAAAGATTTATTTCCTATGTACTGGTAATTCTTGTCGTAGCCAAATGGCTGAAGGATATGGCAAAGGATTGCTCAAGGATCAATATGAATGTAGAAGTGCTGGTGTTGAAAAACACGGTCTTAATCCTTACGCAGTAGAGGCCATGGCTGAAGACGGCATTGATATTAGTCAGCAAAAATCAAAGCTGATTGACTTAGATTATTTCAATGCGGCTGATTTAATTGTGACCTTGTGCGGTGATGCGAAAGACCGCTGTCCTATAATTCCTCCCCAAGCCCAAAGCCTTCATTGGCCCTTACCAGATCCAGCGCAGGCTAAGGGAACACACGAGCAGAAAATGATTGTATTTCGTCAAGTACGTGATGAAATTAAACAATTAGTTAGAGGATTAATTTAGGGGCTATTTCTTATAAATAGCCCCTCGGAAACGTTGAAAAATAAACCCCTAGCTAGACGTAATGCCTAGTTAGGGGTTATTATTTTGCTATATTGAATTATTCACCCTGATTTTGTGGGTTAATGGCAACTGATAAGATGTAATGTGATAACTGATTATCGGCAACATCTTGGACCTTAAACAGTGTCCAAACTCGTTCGGCTGGTTGCGTATCTTGTAAGTAACGACGAATGCCGGCCAAATAAGGCTTAACTCTTTGTAAATCCATAAACAGCATACCGTTTTGTAATAAACATTGCCGTTCTGCACTACTAAGCTGCAATCCAGCTTGAAGTTGTAAGTCCTCATCAGTTTCTGCAATAATTTCACTATTATTTTTAACCATCATGAGTACCTCCTAGGATCATTTCTATTCACAAATCCTATTCGGCGCTCGTGAGCGCCCTTAGTAAAAATTACTTCCTACCCAAGGTGCTTCTACTGTCATGATATAATTGAAAGGCTGTCACATACTCACTTAGAATCTACTTTCTAATGTTGGGAGGTGAGAACCTATGAATAATCTGCTAACCTATCTTTTACACTATTTATCACAATTATCCCTCGTGGTAATTCCCGTTTGCCTGGCGTATTGGTTAAACCATCGCAAGTGATAAATAGTCAGTGACAGCATTCAACCCACAATTAAAGCCCCTTGGTAATTATGGCGGATTACCGAGGGGCTTTTGTGTTGGTGAGAACTTAATACATAATCCTCAACTATCTTTTACACTTATATTATAACACGTAGATTGTAATATTTAAGTTAACAGTTAAATAAGTGGACAAGAAAACCCACAAAGGTCTTTAATGGTGTCGCTAAACTAATCCAAGAAAGAAGGACCTTTATGGGCACCACTATATTATCATTTCAAG
>NZ_JACSQW010000022.1 GCF_014836425.1 Limosilactobacillus avistercoris | reverse complement strand
ACTGGCGATCACCAATTGAGATCTTCTTGCTTAATCTACGTCACTAAATTTGTTCAAGTTATTTATTGCAATCTGCCGTTTAAAAAATATTTTTTACTTATTCACTTTTTCACTTTCATAACAAAAACTTCTGCTTTCGCATTCTCATAAGCTTTCATTTTCATTTTCATAATATACCAATTTAATAACAATGAAAATGATTACATTTTCTTTGATAAACGTTTGACATTCAAAAATTGCCATTGTATATTATTCACACAAGCTAAATGATAAGCGTTTATCAAAATTGAATATATGGAGAGTAAATTGAACTATGAATAACAAAAATTCAATGGTTACCAAACTCGCTTTCTTATCAGTTTCCTTCATGGTTACTAGTGCCTATGCCATTCAAGGTTCACTGCCTCAATTAAAGGCTGCATTAGGAATCAGTCAACCACAATCGGAGTACTTGGTTACTACTCCTTCATTTGCGGTAATGATTTTCGTTGTCCTTTCACCATTACTTCAACAATGGTTTAACATTTCTGACAAAAAGATCATCATGACTGGTGTTACCATCGTCGGGATTGCCGGGTTGGTTCCAATGTTTATTAGTAACTACATCATCATCTTGATTTCTCGCCTAATCTTGGGTGCCGGGTATGGGTTATATAACTCCCAAGCTATTTCCTTAATCTCAGTTTGGTACCAAGGTGAAACTCGGGCTCAAATGCTTGGTTGGCGGGCCGCTGCTG
Source organism: Limosilactobacillus avistercoris (assembly GCF_014836425.1). Taxonomy (GTDB): domain Bacteria; phylum Bacillota; class Bacilli; order Lactobacillales; family Lactobacillaceae; genus Limosilactobacillus; species Limosilactobacillus agrestimuris. The sequence continues at coordinate 31,700 of NZ_JACSQW010000022.1, read as the reverse complement.
AACAAATTGGTCAAGCATGTACCCTTGCTGTTGCCGGTTTACTTCTTAACTATGCCGGTTGGCATGCATCATTCCTTGTTTACGCCTTTGCATTCGTTGCTCTCTTCTTCTTCGCAATGCGGGTTCCAGATGACAGTAAAGCCCAAGACGACAATATTGCCGAAGATGACTTAGCTGAAGAGTTAACAGATGAAAAGCCACAAGAAATCACAAAGATTAGCCCAGTTGTTTACCTTCTTGTTTTGTTTGCCTTTCTATTGGTTGTTGACTACGTGGGAATGGAAAACCGCTTCCCTGGTTTGTCTGTTGCCATCAATGGTGAACAATACACTGGCTCATCAATGTTCCTTTCACTGATGTTGATTGGGGCAACTCTTGGTGGAATTTGCTACGGACCAATTAATAAGCGTCTTGGCTTCGGAACTGTTTACCTTGGCCTCGGCTTAATGGCCCTTTCAAACTTCCTCTTTGGTTTTGCCGGTCATAACTTCGTATTAATGGTTATTGGATTACTCTTAATTGGGTTCCCACTTCAATTAGTTTCACCATTAATCTTCAACTTACTTCCTGACTTGGCACCTGCCAACCGTCAACCATTAGTTACATCATTATGTTTGATTGGATTTAACTTTGGTTCATTCTTCTCACCAACTATTGGTCAATGGACAAACAATCTGCTTGGTCAACCATTAAGTGGTCTTGGTCTTGCAGCTCCATTCCCGGTTTATGGTGTTGTCTTGATTCTAATCGGAATCATCATTTTCTTTGCAAGTCGTCACGCACAAAAAGCTTAATTAAAATTAACTAGGAGGATTTTTCACTATGCCTATTCAAAACAAAGCAATGTTAATTACTTATTCTGACTCAATGGCTAAGAACATTAAGGAAACTCATGAAGTCCTTAAGAACTACATCGGTGATGCTATCGGTGGTGTTCACTTACTTCCATTCTTCCCATCAACTGGTGACCGTGGTTTCGCACCATACCGTTATGATGTTGTTGATTCAGCATTTGGTAACTGGGATGATGTTGAAGCCTTAGGTGAAGACTACTACTTAATGTTTGACTTCATGATCAACCACATCTCCAAGAAGTCAGTAATGTACCAAGACTTTAAGAAGAACCATGATGATTCTAAGTACAACGATTTCTTCATTCGTTGGGAAAAGTTCTGGGAAGCTGCTGGTAAAGGTCATCCTACCCAAAAAGATATTGATATGATTTACAAGCGGAAGGACAAGGCCCCTGAACAAGAAATCGACTTCGATGATGGTACTAAGGAACACCTTTGGAACACATTCGGTGAAGAACAAATTGATATCAACGTTAAGAGTAAGGTTGCTCAAGAATTCTTCAAGCAAACCTTAACTGACATGGTTAAGCACGGTGCCGACTTAATCCGTTTGGATGCCTTTGCCTACGCTGTGAAGAAGGTTGACACTAATGACTTCTTCGTTGAACCAGAAATTTGGGACCTCTTAAATGAAGTTCGTGATATTCTTGCTCCATACAAGGCTGATATTTTGCCAGAAATCCACGAACACTACACTATTCCAGAAAAGATTTCTGACCATGGTTACTTCGTTTACGACTTTGCATTACCAATGACCACTCTTTACACTCTCTACTCCGGTAAAACTAACCGCCTTGCCAAGTGGTTGAAGATGTCACCAATGAAGCAATTCACTACCCTTGATACTCATGATGGTATCGGTGTTGTTGATGCTAAGGACATCTTAACTGATGATGAAATTGATTATGCTTCTAACGAATTATACAAGGTTGGTGCTAACGTTAAGCGGAAGTACTCAAGTGCTGAATACCACAACCTTGATATTTACCAAATCAACTCTACTTACTACTCAGCATTGGGTGACAATGATGATGCTTACCTTCTTTCCCGTGCTATCCAAGTCTTTGCACCTGGTATTCCAATGATCTACTACGTTGGTTTATTGGCTGGTTCAAACGACCTTGACTTACTTGAAAAGACTAAGGAAGGTCGGAACATCAACCGTCACTACTACACTAAGGAAGAAGTTGCCAAGGAAGTTCAACGTCCAGTTGTTGCTAACCTCTTGAAGCTTCTCTCATGGCGGAACAAGTTTGCTGCCTTTGACCTTGATGGTTCAATCGATGTTGAAACCCCAACTGAAACTACTATCAAGATTACTCGGAAGGACAAGGACGGCAAGAACGTTGCTGTCTTAGATGCAGATGCTGCTAACAAGACCTTTACTATCACTGCTAACGGTGAAGAAGTAATGAGCCAAAAGTAATTTAAAAAATAAGCCGAATAATAATCCCTTTCCAATTAACATCAATTAATATGTTCGGTGAAAATAATAAAAATGGTGAAAGCAATTGCTTTCGCCATTTTTTTATCACCAGTAAACAATGTTACTGAAAGCGCTTTTATGGTACGATAAACATGAAGTTGTATTGTTAGTTTTATTGTAGGAGGCTGATATAATGGCATTTCAAAACGTAACGGTTGCCGGGACAGGTGTTTTAGGAAGCCAAATTGCTTATCAAACGGCACTAAACGGTTTTAACGTAACTGCTTATGACCTCAATCCAGATGCTGCTCAGAAACGAGTTAATGCATTAAAGGAAAGCTACCAAAAAGACTTAGTCCTGAGCGAAGAAGAATTCAATGCTGGTCTTGATCGCCTTACTTTCACAAATGATCTTAGTGAAGCAGTTAAGGATGCGGATTACGTAATTGAAGCTTTACCAGAAAAGCTAGAAATCAAAGAAGATTTCTATAAACAACTCTCACAGTTAGCTCCAGCAAAGACCGTCTTTGCCAGCAATTCTTCAACTATGGTGCCAAGTCAACTAGTTAAGTTTGTTGACCGGCCGGCAAAGTTCCTCCACATGCACTTTGCTAATAAGATTTGGAAATGCAATGTCGCTGAAATCATGGGGACTAAGCAAACTGATCCGAAGGTTTTCCAAGAAGTTGTTGACTTTGCTCACGCAATTAAGATGGTACCAATTCCGATCCATAAAGAGCAGCCAGGATACGTCCTTAATGCACTCTTAATCCCATTTGTAATTAGTGCCATGGCCCTTTGGGTAAAAGGCGTTGCAGATCCTCACACCGTCGACAAGGATTGGATGATTTCTACTGGTTCACCCGTTGGCCCATTCATGATGCTTGATGATGTTGGCTTACGGACGGTTTGGAACATTGTCGATAACCTTTATAAGGCACGTCACCAAGAAGAGTTTAAGCTGATTGCCGATAAGCTAAAGGAAATGATTGACGCTGGTCACGAAGGACTGGAATCAGGTCAAGGATTCTACCACTACCCAAATCCAGAATTTGCTGATCCTGATTTTCTAAAGAAGTAGAAGGGAGCACGTCACTATGTCATTTAAAAATATTACTGTCGCCGGTGCCGGGGTCTTAGGTAGCCAGATTGCCTACCAGATTGCCCTCAGTGGTTTTAAGGTTACCGTCTATAATCACCATATTAATACCGCTGAAAGCCGAATTAACGCACTAAAGTCTGATTACCAGAGGGATTTAAACCTCAGCGATGAAGAATTTCAAGCTGGGTTAGACAATATCACTACAATTACCACTGACCTTAAAGAAGCGGTGAAGGCCGCAGACTATGTTATCGAAGCCCTTCCAGAGTCACTTGAACTGAAGGAAAAGTTCTATGCCGAACTCTCTAAGGTTGCTCCTGCAAAAACAGTCTTCGCTAGCAACTCCTCATCCTTTGTTCCTAGTCAATTAGTAAAATTTGTTGATCGACCAAGCAAGTTTCTGCACATGCACTTTGCTAATAAGATTTGGCGGTTTAACGTCGCTGAAATCATGGGAACCAACCAAACCGATCCTGCTGTCTACCAAGAAGTAGTTGAATTTGCTCGGGAAATTAAGATGGTTCCAATCGAACTCCATAAAGAACAACATGGTTATGTCCTTAATGCTGTTCTCATGCCCCTCCTTGCTTCTGCAATGCAATTATGGGCAAATGGCGTTTCTGATCCCCAAACAATTGATAAAGATTGGATGATTTCCACCCATTCACCAATGGGCCCATTCATGATCCTTGATATGGTCGGTTTACGGACCCCATATCAAATGGAATTAAACGCCTACCAGACTACCAAAGATGAGATCCACCAAGTCATTGCGCAAAAGTTAAAAGAAATGATTGATGCCGGACATGTTGGTCAAGAATCTGGTCAAGGGTTCTATCACTATCCAAACCCAAAATTTGAAGATCCTGATTTTCTGAAGAAATAAATTAATGTTTATAAAAAAGAGCTAACGAGCACTTCCCAAATAAATTGGTTTGGAAGCAAATCGTTAGCTTTTTTATTTGTCAAATAATTTAATTTAATTCACCGTCAGCTATCTTTTCAAGTAATGGCCGAGAAGGGATGAAGAATAGTTGGCCAGAAAGAATATCGGAGAATGAAAGAAGGTAATCATTCTTCTTTAGCATGTTCTCTAGCATCGTTTTGGTGACCTTCCAATAACGTGAGTAACCAATGAAGTAGGTTCCGGTATTGCCGGCAACTGGATCAGAGTAAGGAACGTTCATCCGGACGATCTTTTGTTCTACTCCGTTAATTTTTGCTTGTGAGGCAACGTTATGAGCGTTGGCAAACTTTTCGCCATCTTCAAGTTCAAGATCGCTAAACTTCTTTCGACCAACAGCACGTTCCTGATCCTCGGTTGTAAGTTGGTTCCAAATGTCCATGTGGTGACGCCACTTTTGAGCAAAGGCGTAAGAGCCATTTTCAAAGAATGGGTCTTCATCCCCAATGATGGCATAGTGGGCAGCATCTTCAACTTGAGGAGCTTCTGTCCCGTCAATGAAACCGATAATTGCTCGACCTTCAAAGTAACGGAAGCCCTTTGTTTCATCAACTACTGTGGTGAAGTCCTTCAGAAAAAGACGACACTGGCGAAGCAATTCATAAACAACAGCTTCGTCATTTGCCCGGATATGGAGGAAAATGTCACTTTTGGTTGCTGGCATCGTGTATTTTTCACCAGAAAGGGTCTGGTAAGGCTCAAGTTCTTTAGGCTTAGGAGCATTTGGGAAAAGATAATCCCACGCGTCACTACTAAATCCAAGTGCGGTCTTTAAATTACCTTTATTATCCCGGATCCTTAATGAGCGGATAATTGCTTGGTAGCGATCAACAAACTCTTGGATTGCCTCTTGTTCTTTTGCTTGATCTTTGCGGTTTAACTCAAGGACCGTAAATTGGACATGTTCACCGGCATCTTTCCAGACGTCTTGAGACTTGCTAGGATTCATTACCATTTAATTACTCCCTTTCTAAAGATATTATCTATCTCCAATATATTATACCATTCCAGTTTGGTCCCTAACCCACAGGAAATTAATAATTTAGCCAAGTCTCTTTAGCCAATCTAAAAATAGTGGGAACCAAAGCGCCATATGTTCATCCGTCCGGTTATTATTTACGATTCCCGTATACTCGTTTGCTAATGCTAGGCCGTGGTTTCCTGTACTAAATTCATGAAGTTCTACCGGAACATCATTCTCCCTTAATGCCTGGACGTAAGGGAGAATGTGTTCATCAAATGGGGTTAGTTCATCATTAAACGATCCCCAGATAAATGTTGCTGGCGTTGTCTTGTTAACTAACCGAGTAACATCTTCTGTAGTAACGCCCATCCGTTGATCGATTGTTGGCTTAGTTACCGGATAACCTAAACCTACAAACTTGGCCTTTGTGTGAGCGGTATTACCGTATGCAGCAGCTAGTTGGCCGCCAGCTGAAAAGCCAAGAACTCCCAAGCGGTTAACATCAACGTCTAATTCTTGCGCATGGGCAACAATATGATCAAATGCTTGGGCAACAGCAGACTTGGCCGCCTGGTAGTCCTTATGCTCAACCACCGGGTAACGAACGACAAAAGCCTGAAAAGCGTGACTAGCAAGGGTAATTGCTACCCGCTCGGAATCGCGCTCCATAATCTTGTTGTAACTGCCACCGGGGATGATGACAACTCCAGGAAGCGGTTCATCACTATTACTGTGGTAAACATCAAGGGAAGAATAAGATTGAAATAGTGAAACGTTTTGAATATCCATTAATATCGCTCCTTTTTTAGTAACACCCTTATTTTCTTGCTTTTTAAAAGCGTCTGCAAGGAAAATCATCTAAGTAATCGTTTACATTAATTTTTATTACCCAATCCTCTTGTTTATGCTCATGAATCTGCTAAAGTTATACAGGATTAAAGAGAGGGAATTTATTAGATAATGTCAATTATAAAAACTAAGAGCTTCTGGTTAGCCGCAATCATGACCCTAATCTGTGCGGTTGCCGGAGTTCTTTTAGCTAAATTACCGTATGTTAACCTAATTGGTGCTTTAGTAATCGCCTTGCTACTGGGGATTGCAATGCAATTAACACCAAGCAAACTTCAAACAGAAGCAAAGTCAGGAATGGGCTTTATTTCAAACAAGTTTTTACGGCTGGGAATTATCCTACTGGGTTTTCGACTAAATCTTGAAGCCCTTGCCCAAGCCGGAGTTAAAACTATCCTGGTAGCCATGATCGGTGTTACCGGGACGATCTGCCTGACATACTGGTTAAGTCGCAAGTTCGGTGCAGAAGATGAGCTAGCAATTCTTTCTGCCTGTGGCTGTGGGATTTGTGGTGCCGCTGCCGTAATGGGAGTTTCACCACAAATTGAAACTACTGATGAAGAACGAAAACGCGAAAATGAAGTTCTTGCAGTTGCGGTTGTTTGTGTAATGGGAACGGTCTTTACACTAGTTGAAATCGGCCTTAAACCACTTCTTCGGCCTTACTGATCCCCAATTTGGGATTGTTGCTGGGGGATCGCTCCACGAAATTGCCCACGCAGTTGCTGCCGGAGGGGCCTTTGGTGAAGCTAGCCTAGATAATGCCTTAATCATGAAGCTTTCCCGGGTCCTTCTCCTGGCTCCAGTGGCTCTCATTGTTGGTTACTGGTACCAACGGCGACTAGTTCGGGAAAGTATTGAGGAGCACGAACAAGCACCAAAAAAGCTTCCAATTCCCTGGTTCCTTGGTGGTTTTATCCTTACCAGTATTCTTGGAACATTCTTACCACTTTCTGCAGGATTGATTGATGGCCTTGTTCAAGCAGCCTACATCTTCTTGGGAATGGCAATGGCAGCTCTTGGAATTTCCGTTAACTTTAAGGTGATCTTCAAACGTGGTGGTGCCGTCTTTGGTGCTGCTGTAATTAGTTCAACTTGCCTGCTGATCTTTATGATTATCATGAGTAAACTATTCTTCTAATAGATTTAATTTAAAATAACAAAGTCCTTAGTGTTCAAAATTAGTCGAACTGCTAAGGACTTTTCATTTACTTTTTTATCGTTTTGCTACCAAAATACCTGTCTTCAACCATGGACCGCCCCACCAGCCATCCATGCCGGTAGGAATTATCCGCACATTTTGGAAACCAAGCCGATGGAGGAGTGGACGATACTGCTGAAGGTCACCAAAGTCAACAATTACAAGTGTCCCTTCAGGCTTCATTACCCGAGCAGCCTCCTGAATTGCTCGTCCGCGATTAATTGCAGGACTAACACTATGGAAAGTAAATGCTGAGAGAACATAGTCGTAGTGACGGCTTTCCAACGGTAAATTTACTAAACTACCATCAACTAACTTTGCCCGATCAGCAACCTGATGATCCTTAATCCGTTGCTGCTCCTGTTTTATCACATTGTCATTACCAATGTTTACCCCAGTGACCTTACCGGGAGCTTTAAGCATTTTAGCAATGTCAATAAACAAACCAGCGTAGTTTAACCCGAGGATCGCAACTTGTGAATCCGTAGGCATCATTAATTGACTTAGGACCTGTTTCCAGATTAAAGGACGTCCCCGGAATAAGGTATTACAGTAAGTGCCAATAACTAACAAGATTAAAATAACAATAATGGTTAATAGTATTTTCATAATCTACCTTCTTTTTATCAAGCCACAATACTATTGAGCTTTTTAATATCTTTTAGGTCACCAACGACAGTCACCTTATCGTGTGGCTTGATGACGTCATTTGCTTGGGGCATTTGGTTAACCTGGTCATTTGCGTCCACGATAATAATCACATTGACATTATAGCGATTGCGGAAGTCAAGTTCATCAAGAGTCTTCCCGAAAAACTTTGGATTGTTAATGTTTACCTCAGCCAGTGTCACTTCCTTGCTAAGTTGAACATAGTCAACAACACCAGGGTTTAACTGCTGGAAAACCAGTCGCTTTGCTAGATCATGCTCAGGCCGGACAACTTGATCTGCCCCAATTTTCTCTAGGACCCGAGCGTGATTGGCATTTTCAGCCCGACAAATCACATCCTTAGCCCCAAGTTCCTTAGCGATCAGCGTTACCATAATACTTGCTTCAACGTTTTTCCCAATCGATACATAAATATGGTCGAAACTACCAATATCTAGATCACGAAGAACATCTTCATCCTGGGCATCCGCAATCACCGCTCTCATTACTGAGTCAGAATATTCGTTAATTACCTCTTCGTTATTATCAATGGTCAGGACTTCTTGACCCGCCTGAACAAGTGATTCACAAATAGATGAACCAAACTGTCCCAAACCGATCACAGCATAGCTCTCACGCTTAACCAATTAAGACACCCTCCTTTGGATACCTGTATTCTCGTTGCTTAGGCTGGGCGTTCAGAATTGAATACATTACGGTGTAGATTCCTACCCGGCCAATAAACATTAGGAACATGATAATTATTTTGCCAATAAAGTTTAAACTTGGCGTAATTCCGAGGGAAATTCCCGTTGTCCCAAAAGCTGCCGTTGCTTCAAACGTAACATAAGTTAATGAATCATGCCGTGGAAGTGCTTGAGTTTCGACTAATATTAATATTGCAACCATCAAGATGGCAAATGCAACAAACAACAAGGTTAAAGCCCGAAAGACATTCTTATCAGTAAACCGCCGATGAGCAAACGTTGTCTCACGTTGTCCCCGTAGTGTCGCAATACTCTGTAGCGTTAATAACCCAATCGTTGTTGTCTTGATCCCCCCGGCTGTTGATCCCGGAGCACCACCAATAAACATTAAAATAATCGTTGTGCTAATTCCCGCAGCACTAAGTTTCGTGTAGGGAACAGTAATCAATCCAGCGGTTCGCGGCGTAATTGCCATAAAGACAGTGTTAATTAAACGTTTAGGATAGGATAGTTCACCGCTAAACTGACTTAAGTTATGTTCAGTAAGGAAATAAACAACCAGTGAGATCAAAAAGATTACTGCACCTGTCCTTAAAACAAGGTGGGTGTGGAGTGAGAGACGGTGGCGTTTGGGATAACGTAAGAGATCTTGCCAAACCAAGAAGCCAAACGAACCAGCAATGATTAGAATTGCCATTACCGTTAACATGTATGGATCATTAGCGTAATCCTCTAAACTATTACCAGTCAAATCAAAGCCCGCATTGCAAAAGGCTGAGATTGAATGGAAGATACTAAACCATAATCCCTTCTTTAAGCCATAGCGTGGATAAAAATCAATAAATAGCAGACCCATTCCCGCAATTTGAATAATAATTGATAACCGAATAATCAGGTTCACCACATTCAATTGAGAAAGGTGTTCTAAGTTTAATGCTTCCTGTGTCAATAGACGGGTCGACATTCTCATTCGTTGATGAATTAGTAGGGACATCATGACCGCAAACGTCATGAACCCCAGTCCACCAACTTCCATCAAGATCATAATTACTACTTGACCAAAGAATGACCAATAGGCTGCTGTCGTGACCAACGTTAACCCCGTTACACAGGTTGCACTAGTGGAAGTAAAAATAGCTGTCATAAAATCACAGCTATAGCCAGAGCGCGTTGCAATCGGCAAAGATAACAAGATCGTCCCCATAAAAATAATGGTTAAAAATCCCCAAGTTAAGATCTTTGGAAACGAATATTTATGGTTAAAAATTTCAATCACTAACTACCACCACCCAAAATAATTCAACCTGTTTTCTATACTATCATTAACTTCATTCAACTGCCTATAAACATTAATAATTTAAAACAAAAAGGGCGACGATTTAAAACATCGTCACCCTTTTTGTGATTCAAAGTAATTAATTGGATAAAACAATCCATAATTAGTTATACCATAAAATGATAATTTTGTCCTATTTTATTTATAAATTATTATTTTGATCATTCAATCACTTAAGCCTAAAAACCAGTCCTCATAGCGATCAAACATGATTCGGACACCATTATTCCGTAAGCTATCAAAGTAATCATGATAATCAACTGATTGCTGTTTTCTTACCTTACCGGTATTTTTATCTAAAGTCTGGCCATCTAGCCACCATGAACGGTTAAACATTGCAATAAACTCAACCGGAACAACTGGTTCGTTCATTTGACGGTTAAATAGCTCTTGATAAAGCACTCTTTTAGCGTTAAAGCCAAATAATTTTTCATCTACGGATCCAGAACCATTTTGGTATTTTTTCTCCACGATAAAGACCGTTCGCCGTTTAAAATTAAAGAAAGCCTCATCCGGTTTCCAGAATTTATGGTGAATGTTTTTAATTCCATAGACCTGTTTTAATACGTTATAGAACTGAAATTGCTTCGTTATGACACCAATATCCTCATCATTAAGTTGATCGTGTACCAGGAAGCGATGATCCTTTGCAGCTTTTTTAACCATATTCTTATCTTCAATTGGGTATTCTGCTAATACATACCTTCCATTAAAATCATTTTTTAAATGTTGTGCTAAATCAGTCTGTTTTTCAAAAGTAAGGCCATTACGGTTAGTATTAGCCCCACCAGTACCGTTCTCTATCATTACTTTTCTCCATAAGTTGTAATAATTACCTCGCCAACTTTACCACGCTTATTCCCCTTTGAATTAACACTACGGCGTGCTTGAACGTGGTAAATGTGGAATTGCTGATCAGTGTAAAGTTGTTCAATCAATGGCACATCAGAATTAGATAGCATCACTTTGACACCACGGTTAGCTAATTCTAGGGCTAAGTCACGTAACTCCTCCTGTTGTGCTAAACCAAAACCATTCTTCGTGTAACTAGTAAATGCTGCAGTCTGGTTCACAGGAATGTATGGCGGATCAAAATAAACGAAATCATTTTCTTTAGCTTCTACCACTGCATCCCGATAATCACCCTGAAGGATTTTAACATCGTTGCTGGCTAAGTATTGGTGATCATTACGGATTGCATCAACTGGGACATTAACAGCCTTATGGGCACCATAGGGAACATTATTCTGTCCCTTAGAATTAACCCGCCACAGGCCGTTAAATCCTGCCTTATTTAGGTAAATAAAGCGGGCAGCACGTTCAACTGGAGACATTTGGGAAAGACGCCCATCACGGTCGGCTAAGCGAATATCCAAATAGTATTCCTTACTATCATTACTAGCATGCTGTTCAATTAAATTAATTAATTCATCTGGCTGGTCCTTAACTACTTGCCAAGCATTCACTAGTTCTTCATTAAAGTCGTTAATCACGGCACTCTTTGGTAAGAGATTCAGCAAATTAGCGCCCCCACCGATAAAGGGTTCAAAGTAACGGTGAAAGTTTTGTGGGTAGTATTGTTCTAATTCTGTTAATAATTGGCGTTTCCCACCGACCCACTTTACAAATGGTGTCGGTCCTTGTTTTTGTACTTTCATTTCTTCATTCCTATCATGCTTGCTTATCCCACCATTTTGGCAGGTTAACTTTAATCTTCTTCTGTGACTCATTGGCTAGCAAGAGCAACGCCTCACCAGTTGAAAGCTTACTAATTTTACTCAAATTCACCTCATCCGCAATGGCTAAACTGGATAGTTCTTCCGGACTCGTCATGTGGTGCAATAAGAGGTTAGCGAACTGCGACCGTAAGCGAGCGGGAAGATCAAGGGGTGACTGGGTTGTCAATGTCATTGATAAGCCAACTTTTCGCCCTTCACGAAGAATCTGAAAAATCCCGTTATCGGCTAATTGATGTTCATCCTTTGGTAAGTACCGGTGAGCCTCATCCAGGACAATATTTACCGGGAAGTTATTTGGCTTTTGTAAACGTGCCGTCAAAAGGTTCTTGAGTAGTAACGAAATAACTACTCGTTGACTCTCTTCGTATCGTTTTAATGCTGAAAGATCAATTACTAACGTCCGGTGGCTGCTCCGGTGCTCAAGAAACATCTTAATGACAAAGTTTAATTCTGTCTTAAACAGTCCCGGATGTGGATCGGGATCAAAAAGCATTCGAAAAGCATCACTTGCTAAGCGCTGGCGGAGGGTCGCAATCAGATTCCATTCATGGTTAATTGTTTGCCGATCATACTGTTGGCCAAGAAGGGAGTAATCAGCACGTTCGTCAGCAAATGGAACCACAAACTCCTCAATTAACTGGGCAGCTAAGTTCTGGGGGGCAAAAGAGCGTGACCAATCACTTAGCCTTGCAAGTTGTTTTTGATAAGTTGCAATCGGAACCCCAATTTTAACGTAAGGTTGCTTTGATTGAACCAGGTTCTGTTGGATCCGTAATGCATCCACAGCTTGCGCTAATTTATCATTTAAAAGCTGATTTCCCTGAATCTGGAGTGCTTCACGCAGTTGGTGAGCACTTAACCGGCTAGCCTCTAGATAAGCATTTTCACCTAGCTTATAGGTAACCGAATTGGGGAGTTTTGAGTATTCACCTGTCGGATCAAGGATAATCGTCGTGTAATTGGCATGTTGTAATTGGTCGAGTAATGATAACGTCGTCGTTGTTTTCCCACTACCCGTTTGGCCGACCACCAATAAATGATGAGCTACTAAAGGTGTTACATCATTAAGTGGTTGGCCATTACTAATCGCAAAAAAGTTTTCTGTCATCATTAACTTGCCCCAATCAATCTTTTAATTTCTATGTTTATTTTACACGCCCTAACTAGCATCGGAAAGTTCTTCAATAATCTTCTGTGCTTCACGGACACCGAATGACCGGGATCCCTTAACGCTAATATGATGAGCTGCTAAAGATTGACAAATTTGTGTTTGTTGCAAGCTGAATTTTTCTTCATCCCCTAATATTAAGGCGTAAAAGGCTAACTCACGTAACTTAATTGCGAGTTGAGCACGGGCCTTATTTAAGGTTAGGTCAGTGATCTCCTTCCACTGGTGAATTAAGAAACGACTCTTCCGCCGCTGGAGAGCATAGTTAATCCCGTTACTTTTAATCCGGTGAAGATCTTGACCTGTCACACCAGCTTCACTTAATTGAAATTGAATTAACGTCAACTGTTGCTCAAGTTGTCGCCAATCTGTTGCGATTGTTTCTTTTAACTGCAGAATTTGCTTTCTGGTTAATCGAGGACGAGTGCCATTTTTTAATTCACGGACTAGTTGTCGTAACGCTAATTCATCGGTTTGGTAAAGCGGTAAGTCAACGTTTGCAAATAACTGACAACGTTGGTATAGGATCGTACTTTCACGGTTAGTAAAGCCACCATGTTTAACCGCATAATCAAATGCAGCATGGGGAAATGAGTGTCCAGCAACATAGCGCTGTAAAATGCTATCCATGTATAAGTGAATTTCGTTAACTCCAGCTTGAATCTCCTTAGCGACCTTCTCCGGAATACTAGCGTGCTGTTGAAAATGGGTAATTCCTAATTTTAACTGTCTCCCGGATGACCTAGAACGAAGGATGAATTGGTTCTTTAACCGTCGCCCGCAGTCGCAATATAGATTTTCTCCACGGTGACTACTAGCCCGTTCATAATACGGATCGATGACCAGGCCGGCAAATTCCCAATCAGTATTCTTTAAATAATGCCACGTATGAAACTGAGATAACAAAGCATAGCGGGTAAATTCATTCAATGCTGCTACCTGCTCAGCAGTTAATTGGCTTAAAATTGCAATTCGTCGCTGATAGGTTAAAGTAACCAACTTCTCCATTTTCCGTTCCTCCTAACCCTACTAGGGTACAAGAACATTCGTTCGAAGTCAATTCTCCTGAAAATAATCTCTAACTAATTTTAATCCCGGAGCCTTTGATACTCGTTTATAGATTAGTTTGAACTCACAGTTCTGTTCGGCATTAGTCTTTAATGGTAAGTAATCAATACGTTCTACCGGACGCTGTAAACACTGAATTAATTTTTGGGGATAAAAAGAAAGCGCCTGCCCAGAGCCAACTAATAACTGCAATTGCTCGTACGAATTAACCCGTAAAACTTCTAACGGCTTTACTACCCCTCGTAAACTATTAATAAAAGCATGCTTGAGGTAAACTGAATCTTCATTGCTATAATAAGCAACCGGCATTTTCTTAATTAACCCCAAGTCAATCTTTTCTTGTTGGCCAAGGCGTTCGCTAATTCCCATCACCATCTTATCCTGGTGGATCGGTATTGCTTCCAGCCCCATTTTGGAATAATCATAATTAAAGCCATAGTTATCTAAAATAATTGCACAATCAAGGCTTCCCAGCATCACATCCGATACTAAATGCTCCACCCCTTCTTCGCTGATAAAGGTATTAATCTCTTGAGGAAGGGCTGCCATACGGATGCTATTGGACGTGATGGTGCAACTACTCCCCTTCCCGTTGCATTAGGCCATGAAGGTGCCGGTGTTGTCGAGAAGGTTGGTAAAAACGTTACAAGTGTTCAGCCCAGGGATCATGTCGTCCTCTCATTTAGTTACTGTGGTCATTGTTATAATTGTGAACACGGTCACCCAGGGATGTGTGAACATTTTAATGAATTAAATTTCTCCGGGATTAACTATGACGGCTCCCACCGTCTTCACATGCCAGACGGTCAAGATATCAGCACCTTCTTCGGCCAATCATCATTTGCAGATCACGTTGTTGCTGATGAACATAACGTGGTAAAGGTTGACTCAAACGTTGATATCAACCTTTTGGGACCACTCGGTTGTGGAATTCAAACTGGAGCTGGAACTGTCCTTAACTACCTGAAGCCAAAACCAGAAGACACAATTGCAATCCTTGGTGTTGGTGCAGTTGGCCTTTCTGCTGTAATGGCTGCTAAGGTTGCCAACATGAAACACATCATTGCCGTTAACCGAAATGGTAACCACCTTGATCTTGCCCGTGAACTTGGTGCAACCGAAGTAATTGATAATTCAGTTGAAGATACTGAAGAAGCAATTCGTAAAGCCGTGCCACGTGGAGTTACTTATGTTATCGACACCATTGGTAATTCTGGAGTAATCCTTTCTGGAATTCACTCTCTTGCCCCAGCTGGCGAATGTGTCCTTGTCGGTGTTGGTGGTGAGATTAAGCTTAACCTGATGAACGATCTTCTATTGGAATCCAAGAAGCTTTCTGGTGTGGTTGAAGGGGATAGTCAACCACAATCATTCATCCCCCAACTTGTAAAGTACTATCAAGAAGGTCGTTTCCCGTTTGACAAGTTAATCAAAACATACGACTTTGAAAACATTAATCAAGCATTCAATGACTCCGCCAAGGGTGAAGTAATCAAACCAGTGATTAAGATTAACCCTGATCTTCAATAAAGATGAGGTGCCAAGATGAAAGTAATTTTTGTTTGTCTCGGTAATATTTGTCGTTCACCGATGGCTGAAGCAATGTTTAAACAAATGGTCACTGAAGCTGGTTTAAGTAATCAAATTACAGTTGATTCAGCTGGAACAAGTAACATCGCTGAAGGTTCTCCAGCAGATAGCAGGACAAAAGCCATTTTAGATCAGCATAACATTCAAGATGACGGAATGATTGCTCGTCAACTTAGCCTCCAAGATTATTACGATGCTGATTACATTATTGCAATGGATCAAATGAACGTTGCTGATGCTAAAGCCATGGCACCAGCAGGACTAGCCAAAAAAGTTCATGGAATATACGAAGCCACTCCTGGTAAAGCAGACCACTACATTGTTGATCCGTGGATTACCCATAAATTTCAAGATACCTACAATAGTCTAAGTGAAGCATTAACAAACTGGCTGAAAAAATTCCAAAATGAATTAAATAAATAACTCACTGAATAGATTTTCTGAAACCGAATCCCCAACTTTCTGAATAAATGAAGATCCAATAAAGAGGATAATAAAAGAGGTCGACAAAATATTTTTGTCGACCTCTTTTGTGTTCTCGGCAGCATTGCCGAAACATGCTTCGCTCGAGTTTCCTAGAGCTAGCAACCTCCTTCTTAGGCGCAAGACGCCTTCGTCAGGAGAAATTGCTAGCCTTTCGGAAACTCTTTGGAGCGAAGGCACTCTAATTATGCCCGTGACTTGTAGGAGCCATCGGTGGTGTTGATGATTAACTTGTCACCGTTCTTGATAAATGCAGGAACGTTAACAACTAAACCAGTAGTCATAGTAGCTGGCTTACCACCACCATCAATAGTGGCACCCTTGATCATTGGTTGGGTATCAGCAACTTCAAGTTCAACAGTGGTTGGCAATTCGATACCAACGATTTCACCATCAACGAAGTTAACAGTAACCTTCATGTTTTCAACCAAGTACTTCTTGTCGTCACCTAATTGATCAGCAGAAACTTCGTATTGATCATAGTTTTCCATGTCCATGAATACGGAAGAATCACCTTGGTCGTAAAGGTATTGAGCTTGACGCTTATCAACGTTAACTTGTTCAACCTTTTCGGATGGACGCATAGTAGTGTGCACAATGGAACCAGTCCGTACGTCTTGGATGTCCATTTGCATCAAAGTGTTACCCTTACCTGGCTTGTGGTGGTTGATTTGGAGAACCCGGAGCAACTTGCCACCGCGTTCAAAAACCATCCCTTTTTTCAGATCGATTGTTTGAATCATAACTAAAAACTCCTTCATGATATTTTTGAACTACGCTCTCACAGTGAGAGTATGATCCAGGATCGTATTGATCCCGTTTTCACGGCTTCGTTCGTAACTTTGCTCATAAAGCATTCGATTCTTATTGTATCACACCTATCTCACCAAGTTAGCCAAAATTAAAAATTAGTCGCCAGCGTCTTCTATTTTCGTCCAATTTAGTAGCAATGAAGAAGTTACAACAGAAACGGAACTAAATGCCATTGCAAGTGCCGCAATTTCTGGACTTAACGTTAAGCCAAAACCAACAAAGACACCAGCAGCAATCGGGATCCCGATAACGTTGTAGATTAATGCCCAGAAAAGGTTGAGTTTAATCCGGTTAAAGGTCTTCTGACTAATTGATAATGCCCGAACGACCCCGCGCAAATCATTATGAACTAACACAATGCTTCCTGACTCAATCGCAATATCAGTTCCTGAGCCCATTGCAATCCCAACATCTGCGGTTGTTAAAGCAGGCGCATCATTGATCCCATCACCGACAAATGCCACTTTTTGACCATCCTTTTGCAATGATTCAATGACCGCTGACTTTTGATTTGGCATTACCCCAGCGATTACATCATCAATGCCGACTTGCTTAGCGATCGCCTTAGCAACTTGCTCATTATCACCAGTAATCATTACCGTCCGCAATCCTCGAGCCTTTAATTGGGCAATTGCGGTTGCTGAACTCTTCTTTGGCGTATCCTGAATTGCAATCAGACCAATAACCTTATTTCCAAGGCCAACATAAACTACTGTCTTAGCTTCATTCTGGAGTTTACTTGCTTGCTCCTTAAATTCTTGCGGTATTTGGGTATCTTCCGCTAACTTCAAGCTGCCGACAAACGCCTTTTGACCATCAACCTTTGCAGTTACTCCCTGGCCTTCTACTGCCTTAAAGTCAGTAACCGGAAGGAGCTTGACCTGATCCTCTTCACTCTTCTCAGCAACTGCCTTAGCAAGCGGGTGTTCAGATGACGATTCCAAACTTCCCGCAACTTGTAGCGTCTGTGTTTGATCACCAACAACATCAGTAACAACTGGCTTGCCGACAGTAATTGTCCCGGTCTTATCAAAAGCAATTGTCTTAACTGCATTGATCTCCTCAAGTGCTTGACCGTCCTTAATCAAAACACCCATCTTGGCTGCGCGACTTGTTCCAACCATCAAAGCAGTTGGGGTTGCCAACCCAAGTGCACATGGACAGGCGATCACGATAACTGCCACCGCGAACAGCATCGCATTAACCGCACTAGCACCAAGAAAGACGAACCAAACAACAAAGGTGATAATTGCAATAATCAAAACAGCTGGAACAAAAATACCTGAAATTCGGTCGGTCAGGTTTTGAATTGGTGCATGGCTGGTTTGGGCCTTCTTAACCATTTCAACAATTTGGGCAAGGACAGTTTCATTGCCAACCTTGGTAGCTTTAAACTCAATTGCCCCATCACCATTAATTGTCGAACCAATAACGGTGTCGCCAACCTTCTTCCTTACTGGCATACTTTCACCAGTCACCATTGACTCATTAACCGTTGTTGTTCCCTTAGTAACAACACCATCAACCGGAATCTTTTGCCCCGGCTTAACCCGGATGATGTCACCTTTCTTCACCTGGCTTAGTGGGACCTGGACAAATTTACCATCCCGGAGAACGTCCGCTTCTTTTACTTGCAAGTCTAATAGCTTTTTTAAGGCATTCGAAGCGTTATTATGCATCCGTTCTTCCATTGTGTCACCGAGCAATACAAAGACCGCAATAAAATCAGCACTCTCAAAGTAGACTTCGCGTCCAGTTGCCATCGCAAAGATACTGTAAAAGTAAGCAATTCCTGTACCAATCGCAACCAAAGTATTCATATTGGCATGATGATTTTTAAATGCCATCCAGCCACTTGTCCAATAAGGCAATGCCGCAATCAGCATTACTAGCGTAGTGGTAACAAACGCAATCCAATTATATCCCGGCATCATCCAATGAAATGGCATTGCGAGCATTTGGATAATCATCGGGATGGTTAAGATAAATGAAATCCAAAAGCGTTGGATACTAGATAGTTTCATCACTTAACAACCACCTTTCCGTGGAACATGTCCATCCCACAAGCAAAGTTGTATTCACCCGCCTTATCAGTTGGGATATTGATTGACGTTACTGGCTTCTTCGTCAAATCCTTATCGATTCCTAACTTACTGAAAACAACGTGAGATAAGCAAGCAGTCCCATCCTTCATTTCAAAGTTAACGGTTGCTGGAATTCCCTTCTTCAGGACAACCTTTTCTGGTGAGTAACCACCATGAACGACAACCGTTGCTGTTTGGTGTTGATCATTAACCTTTGCAGTCTCACTACTTTCCGCGTGCTTACCAAAGAACCACCAAATAATACCAAGAATTAAAGCAACAGCGATAATTAAAACAATGATTTGTGTCATAATAACTTCCTCCACTTTTATCGTTTACGCTTGTAATCTTTAATTATATTGTAAATCATTGTTTACGTTTGTCAACACAAAACTACTGGTAAAGTAACTGAATACTCTTCCGGTCATTTTTAGTAATCCCGGTACGGATATTTCGTGACACCATCACACTATGTTCGTACTCTGGAGCATGGGCTAATCCTAAGGCATGCCCCAATTCGTGTTGCGCAACTTCACTCCGAAAATTAGGATTTGTGTAATCTAACTGGTACGGATCCAGAATTGAAGTTGCCTTATGAAGTTCATGAGTATCTGGATTGTACTCAGTCTTCGTTTCACCTAATTGCGCGGTTTGGTACCCGACTCCGTTATTTGTAGAACTATTAGCTGAAAGATCGCCATCTGCTGCAATGATGTTCGCCTTATCCTCATCTTTTGTCCACTTGATTTTGATTGCTTTAACTTTGTTCCACTTCTTGACCGCATTCCGAAATGCATTCTTCAAGTGGAGATCAGTCGTCCGCATATAAATCCTGATCGTCTTCTTTCGCCACCGAACTCCTTCAAGAGGTGTCGGTGTATCACGAGGAATCGCTAATTTCTTAGTACTTGGCGTCTGGTTAGGATCATTAAAGCTGAAATCACTTGTACTATTATCTTCAGCGTCTTGACTAAAATAGTTTGTCGGTAATGATGAACCATCATCTGCCAATACCGGTTGACTAACTATACCTACTGTAAAAATGGCCAGGAGAATCAAAAAGTAACGACGCATCGACCACCCTCCTTTCTCTCTTCGTCTACAATATAAAAATCGTCCTTCATTTCGTCAAGAATAACGCTTTGACGAGGTAAAGGGCGATTTAGAAAGATTGATTTCAGCTTAATCTATTACCACATATGACTTAATAACTTGACGGTCAGCCATTGCTTGGTAAGCTTCTTGAATTTGATCAAGGGTAAAGGTCTCGGTAAAGACTTTTCCAGGGTTAATTTCACCATCAAGGGCTGCCTTAAGAAGAACTGCCTTGTCATAAGTAGTCACGGATGCAGGACCACCGGCAACAATGGTGTTCTTGTAGAATGGTGTGGTCATGTCTTGCTTTGGAGTATGAGGCAAGCCAACCCGACCAACAATTGCGCCTGGGCGACCAACCTTCATTGCAGTGTCAGTAGATTGTTCAGTTCCAACGCATTCAAGAACGGCGTCAGCACCAGCACCATGGGTTAATTCCATGATCTTCTTTACGGCTTCGTCCCCACGTTCAGCAACATTATCAGTTGCACCAAATTCCTTAGCTAAAGCTTTACGATCGGCGTGGCGACTGGTAGAAATAATCTTCTTAGCGCCCCGCATCTTAGCGGCAATAATTGCACAGAGACCAACAGCACCGTCACCCATTACAACAAC
Organism: Limosilactobacillus avistercoris; assembly: GCF_014836425.1. Lineage (GTDB taxonomy): Bacteria > Bacillota > Bacilli > Lactobacillales > Lactobacillaceae > Limosilactobacillus > Limosilactobacillus agrestimuris. The sequence goes on along the minus strand of NZ_JACSQW010000022.1, from coordinate 10,994 downwards.
GGTATCACCTGCTTTAACGTTAGCTACTCGAGCAGCATGGTAACCAGTAGCCATTACGTCAGCAAGAGTTAACAGTGACTTCAACATCCCTTCACTGTAATCACTTGGTTGACCAGGAACCTTAACTAGTGACCATTGACCATGAGCGAACCGGTAATATTCTCCCTGAACACCATTACTGAAGTTGTCGGTATGGCTATCAAAGCCTGCCCGACATGCGGTACAGTGCCCACAACCATGAGTAAATGGTGCAATCACAAAGTCACCCGGCTTAACAGTTGTGATGTCATCCCCAACTTCTTCAACGATTGCCAAGGCTTCGTGACCAGAATTCTCTTCGCCACCCTTAACTGGGTTAATTCCCCGGAAGTACCAAAGGTCGGAACCACAAACACATGTCCGAACAATCTTCAAAATTACGTCATCAGCAGCCTGAATCCTCGGCTTTTCGACGTCCTTTAGTTCCATCTGTCCTGCTTTAGCAAAAAATGCCTTTTTCATTATGCAGACTCCCTTCGTTTTTAACATTCCCCTTTATTATAGGAAAGAAGAGCCATAAATGAAAATGCTTTCTTTTTATTATTACCTATGCAAATCACGAATAAGCTCAACTCACTTATTCGGTAATTGGGTGCTTACTGGTTAATTCATGAACCTGCTTAGCAACTTCTGCCTTAACCGCTTCGTCATCAGCATTATTCAATAACTTAATGATCAAATCGGCTACTTGCCGCACATCATCTTCTTTAAATCCCCGACTAGTAACAGCTGGTGTTCCGATCCGCAATCCACTAGTAACAAATGGACTCCGTTGATCATTAGGGATTGATTCCTTATTGGTTGTAATATGGACTTCATCTAATAGATCTTGGGCATCCTTACCGGTGATCCCAGTCTTCGTAATATCAATTACTAGAAGGTGATTTTCAGTTCCGCCAGAAACAACTCGAATATTCTCTGACTGATTAAATTCATCAGCCATGGCAGCAGCATTCTTAACTACCTGGTTAATGTAATCGGTAAATTGTGGCTGAAGATCCTCATAAAATGCTTGAGCTTTCCCGGCAATTACATGTTCTAGTGGGCCACCCTGGGTTCCAGGGAAGAGGGCCGAATTAATCTTTTTACCAATTTCTGGTGACTTAGAAAGGATCATTCCACCACGCGGACCACGCAATGTCTTGTGGGTAGTAGTCGTGACAACATCCGCAATCGGGACTGGATTTGGGTGAGCACCAGTAGCGACAAGTCCAGCAATATGGGCCATGTCGACCATCAAGTATGCACCAACTTCATCCGCAATCTCACGGAACTTTTGCCAATCAATAATCCGGCTGTAGGCTGAAGCCCCCGCGATGATCAGACTTGGATTAATCTCAAGGGCGAGTTGTTCGATCTGATCAAAGTCCAGCTCTTCTGTTTCTGGATTTAGTCCATAACTGTAAGATTCGTAAACCTTGCCGGAAAAATTAACCTTGGCACCATGGGTTAGGTGTCCCCCAGCATCCATCCCCATTCCAAGGATCTTATCGCCGGGCTTGAGGAGAGCTTGGTAGACCGCCATATTAGCCTGTGAACCAGAATGTGGTTGCACATTTGCGTATTCGGCACCAAATAGCTTTTTGGCATAGTCAATTGCCAACTGTTCGACTTGATCGATGTATTGGCACCCACCATAGTAACGCTTACCCGGGTACCCTTCGGCATACTTATTGGTTAAAACGGAACCCTGAGCTTCACGCACTTCCTTGGAAACAATATTTTCAGAAGCAATCAACTCAATCGTCTCTTGTTGACGCTGTTCTTCATTTTTAATTGCTGCCCATAATTCTGGTGATTTTCCTGCGTACTCCATCAATACCACTCCTTAATAAATCCAGTGCAATATTACTAAATTGATTATACCAGAAAGAGCGTCAGGCTGAGAGTCCTTCATCACCAGTCATCTTTTAAAAATAAGAAGGGGCTGTGACATAAATTATTTACACAGTTAAAAATACTACAGCGCAGTACACAAAGGGGCTCTAGTGTTCGGAAAATCCGAACACTAGAGCCCTCTTTGTGCTTGCGGGGGTTTCCAGAGGCTAGCTTCGCGTCGAAAAACGAACTAGCAAGCTAGTTCTGTCTCACTCCCTTGTATCATTTATTTTTTACTTTGGCACTACTGCTGTTGGGTTGTCCTTAGTAAGGTGGAAGACTTGGCTAGGTTCAACCTTGAAGTAGTGTTGGATAAGCTTCGATAATTCGTCCATTGCTTCGTTAGCCCGTTGGATTTGTTCCGGATTAATGGCTTCAATAACCGCCACAATATTTTTAGAATCTTGGGTCAACATTGTCCGTTGGGCATCACGCCAGTTCAAGCAACGGCAAACTGCACCTTCATTATCGTAGTACATTACTTCGCCTTCAAGAGCTGGTTCATCCTTATCGGCACCAACTGGTTGGAATGGTTCGCCACCCTTAGCAATCCCAAGGTGCATGTCACCGGAAATCTTATCCCGGTCTTCAATTCCAACTGGAACACCGTAAGTCATGGAAACACTGTTGTAAACATCAACCATTGGATCAATTGGATCAAATGTTCGTCCTTGGTCAACCCGCTTTAATAATGCTTCGATTGATGCACGGGCACCCTTCTTCTTCTTAAATTGTTGGTAAGCTTTACGCCATTGATCAACAACAGGGTTTAAACGAAATGTTTCGTTAGTTAAGAACTTTTGCGCTTCATCAGTAGCGTTGTGAAGTAGCTTACGCCGTTCAGCTAAGTTCTCGTCATTATCGTGGTTATCGATCCCATCAACGTACAAAATATTTACTTGGGCGTCTGGGAAGAGATCCCAAAAGCCTTGATCAACAGTAACTTGATCCATCTCAATCGCTCCTTTAATTAATATTCTCTTTTGCCACCATGCTTTACAAAATTCCAGTCAGAATCAATATTCTGGCGGATCCGGACTAAGTAATCATGGACCTGCTGTGCTTCTTCGGTGGTGAACCCCTTCAAGGCAACCTCATTGGAGTGAGTATTTTCCCGCATAATGAAAGGATAAATCTCCTTCCCCTTTTCGGTAACGTAGAGGTGCTTGATCTTCTTGTTCTCGGGATCATTTTCCCGGTAAACATAACCTTGCTTCTCTAACCGCCGAACAGCACGGGCAAGAGTTGTCCGATCGACCTTTATCAAGTTGGCAAGCTGCTCAGCAATGATCCCCGGATGCTCATAAATTCGCACCACGTAGAGGAACTGAAGATTCGATAAGTTAAACTGCTTAAACTCTCTATTGGCGATTGAATCAAGTGCTCGCTCGATCATCCCAACTTCGCGCAAAATGTCAATCATGATAAATATCTCCTTACTAATTACATTATAGTGACTTTTATTGTAAATGCAACAAAAAATGAATAATTATTAATCATTCATCATAAAAAGAAGGAAGAAAAGTTAAAGGATTCCCTAAACGACTAAGATGTCCGTTAAGGTTGAGCCCGTTCCCCCCACTTTAAGTCCATATATGTTAGATTTAGCTTACCAAAAATTTAAGTAACTATCAGGAGGTGAATCATGCTGAGAAAATACCATTTTTCCTCTCAAGGAGCTAAAGAGGAGCCTACTCAACGACTGCAGGACTCCAACTTGGTTCTTCTCTCACGGGCAAGTCAGCGAGAACTAGAACAAGTTTGCCGTACCTTCGATCTCGACCCACTTACCTTTGCCTACCATTCTTCACCTGAAGAGGTTTCACGGTACCACAAGATTACTAGTCAATTCTTACCAGATGCCCATCTTTTAGTAGTTTATGATTTTATCGAAGAAGCAACTAAAATCGAGGAACAATTAACCCCTGTCATTATGATCTTTAATCGAGATCACCTGATTATATGTACTAATAATGCAGGACCAGATCAAGAATTAATTGGAAGGGAAAACAACATTATTGAGTTTGTTGCCGCGTACGTTCTGCAATGTCAGAATAAATTAATGGCTACCTTAACATCATATAAACCAATTATCGACCGGCTTGATGCTGCGGCACAAAATTCATTTGGCAACAACGAGCTGCGACAACTAACTAACTTAACCCGAAAATTGGTCTTCTTTGAACACACAATGAATGACCAGGTAGAAACAATTGAAGCTTTTCTTAACGATCCACAAATCAATACCAGTAATGTGGGGGCACTAGTCTCCAAACTAGCGATCCAGCAACGACGCCTTACTAAAGTGATCCATATTTTTCGTGATCTTCTTAACTCAATTAGTGGTTTATTTACAGAAATGATGAATTCGAGGTTAAACAACCTCATGAAATTCCTTGACTCAGCAGGCTTGGTCATTGCCACTGCTGCACTAGTTTCCGGATTTATGGGAATGAACGTTGGTGGTCTTCCCTGGAAGGATAGCCACGTGGGCTTCTGGCTTATTCTTGGCTTTTCGCTTTTTCTCGCAATTCTTATTAGCATTTACCTTAAACGAAAGAGCTATCGTTAATATAAAAGGACCAGCGAAATTCGCTGGTCCTTTTACTTAAGTTAAAATTACCATTCTAAGTGTAATTAATTAAAATACTTGTTTACCGTGGTTACACTAAACATTGAAGCAACAGCTGTCAGTCCGGCAACTAAAGCAACAATTTTATTACTATTATGTTTTATAGTAATGCCCTCCCAATAATAAAGTGCAACTACCAACAAGTTTGCCTTTATTAATAACATTTAAAAGGGTAGATGCTCAATATTTATTACCAAAATAATCAAACTTCTCTATTTTTGCTGAGATAAAATGGTAATTTTTCAGGCAGTGAATTCATAATAAAAAGTGACTCCCAATATTTACAAGGAAATACTAGAAGTCACTCTTAGGTTCTTTTACCGTCGACCAGGTTTAGTCTTAAATAAACGGTATACAACCTTTGTCGCGACAGTTTGGGCAACCAAGGCTGCCGCAGACCGGAATAATTTCCGTTGCCAATTTCTCATTAGATTCTCCACCTTTCGTTATTCTTCCGCAACTGCTTGCTCATCTTCAAGGCATAATTCATAGCCGAGGTGTTCTGGATCCGTATCATCCTTAATGTAAACAGTTCCTCGTTGGACAAAGCCCATTCCCTCACCAAGCTTTTGCATTGAAACATTCTTCAGGTGAGTGTCGTAACGGAAATTGCGGACACCTTGAAGGTAGCCAACTGTAATCAAATTTGATAGAAAGAACTTACCCAGATGTTGACTATCGGCTGTTTGATCAATGGTTAGACGATGAATAATTGCATACGGTTCATCCGACTTTGCCCATTGACCATCCGTGATTTCAGCGTAATTTTGCTCAGCCCGCAGTTGGAGAACTGCTGTCCCAACAACCTGCTTGTCATCAATTAATACCCAGCTATAGCCATGTTCAATATCATCCTTCATCATCGCTACAGTTGGGTGTCCATCTTGCCATTGCGGGTTTTCTCGGTCATTTAGTACTTTCTTGCCAGCTTCAATTAACCTGATAATTTCTGTAAGATCTTTTTCCTGTGCTCGCCGAATGTAAATTGCCACTATTCATCCCTTCTTTCTAAAATTTTATTTTCAAATAAGTTACCAGCGCTTTAGTAGGGGAATTATAGCATGGTGGCTATGAAGAATATGTGAATTCAGGAGTAATCCTCGTCTTCTTTAAAAAAAGCTAATCTTTAAGACAAAACAACCCCCAGTGTCCGAATTAATGAACACTGAGGGTCATTTTTATGAAGGAGAATTAACTCAACCTTCTCCTAATTTTAATGCTTCTTCTTGCGGCGTCCAGTCAAGCCAAAGATGCTTGCGAGCCCGGCGAAGAGGAATCCAAGAGTGGATGCCCTTTCGTTTGCTCCATTACCAGTTTGTGGTCATTGGTGAGCCTGCTTGTTTGTACCGTTAACGTGGTGAGCGATTTGAGAAGTAAGCGATTGATCGTTAGCAATGTGGCCAGGAACTTGGTTATTGTCCACTGGAACATTAACGTTTTCACCTGGATTACCATTGCCATCCTCATCTGGACTTACCGGTTGTCCTCCCGTTTCACCAGGTTGGGCTGGTTGCGGTGGAGTAGTTAGTTGACCTGGATTTCCTGGATTATCAGGTTTACCTGGTTGATCCGGTTGAGATGGAGTAGTTGGCTGATCTGGGTTAGTCGAAGTATCAGCCACAACCTCAATGGTAATTACCCCATTACTAATCGTAATCTTAGTTGGCAACTCTTGACCTTCGGCGAGCTTGTAACCTTCTGGAAGTTCAAAGCTTACCGGAAGAGTTTGATTAAGCTTACCGGAGTAGTCCTTACTACCAACTGTTTGACCAGTTGCTTGATCAACGAACCGTACTGTTTCAGTTGCGTTTTCCGTTACCGGTGGCGTTACTGAGTCTGGAACATAGGTAACAGTAATCACAACTGATGGCGTAGCAGCAGTTACCGTTTGTTCATCAATCGAACTAAGTGGTGTCTGCCCTTCCATGATTTCGGTATGGTAACCAGGAACTTGATCTGGAGTGTAAGCGTCCCACTTACCAGTTGACCAAGCGCTCAAGTTAGTTAACTTACCAGTGACATCATCGTAAATTGCATCACGGTAAATCTTGGCGGTTTGAGTAGTTGTATCAGTAGTACCATCAATTGGCTTACCTGTTGGAGTCTTGCAATTTTCTGGAACTGGATCAGTGTGAGGTACTACTGTCTTACCTCGCTTTGAGGCCTGTTTTTATTCTATATTATTCGTTTTTAACTAGGCTAATCGTTATTTTTAGCTTGGTGATAATACTTTTCTGCTTTATTTTCCGGTAACTTACGAATTTGAGTTAGGAACTGAAGCGCCTGCTCCTTACTTTGACCACTATTAATCAGGTCTTTTACTAACGCTAACCGTTCATCATTAAGGCCCTGTTGATGTCCCTGTTGGACGCCTTGTTCGATACCTTGCTGCTTTCCTTCTTCTAAACCTTGGTGTAATCCTTGACATTTCCCTTCTTCGACGGCTCGTTTGCGATCATTTTCAATGTCCATTTCGTATAATGTCCGTTGCATATACTCTTTCCTTTATTTCCGATCCTGCTTAACAAACGCGATTCTTTCCCTTAATTTTACGACAAACTGATCTTCAGTATCAACTTTTCGGTTAGCCAATACATCAAGAAAATTCTGGAGCTTTGGCCTACTTCATGGCGAAGACTAGGGACATTGAAGAAGACTGTTTTCTCACCATCACGGTATGGATAACTTGGGTATTGTCTGATTACTCGTTCGACTTCATATTGTTGGTTTCCTAAGCCAAATGGATCAAAACAGCAAAAGAAAATCACGTAAGAGTCATTTGCTTGGCTATAGTTCGTTCCTTTTTCATACGCACTACTTGCCAAATTAGCCTGGTAAAAACATGCCCGTTGCGGGAGGTTGTGATGATTTACAAGTTGCATTTCAATATCAAAGCGGTCATGCTGCTCATCTTCCACATAAATATCAAAACGCACTCCCTTGGCATCTGGTGCATTCTTTAATTCTTGCTGACTATTAAGGAGTTTCACCTTTTTTATGATCAATTCTGGAAAAATCCGCCGTAGCAATTCTAAAGTAATCTGCGGATCCAAGAACACCTTGCTAAAGATGAAATCATTAGTTAGTCCTGCATTCTGCCATAACTCGTTTAACTTTTCCTTATCCATAAGTCACCTCTCATCATTAATTTGGGGAAATCAGTCCCCAATTATTAATACGAAAAATCTGCTTGATTGCATTTCTCTAATAATTAAAATTCAACTTTTTAAAATTAAAACTTGATTAATTTAAATGAGAGTGATTTAATAAAAACATCATCAAACGAAAGGAACATTCAAAATGACTCATTTCTCATTAACTACAACCAAGTATTATCGCAACTATGCTTATTTTGCGTAATGTCTGTGCTTAGGTACGGACATTGACGTTCGTGCCTAAGCAGGGTTGTTTTTAATGAGGCCTTTGCTAGGTGCCCCAATCTAGCAAAGGTGTGTTTTTCCTTACTTTATATTTCTTTACAGGGAGCCCCAACTAGATTGACCCACGAACGTCATCTAGCTGGGGCTTTTCTTATAGAGTGCCTTCGCCCCAAAGAGTTTCCGGAAGGCTAGCAATTTCTCCTGACGAAGGCGTCTTGCGCCTAGGAAGGAGGTTGCTAGCTCTAGGGAAATCGGGCGAAGCACGTTTTGACTCGGTTGCCTAGAACCAACTCAATCGAAGCGCGGTAGCTGAGTGGCTTCTGTCACCAACAAGTTGGTAGCCAGAAAACTACTCATCCTTGCGTGGGCTCACAGACGAAATTGATGAATCAATTTCTGGTTCGCTCCAACATTTTGACTCAGTTGCATTAGAACAGTTAGGCTCGAGCGTGCGGTCGGGGCACTCGGTAGCCTAGAACATCAGCCCGAGGAAACTCAATCAAAACACCTCAGTCCCCTTCACCATCCCCAATATAAATTAAGGAGAACCATTATGAAATTACTTAAAAAATCAACTAATAAACCAGAACCCGTCTTAAGCTTCGGTGAAAGCTTACTTATTCTTGCTGTCATTCTCTGCATTCTTGGTTACTTGATTATCGTTAAGCGCCAAGAACCACAGGCACCACTCTTCATTTCCTTTGTCCTGTTAGCCATCTACGGTCACCTTCGTGGTTTCAAGTGGCAAACGGTAATGGACGGAATGCGTAGTGGCCTTCGTGCCGGTGTCGATCCACTGATTATTTTCCTCTCGATCGGGGTTCTGATCGCTACCTGGATTTTCTCCGGGACAATTCCGACAATCATGTACTTCGGCTTTGAAATTATTTCAGTTAAATTCTTCTTACCAACCGTCTTTATTGTTTGTACTCTGGTCGGGATTGCTTGTGGGAGTTCGTTCACGACCGTTTCCACAATGGGAATTGCCTTCGTTGGTATCGGTGCTACCCTCCACATCAATCCTGGTCTGACTGCTGGGGTAATCGTTTCCGGGGCCTTCTGCGGTTCCAACATTTCACCACTTTCCGGGACAACCAACCTTGCAGCCAGTGTCGGTGACATTAGCATCTACAAGCACATCAAGGCCCTCTTGGTAACCGATATTCCTGCCTGGGCAATCTGCGTCGTCCTCTACACCTTCCTCGGCTTAAATTCTAAGAATGTTAGCTTAGCCGCCGTTCACCAAATGATGAATGGTCTCGCTAACGGCTTCTGGATTTCAGGTTGGGCATTGCTTCCGGTCCTCCTCCTAATCATTCTTGCTATTTTCCAAGTTCCCGCTATTCCTTCACTCGGTCTCGGTTCCCTATTTGCTGTTCTTCTCGGCTGGATTCACAGCCCAAGCACTAGTATTTCAACAATTACGCACACGATCATGACTGGGTTTGTTTCCCATACTGGTGACAAGACAATTGACACCCTCCTCTCTAAAGGAGGAATCTCCAGTATGCTTACCTCATTAGCCCTTATTCTTTTTGCCCTTGCTCTTGGTGGTTTGTTAATTAAATTCAACATCATCAGCACAATCATCAACCACCTTGCAGGAATCGTTAAGACTCCTGGTCGGTTAACTTTCGCTACCGCTCTGACTTGCATTGGAGTTAACTTGATGGTCGGTGAACACTACCTCGCAATTATCTTACCGGGACAATCATTCCTTCCTGCAGCTGATAAATTAGGCTTGAAGCGTGAAGACTTTACCCGGATCTTGAATGACGCCGGGGCTGCCGTCAATGCAATTGTGCCATGGAGTGTTTCTGGTGTCTTCATCGCCACTACTCTTCAGATTAACCCATTCGCCTTTATTCCATGGGCATTCTTCCCATTCTTAGTAACAATCATTGCTATCATTGCGGGTGCCCTGGTTAAACTCCCATCCAGCTCATCATCCTCAGCAAATGAAATTGCGACAGACTAATCCTAGAGGAGGAAATACAATGACTAAAATTTTAATGACCAGTGTTCGGGATGACGAACAAGCAGCAATTAACGAATTTGCGAAGGAACACCACGTTGAAATTATTACCACTCCAAAGTTAATTGATGATGCGGTTGAACTGACTAAGGATGTTGACGGGTTGGTTATTCAGCAACGGAGTAAATTGCCAGATGATATCTACACCCAGCTAAAGGCAAACGGCATTAAACAAATCGCTACCCGGACTGCCGGCTTTGATATGGTAGATATTGATAAAGCACACGAAAGTGGCCTGGTTGTTACCAATGTTCCAGCTTACTCCCCAAGAAGCGTTGCTGAACACGCCTTGATGCAAATCTTCCGTCTTTTACGAAAGTCATACCGCTTTGATAGTCAGGTGGCTCAAAATGATTACCGCTGGTTCAGCGACGAACAGGCACTCGAAATTCACACCGCAACAATTGGGATTATTGGTGTTGGGCGAATTGGTGGGGTCCTCGCCAAACTCCTCCATGCCCTTGGCGCTACCGTTATCGGTTACGATGTCAAGCCACGTGAAGAAATGAAAGAAACCGTCGAATACGTTTCGAAGGAAGAATTACTTCGGCGATCAGATGTCGTCTCCCTCCACGTTGATTTGAATCCAACTTCAAAGGGCTTATTAACTGCACAGGATTTTGCAATCATGAAGGCAAGCGCTGGCCTAGTGAATGCCAGTCGGGGCCCCGTAGTTAACACCGCTGACCTTGTTGCCGCCTTAAAGAACAAGGAGATCACTGCTGCAGCCCTGGATACCTTTGAAGGCGAAAATGAGGTTGTCATGACCGACCGGACTAACAAGGGACTGGATGACGCGCCGTTAGTCAAGGAACTCCACACGATGGATAACGTTATCCTCACTCCCCACATCGCATTTTTCACTAACCTTGCCGTAAAGAACATGGTCGACTTTTCTCTCGAAGACACCCTTGCAGTGCTGGACGGTAAAAAATCACCACATGAAATTCAATAATCATAACCACCCGTAAAACGGGTGGTTTGTACAACGGCTATAAGCCGATCAGAAAAGCCAGCGTCTCAAGGCGCT
>NZ_JACSQW010000021.1 GCF_014836425.1 Limosilactobacillus avistercoris | reverse complement strand
GTTGTGGTAACACCATTAAAGACCTTGATGGGTTTTTCTGTCCACTTAAATGTTCAACTTAAATTTTACAATCTGCCATTGTATAACGAGGGGACAGCAAATGTCCTCTTTTTTGTATAAAAAAATCTGGAATGGAATCTCTATCCATACCAGAAAGTGTATACCCAAATAACCATTCAAAATTATTTAAGATTGCCTACAAAAGGTTGTAATTTGTTAAATTTTTAATTATCATTGTTATTGACTGTTTTGATTGAGAAACTGTCAATATTTAGCTAAAATTAAATTAAAAATATTATAAAAATATAGAAGTTTTAAGTGAGGAAACACGGACATGAAAAGAATGATCATTCAAGGAGGAAACCGACTCTCGGGTGAAGTTACGATCGGTGGTGCCAAGAACAGTACGGTTGCTTTGATCCCAGCAGCAATTCTAGCTGATACTCCAGTTGAATTTGATACTGTTCCAGATATCTTGGATGTTCACAACTTAATGATCATTTTGGAATCGATGAATGTTAAATCATCATTTACTCACGGATTTTTGGAAATCGATCCGACTCAGATCATTGAAGCTGAACTTCCAAGCAAAGCAATTAAAAGTTTACGGGCTTCTTATTACTTTATGGGTGCCCTTTTAGGACGGTTCCATCGGGCGACTTTAACATTTCCTGGTGGGGACAATATTGGACCACGGCCAATCGACCAACACTTGAAAGCTTTTAAGGCGTTAGGTGCTTCTGTTAGTGAAAATAATGGAACTGTTCATCTTGATGCACCAAACGGTCTTCACGGAACGCGGATTTTCTTAGATATGGTATCTGTTGGGGCAACGATTAATACAATCTTAGCTTCGGTTCGCGCTAAGGGAACAACTGTGATTGAAAATGCCGCGAAAGAGCCGGAAATTATCGATTTAGCAACATTTTTAAATAATATGGGTGCACAGATTCGTGGTGCCGGAACCGATACAATTCGGATTACTGGGGTTGATACGTTACAATCAATGAATACTCACACAATCATTGCAGACCGGATCGAATCCGGAACTTACCTGGCAATGGCAGCGGCTGTTGGTGATGGTGTGATGGTTCATAACGTGATTCCAGAACACTTGGAATCATTTACCAGTAAGATGATTGAAATGGGGGTTGATCTCCAAATCGATAGCGATAAGATTTATGTTCCTCGGGTTACACATTTGAAGGCAATCCATGTTAAGACAATGCCATTCCCAGGATTCGCGACCGACTTACAACAACCACTTACTCCCTTAATGTCACTTGCTGAAGGGGATAGCACGATCGTTGATACGATCTATCCAAAGCGAGTTAAGCACATTCCAGAATTACAAAAGATGGGAATGAGTATTGAAGCTCATGACGGGATGATTGTGGTTAAACATACTGATCACCTCCATGGTGCTGAAGTAAGTGCCGGTGAAATTCGTGCGGGTGCTGCATTAACGATTGCTGGCCTGATGGCAGAAGGAAAAACAGTAATTAATAATGCTGGTAATATCCTTCGGGGCTATGACCGGATCGTTTGGAAGTTAAACCGCTTAGGAGCAAAAGTTTCTATTGAAGACGATAGCTCAGTAAAAATTTAATTAGTCTATTGCATCGATAATTAATTCATGTTATCCTGATAGGGTTGATTATCTATGTTTCAGGCAATGATTCATGGCAAAGGAGCGTAATAAATTATGAAACAAGGAATTCATCCAGATTATCATCCAGTAGTATTCCAAGATGCATCTACTGGTTACAAGTTTCTTTCAGGTTCTACTGTAACCTCAAGTGAAACTATCAAGTGGGAAGACGGTAACGAATACCCATTAGTACGAGTTGAAGTTACTTCTGATTCACACCCATTCTACACTGGTAAGCAAAAGTTTACTCAAGCAGATGGTGCTGTGGACAAATTCAACAAGAAGTACGGTCTCAAGTAAGACTAACTTTACTTGTTCAAAAAAGACGTTGGGATTTCCCAACGTCTTTTTTTATCTAAATTATTATTTAAATCGGTGTAGACAACACTAAGGTATGTATAATGAAATTAGCTTTTCAAAAGGAATGATGATTTATGCTTCGACGTTTCATATGGGCAATAATGAAGCTGAACGGCTGCTCGTTTTTTCGAGTGGTTCGCCAGACGCTGTCAATGTTATTTCCCTTTGCGTTATTAGGATCATTTTCGCAAATGATCTACCGAACTTTCCTCAGTCAAAATGGTTTGTTCTATAACATTGTCTATTTCGGTGATTGGGTTCCTGATTGGTTAATGACTGGATTGCAGTCTGCTTTTATCGGAATCGATAAGATTATCTTTAACCTTTTTGGGATATTAGTAGCTTATGCAGCAGCTAAGTATACCGCGAGGATTTACCATCGGGATTCTCAGCTCGCTGGGGTAACGGGAATTATAGTGATCCTGATTATTGCATTTGAGTATGGCCACGTTACGATCGATCGGGCAACCAATTTTAATTGGCGTCTTTTAGGGACGCAAAGTTTATTAATTGCCTTGATCGTTGGCTATGCGGTAGGACAGATATATCATTGGCTAGGTGTTGAATGTAACTTTCAAAAGACTAACCAGATTATTAGTGTCCGTGAGCGTTCATTGTACGCAATGAAGCCATTAGTAATGTCTGTTATTTTGGCAATGATTTTTACGTATATCCTTAACTTTGGTTGGCTAAGTAAGGTTCTGCGAAATGTCTATTCCCAGATGATTTCTGTTGGCCATAATAACCAGGGGATTTTACTAACAATTGCCGGAACAATGTTAATAACAACATTTGATTGGCTCGGTTTAGGTTCCATTGCCAATTCAGGAATGATTTTAAGCGGTGGACCATTTGCTAGCAACCTTAGTTATGCCCTTCGTCATGGTTCGGCATGGAATGTTCCTCACCCGTTTTTTGGTGGTTCCTTGTATAACTCCTTTGCTAATTTTGGTGGCAACGGATTGTTACTTGCTTTGACCGTCGCAATTATTATTTCTTCACGGAGTCAGGGACAACACCAGGTTGCCAGGTGGACATTAATTCCCACACTCTTTAATTCAGAATATGCCGCAATGATTGGTCTTCCGATTATTATGAATCCCCTTTACTTGTTCCCAATTTTATTATTACCGGTTGTGAATATTGCGATTGCTGCTGGGGCAATTATGATCCATTTGATCCCACCAACACCATATCCGGTTTTAATGGGGACACCGGGGCCGTTAATTAGTTTCATCGCTAGTAATGGGAATTGGCTCGTATTGATCTTTACGTTAGCTTTATTCGTCTTAGATGTTTGGTGCTTCATTCCGTTTGTTAAAATTATTGATCATTTTGAACAGAAACTGTATTTAGACCCTTCGGAGGTGGATTATTATGCTCAAGATTGAGGAAAATCCACGCAAGAAAAGTCGTCGAATTCTAATCTCGTTAATTGTTGTACTGGTCTTAATCGCTTTGCCAACCTATATTTGGATGAAACACAGTAACAAATATTTAGCACTGCAAGAAAAGTCACGAATGTCACCGGTAATTATGGTTCCTGGTAGTTCTGCGACTAAGGAGCGATTTAACCAGTTAATTCAAATCCTTAATAAGAATACCCAGAAAAAACATAGTGTTCTAAAGATGGAAGTATATAATAACGGAAAGATCAGTTATAACGGAACGATTGCACGAAACGATAACGAACCGTTTATTATTATTAGCTTTGAAAATAATAAAGATGGTCTTTCTAACATCAGAAAGCAAGCTTCAATGTTAAATGAGGCATTCGGTGAATTGACTAACCAATACTATTTCAATAATTTTAAGGCGTTTGGTCATTCGAATGGTGGATTAATTTGGACATACTGGTTAGAACATTATTATTCAGAGTATGACGACCAAATTAAGATTAAAAGTTTAATGACCTTGGGAACACCGTATAACTTTGCGGAAAAGTCAATTGAGACACCAACACAGATGTTTACAGAATTGAAAAAATACCGGAATAAACTTCCCAAGACACTGAACGTCTTCTCAATTGCCGGCACGGAAAATTATGATTCAGACGGCTTAGTTCCTGAGGAAAGTGTTCAAGCTGGTAAATATATCTTTCAAAAACGTGTTGCCCATTATACAACGATGACCGTGACTGGGGATGAAGCACAGCATTCTAGTCTTCCACAGAATAAACAAATTGTGAAAATTATTGAGGAATACCTCCTTGATGGTAAGAACCCTAATAATCCGGTTAATCGGCGGGAAACTAATCAGAATAATGATGATCGCTAACCTATTCAAAAAACTTAAAACAGGTTATACTATTGCTAGCTTACTAAATGAAAGGAAATTCTGAAGTTGAAACAACAAAAGCAAAGAAGAGCTCGCGGTTGGCTTCGCTGGACTGCGGTAGTCATCCTACTGTTAGTTGCAGTAGTCCTCATATTTAACCAACAGATAAAGTACTACTTAACGGAAAGTTACCGACCACAAATTACTCGGCAAGCAATTCAAAAGAATCAAGCCAAGCAAAGTAGTGCTAACTATGACTATAGTGATGCGCAAGATTTAAGTCTCCAAACAGTTGCGAAGGCACGGGCAAAGAAACAGCCGATTAATATTATTGGTGAAATTACCGTCCCGGCCATTGACCTAACGATTCCAATTGCTAACGGAGTCGACAACACAACGTTAGCTTTGGCGGCCGGAACAATGCGGCCAAACATGAAGATGGGTGAGGGTAACTATGCGTTAGCTGGTCATAACATGGCTAATGGTAGTAAGGTTCTTTTCTCACCACTTTACTCCAAGTCTAAGGTTGGTCAAAAGGTCTATATTACCGATTTGAAGAATGTTTATGAATATAAGATTTATGAACGGAAAATTATTGATCCATCAGAAGTTGAAGTTGTTAACAATACCAAGGACAAGATTATTACCTTGATTACGTGTGATGAAACCGGTGCTCACCGTTTAATGGTCCGGGGGAGTTATGTTAAGAAGATGTCGTTTAATAAGGCTCCACAACAAGTCCAACACAACTTCAGCAGTAAGTACACAACTGGAAGAAATTCATAAAAAATAAGAGGGCTCCAAAGCTAGGTAAATCCGAACTCTGGAGTCCTCTCTGCATTTATTAGGAATTAAGGTAAATTACTTTTCTACCTTCTTGGCTTCATCCATTGCCTTCATTAAGGAAGGATTCTTTGAATGACAATCCTTGATCATTTGGTAATCTTCTTCACTTAATTCTACAACATACTTTGCCATATTGAGGGCCTCACTTTCCATTAATCGTAACTATACTATACCACAAGAAATTAGTGAAATTTGCTGAAAATTTATTGAGCTTGAACTTCATTATTTAGTTTAGTTAACCAGTAGGGAAGGGCTTCAGCAAGACTTTGATATGTATCTTCAAAACGGTGAGTATACCAAGGATCAGGAATAATGGTTCCAGCTTTACCCGGGACAATATCATATGCTTGGTAGATTTTATGGCGATCATTTACTGGTGCCATCCGTAAGAGGTTCCGCTTATTCATGTCATCCATACAAACGATATAGTCTGCAGAATCAAAGTCAGTCTTAGTGATTGGCCGTGAAATAAGGCCGCTTGGATCTAGGTGATGGTGGCGCATTACTTTTTGTGCACCGGGATGTGGTGGGTTACCTTCTTCTTCATTACTGGTTGCTGCAGAGTCAATTTCAATCTGGTTACTTAAATTCTTTTCATCAACCATTTGGCGAAACATCGCTTCTGCCATTGGGGAACGACAAATATTACCGAGACAAACAAAGAGAATCTTCATTTTGACCACCTCATTGAGAACTTTTCTCTATCATACCGAATTTGCTAATATTTTGCTAAATTAGTGACCTGGTTATCGCTCAGTAACCATGGATTTGGTATTATAGTGGGTACTGAGAAATTATTTTGTTAAATAACAAGTTAAAAGAGGAGGAAGAGAATATGATAGCGACAATTGTTATGATTGTAATTGTGATATTGCTAATCGCCTTGTACGCTGGCCTATATAATGGCTTGGTTCAATTACGAACTCACGCTCAAGAATCTTGGAGTCAAATTGATGTTCAGCTTCAACGACGGAATGACTTAATTCCTAACTTGGTATCAACGGTTAAAGGTTACAGTAAATACGAAGCAAGTACTTTAGAAAAGGTTACTCAGCTCCGGAGTCAGCTAGAAAATATTCCTGATAGTGATCGAGCACAAAAAATGGCAGTTTCTAATGAATTAACGGGAACGTTACAGTCATTATTTGCAGTTGCGGAAAACTACCCTGATCTAAAGGCTAGTACCCAATACCAATCATTGATGGAAGAACTAAGTAACACTGAAAATAAGATTGCTTATTCCCGTCAATTGTATAATTCAACTGTTGCTAACTTGGATGCCAAGATCCAATCATTCCCAAGTAACATTATTGCTAAGATTCACCACTTTAAGCAAATGGACTACCTTCAAGTACCTAAGGAATCAAAGTCAGTTTCTAAGGTTTCATTTGATGATTAGGTGATTTAAAATGTTGTATCAACAAATCGCAAGTAATAAGCGGAAAACGATCCTAGTATTGACCGGGTTCTTTATCCTTGTTGCTTTAATCGGTGCAGCAATCGGCTACCTTTTTGCTGGAACTGCTGTTGGTGGAATTATTATTGCGGGAGTTCTGGTGGCTATCTACATGTCAGTGATGATTAGCCAGTCGACTGAGGTAGTGATGAATATGAACAATGCACGTGAGATTCATTCTGCACAGGAAGCACCAGAACTATGGCATGTGGTTGAGGACATGGCGATGGTTGCCCAAGTACCAATGCCGCGAGTGTTCATTATTGATGATCCAAGTCCTAACGCCTTTGCAACTGGTAATGATCCGCAGCATTCAGCCGTTGCGGCAACAACTGGTCTTCTCCAAATTATGAACCGGGAAGAGCTGGAAGGAGTTATGGGGCATGAAATGAGCCACGTCCGGAACTATGATATTCGTCTTCAGACAATTGCCTTAGCATTAGCTTCTGCAATTACAGCCCTGGTTAACTTTGCTGGTAACTTTTGGTGGTTTGGAGGGAGACGAAGCTCTAATGATGATGATAATGGTGCAGCTGGCGTTTTTGCCATAATTGGTTCAATCTTGCTGATTATCTTAGCACCTTTAGCAGCTTCAATTGCTCAAATGGCATTGTCGCGTAATCGTGAGTACCTAGCCGATGCTGGTTCTGTAGAATTAACGCGAAATCCCCATGGCCTTATCAGTGCGTTAGAGAAATTGCAAAACGCACAGCCGATGAAAGATGTGGCGCCAAGTAGTTCCTCGCTATACATTAGTGATCCTGAGCTTAACCGCCATCATAAATGGTTTGCCCACCTCTTTGACACCCACCCGCCGCTTGAGGACCGGATTAAGCGGCTAGAAGAAATGTAACTGTTAACTTAATATCTTCAATTTAATAGTCACCAGGAGCCGATCCGTTTATCGAGATTCAGCACCTGGTGACTTTATTATCGTGCTGCTTTTTAATCTATTCGTGACGTGATATAATTAAAAAGCTAGACTTAGATATAGGAGATAGAGGGAGCTTTTCCATGAAAATGAAATTGGCCGAAATTGCGAAGGCAATCGGCGCAGAAAACAATATTGAACAATGGAAAGATGTTGAAATTACGAGTGTGGCTTTTGATAGTCGGCAACTCGATTCCGGAGCATTATTTATTCCACTTCAAGGGGCCCAAGATGGTCACCAATATGTTGAAAGTGCTTTTGCCAATGGCGCAGTTGCTACTCTATGGGCAAGTGATCATGATGTAACAGTAGCAGATGATCAACCAATTCTGGTTGTTGATGATCCGCTTGAATCGTTACAAGAACTAAGTAAGTACTACTTGCACAAGATTAATCCAATCGTTGTTGCGGTTACCGGAAGTAATGGTAAGACAACGACTAAGGATATGACAGCTTCAATCCTTAGTACCCAGTTAAACGTTACTAAAACCCACGCTAACTTTAATAATGAGATTGGGGTGCCAGTAACCCTATTGAATATGGAATCCAGCACTGAAGTTGTCGTTGTTGAAATGGGAATGGATCGTCCTGGACAACTTGATTTCCTGAGTAAGTTAGTTTCACCAGATTTTGCGGTCATTACAATGATTGGTGAGGCTCATATTGAATTCTTTGGGACGCGTGATAAGATTGCCGATGCTAAAATGGAAATCACTCACGGCTTGAAAGAAGACGGCACCTTTATTTTTAATGGTGATGAACCACTTCTTCAAGAGCGAGCAGCTGATGTTGAACAACACGAGATTACGTTTGGGCGTCAGTTAACGGATAATTTCTACGCAACTAGCGTTAAGCAACACGAAGCGTCAATTGACTTTAAGGTTAATGAGTGGCCAGACGAAGAATTCACGATTCCAATGGTTGGTGAATATAATGTTAATAACGCATTAGCGGCAATCGCTGTCGGTAAACAACTCCACATTACACCAGCTCACATTAAAAAGGCATTGAAGAATGTCGAATTAACCGAGAATCGTGCGGAATGGATTGAAGGTGCTCAGGGTGAGCATATTTTAAGTGATGTTTATAACTCAAATCCAACCGCTGCTAAGCAAGTTTTGAAGACAGTTGAAGAATTACCAACGAGCGGGAAGCGGATCGCTGTATTGGGTGATATGCTTGAATTAGGGGATGCTTCGGCACGGCTTCATGCTAGTTTGGCTGGAAACATTGATGCTGACAAGATTGAAGAGGTTTACCTTGTTGGCCCAGAAATGAAGAATCTTCAAAATGAACTGGAGAATAACGGTTATCCTGCTTCAGCAATTCATCATTATTCGACGGATGAACTAGATCAATTAGTTGCAGATTTACAGGCAACCATTAATGCTGAGGACCTCGTGCTATTGAAGGCTAGCCACGGGATCCATTTAGAAAAAGTTTTAGCAAAATTAACAACAAAATAAATCGCAAGACCAGCCGACAGACAGAGCTTGTTTAGTCGGCTGGTAATTTTTAGGAGGAACATATTTGAAGTTTAGTGAATTAGGATTGTCAGATAGTTTGTTAAAGGCAATCAAGCGCAGTGGTTATGAAGAGGCAACACCGATTCAGGAACAAACCATCCCAATGGTGTTGAAGGGTCAAGATGTAATTGGTCAAGCGCAAACCGGAACAGGAAAGACCGCAGCGTTTGGGTTGCCGATTATCGAACATGTTGATACGGATAATCCAAATATCCAAGCGATTATTATTTCACCAACTCGTGAATTAGCAATTCAAACACAAGAAGAATTATTCCGTTTAGGAAAGGATAAGCATGTTCGCGTTCAGGTTGTTTACGGTGGGGCAGATATTCGTCGCCAAATCCGTAACTTGAAGCAACACCCACAAGTTCTCGTGGGGACGCCGGGTCGTCTTCGTGATCACTTAAACCGGCATACGGTTAAATTAGATCATATTAAGACATTAGTTCTTGATGAAGCTGATGAAATGCTTAATATGGGATTCTTAGATGATATTGAAGCAATTATCAACCAAACGCCTGCTGATCGGCAAACACTGCTCTTTTCTGCAACAATGCCACCAGAAATTAAGAAGATTGGTGTTAAGTTTATGACCGATCCAACGATGGTACGGATTAAGGCTAAGGAATTAACCACTGATCTTGTCGATCAATATTATGTTCGGGCTCGTGACTACGAAAAATTTGACATCATGACCCGTTTAATTGATGTTCAAGATCCTGACTTAACAATTGTTTTTGGCCGGACAAAGCGACGGGTTGATGAATTATCTCGTGGTTTAGTTGCCCGTGGTTACAATGCTGCAGGAATTCATGGTGACCTAAGTCAAGAACGCCGGACTAAGATTATGAAGCAATTTAAGCGTGGCGATCTTGATATTTTAGTTGCTACGGACGTTGCAGCGCGGGGATTAGATATTTCGGGAGTTACTCATGTTTATAACTATGATATTCCTTCTGATCCTGATAGTTATGTCCACCGGATTGGCCGGACAGGCCGTGCCGGACATCATGGTGTTTCCTTAACCTTTGTAACACCAAACGAAATGGACTACTTACGTGAGATTGAAAAGTTAACTCGCGTCCGGATGCTTCCTTTGAAGCCACCAACTGCTGAAGAAGCCTTTAAGGGCCAAGTAGCAAGTGCCTTTAATGATATTGATGAATTAATCGCTCAGGACTCCACAGAACGTTACCAGGAAGCTGCTGAGAAGTTATTAGCTACTCATGATGCAACCGATCTTGTTGCTGCTCTTTTGAATGAAATGACAAAGCAACCAGCAAGTGATGTTCCAGTTAAGATTACCCCAGAGCGACCATTGCCACGACGGAGCCACCGTAATGGTCGCTCTGGACATGGTTACCGTGGTCCACGCGATCGTCGCCATAATAACTATAATCACCGAAGAAGAAATAATGGTGGTCGTCGTTCTCACCGTAACGATAACCACGGTAAAAGTCATTCTAGTCGTCATTCTTTCAACATTCGTCATCGGAAAGAAGACTAGGAGCCATAATAAAAAGACGTTAACATTCAGAAACTTGGACGTTAACGTCTTTTTTTATTTATCTAATTCGTGAACCTTAAATTGATTAAGGTTTTGTTGAGTTGGAATTAGGTTAGCCCATTTCTGGGTTAAGAACTGGTTACTCAACCGGTAGTGTGGTTGTGGTTGCTGTTGTTCAATAAACTTGCTTGTTGCACTATCGAATTTGACCCAACCAGCATAACCAATATGAATAGTATCTTCCATGAAATATGGTTTATTCCCATCGTGGGAAAGATCCAGGATGTTATTAAAACCTTGTTGTTGAAGTTGGAATTTAATTTTGTTAACAGTGCGGTAATACATCTGCATGTCCATGCCAGTATATGCTTCCCAACGACCGTTAACGGGTGGAATAACAAACATTACATTTGTATTGTTATTCTTAAATTGATTTAACACGACTTGTAAATCACCATATTCAGGTGATTGGTTGTAGTTAAAGTGACGCTGTGAGTTCTTTAATTTCTTCAAGTGAGGTTTAACATTCTTTGTATAGAAAGAATTCTTAACGTGGAAACTGTTATTATCAGTATCCTTAGCCGCCTTATCAATGGCCATCTTGTGAAGTTGTTTTTCATTGTATTTTGCCGGAAGTTTATCTACTTTTGGCTTAACAAAACGGTCATAGTTATTATCCAACTGTAAACCAGAGAATAATGCATCTTGGTGTTGGAGTAAGGTTAAGCGGAAGTTAAGAACTGTTTTATTCCAACCACTTAATGGCTTCCCTTGGGCAATTTTAGTAGCGTTATCAGCTACAGTACCATTATTACCAATCATTTGAAGCAATCGCTTTGCAACATAGCGATCATAGGGTGATTTTGGATTAGCCTTTTTTAACCAAGTAAGATCGGCTAATTCGCCATTGTAGTATTTAAAAGCGGGAGGCAAAATCCCTTTTTTAACAAACCATTGAGGCGAAATAATATAGACAGCTTTTTTGTCTTTTAATTGGCCTTCAATAGTGGTGATGTTAAAGAATTGAGGGAGTGATTGTGCCCCACGTTGCCCTAGCAGGAAAGGGGTGTAATTATGATAACGTGCCGCCATAATGGACGGGTGAAAATTATCGAAGCGCCGTAATTCACTTGAACCAAAGAAGGGAACGTAACGAGTATTTTTATCGGAAAGTGCTTGTTGCTTAATCTTCTGATTTTTAAAAATTACGGGACTAAGTGATGCAGCAGCACGTTGTTCAGTCTTAGCTGAATAATGGCTACCAAGTGGCATTGTAAAAAGAATTAAAATTAGAACAAAGGCAAGAATAACTGGGCCAAAGATATACCACAGCCGCTTGCGGTTAGTCATTTTGGAGCTCCTTTACACGATCAACCATCTTATCAACAGAACTCCATTGGCTCCGGTCAAATTCAGAAACTGGTACTTGGATACCAAATTGATCTTGAAGTGCCAAGAGAACACTAACTGTAGCCATTGAGTCTAATAATCCATCAGCAAAAAGATCTTCACTAGTGTCACTAAAGTCACTTGCGTCTCGACCAGTTACGTCAGCTAAAATATTAATAATATCGTCTTTCATTGTTAAAATCCTCCTAAATAAATGTCGGTTACCCAAAGAAGTAAGTATTAAGGTAACCACTAAAAAGTAAGAACGTAAACATTACGAAGTTAAATGTTACGAAAATGGCAACACATTCTGTGAACTTGTTATGCGGCATCTTCTTCAGGTGCTTTCGCTTATAACGTAACCACCAGTCATTAACGACAAGGGCAAGTCCGTGAAGGAAGCCATATAGAATATAATACCATGTAATTCCGTGCCAGAACCCCATTGTTAACATGTTAAGCATGTAGGCGGTAGCTGACAATGTATTTCGATTCTTGAACCAGCGCTTCTTTGTTGCCATAAAGACAAACCGCATAAAAATGTAATCACGGAACCAGAATGATAAACTAATGTGCCACCGGTTCCAGAATTCCTTGATGTTCTTCGACTTAAATGGTTGCTTAAAGTTCATTGGCGTCTTAACGCCCATGAAGTAACTAATGGCAACCGCAAAGAGGGAGTATCCTGCAAAGTCAAAGAAGAGGTAGAAACCGTAAGTGTACATAACGCCAAGCATATTCCAGGAAAAGAAACCATCGCTCATCGCTGCTTGTTCAAAGTGCGGGTAGAACCGTTGACCGAAGAAGTAGGCAATTACAAACTTATAAAGAAAACCAAGAAATAGGTAAAAAACACCTTTTTCAACTAGTTTTAGGTAATCGGAGCGTTCAGGTACTTTTTGATAGTCCTTAGAAAAACGCCGGTAACGATCAATTGGTCCGGAAGTAATTGTTGGCATAAAGAGCATGAAGCGGATAAAGTGCCAAGGAGTAATCTCCTTTACCATTCCATCACGGGTTTCGATAATTGTTCCGACAGCCCTGAATGTAAGGTAACTGATCCCAAGGAAACCAAGAAGTGAGTTATGACCAACCATTGCTGGAGATAATTTAACAACAATAATTGGAATCAAGGAGAGAAATGAGAACAGGTAAAAGACACCTGCTGAATTCTTTGTATTTCTGTAATGATGGTAGTACATCACTAAACATGTTTGATAAATTACGTACGCAATTAATGAGAATAATTGTTGCCAACTAGCTCCATCAAACATCAGAAAGATAAAAATAAAACTAATTAGTGCTTCGTACCACTGAAATCGTTTGCCAAAATAAAGACCAATGCCTAACGGGAGCAAGGCAAGCAATAAGTAAATAAAGTAGTTAGGTGTCCCGTAAGCAGTGAAATTAGGTAAACTTGAAAGCCAATTAATCATTGGTTAGCCTCTTTAATTAATTGTTTAACTGCAATCTTGCCATTTGCAGACATTGGGAATGAATCCCGGTAAATAAACTGGGTTGGCATCATGTAAGGCATGATCAATCCCTTAAGGCTTTCACGAATTTCCTTGGTTAGTTGTTCCTGATCCTTAACTTCTTCTTTAGGAATTACGTAAGCAATCAGGTGGGCAACTTGACCATTCTTATTGTATTTTGGTGCAGCAACAGCTTGCTTGATTAATGGACTCTTCTCAAGACTTGCCCGGACTTCATCGAGTTCAACCCGGAATCCGTGAAGCTTGATTTGAAAATCCATCCGCCCCTTGTGGTGAAGAAGACCATCTGCATCAAGTGTTCCGGCATCCCCAGTTCGGTAAGCAGGAACGCCATCAATCTTAAAGAAGGCCTTCGCAGTTTTTTCGGGGTTATTCATGTAACCACGGGCTACGCTATTTCCGCTAATAATGATTTCTCCCTCTTGACCTGGTTCAGTTAATTGCTTATCACCGTCCCAGATGGAAAGTGATACTCCTGGTTTAGCGTAACCAACCGGAAGTCGATCATTATTAGCAACGATTTCTGGTGTGATTTCAATTCCAGAAATTGCTACTGTTGTTTCGGTTGGACCATAAGTATTGAAAATCCGCGCGTGAGGGAACCGCTGTTGAAGTGCCTTGGCTGTTTTAACGGTTAGCTCCTCACCACAGAACATGAAAATACTCAAGTCTGGCATCTTATCTTCATTAAATGCAGGACTCAACATTAACATATCCGCAAATGAAGGGGTCCCAACAAAGACATTTAGATCTAAGTTTGGTAGTGCGGTAAACATTTGCCCGAAGTTTTCGACTACTGAGTGCGGAAGTGCCTTAATGGTTCCACCATTCAATAAGGCCGGCAACCAGTACATATTAGATAAGTCAAATGAGTATGGTGGTTGACCAAGGAAGTTAGCATGTTCAGGAATATCAAAGTCCGTATCAAGAACCCAGTCAACGAAGGTCTTGAAATTATCATGGCTAACTTCAACTCCTTTAGGAGAGCCAGTTGTTCCTGAAGTGAAGAGGACATAAGCCAATTCATCTCCGGAAACTGGATTCTTTGGAATAAATTCTTGTTTTTCTGCTAATACGCTGGCGAGTTGTTCTTTAGAAACTACTCGAGCATCGAAGTTAAGCTTGTCACTTGGAAAATCATCAACAGCGATAATTAATTCTGGCTTAGCCGTATCTAAGATTGACTGGATCCGCGGAATGGCGGAATCAGTTGAAACGGGAATGTAAGGGTGTCCCATCTTTAGTGCAGCTAGGAAGCTAGTGATCATTTCAACTTGGTGATCACCAAAAACCAGGACTGGACTCTTTGGGGTAAGGTCTTGCTTAGTAAGCCAAGCTGCTAAGCTATCAGTATTAGTTTTTAGCTCACCATAGCTTGTTTGCTTTCCCATTTCATCATAAGCAACCCGCGTTGAATTATCCTTGGCGACTTGGTCAAAGGCAGTAACGATATTTGTATTCAATTCTATTTCCTCCACATTAGAATTCATTGTAAATGAACGGTTCTTGACCTGCTCCATAATAACCATATAGGTAGATTAATAGGAGAATAACGATAAAGTAGAATACCGTTTTTAAGATGAACGTTAGTGCAGGATGATTCTTAATACTTTTACTAAAGATTACGAATCGCTCCTTTCGCTTATAAAAAGCAAATGTGACATAGCGATTTTAGCTCGCTATGGTAAATTAGTTAATTATTAATGCAAAAATTTAAGATATTCGTAATTAAATTTTCACACCTATTTATTATAGATAATTTGCGTTAAGGTTCAAAGTAAAATAATGTAATCTTGCGAATTATTATTTTTTTGTGAGAAAATAATAATTCAATATAATATAAGAAACGAAATTTTTAAGTTATAAGAGGTCATGACAGTGATTAAAGGAATTGGGATCGATATTACTGAGATCGAACGGATTCAAGAGATGATTCAAAAGCACCCCCAATTTGTCCTTAAAATACTGACACCAACGGAAAGGTCACAGTATGAAAAAATGGGTGGTCAACGGGCTGTTGAATACTTGGCCGGTCGGTGGTCATTAAAAGAGTCTTTTTCTAAGGCGTACGGGACCGGAATTGGTAGTGCGGTCGGTTTTCAAGATATTGAAATAGTAGATAATCAGTTGGGGGCACCGATTGTTACTCACTCCCCATTTAATGGTAGGGTGCATGCTTCGGTCAGTCATACTGCAGTAAATGTCATGACAGAGATTATTTTGGAGGAAAAAGATGATTAGTGGACGTTTACGTGATACAAAGTTAATCGTTGATTTAGGCGCAATTAAGCATAATATTAATGAGCAGAAAAAGTTGTTAGCTCCAGATAGTAGGATTTTAGCGGTTGTGAAGGCAAATGCCTATGGTAATGGTCTTGTTCCGGTAGCAAAGACAGCAATTGCCGCTGGTGCAACTGGTGCTTGTGTAGCGATCCTTGATGAAGCACTTGAACTACGGGATAACGGGATAACGGCGATGATCTTAGTTCTTGGGATAGCGCCAGTTGAAAATGCCCACATTGCCGCGGAAGCTGGGGTATCGTTAACGGTTGGTTCTTTGGATTGGCTTGAAGCATACCACCAGATGGCACAAGTCCAACATTGGACAAAACCACTGAAGGTTCACTTAGGTATTGATTCTGGAATGGGCCGAATTGGTTTTACGACTGTCGATGACTTTAATGAGGCGGTTGCCGTTCTTCGTAAATATCCTGAATTCGAATTTGAAGGGATGTTCACTCACTTTGCAACGGCGGATAGCGCTGATAATGGTTATTTTAATAAGCAGGTTAATAAGTGGGAACAGTTTGTAAATAGTTTAGATGTATTACCACCATTTGTTCACATGGCTAACTCCGCAACCGGGATGTGGCACCGCGATAAGATTACGGCAAATACCGTAAGGATGGGCATTTCTATGTACGGGCAGAACCCATCCGGTCGAGAATTAAATGCAACATTAGATTTGAAGCCGGTAGAACAATTAGTTACCAGTATTAGTTTTGTAAAAAAACTTCGTGCAGGTGAATCAGTGAGTTATGGTGCAACCTACACTGCAAAAGAAGATGAGTGGTTAGCGACCTTGCCAATTGGTTATGCTGATGGTTATCCACGGTGCATGACAGGATACAAGGTCTTAATTGACGGTGAATTTTGTGATATTGCTGGTCGGGTCTGCATGGATCAGATGATGGTTCGGCTGCCTAAGCATTATCCTGTAGGCACAAAGGTAGTTTTGCTGGGTCGTTCGGGAAATAATGAAATAACGGCCAATGATCTGGCTGACCAGGCAGGAACAATTAATTACGAAATCATGACGAACATTAGCAACCGGGTTCACCGTATTTATATTGATTAATCCCTTGACATTAATAATCCATCTGCTATAATTTTATGTAATTTAGAGGTCCTTTAATGTAGCCCCGTGAGACTACGAAAGACTACCGAATAAGTAAGCAGTGATCCATAGTCGATCACGCGAATTGGCTAGCCTTGAGTTCTTTACGGGACTCAAGGCTATTTTTTATTAGGAGGAACGATTGTGGAAGATAAACAACACACGCCAATCTTAAGTATCCCGGTGAAAAGTCGGCGAACAACCCGGTGGGATATGTTTGCAACCTG
Organism: Limosilactobacillus avistercoris; assembly: GCF_014836425.1. Taxonomy (GTDB): domain Bacteria; phylum Bacillota; class Bacilli; order Lactobacillales; family Lactobacillaceae; genus Limosilactobacillus; species Limosilactobacillus agrestimuris. The sequence continues at coordinate 17,555 of NZ_JACSQW010000021.1, read as the reverse complement.
GGTTGGGGCAAACGCAAATAACGGAACGTGGTTTGTTGGGGGTGTCCTGGCAGCCTGTGGATTTGCCGTAGCGATGAAAGTCCTAGTTCTTTCATCAGCCTTATCGTATGTTTTCTTAAGTTTGATTGGGTACATCGGTTATAAAACCGGTGTTTCAACGATGGCAGTTAGCCGAGCATCATTCGGGGAACGTGGTAGTTATCTGCCTTCATTAGTTAACATTACCCAGTTTATCGGCTGGACGGCAGTTAATACTTTTATTGCTGCTCAATCGGTTAGCCTTCTTTTCCATCAACTACTTCATTGGCCAATTTGGGGACAGCCCGGTGGTGATAAGGGCTTAGTTGTGGGGATCTTAATTATGAGCGTTCTTCACATTCTCAGTGTTTCAAGTGGTTCCCGTTCAGTTCAATTGATTGAACGAATTGGGATTATCCTTGTCTTTATCTTTGTGATTTGGGAATCTGTTGCTGTTTTTAAGACAGTTTCGATGAGCCAAATTATTGATTGGCACGTTCCTGCTAATGCACGAATGGCTACAGGGGCAGCGATTGATTATGTTGCTGCTTTTAACTTAGCCTGGGTGACTGCTGGGGCCGACTTTACCCGGTTTACTTCAATTAAAAATAACGCAATTCACACACCATTTTGGGGAGCCTTGATTGGGGTCGTATGGTTTGCCTTCATTGGTTTGATTTCTACGATTAGTATTGCAATCTCAAGTGGCGTCTACAATGCAAACAATTCAGATCCATCAACGATTGCAAGCAAACTTGGCCTTGGTGTAGTTGCCTTCTTAGTAATTATCTTGACTTCAATGACTGCTAATGCGGTTAACCTCCTTGCAGCTGGTTCAGCTTTATCCAATATTTTTATCCGCCTACGTTTGAAATATTCATTATGGATTGTGGTTCTCCTAGCAACGGTGGTAACTTTTATCCCAATGTTCGTTGGTAGTTTCTTGGATACTTTTGAATCCTTCCTTGATTACGTTGGAATGGTTCTGGGACCAACAATTGCCATCATCTGCACTGACTTCTACATTCGCGCGCACCGTCACTATGATGTTAAGCAGCTCGGGTTAATTAATGGTAAGTACTGGTACCACCACGGAATTAATTGGATTGCATACCTCGTCTTTGCCTTAGGGGTTGCGTTCTTTATTGCAGTCCATCAGATGCCAATTTTTGCGAATACAGTTGGCGCAACTTTTGTTGATATGGTTTTAAGCGGAGTACTTTACTACATTTTGATGGCCATTTACGACCGGAAAGGAGCACGTCATGCTAATTAAGAATGTTCATGTTGATAACGAAGAAGAATTAAAAGATGTTCGGGTTACTGATGGTCAGTTTACTGAAATTGCAACAGAAATTAAGCCACGCGAAGGTGAACAAGTAATTGAAGGTAACGAAGCATTAATGTTACCACCATTTGTTGATTCTCATGTTCACCTTGATGCAACCTTGACTGCCGGTGAACCCGAATGGAACGAAACGGGGACACTATTTGATGGAATTCGTATCTGGAGCGAACGAAAGCAGGATCTTTCGATTGAAGATGTTAAAAAGCGGGCAAAGGCAACCATTAAAAACATGGTTGGTCATGGTATTCAGCACATTCGTAGCCATGTTGACGTAACTGATCCCCATTTGATTGCTGCTCAAGCATTGCTCGAATTACGAGAAGAATTAAAGGATCAAATTGATTTGCAATTAGTTGCCTTTCCTCAAGAAGGAATTCTTAGCTTCCCTCATGGTCGTGAATTAATGGAGCAAGCAGTTAAGGAAGGACTCGACGTTGTTGGTGGGATCCCTCATTTTGAATTTACTACCGAGTATGGTTGGCAATCAGTCCACTTCCTGATGAAGTTGGCTGATCACTACGATCGCCTGGTTGATGTTCACTGTGATGAAATCGATGACCCAGCTTCACGTAACCTTGAAGTTTTGGCTACTGAAGCCTATGAACGAGGAATGAAGGATCGGGTGACTGCTAGTCATACCACCGCCATGGGTTCGTACAATGATGCTTATACTTATAAGCTATTCCGTCTGTTAAAGATGAGTGAGATTAACTTTGTAGCTAATCCATTGGTCAATATCCATTTAGGTGGTCGATTTGATACCTATCCAAAGCGACGGGGGATGACCCGGGTAAAAGAATTAACCGAAGCGGGGATGAATGTTTCTTTTGGTGAAGATGATGTTCAAGATCCATGGAACCCACTTGGTAATGGGAACATGCTCGATGCAGTAACGATGGGTGTTTATGCAGGACATTTAATGGGTTACCACCAACTTCAAGATGCCTTTAAGTTTGTTACCTATAATGGAGCCAAAACGCTTCATATTACTGATAAATATGGAATTGAGGTTGGCAAACCAGCGAACTTCATTTTGCTAAATGCTCCTGATTTCTACAATGCCTTAAACAAGCATGTTGAAGTATTAGCTAATGTCCGTCACGGAAAAATTCTTGCTCAGACTAAACCAGCAGAGACGAAAATAAACTTGGAATAAAAAAATAAGGTGGTAAGAAAAAACATTTTGTTTTTTCTTACCACCTTATTTTCTGTCACTAATATTCTTTGAACTTATAGAGTCTAATCGCGGGAATCAACCAGAGCCTTCGAGGCTAACTACGAACGATTCTGATAATTACATCATCATTCATCGTTCTAGGTTAGCCGACCAGGCTCTCGAGGAGGTTAATTCCCAGCTCCCTCCCTATTTTTATGCTTTATGTAAGTCTTCAATTTCAGTTACTTCAAAGCCCTTCTTTGTTAATCGGCGAACGATCCGTTCCATCCGGTCATGATCGACATCGGTTGGTAATGTGAAAAGGACTTGTTTCACTGACGAATGGTCAGGATCTAATGAGATGACGTTAACGATTTGACAGAACCGTGTAATTTCTTTAGCAGCATTCATTAAGGCTCCCCGTTCGTCATGGGCAACAACTGTTAAGACGTAACTTCCGTTATTAACATTCCAGCCCGCGGCGAGCATCCGGAGTAAACGATTATGGGTGAGGATACCATAAAATTGGTTATTTTCGTCTAAAACAGCGATGTACGGCAAGTCACGAATTGCGAAGAATACGGAGAAGAAAGCAGCGTTAATTGAAACAAACTTAGTGGAGTTTTTAAGGAGCGAAGTTACGGGAAGAGTCATATCACCGTTGCGTGACTTATGACGGTAAATATGCATCTTGTAGATATTACCCCGAAAAATCTTTCCTGATTTATCTAAAATAGGGACACACCGGTAACCGGTATTTTCAAGAACTGTTAATGCTTCCTGTAAGGTCGCATTTTCAGGGAGTGTTGTAAGTTCTTCTTTCTTTTTAATGAGCGAACTGAAAATCATAATGTTCTTCCTTTACTACAAACGTTTTAGTGCATAAAACATCATAACACATTATTTTCACTTATATTAGAACAAGATGAGAGAATTAAGAATAATTAATGTAATAATGTCGAGAATGGTAATCAACGTGAATCGTTTTAGTTTTAGTCATAGCTACGGTATAATAACATGCAGGTAATTCTACATCAGAATTAGATGAAATAAATAAGCACGGGGCTGCAAGTAAGGCGGCCTTTTTGCATTTCGCTTAGAGGGGGACGAATAAATAATGAAGATGATTGTTGGCTTAGGAAATATCGGAACACGCTACGATGAAACCCGTCATAATACTGGGTTTATGGTAGTTGATCAATTAGCACGAGACTATCATTTAGGGGCCTTTACTCACCTTAAACAAGAGGCAGTGGCGGTTACTGGAATGATTGATGGTGAAAAAGTAATGCTAGTTAAACCCACAACCTTTATGAATGATTCAGGAAGAGCTGTAGGTCCACTAGTTGACTACTATGATATTGATCTTGATGATTTAGTAGTGGTTAATGATGACCTTGATATGCCAGTTGGTAAGGTCCGGTTGAAAACCCATGGTGCTTCAGGTGGTCACAATGGACTAAAGAGTATCATCAACGCTTTAGGCACTAATAAGTTCAACCGGGTTAAGGTTGGAATTGATCATCCTCAACACGGAACCGTTGTCAGCCATGTCCTTGGCAAATTTACTAAAGATGAACGACCAAACTTTGACCAAGCCGTCCTCACCGCCGAACACGCCCTTGAAGACTGGGTTAAAGGCAAAGACTTTGCAAGTTTGATGAATGAATACAACTAGAGTGCTTTCGCCCTAGAGAATTTCCGAAAGGCTAGCGATTTCTCCTGACGAAGGCGACTTGCGCCTAGGAAGGGGGTCGCTAGCTCTAGAAAATTCGGGCGAAGCACGTTTTGACCATGTTGCAATAGATAGAGCTTGCGGTCGGGGTGAGCACGTTTCAGCCATGTTGCAGTAGAAATTGAAAAACCGCAGCAAAGCAAGCCTATTCAGTTGATCGAATATAGAATTGAATACAACCATAAAAAAAGCAGAAAGGAGGAATCCAGTTGGAATTAACTGACTTTTGTACGCGGACAAAGGAATTCAAACAAGTTGCTACAGCGATTGAACAACATCACCGTCAACTAATTACTGGAATTTCCGGTTCAGCACGAACTTTATTATTGGCAGCGTTAAAAAGAAAACTTGGCCAGCCACAATTAGTGATTACCGATAGTCTTTTCCATATGCAGGAATTAGCTGCTGATTTGGAAAATTTATTACCTGAAGAAGAGGTCTACCAATTTCCGGTAGAGGAAGTCCTTGCTGCCGAAGTAGCAACAAGTTCACCAAATTATCGATTGCAGCGGGTCCAAGCTCTGGACGCATTGATTAATAAAAAACCAGCAATTATCCTTGCTTCAACTGCTGGATTGCGACGAAATATTGTCTCTCCTGAGTTATTTGACCAAGCTCGGTTGACTCTCAAAGTTGGTGGGGAGATTGATCCTGAAACAGCAGCGGAACAATTGAGTTCAATGGGGTATCAGCGACAAAAAATGGTTCTCCGACCAGGTGACTTTGCTGTCCGGGGCTCGATTATTGATATTTATGCCTTAAACACTGATGATCCAGTGCGGGTTGACCTTTTTGATACTGAAATTGACTCTTTAAGATATTTTGATGCCAGTACGCAACGAAGTATCAAAAACGTGAAGGAAGTCGAAATTCTTCCGGCAACTGACTTTATCCTTCCGGCTACTGAATTTTCACGGGTGGAAAAAGAATTAACCAAGCAGTATCACCAACTAAAAGAACAGGTAGATGGTGAAGATGAACAAGAGCAACTTGCAAACTGGTTTGAACCATTATTAACAGCCTTAAAGCAACACCAGTTAACTAACGAATTGTTGGTCTTTACTGATCTGATTTATTCACAAAAGCATTCTTTGCTGGATTACCTTTCTGTCGATGGTGTGGTTCATTTTGATGATTGGACGCGAATTAAGCAGACTGCCAAAGAGATTAGTGAGGAGGAGTTAGGATGGCTAGAAGATAAGGCTAAACACCAACAACTTCTCCAGGCGACAAGTCTTGGTCATGATGTTAGTCAACTCATGAGCCAGGATGAACATGCTCAAGATTTCTGGGCACTTTTCCGTAAAGGGATGGGCCAATTACGGTTTAAGGTAATGACTGACCTGGGAAGTCGGACAATGCAACGGTTCTTCGGCCAAATGCCCCTGCTAAAAACAGAAATGCAACGGTGGATCGATCAAGGACAAACCGTTATTTTAATGGCAAGCAGTAAGGAGCGTCGCGACCAGATTGCACGAACAATGGATGATTTTGGTATTAAGGTCACCACAACCGAATTGAACCAACTTCAGCAAAATATTGTTCAATTGGTCCCCACTAACCTAGCAAACGGCTTTGAAATTCCTCAGATGGGATTAGTAGTGATTACTGAAGGGGAAATGTTTAAGCAGGTAAAGAAGCGCCGGATCCGTCCGCAAAAGTTAGCTAATGCCGAGCGGATTAAGAACTACTTAGATCTCAAGCCAGGAGATTATGTTGTCCATGTTAATCACGGGATCGGGATCTTTAGCGGGATTCGGACGATGGAAGTCGATGGCGTGCATCAAGACTACATGGTGATTAACTACCGAAACAATGCGCAGATTTTTGTTCCGGTTACCCAATTAAACTTGGTTCAAAAGTACGTTTCGGCTGAATCAAAGACGCCACATATTAACAAGCTTGGTGGTAATGAATGGGCTAAAACGAAGCGTCGGGTTGCCTCTAAGGTTGAAGATATCGCTGATGAGTTAGTTGATCTTTATGCTAAGCGGGAAACCGAAAAGGGTTATGCTTTTCCTAAGGATGACTATTTGCAAAAACAGTTTGATGCTAACTTCCCTTATTCTGAAACTCGGGATCAGCTCCGGAGTATTACTGAAATTAAGGAAGACATGGAGAAACCTAAACCAATGGATCGCCTACTAGTAGGTGATGTTGGTTACGGGAAAACAGAAGTAGCCTTGCGAGCAATCTTTAAGGCCGTTACTGGTGGTAAGCAAGTGGCCTTTCTTGTACCGACTACTGTTTTAGCTCAGCAACATTACGACACAATGAAGAAGCGTTTTGAAGGCTTTCCAATTGAAATTGCCCTGATGTCCCGGTTCAAGACGCGAAAGGAACTTAAAAAGACCGAAAAGGGATTGGCTGATGGTTCAATAGATGTTGTTGTTGGAACTCACCGGATCCTTTCAAAGGATGTTCATTTCAAGGATCTCGGCTTGTTAATTGTTGATGAGGAACAACGCTTTGGAGTTAAGCATAAGGAAAAACTGAAACAAATGAAGAATAATGTCGATGTGTTGACCTTGACTGCTACACCAATTCCCCGAACGCTCCATATGTCAATGCTAGGAGTTCGGGATCTTTCTGTTCTCGAAACACCACCTGCTGGTCGTTATCCAATTCAAACCTACGTGATGGAACAAAATGCAGGAGCAATCCGTGATGGGATCCTTAGGGAAATGCAACGTAGTGGACAAGTTTACTATCTTCATAACCGGGTAATGGATATTGAAGAGACTGTTGCCCGTCTTCAACAATTGGTTCCTGAAGCACGGATAGGCTATATAGATGGCCAAATGAGTGAAAATGAACTTGAATCGGTTCTCTACGAATTTATTCAGGGCGGCTATGATGTTTTGGTAACAACCTCGATTATCGAAACTGGGGTTGATATTCCTAACGTAAATACTTTATTTGTTGAAAATGCTGACCGGATGGGATTAGCTCAGTTGTATCAAATTCGGGGACGGATCGGCCGGAGTAACCGGGTTGCCTATGCTTACTTTATGTACCAACCCAATAAGGTCCTAACTGAACTCGGTGAAAAGCGTCTAGCAGCAATTCGCGATTTTACTGAATTAGGATCTGGCTTTAAGATTGCAATGCGTGACCTATCTATCCGGGGTGCTGGTAATCTTTTAGGAAAACAACAGCACGGCTTTATTGATTCAGTTGGTTATGATCTCTATTCTTCAATGTTGAGTGATGCAGTTGCCAAAAAGCATGGAAAGAAGCAGGTGGATAAATCAGATGCTGAGGTTGAACTTGGTGTCGAAGCTTACTTGCCTGATGATTACATTAATGACCAACAACAGAAGATCGAGTTATATAAGACGATTCGAACAGCAGCCAATGACGATGAGCTTCTTGATATTCAGGGTGACTTGATTGATCGGTTTGGAGATTATCCGAAGGCAGTTGGGAACCTTCTCTTAATTAGTCAATTGAAGCTCCATGCTGACTTGGCAATGATTGCTAGTATTAAGCGGCAACGGGACCAAATTATGATTACCTTTACGGAAAAAGGGAGTCGGAATATTACAGCGCCGCAAATCATTAAGGAATTAGCGCAGACAAAGTTCAAGGCAACAATCGGTGAGGAAGATCATCAACTAAGTGTTCGTTTAGTGATTCAACCAAAGATGACGGTTGATGATTGGCTTCACCAGCTCCTGAAATTCATTACTGCATTAAGTGATTTAAAGCAAGAACAGAAAAAATAGAAAGAAGAGGATGACATGCGATTAGATAAATTTCTCAAAGTATCAAGAATTATTAAGCGACGTTCGGTGGCAAAGGAGATTGCTGATCAAGGAAGAATCCTAATTAATGATCGGCCAGCTAAGTCTTCAAGCCAAGTTGTTGCAGGGGATACGTTAACGATTAAGTTTGGTAATAAAACTGAAACTGTTAAGGTTAATCAGATCGTTGAAACAACCAAGAAAAGCGAAGCAGAAAATATGTATAAAATTATTGATGAAACCTATGCAGAAAATTTTGATTAGGGTTATTAATGAACAAATATTAATAAAACATTTAATAATTTCGATTGTTTATAGACAATCCTCCTCGAAGGCTGTTATACTTAACCTGTGATAAGTCAAATTAGGGGGCAACAAAAATGAAGAGTCATTCTGGCAAAGTTTCACAAATTAATACGCCTTATGCTAGACAGATGACTGTTAATCAACAGGTGGTGCGACGAACACGTATTAAGCGTTGTAAACTGATCCTGCTCTTCTTTACTGTTGTCTTCTTAATTCTTGGATTACAAATTATTCAAAGTAAGCGATCTTTAACAAAGATTAATGCTAGTATTCGTACTTCAAAGACCCAATTAGCCCGCCAAAAGGAAATTGGGAAGGACCTTAAACAAGAGAAAAAGCAGCTACATAATCCCGATTATCTGCAACAAATAATTCGCTCAAAGTATAATTATACGAAGAAGGGCGAGACAGTTTATAATTTAGATAATTAGTAACGAAAAAACAGGAACAGGGTCATGGTTAACTTGTTCCTGTTTTTTTCTTACATATTAATGTTTTTGTCACCTTTTCTGGTTTGAAGTATGTTATACTCAACGTACATTTATCACAAATATTGTGGCTTGAGGAGGATCAATTAATTTCATGTCAGTTGAAGTTGGAGCAAAGGTTTCAGGTAAGGTTTCAGGAATTACTAATTTTGGGGCCTTTGTTGATTTGGATGATAACCAAACTGGTTTAGTACACATTAGTCAAATTTCAAATAATTATGTAAAGGACATTCATGATGTGTTGTCAGTCGGTGATACGGTAACGGTTAAGGTTACTAAGGTTGGCGATGATGGGAAGATTGCTCTTTCAATGAAAGATGCTGAAGAGCGTCATCATGATGAAGGACGCGGTGAACACCATCGCAACAATTTCCATCATGAACATCGTGAACGACGGAATAATAATTTTGATCGGCAAAATCAGCATGGTTACCATGGCGGATTCAACTCAGGTCATCACCAATCACGGCGTCATGAAAACTTCGATGAGATGTTAGCTGGTTACTTAAAGGAAAGTGAATCACGGCTTTCAACATTGAAACGTCAGACTGACGGTAAACGTGGCGGTCGTGGTGGTCGTCGGAGTTAAGATGAATTTAAACAATAAATTTAAGCGACACCTACAACAGGGTCGCTTTTTTGATAAGAATAAAAGAGTGGTTGTGGCTGTTTCAACAGGAGTCGACTCAATGGCGTTGCTATCCCTATTGCAACGGCTCCCCGAAACGTTACGACCACAGATAGTTGTCGCCCACGTAAACCACCAGCTAAGAAAGCAAAGTAAGGAAGAAGAACAGTTCATTCGTCACTATTGTAGTGAGCACAATCTTCAATTGGTTGTTCACCAGTGGCCAGTGGCAGAACACCCAACGACAGGGATCGAAGAGGCAGCACGAAAGATGCGCTATCACTTTTTTGCGCGGGTAATGGAACAAGAACAAGCGTCAATTTTAATTACTGCCCACCATAAGAATGATTTAGCTGAAACAATGTTGATGAAGCTAACGCGGGGCGGCCAGCTACCCCAGTTGATCGGGATCGAAGAACAACGGGCTTTTGCTAACGGAAAGCTTGTCCGGCCCTTGCTTGCCTTTTCCAAACAACAATTACGTGAATACGCGATTAGTAATCATCTGAAATGGTATGAGGATGAAACTAACCAGGAACTAACGGTTAGCCGAAATCGTTTCCGCCACCGGGTCATTCCACTATTGGAAGCAGAAAACCCGAACCTTCTTGAATCATTGAGCAGTTATCACGAGCAATTAGAGTTAGCGGTTGAACTTGAAGACCAGTTTGCGAAGGAACAATTAGAAAAGATTGCGGATGAAAATGGTCACCTTAATTTAAGACAGTTATTACAGTTTCCATTAGCAAAGGAACGATTAATTTTGGTGAAGTGGTTAGAGTGGTCTAAGGTGACTAATTTGAAGCAGGGCTTTATTGAACAGCTGCTTGCGGATATTAATAATCGTCATTTACCTCAATTTAGTCGTCAAATTGCCTCCAATTTAGTCTTATTTAAGAACTATTCCGAACTATTTTTGAAAAATGTTAATCAATTACCACAAAAAGCTCAAACTTCCATAAATTCTGTGGTAAAATTGGGCCGTTGGTATTCAATTGGGAACGATTATCAAATTGCAGTCGCAACAACCAAGAGTTTTTTTGGTAAAACAGCTGATTACCAAGAGATGTGGTTGGCGCCTGAGCAATTGCCGTTAAGAATTCGTCGGTGGCAAGATCAAGATCGACTACCGTTAAAAAATGGTGGTCATCAAAGGGTTAGTCGTGTTCTAATTGATCAGAAAGTACCGTTATTAGAGCGTAATCAGCAGCTAGTGATTGCTGATGCTAAGAATAATATTATGTGGGCCGTTGGGCGGAAGTGGGGTTGGTTTACCCGACCTGACGATTACCTTGACCAATGGCAACGGCTAGTTATTGGCATACGTGATTTGAAGAGGAGAAAAGAATGAATAACGATATTGAACGAGTATTGTACAGTGAAGAAGAAATTAACCGCCGGATGGATGAACTTGCAAAGCAGTTAACCGCTGAATATAAAGAACAGCGACCATTGATTATTTCTGTAATGACCGGGGCTGTTTTGTTTACTGTTGATATGATTAAGCGGATGGACATTATGGCCAAGCTTGATTTTATCGACGTTTCTAGTTATTACGGTGGGACCTCTTCAACTGGTGAGGTAAAGCTGGTTCAAGATTTGAAGTCAGATATCCGTGGACGCTCAATTCTAATTATGGAAGATATCGTTGATACTGGTCATACTTTAAAGTTCTTAATTGACCTCTTAAAAGAACGTGGTGCAAAGAGTGTTAAGGTTTGTACCCTATTAGATAAGCCTGAAGGACGGCAAGTTGAAGTAAAGGCTGATTATGTCGGCTTTAACGTTCCAAACGAGTTCTTAGTTGGCTATGGGCTGGATTACAAGGGTTACTACCGGAACCTTCCTTATGTTGGGATTTTAAAGCCAGCCGTTTATGAGAAGGACTAATTAAATGAAATCGATTATTTTCAAGACTTCAGAGTTCAGGTTTCCGGGCTTTGAAGCCTTTTTGAATTGAATTAAATGATTAAATAAGTTTAGCTTATAATCTGTCTTTTTTAATTATTGGTAAATCAGTGGAAAAATTAATCTAAAAAATGTAGAGTTGGGCATTGTTGGGTGGTGTCTATTAGGTGTGATAATTGACTGGTCAATATTTGTCAATTATGCTATGATAGTCACTACAATTGTAACCACAATATTGTTGCTGGTAGAATAGGAGGTTGTTATGAATAACAATCGGAGAAACAATAATTTTACTCATAACGTTCTCTTCTACGCAGTGATTTTCTTATGTATTATGGGGATTGCTTACTTCTTCTTTGGTGGAAGCCAAAGTAATGGTCAAAGTAAGAATGTCTCACAAACAGAGTTTATCTCTGAATTGAAGAGTAACAAGGTTAAGAGTTTTCAACTACAGCCAAATGGTGGAGTTTACAAGATTACAGGTACCTATCGTAAGCCGCAATCTGCTAATAATAATTCTGCTAATAGTTTTGGCTTTACCACGCAACGTAACAGCAAAGTCAACCACTTCCAAAGTTCTGTATTGCAAAGTGATGTAACCGTTAGTCAATTACAAAAGTATGCTGACCGGGAAAACGTTAAAATCAGTACACGAGCAGAGGAATCTAACAGTGTTTGGATGAACTTGCTGTTGACTGTCTTACCATTAATCATCATGATATTCTTCTTCTACATGATGATGGGCCAAGCTGGTCAAGGTGGCGGCGGTCGTGGAGTAATGAGTTTTGGGAAGACAAAGGCAAAGCCTGCCGATGCCAAGAAAAACAAAGTTCGTTTCTCTGACGTTGCTGGTGAAGAGGAAGAAAAACAAGAACTGGTTGAAGTTGTTGAATTCTTGAAGAATCCAAAGAAGTTCACCCGTCTTGGTGCAAAGATCCCATCTGGTGTTCTTTTGGAGGGACCTCCGGGTACTGGTAAGACCTTACTTGCTAAGGCCGTTGCCGGTGAATCTGGAGTGCCATTCTTCTCAATTTCAGGTTCTGACTTCGTTGAAATGTTTGTTGGTGTTGGTGCTAGTCGTGTTCGTGACTTATTCGAACAAGCTAAGAAGGCCGCTCCAGCAATCATCTTCATCGATGAAATTGATGCCGTTGGTCGTCGGCGTGGTGCCGGAATGGGCGGTGGCCACGATGAACGTGAACAGACATTGAACCAATTACTGGTTGAAATGGACGGGTTCCAAGGTGATGAAGGGGTCATTGTTATGGCCGCTACTAACCGTTCTGATGTTCTGGATCCGGCCTTGCTTCGTCCAGGTCGTTTTGACCGGAAGATCTTAGTTGGTCGTCCAGATGTTAAGGGACGTGAAGCCATCCTTCGTGTTCACGCTAAGAACAAGCCATTGGCAGATAATGTTGATTTGAAGGAAATTGCTAAGCAAACCCCAGGATTTGTTGGGGCAGACTTGGCAAACTTACTGAATGAAGCGGCCTTATTAGCAGCACGGCGAAACAAGACACAAATTGACGAAGCCGATCTTGATGAAGCTGAAGACCGGGTAATCGCTGGTCCAGCTAAGCACGATCGAGTTGAATCAAAGCAAGAACGACGAACAGTTGCATATCACGAAGCTGGGCATACGATTGTTGGTCTTGTCTTGAATGATGCACGTGTCGTTCATAAGGTTACGATTGTCCCTCGTGGTCGTGCCGGTGGTTATGCAATTATGCTGCCACGGGAAGATCAAATGTTGATGTCCAAGAAGAATGCTGAAGAGCAGATTGCCGGATTAATGGGTGGTCGTGCGGCTGAAGAGTTAATCTTTAAGTCCCAATCTTCAGGTGCTTCGAATGACTTCGAACAGGCAACCCAAATTGCTCGGGCAATGGTTACCCAGTACGGGATGAGTGACAAGATTGGTCCTGTTGAACTGCAAAGTTCAGGTCAAGTATTTACTGGTCAAGGTTATGACCAATCACCTTACTCTGAAAAGACTGCAGCCTTGGTTGATGAAGAAGTACGGCGGATCCTTCGTGAAGGTCATGAACGGGCCCTCCACATTATTGAGACTCACCGTGAACAACATAAGATCATTGCTGAAGCCTTACTGAGGTATGAAACGCTTGATGAGAAGCAAATTCTTAGCCTTTACAAGACTGGGAAGCTGCCTGATAAGGATATCGCTGCTGCTGATGAAGAAGCTCGTGCACAAACCTTTGAAGAATCCAAGCGTGCTTTGGAACGGTTAGAAGACGAAAAGCATGAACAACTTAAGGCAAGTAGTTCTGCTAGTGATGAAAATGAAGAATCGGCTGCTGATACTCCAGCTAGTGACGCTACTGATGCTCCAACTTCCGCTAGCGATGCCAGTCATGATCATTCCGATGATTTAGACGAACAGGATAAATAATCAGATTGAAAAACAGGAGGAATAAGCCAAAGGTTGGTCATATTCCACCTGTTTTTTGTATCATATAAGTATGAAAGGATGACAAAAAATGAAATCAACAGATTACCTTGTAAAGAGTATGAGTAAAGACGGTAAGTTTCGAGCATATGCTGTTAACGCAACCCAATTAGTAGAAAAGGCTCACGAAATTCATGATACTTGGAGTGCTTCTTCCGCGGCTCTTGGGCGGACATTAATTGGAACCCTCTTGTTAGCTACGGCGAGTCTTCAAGGTGAAGCAGGGATGACCGTAAAAATTCAAGGTGACGGTCCGGTTGGCTTTATTGTTGCGGACGGAACAGCTCAAGGAACGGTTAAAGGGTACATGGGGAACAACCATATTAGTCTACCTGCAAATGATAAGGGAAAGATTGATGTTTCTGGGGCCGTTGGGAAGCACGGAACCCTTTCTGTTACCAAGATGGCACCAGGAGACAAGACCCCATACACTGGTCAGGTTAACCTGGTTTCTGGTGAATTAGGTGATGACTTTACTTACTACCTTGCCCAATCTGAACAAATTCCATCAGCAGTAGGGCTTTCTGTATTCGTAAATCCCGATGAATCAATTGAGGTTGCCGGTGGCTTTATGATTCAGGTCCTTCCTGGTGCCAGCGATGAAGAAATCAGTAAACTAGAAAAGACATTAAAGAATTTACCACTAGTTTCAGAAATGCTTCGTGATGGTGATACACCAGAAGATATTCTGAAACGAATCTTTGGTGATCAATTGAAGATCCTTGACCGGATGCCAGTCGCATACCGTTGTGATTGTAGTAAGGAACGGTTTGCCAACGCTTTGGCAAGTATTGCTAAAAAGGATCTTGAAAAGATGATTAATGAAGATCACCACGCTGAAGCAGTTTGCCAATTCTGTGGTAAGAAATATGAATTCAATGAACAAGAATTGAAAGATATTTATGCCAAGATGGATTCAAAAGACGCCAAAGAAGACAATTAATTTGGTTAAAGATTAATGATGTGCTATCATAATTTGGTTATTGAACAAAGAATTTAGCCAGTGCAGTTCACATTAATTTTAATAATGAGGTGAAAAAATGAAGTGGCATATTGGAGATGTCGAAATTGCCAACCAAGTAGTTGTTGCGCCAATGGCCGGAGTTACTAACTCTGCTTTCCGAGTAATTAGTAAGGAATTTGGTGCAGGGTACGTTGTCTGTGAAATGATCTCTGATCGGGGAATTATGTACCGCAACAAGAAGACATTGAACATGATGGATGTTGACCCAAGTGAACACCCAATGGGAATTCAAATTTTTGGTGGAACTAAGGAAACGTTAGTCCAAGCTGCAAAGTACGTTGATGAGCATACTGCAGCTGATGTGATTGATATTAATATGGGATGCCCGGTAAATAAGGTTGTTAAGACGGATGCTGGTGCCCGGTGGCTACTTGATCCGAACAAGGTTTACGAAATGGTTTCCTATGTTACCGATGCTGTGAAAAAACCAGTAACGGTAAAAATGCGGACTGGTTGGGACGATAAGCATATTTATGCGGTAGAAAATGCCATGGCTGCTGAACGAGCTGGGGCGGCTGCAATTGCAATGCACGGCCGAACCCGAAAACAGATGTATACGGGACACGCTGATTGGAATATACTAAAAGAAGTGGCAGATCATCTATCAATTCCATTTATGGCCAATGGTGATGTGCGGACTCCAGAAGATGCTAAACGAATCCTGGAGGAAACTGGAGCAACTGCTGTGATGATTGGTCGTGCAGCCCTTGGGAACCCATGGATGCTCAAGCGGACCGAACACTACCTTGCAACTGGAGAACTACTTCCAGAAGCGACCCCCGAACAAAAGATTAAGATGGCTAAAGAACACCTTAACCGGTTGATTGATTTGAAGGGTGAATATGTCGGTGTTCGCGAATTCCGTGGTCTTTCTACATACTACTTGAAGGGGATTCCGCGTTCCGCACGGACTAAGGCTGCTTTGGTAGAGGCAGAAACTCGCCAAGAAATGAATGATATTTTTGATCGGTTTGCTGAACAAACAGCTGAGCGTGAATTAAAAAAGGCGCAAAGACAGCACGCTTAATATGAGGAGGAGAAAGTAAGTGTCACAAGAATTAGATCAAATGCGCGTTCGTCGCGAAAAGATGAATGAACTTAAAGAAGCCGGAATTGAACCGTTTGGTCGCCGCTTCAAACGTGATCACCTTGCACAAGATCTACATGATAAGTATGACCAATACAGCAAGGAAGAATTAAACGAAAAGGGCGAAAAGGTTATTATCGCTGGTCGGATGACTCGTAAGCGGAGCAGTGGTAAAGCCGGCTTTGCAGATTTTGTTGACCGTACCGGTAAGATCCAAGTATATGCTCGAAAAGACATGGTAGGGGATGAACCATACCACATCTTTAAGCGCGCTGATATTGGTGACTTCCTTGGAATTGAAGGGGATGTGATTAAGACTGATACCGGTGAATTAACCGTTCGTGCGCACAAGATCACCTTCTTATCAAAGGCTCTTCGTCCATTGCCAAACAAGTGGGAAGGGGTTACTGATCCAGAGACGATCTATCGTCAGCGTTACCTTGATTTGATTTCCAATCCAGAAAGCTTCAAGCGGTTCCACCAACGGACAGCGATCATCAAGGCTGTTCGTCGTTACATGGATGAACACGGCTTTACTGAAGTGGAAACACCAATCTTGAATACCCAAGCTGGAGGTGCCAATGCACGGCCATTCATCACTCACCACAATGCCTTGGATATTGACATGTACTTGCGGATCGCTACCGAATTGTACCTCAAACGGTTAATTGTCGGTGGCTTTGAACGGGTATATGAACTTGGTCGGATCTTTCGGAACGAGGGGATGGATCCACACCATAACCCTGAATTTACGACAATGGAAACTTACGCTGCTTACTTTGACTTTCGTGATGTTATGGATGAGACTGAAGGAATCGTTAAGGCGGCTGCAAAGGTTGTTTCTGATGATGGTAAGGTTAACTACCAAGGGCACGAAATTGACCTTGGTGGGGAATTTAAGCGGATCACAATGGTAGATGCCGTTAAGGAAAAGACTGGCATTAACTTCAGCGATCAATCAATGACTGATGATGACGCCAAGAAGTTGGCTGATGAACACAAGGTTGAATACAAGCCTTACTGGACAAAGGGTCATATTTTAAACGCCTTCTTTGAAGAGTTCGTTGAAGATACCTTGATCCAACCGACATTCGTTTACGAATACCCTGTTGAAGTTTCTCCACTAGCAAAACGGAACAAGGAAAACCCAGAGATGACCGACCGGTTCGAATTGTACGTTGCTGGTAGCGAATTAGCGAATGCCTTTAGTGAATTGAATGACCCAATTGACCAAAAGAAACGTTTCGAGATGCAAGCAAAGGAAAAGGCTAATGGTAACGACGAAGCGGAACCAGTAGACTTAGACTATGTTGAAGCTCTTGAATACGGGATGCCTCCTACAGGTGGTCTTGGAATCGGAATTGACCGTTTAGTAATGCTCTTGACCGATGCTAAGTCTGTTCGTGACGTTATCCTCTTCCCAACAATGCGTCCAGAAAAGAAAAAGCAAGACGGTTCAAAGAAAAAGAATAAGAAGAAGTAAACTAATCTGAAATAAGATAAGCCACATCTCTCGGTTCTTCGTCAAGAAGTACTGATAAACAAAATTGAATAAATTTCAATCAAGCAGCTCGTGCCTTTGAGGAGGTATGAGCTGTTTGTTTATTTTGCCAATTAATTGCGAAATAGGAAGTCGAGAAAGCT
>NZ_JACSQW010000020.1 GCF_014836425.1 Limosilactobacillus avistercoris | reverse complement strand
TTTGCTTCAAATCGTAATGATTGAAGACCCTACACATTTGATTCGTCGAAACTTTGTTCAGTTTTCAAAGGTCTACCATGTTTGACAAGACAGTCAAACAACATTTATTATTATATCACATGCTCATTTCGATGTCAACAACTTAATTAATTAATTTTAATCAATTAAGTTGTTCAAACAAGCAACTTTTATAATATACCATCCCGTTGAGAAGTAGTCAACACTTTTCTTGAAATAAAAATGTTTAACTGAATAATTGCAAATTCCTTTGCTCCCTCAACAGGAACTATACTATACATTCTTTTTTTCTTTTCGTCAACAATAAATATGAAATGTTTTTCATATATCATTAACGTTACCGAACAATTATGATGATTTCTACTAAATTGTTAACAAATAATAGTGCAAAATAAAAAGTGCTCATCAAATTCATGACATGAGCACTCATAAACAGAACAATTTAATTTTAAAATTATTTTACACGAACCAAGAAGTAGCGTTTCTTACCACGGCGAACAATGACGAACTTCCCATCAAAGTGACTGTTAGGATCAATTTCCGCATCTACATCTGTTACTTTTTCGCCGTTAATATGAATTGCACCATTCTCAACATCCTGACGTGCCTGACGACGTGATGGTTCAATCTTTGTATCGTCAACTAACCATAAAATGATGTTCTTCTTTTCATTAGTTACATCTACAGAAGGAACATTGCTAAAGGCTTGTTCAATCTCCTCAGTGGTTAAATCAGCAACATCCCCAGAGAACAATGCTTTTGTAATACGTTGCGCTTCGGCTAAGCCTTCTTCACCATGAACAAACTTAGTAACTTCTTCAGCTAAGCGACGTTGAGCTTCACGCTTCCACGGCTCCTTCTTAACCTTTTCTGCCAACTCATCAATTTCATCTTTAGATAAGAAGGTAAAGTATTTAAGGTATTTAACAACGTCACGGTCATCTTGATTAATCCAGAATTGGTAGAATTCGTATGGTGAAGTCTTCTTTGGATCAAGCCAAATAGCACCACCAGCAGTCTTACCAAACTTTGTCCCGTCGGCCTTAAGCATCAGCGGAATCGTCAAGCCATATGCCTTTGCATCTGGTCCTTCTACCTTATGAATCAAATCGATCCCGGCAGTAATGTTTCCCCATTGATCGGAACCACCAATTTCAAGTTGAACATTATTATTTTGGTAAAGGTGCAGGAAATCAACCGCTTGAAGAATTTGATAGGTAAACTCAGTAAAGGAAATCCCTGAAGCAAGTCGACTAGCAACAACTTCCTTATTTAACATGGTATTAACATTAAAGAGCTTCCCAAAGTCACGTAAGAAGTCAATCATGGTAAAGTTCTTTAACCAAGTATAGTTATCAACAATAGTGAAGTTTTCAGTGCCGAAGAGCTTCTTCATCTGTTCGGTCAATGCCTTCTTATTATGTTCCAATTGAGATTCAGTTTGAAGAGTCCGTTCAGTCTTCCGACCAGCCGGATCACCAATCGCACCAGTCCCACCACCGATAATAATTACTGGGTGATGTCCAGCAAGTTGGAACCGTTTCAAAATCATAAATGGAATTAAGTGGCCAATATGGAGACTGTCACCCGTTGGATCAGTTCCACAGTATAAGCCGATGTTTTTATTTTCAGTTAATTCCTTCAATGCTTCCTTATCAGTGGTTTGGTTAATCGCACCACGCCATTCGAGTTCATCAATAATGTTCATTAATATCTGCCTCCTAATACAATGGATCAAAAAGTCCCCAACCTCATAATGAAGTCAGGGACGATTTACCGCGTTACCACCTTGAATTGTAACTACTTTAAGTAATTACCTCTCTAGTCGATAACGAGACGATCCGTTCATAATTGAAAAGCTCAGTAAGTGTAATTCGTCAGCTAACCTTGTCAGGTTTCCAGCAACCACCTGATCTCTAGATGACTGATTAGTCGACTACTAAATTACCTCAATGCCTTTATTTGTTGCCGTCATTGTACCGAGATAAGTAACCTTTTGTCAAGCTAAAAGAAGCCGATGGAAAAGTGTTTTTCCATCAGCCCCTAATTTAATAATTATTTACTTTTCTTGTTTCTTTTTGTCTTGCTTAGCTTTATCTTTTTCGTCTTCTTTGGTGTGTAGACTTCATGAACGTAAGCTTCCCCAGTTAATTCAGCAACTGGTTTGAATGTTCCGGCAAAGTCTTCATCAAGATTAGCAGTCTTCTTTGCTTCTTCATAGTAAAGAGCACCACTGGCGAAAATTACTGGCAAGTAAGCCGCAAAGCCAAGGATCATCAATAATAACCCAACATATACTAATGGGTACGTTGCAGTGTAGATTCCCCAGTAAGCTAAAGCACCGAAGATTACTTCCCAGATAACCATTGGGATGAAGATAACTACAAGCATAATTAACAAGTAGTTCCACTTCCGACCACCCATAAACCGCCGACTAGCAGTTAAGGCATAACGCATTGATTGACCAAGAAATTGTGGTTGACGATCACGGTAAAGGAAGTTTGCCTGTGAATACTCAATCCCTTTCCATGCCATCACAATATCATTTAAGATCCGGCAAGCAATTACTAAGGCTTGGTTCTTAGCAACAAGGCCACCGATAATATCTAATGGTAGGCTCCAGAGGAATACAAACAAACCTGTATAAAGGATGATTCGCCATAATTGATTCTTCCGCAAGTGCTTGTAATGCATCCATACTGAACCAGCACTCACAATTTGTTCAGGATGACGAACCTTATCTTGATAAGTAAATTGTGCAGCGGTAGTAAAGAATGAATAGAAGAATGACAATGCTACTAAAACAATAATTGCAAGAAGCAACTCAAGCAATGCCAAACCAATTGCTGCAGGTGATGCCATTCCATACATAATCATCATCATGGCCATTCCCATTGAACTCAAAATTCCCTGGGCAAAGTAACCAACGATAAATGATAACGCAAGGAAAATAATCATTACTCCGCCGAGTGGCCACATTGACGCTTGGTAATATGGCTTAACTAGTCCCTTCAAGTCATGAATAAACTGCTTTAAGGACAAATGATAACGTTTCTTCATTTAATACTCTCTCCAATTATTTCAGAATATATTTTTCATCATAACATAAAAAGAACAAGGCTCAATTTCCAAGCCGCTTTTTTCATAAAAAATTCATAAAGACCTCTAGCATTCGAATTTTCAAACACTAAAGGCCGTTTTCTTTGTTAACTCATCTTTGTACTACTATAAATTTGACTCAGTCGCCTAAGAATAAAGAAAACAATAATTCCTTCTAACGGCCAAGTAATAACTTCTTTGGGCAAGCGAATAAGCAAGAGGGCCCAAAATGTTCTTCCAGCACTTCCGGAATTTAGACTCATAATATAAATCCAAAGAGTCGTAAAAATAACGTTAGTAATCAAGATTTGAAAGAATTCATATACTAACGCCCGTTGCCACGTAATTTTCTGGTTATACAGGAACATCCCGGCAAGCACTCCAGAAACGAAGGCCGAAAGTGTAAAACCCGGGAAAAAGGCTGTTCCTGAATTAAGAATGGTATTACTGATAATATCATTAACTACCATTGCCCAACCACCAATCCATGGTCCAAGATAATAACCGATCAATGCAGTGGCAATAAAGCCAAAGCCAAACTTTAGGATCGTTGGGTTACCAATGGAAATTTTCTCCAAAATCACCTCAAGAGCAATCAGCATCCCGGCAAGCGTAAGCCGCTTAGTAGTAAAACGTGGTCCAGCAAAAGATAAAATTGAGGACATCTCAATCCACTCCCTACATAAAATTTATTTTGTTAGGGAACACATTGACAAGTGTCTTTGTGGTGAATGCGGAATTATCAAGTGGCAAAAGCCTCCTTCCAACGTTCACATTCCGTTCCGCTGGACAATAACTCGGTAATTCCTACCCCAACAGCCATAATATACTCCATTTCCGGATATTATTCAACAAAATCAGGTTAAATATATGGATAAATAATTAATAAGCAAGTATTTAAGGCGAAATAGTTCGCGTTTTTTGTTAAAAAATCGGGGCTAGCTCATTTCAAACTAACCTCGACTGGATAGTCGTCAAGTTGCTTTTCGAGTTCTTCAAAGCCCTTCTTCAAGTCCTTGATAACAGGCTTTTCATCTTCCATGTAGATGTAGTGGTTTTCAGCAGGATCCTTACAACCCTCACCAGCAACACGCTCAAGTTTGTCGTCATACTTGTCAACCTTTTGAGCATGCTTAAGAATTGACTTAATGTCCTTGATTGTTTCGTGTTGAGCAGTGTGGTGCTTTTCGTTATCAACACCATCTTCAATTCGTGTTAAGTGACCCTCAGCATCTGCAATCTTCTTAGCAATCCGATCTAATGCTTTTAATTGACGTTTTGCATAATCAGCCATAATAATAACCTCCTGAGATATATTCTTTACACTTATTATTATATTTTTTAATATTTAAGTTATATAAGTAATAGGCATTATCAATTTAAATTAGCAAAAGTGATGATTAATATTTTTATATATGGCTATTATAACGACATTTCCTTCATATTATACTAGAATCCGTCAATTATTTACTTGGCATAATATACAAAAAGAGAGTGGGACAGAACTAGTTTGACTAGTTATGTCCCACCTCCGCAAGGATAACTAGGTTGGTCAATTGCTGATTTATCAGCGTTTGAACTGCCAGCCAGCTACTGCGTTATTGCAGTATTATCCTAAAAAATAGTAAAGAGACTGGAAATTATCCAGTCTCTACATTACTTTAGTATTTTTCCTTGCTCAAAACATTAAGTTTTTCATCGAAGTCATAAACAACTGGTTGACCAGTAGCCATTTCGAGGTTCATGATATCTTCGTCAGAAATATTTTCGATGTACTTGCTCAAAGCACGAAGAGAGTTACCGTGGGCAGCGATGATAACATTCTTACCATCAAGAAGCTTTGGAGCAATTTCATCTTGCCACAAAGGAATAACCCGTTCCAAGGTAACCTTTAAGTTTTCACCACCAGGAACTGTCCGTGGGTCCAAGTTAGCGTAACGACGGTCGTGTAATGCTGAACCTTCGTCGCTAGCCTTCAGCAATGGTGGTAAAACATCGTATGAACGACGCCAGATGTGAACTTGTTCGTCACCGTACTTTTCAGCAGTAGCCTTCTTGTTAAGGCCTTGTAAAGCACCGTAGTGACGTTCGTTCAAACGCCAAGTCTTGGTTTCAGGAATCCAAAGTTGGTCACATTCTTCAAGAGCATAGTGCAAAGTCTTGATGGCACGCTTCAAAACAGAAGTGTATGCGTAGTCAAATTGGATACCGTGTTCCTTAAGGGCCTTACCAGCGTTCTTAGCTTGTTCAACACCCTTTTCGCTCAAATCAACATCAATCCAACCAGTGAACTTGTTAGCAAGGTTCCATTCACTTTGGCCGTGACGAATTAAAACTAGTTTTGCCATGTTTCTAATGACCTCTTTCTTCTTAAAATCGCGATACTATACAGCATTACTTAATCATTTTAATCCAAACGCCACAAAATTCCAATAGGGAAGCAAGGTTCTTGTGAAACTAATCGCGATTTCAACTTAAATTAGTGCTAACCCGATAAAGAAGCAAATTGGAACAAGTAACGAAGGTAGCAGATCCAAGGTTTTAATATCTCGTAACTTCAACAATGAAATTCCCGTAGTCGCAATTAGGAAGCCACCGACAATCGAAATTTCAGTTACTAACGGACCACTAAAGAAACTAGCGGAGAGGTATTTTGCGACAAGATAAATCATCCCCTGCCAGCAAAACAAGACCGGGGCACAGACCAACATTCCCCAACCAAAACTAGCTCCAAAAACCATTGAACTAACAAAATCGAGGGTCGCATTGGTAAACAGCATTGTATAGTCACCCTTTACCGCTGCCATTACAGGGCCGACGATTGATAAAGCGCCAATACAGTACAAGAGGATTCCTGTTGCAATCCCCTTTCCCGTTTGCGAGCGACCGCCAAAATGAGCGATTAATTGATTAAAGTGATCATCAATCCGCCACCAATTTCCTAGTACAGCTCCAATCGCCAAGCTAACAATAAATAGAACTGGGTAATGACTCTTGGGCATGTTGTTAATGGCATTTTCAAGGCCAATCCCTAAAGCTGCCAAGCCCATCGCGATAAACAACGCATCCTGGTAACGTTTCTTAAGCCCTCCTTTTAGGATACAGCCAATGGTAGTTCCAACAAGGATGGCACATGTATTTGCAATTGTTCCAATCAAGATTTCTCCTCCTTTAGTAAAAAACGGCGTGGTTGAATAAGAATCATCTTATCCAACCGCGCCGTTTATTTTGCTCGATCCTCTGATGTAAATAGTAATTTAACACGCCCAATCGGCAAGTGTCAATCCAAAATTATACACCGGCCTTTGCGCCAATATCATGACGGTAAAAGCATTCGGGCCGATCAAGTTGATCTAAGTAAGAATAAACTCGATCATGTGCTTCTTGTAAAGTGTTCTCCTCTGCAATCACCATTAAAAGACGTCCCCCTGCTCCTTTAAGGTGATCAAGTGTTCCGCTAACATTAGCGTAATCGATCTCAATTCCTTCACTTGCTGGGAATGAGCCTAGTTCTTGACCATGGACTGGTTTCTTTGGGTATCCCTTTGAGGCCAAGACGACACCAAAGCTGGCTTCTGCACTTTCTTTAATTTCTGGCAATGGCCGATCATCAATCGCTGCATCTACTAATTCATATAAATCAGTAGCTAAGCGCGGAAGGACAACCTGGGTTTCTGGATCCCCGAGGCGAACGTTATATTCAATTACCTTAGGGCCATCTGCAGTTAGCATCAAACCAATGTAAAGGATACCGTGGTAGTGATATTCACCCTTTACTAAGCCATCAACTGTTGGTTTAACAACTTCATTAATCATCTGTTCACGATCAGCATCGGCTAATTGTGGTAGCGGACTGTAAGCACCCATCCCACCAGTATTAGGACCGCGATCACCGTCGTAAGCCCGTTTATGATCTTGAGCCATTGGTAAGATTCGGTAATGCCCATTACTGATGACAACAAACATTGAATATTCAGGGCCATCAAGGCATTCTTCAAGAACGATCCGTGCTTGTCCAGATGCAAACATTTCCTTGATTGTTTGAACTGCTTCGTCATGATCCTTGGCGATCACAACCCCTTTACCACCAGCAAGGCCATTTTCCTTAATAACTACCGGGTAGCCAAATTGATCTACATGTTCAAGAATTGCAGTTTGGTCACGATATGAGGCGTGCTTTGTGGTTGGAACACCATAATTATTCATAAAGTTTAGGGCATAATCTTTGGAGCCTTCTAGTTGCGCTGCTCGAGCATCTGGGCCAAAAATCTTCAAGCCAGCAGCGTGGAAGTCATCAACAATACCGTCAACTAAGCAATCTTCAGGGCCAACGAATGTCCACTTAACATCATGTTCTTTTGCAAAGCGGATCAAACCAGCGAAATCATTTTCTTCAATATCAACTGGTTCAACTCCCACTGTTGGCATACCAACATTCCCTGGGGCGCAGTACACATGGTCAACATGGGGACTACGCTTAAGTTTCTTGGCAATCGCGAATTCACGACCACCTTCACCGATTACTAATAGGTTAACTTTATCTGTCATGATGTCCTCCCTGATTTTTAATGCTCGCTAAATGCTTCTGATGGGTGTTGTTCTACGGTGGCTGAGCTGAAACATATTCAGCCTAAGCTCCCTCGAGATGTGTTCTACTGCAGCTGAGTCGAAACGTGTTCAGCCTAACCTTCCTCGAGCTAACGACCTCCACCTCCGACGACGAGACGCCGTTCGGTGGAGAAATCGTTAGCCACCGGAAGGTTTTAACGGCTTCACACTCTGATTGAAACGTGCTCGCTCTAAGCTCCCTCGAGATAACGACCTCCAGGAGATGGTGCAAGCCACCATTCTCCTGGAGAAATCGTTATCATCCGGGAGCTTTTAACGGGCTCGCACTCTAGTGCCTAAAATGCCGTACTCCTGTGGTGACCATGGCGATGCCGTATTTGTTGGCCATGTCGATGGATTCTTGGTCACGGATGGAACCACCGGGTTGAACGACGGCTTTGATACCGTGCTTACCGGCATATTCAACGCAATCGCCAAATGGGAAGAAGGCATCAGAGGCCATAACGGTCCGGTCGTCAATGTCATCCCCGGCGTGCTTAACAGCAATCTTCAGGGAGTCAATCCGATTTGGTTGACCTTCACCAACACCAAGAGTCCGTTCATCGTTAGCCAAAATAATTGCGTTTGACTTAGCGTGCTTTACGGCCTTCCAAGCAAACATCAAAGTCTTCAATTGTTCTTCAGTTGGTTGAACATCAGTGACACACTTCCAGTCATGGTAGTCTTCCTTGAGGGTATCTTGTTCTTGCATTAACATTCCACCCATTACAGAAACTACTTCATGCTTAGTTGGTTCATCCTTCTTGCTAAAGTCGAGGCTCAACAAACGGATATTCTTCTTCTTTGCCAAGACTTCGTAAGCATCATCGTCAAATTCAGGGGCGATTACAATTTCAAGGAAGATCTTGTGCATCTTTTCTGCAGTTGCTAAGTCAACTTTCCGGTTAAGGGCGATTACCCCACCAAAAATTGAAACAGTATCAGCAGCGTAAGCGCGATCCCATGCTTGTTCGAGGTTTTCACCATGACCAATACCACAAGGGTTCATGTGCTTCATAGCAACAACAGCTGGTTCATCAAATTCACGGATGCACCGTAATGCTTCATCAGCGTCTTTGATGTTGTTGTAAGAAAGCTTCTTCCCATGAAGTTGCTTTGCAGATAAAACAGAGAAGGCTTTTGGCATTGCATCTTCGTATAACCATGCCTTTTGGTGACTGTTTTCACCGTAACGCATTGTTTCCTTCAAGTTCCAAGTCAAAGTCAACTTTTCAGGATCTTCAAGGCCATTTTGCTTAGTTAGGTATTGGGAAATCAAAGCATCGTAAGCAGCTGTGTGACGGAAAGCCTTGGCAGCTAACTTTGAACGGGTTTCCAAAGTAGTCGAACCATTTTCCTTAATTTCACTTAATACTTGATCGTAGTCGTTTTGATCAACAACGATGGTAACGTCACGATAGTTCTTTGCAGCTGAACGAACCATGCTTGGGCCACCAATATCAATGTTTTCGATTGCATCAGCAAGCTTTACATCTGGTTTTTCGATTGTTTGCTTAAATGGGTAAAGGTTAACACAAACTAAATCAATTGGCGTGATGTTGAGCTTCTTCAAAGTAGCCATGTGTTCTGGCAATTCCCGCCGTGCCAACAAACCACCATGAACATAAGGATTCAATGTCTTAACCCGGCCATCAAGGATTTCTGGGAAGTGGGTAACGTCTTCAATACTAATTGTCTTAACACCGGCATCGTCAAGAACCTTTTTTGTTCCACCAGTAGAAACAATTTCAAAGCCGTTATCTTCAAGTCCCTTAACAAAAGGAACCAGGTTTGTCTTGTCAGATACACTTACTAATGCACGTTTCATGGATTAATTCTCCTTTTCTAATTCTGTCAAAACTTGCTTTACCGCTTCGGGATACAATTGATGCTCAGTCTCATGGACACGGGCTTCAAGAGTATCAACAGTGTCATCAGCTAAAATTGGCACATGTCGTTGGGCAATAATCGGTCCGGAATCCAAACCAGAATCGATATAGTGAACGGTGACCCCTGTTTGCTTTTTATGGTCATTAAAGGCCCGCTCGATCGAATGAAGTCCTGGATATTCTGGCAACCATGCTGGGTGAAGGTTCACAATCCGATAATCGTAGTGATCCAGGATTGTTGGGCCGACCACCCGTAGATAACCAGCAAGAATAATAAAGTCGATTTGGTACTTTTGTAGAAGCTTTAGTACCTGCTTTTCATATTCTTCTTTTCCCCCGCATGACTTAACGGTGAAACTTTCTGCAGGGACACCAAGGCGTTTTGCCCGTTCCATTACTGGCGCATCTGGGTGGTTGCAAAAGAGCAACGCTAACTTTCCCGGAATATCACCCTTTTGGAAATGGTTTGTTAATACTTCAAAGTTGGTTCCGTTTCCGGAAGCAAAAATGGCAACTCTCATTTTCAAGCCTCACTTAATTTCAATCTTTTCCGCATTTTCAGGACGGTGTTGTAATTGACCGATACGGTAACTCTTTTCACCAGCCGCTGCTAGCTTTGCTTGAACTTCTTCAACATTGGCTGGATCAACTGCTAATACCAAGCCGATTCCCATGTTAAATGTTTGGAAACAGTCAGCTAATGGCAGATTTCCCAATCGTTGTAAGTAATCAAAGACTGGTAACGTTGGCCAAGTTGAATGATCAATTACCGCCTGGAGGTTATCGTTAATCATCCGTGGGACATTTTCGATTAATCCTCCACCAGTGATGTGGCTAATACCGTTCACTAACTTTTGGCGAACCAGTGGCAACACTTGCCGGACGTAAATTCGTGTTGGTTCAAGAATTGCTTCACCAACCGTCTTGCCTTGTAGTTCAGCAGGACGATCATCAAGTTGAACATCATGATCCTTGAATAAGATTTGGCGAACCAATGAAAAGCCGTTGGAATGAATACCACTAGATGGCAATCCTAAAAGGACATCGCCTGCTTGTGGTTGTGCTGTCGTCAAAAGATCTTCCTTTTCAGCAGCACCGGTAACTGTTCCAGCCAGGTCGTATTCATCACGAGAATACATATCGGGCATTTCAGCAGTTT
The DNA here is from genome assembly GCF_014836425.1 of Limosilactobacillus avistercoris. GTDB lineage: Bacteria > Bacillota > Bacilli > Lactobacillales > Lactobacillaceae > Limosilactobacillus > Limosilactobacillus agrestimuris. The sequence continues at coordinate 24,227 of NZ_JACSQW010000020.1, read as the reverse complement.
CACCACCGATTAATGCCGCTCCAGCATCACGACAACCAGCCGCAACTCCACTAACAATTTCTGCCATCTTTTGCGGTTCGTTATGACCAGTTGCGATGTAATCAAGGAAAAATAGTGGTTCTGCGCCTTGGGCCAAAACATCGTTAACACACATAGCAACGACATCAATCCCGATGGTATCGTGCTTACCCATCTTTTGAGCAATCAGTAGTTTAGTACCAACACCATCAGTCCCTGAAACAAGAACGGGGTGTTTCAAGTGCAGTTCGCCGAGATCAAACATCCCCCCAAAGCTACCGATTCCACCGACAACACCAGAACGGTCAGTCGACTTTACCGCTGCCTTAATTCGGTTGACTAATTCATATCCGGCGTTAACGTCAACGCCCGCTTCTTGATAACGATTCATGATAACCGTTCCTTTCGTGCCCGTTTCTCTTGTTCATTCAGTGACTTAAGGTACCCTTCTTCATAATCGTAAAGCGGTGTTGGGTAGTCACCGTTGAAGTACGCTACCGTTAAGCCGCCATATGGAGCATCCCCCGCATCTGGAATATTGATTGCTTTAATCAAGTTATCAACACTCAAGAAATGAAGGGAATCAGCACCAATCAGATCCCGCATCTCAGGAACTGTATAGTGGGCGGCCATCAGTTCTGACCGAGTTGAAATATCAATTCCGTAGAAGCAAGGGAACTTAAATGGTGGTGACGCAATCAGCATGTGGACTTCCTTAGCGCCCGCATGACGAAGCATTTTTACAATTTGTTTTGAGGTGGTTCCCCGTACTAATGAGTCATCAACCACGATTACCCGCTTACCAGCAACAACCCCGCGAACGGCAGATAGTTTGAGGTGGACGCCTTGTTCACGTAGGGCTTGTGTTGGTTGAATAAATGTCCGAGCAACGTATTGGCTTTTGATCAATCCCATTTCATACGGTAAGCCAGATTCTTCCGCATACCCTGAAGCGGCTGATAATGAAGAATTAGGAACCCCGATAACCATATCAGCATCGATTGGGTATTGTTGGGCAAGTAAACGACCCATTTGTTTCCGTGCGTTATGAACGGTTACCCCATGGATGATTGAGTCTGGACGGGCAAAGTAGATAAATTCCATTGAGCAAATTGCCAACTTAGTATCAGTTGTGTAGTGATCGATGTGGAGACCATCACGATCAATTACAATCAATTCACCAGGTTGGACGTCGCGAACAAACTTAGCGTTGACAATATCTAACGCACAAGTTTCGCTAGCAACAACATATGCACCGTTTTCTAACTGTCCAATACATAAAGGACGAATCCCATTTGGATCAAGGGCTGCAATCAACCGATCCTTTTGTAAAAGAAGGAAGGCAAAACCACCATGAACGATGTTTAAGCTCTTCTTCAATGCTGGGATGAATCCTTCCTTGATATACTTCCGAACAAGGTGGATCAAGATTTCAGTATCAGAATCAGATTGAAAGACCGCTCCTTCATCTTCAAGTTGACGCCGCAACGTTACCGCGTTGGTCAAGTTACCGTTATGGGCTAATGCAACGTCACCATCATGAAAATGGAAGAGAAATGGTTGAACGTTAGCGATTGAGTTATGACCACTAGTTCCGTAACGGACATGGCCAATTGCTGAATCTCCAACTAACCGTTTCAGTTCATTTGGATCAGCAAAGACTTTTGCTAACAATCCCCGATCACGGTGTTGGTAAAGTTGCTTTGAATCAGACGAAACAATTCCCGCGCCTTCCTGACCACGGTGTTGGAGTGTATGCAACCCGTAGTAGGTTAGTTGACTAGCATCCGGCGTACCGAAAATGCCAAAGACACCACATTCTTCATTTAGTCCTTTGATTTCAGCTGGCAAGGGATTGCCTCCTCCCAAAGTTTTTGTAATTCAGTAACATTTTGATTAATTTCAGCATCAGCAAGGTGAGCTTCAAGCCAGTGAGAGTTAGTAACTTCACCGATTAGCTTGGCATCATCACCCATTGTCTTTTCGAATTCTGCTGCCTTTTCAGCAGGAACGGTTACGACAAACCGTCCCGGAGTTTCACTGAAGAGTTGAGCAGCAGATAAGTCATGGAGATCAACGTTCATTCCTAGGTCAGTCTTGAAGAGGTTTTCTGCAAGGCCAACACCAAGACCACCTTCGCTGAGATCGTGGGCACTAGCTACGTTTCCTGCTTGCATTTCACTAAGGAGCCGTTGCATATAATCATGAACGTGTTCCATATCTAATGGGTTAAGGACACCGCTAATGTCACCAGTCATCATCTTTTGTAATTCAGAACCGGCAAAATCATCACCAGTCTTACCAACGAGGTAAACTTTATCCCCAGCATGTTGGGCAAATGAAGGGATAACCCGGTCGATATTCTTGACCAAGCCAACCATCCCAACCATTGGAGTAGGGTGAATTGCCTTACCGTTATTTTCGTTATATAGGGAAACGTTACCGGAAATAACTGGAGTATCGAATACTCGACAAGCATCAGCCATTCCCTTAACTGATTGGTGAAGTTCCCAGAAGATTTCTGGATCGTTTGGATCACCGTAGTTCAAGCAGTCAGTGATTGCTAAAGGTTCGGCACCACTAGCAACAATGTTAGCTGCAGCTTCTACTAAAGCAATTTGACCACCAATCTCAGGACTAAGGTAAACGAACCGACCATTACCATCAGTTGTCATTGACAATCCCTTTTGAGTACCGCGAACACGAAGCACACCTGAGTCACTACCAGGACCGACAACTGTACTTGTCCGTACTTGTGAATCGTATTGTTGGTAGAAGACGCTCTTATCAGCAATCGTGGATTGTTGGAGCAAGACCCGTAATGTTTGTTCAGCGTCAGCAATTTCCGGCTTCCAAGCGGGTTGCTTTTCAGCAGTAATGATTCGTTCAGGCTTCTTTTCATCACTTGCTTCTTCAAGAACATCGTCAGTTAAGCTAGAAACAGGAATGTTGCAGACTTCTTGACCATCATGGTAAAGAACGTAATCATGACCTTCAGTAATTCGGCCAATTGTCACAGCTTCAAGGTCATAAAAATCAAAGACTTTCTTAACGTCTTCTTCATGGCCCTTGTTAACACAGAGAAGCATCCGTTCTTGAGATTCACTCAACATAATTTCGTAAGCTGACATGTTTGGTTCCCGTTGTGGAACAAGGTCAAGGTTGAGCTCCATTCCGCTCTTCCCTTCAGAGGCCATTTCGGCGCTAGAAGAAACAATTCCGGCAGCTCCCATGTCTTGAATTCCCACTAACCAATCAGGATGCTTAGTAATCACTTCCAAGCAAGCTTCAAGAAGGAGTTTTTCCATAAATGGATCCCCAACCTGAACAGCTGAACGTTGGGTAGCATTTTCATCACTAAAATCAGCAGAAGCAAAGGTTGCACCATGGATCCCATCACGACCGGTCTTGGCACCGACATACATCACAGCGTTGCCAATCCCTGCAGCCTTACCTTTTTGAATGTCTTTTTGATCCATCAAGCCAACACTCATTGCGTTACACAAGATGTTGCCTTGGTAACAAGGATCAAATGTTGTTTCACCGGCAATAGTTGGAATTCCCATACAGTTACCGTAATCACCAATTCCGCGAACTGTGCCATCAACTTTCATCCGCATCTTTGGATCACTTAATTCACCAAAATGAAGGGAATCAAGAGAAGCAACTGGACGAGCACCCATACTAAAAATGTCACGAAGAATACCACCAACACCAGTAGCTGCACCTTGGTAAGGTTCAACAGTAGTTGGGTGGTTATGACTTTCTGCCTTGAAGACAACGGCTTGGCCATCATCAATATCAACAACCCCAGCACCTTCACCAGGGCCTTGAAGAACCCGAGAATTCTTGTTAGGGAAGAGCCGTAAAACAGGCTTGGACTTCTTGTAAGAACAGTGTTCACTCCACATTGCGGAGAATAATCCGGTCTCAGTATAGTTTGGTAACCGGCCAAGGAGCTTTTCACTGATGTAGTTGTATTCGTCTTCGCTTAAGCTCCAGTCCAAATATGGCTTTTGTTCTTTAATTCCTTCAGGTGTCATTGCCTGCTTCATAATCTATTCCTCCACCTTTGCATTCCCAGTTGTTAATAGTGATTTGAATAACCGTAAGCCATCTGTGTTTCCAAGGATTGCTTCAACCGCCCGTTCTGGGTGAGGCATCATTCCTAAGACGTTTCCACGTTCATTAGTAATTCCAGCAATGTTCCGTAAACTGCCGTTAGGATTTTCTTCAGCGTAACGGAAAACAACTTGGTGATTCTTTTCAAGACGGTCCAATGTTTCTTCATCCGCGAAGTAGCTACCATCTGCATGGGCAATTGGTAAAGCAATTCGTTCGTGTTCCTTGTATTGTTTAGTAAACATTGTCTGGTTATTAACGACTTCTAGGGGCACAGTCTTGCAAACAAATTTTTGACTATTATTTCGCTTTAATGCTCCAGGAAGGAGTCCCACTTCTGTTAAAATTTGGAATCCGTTACAAGTTCCAAATACTGGCTTCCCTTCCTTAGCCATCTTAGTAACTGCTGGCATGATGTTGGTGAACCGGGCAATTGCACCAGCTCGTAAGTAGTCACCGTATGAGAAACCACCAGGGAGCATTACTGCATCAAAGCCATCTAAGCTCTTTTCCTTATGTGAAACATATTCAACATCAGCGTGACATACGGAGTGCAAAGCTTCATAGAGGTCAATATCACAGTTAGAACCAGGAAAAACAATCACCGCAATCTTCATTTATTCTTCCTCCATCACTTGGTACTTATAAGTTTCCATATTGAAGTTAACTAAGAGTTGATCCGCAATTTCCTCAATTGTTTTTTCAACCACCTTTCCAGTTCCTTCAACAGTTACATCGAAGAATTTACCAACCTGGACATCTTTCACTTCGTCATGGCCCAGCGTATGAATTGCATCTTTAATGGTCTCCCCTTGAGGATCAAAAACTGATTGCTTATAGGTAACGAAAATCCGTACTTTTGTCATTTACTTATCCTCCGCAATAACGTCTTCCAACCGCGCTAATACTTGGTCATAGGTTTGAGTTAAGTCAGCTAGCTTCCGCCGATAAACATCCTTATCCATGTGCTGGTCGGTCTTAATATCCCATAACCGGCAATTATCAGGCGAAAATTCATCTGCCAGGATAATTTCACCATTACTTAACCGACCAAACTCTAATTTAAAGTCAACTAATTGCATTCCTGCTTTTTCAAAAAGAGGTGTCAGCAGGCCATTAACTTCTCGACAAATGCCCCACATTTTTTCAAGTTCAGCATGGGTAGCAATTCCTAACGCAATCGTTGCCGACTCATTAATAAATGGATCGTCTAATTCATCACTCTTATAAAAAGTTTCCTCAACCGGTTCTGGAAGCTTCTTTCCTTCGTCCAACCCATACCGACTAGCAAAGTGTCCCGCAACCACATTCCGGGTAACAAATTCTAGCGGAAACATCGTACATTTCTTAACTAGATCTTCATTAGCTGACAACTTTTTGATGAAGTGAGTCTCAATCCCGTGCTTGATTAAATATTGAAAAACCAAGCTTGAAATGGCATTAGCAGCTTCACCCTTTCCAGCAAAGTGCTCCTTCTTTTTCCCGTTCAGCGCAGTTGCTTGGTCCATATATACAACCCGCAGTACTTCGGGATCGTCTGTTTGCCACATCTGTTTTGCTTTTCCGGTATAAAGTAACTTTTCCATTGTTAATTAAGACTCCTTTACATAAAAGACGAACATTAAAATAATTAATAACGATTTCATTCGTTAAATTCTGTCATTAATATACTCTCAGTCATAAGTAATTGTCAATGCAATTCACTAACTTTATCTATACTTTCTTTATAATAGTTCGCGTTTTACACTAATTTTCACTCCTAGAACCCGTAATTCTTATAAAATTAACCTAATTTGTCTTTCAACCCATCGTTAACTATCCCCAAATAAATATTTTTAATTTCTCAAGATAATTATTGACTTTTCAGAAATTAAGATTAAACTAATAAACAATTAAATTATGATTAGACTTTGAAGAGAAGAGTAGTACCTCGTCGTTTCTGCAGAGAGTTCTTATTTGGTGAAAGAGGATATTCGACAACGGTATGAAGATGAGCTCTGAGTCATCTAACCTGGTCATCCCGGCTAGGCTAGACGGATAGCAACCGTTACATTGCGGAGTATTCATATCTTATAATGAGTACTTAACGAGGTTGTTATTGTAAGGTAACAATAAACTCAGGGTGGTACCGCGAAAGCTTTCGTCCCATAGTTCTATTTGAACGACTGGGATGGAAGCTTTTTTTATTAAAATCTAATGTTCCTTAATCACATCATCCAGGAAAGGAGAATCAGTAATGACAGCAAACGCAAAAAATGGTTTTTTACTCAGTAGCGGTCAGTGGCAAAATCATTATCTTAACAATCCAGTATCAATCGTGGTGGTTAACCTAATGCCAACCAAAGAGATAACTGAACGCCAATTTCTTGAAAGCTTCAATCAATTAACTCAAGATGTTGAACTTACTTTTCTTTATCCAGCAACTCACCATTTCAAAAATGTTTCCTTCTCGACAATCGCTAAAGCATACGTTAGCTTAGCAGAAATTGAGAATTACTCGTTCGACGGTTTAATCATTACTGGTGCTCCCGTTGAACAGCTTGCTTTTCAGCAGGTTGATTATTGGGAAGAATTTCGCACAATCTGTGACTGGGCAGAGCGTCATACCAAGCAAAGTTTGTTAGAGTGTTGGGCTGCTCTTGGCGGTCTCTATAACGACTATCAAATTAATAAGCACCAGTTGTCGCAAAAAATTTTTGGAATCTATCAAGCAACAGGAATCAATAAGTGTAACCAATTAGCAAAGCATTTTACTAACCAGCAATTAGTCATTCCCCAATCACGCCACTCCAATCCTAGTGTTGATCCAGAGAACCTTCCCGATGATTTGCAAATTGTCGCTGAAAATAATGAAATTGGTCCCTTAATCTATCACTCCCCTGGCAAACACCGCACTTACATTACAGGCCACCCGGAATATGAAGCAGATACGCTTGCGCAGGAATATTACCGCGATCTAAAAAAGCGGCTGCCTATTCAGGAACCGCGTAATTACTTTTCTAACCGGAATACCGGTGAGATTAAATATTCATGGCGAAAATCAAGTACACAAATCTATCAAAATTGGTTAAACACATTCACACAACAGAAAGTAGGTACATTAGTATGAGTAATCAAGAACAATCACCAAAATACCATTTTGAAACCCTCCAAGTTCACGCTGGTCAAGCCGTAGACGAAACTGGTGCTCGCGCGGTACCAATCTACCAAACAACTTCTTACGTTTTCAAAGACGCTAAACAAGCCGCTGACCGCTTCTCCTTAAAAGAACCCGGCAATATCTATACCCGCCTAACCAACCCAACTACCGAAGTCGTTGATAAGCGGGTCGCAGCTCTGGAACACGGCACTGCCGGAATTACCCTTGCGACTGGTTCGGCTGCCATCACCGCGGCAATCTTAAATATCGCTCAAGAAGGTGATGAAATCGTCTCCGCAAGTACAATTTACGGTGGAACTTATGACCTGTTTGCCGTTACCCTTCCTAAACTAGGAATCAAAACTCATTTTGTCGACCCTGATAATCCCGCAAACTTTGAAAAACAGATCAACGAGCATACTAAAGCTCTTTATGTCGAAAGTATTGGGAATCCTGGAATTAACCTAGTTGACTTTAAGGCGATTGCCAAAATCGCTCATAAGCACGGGATCCTCTTTATTGTTGACAACACTTTTGGCACCCCCTACCTCGTTAAACCGCTCGACCTCGGTGCCGATGTTATCGTTCACTCAGCAACTAAATTCATTGGCGGTCACGGAACAACGATGGGTGGTGTCATTGTAGAAAACGGGAAGTTCGATTATAAGGCTAGTGGTCGCTATCCTGGCTTCACCACTCCTAATAGTCAATATGATGGCCTTGTGTTTGCCGATCTAGCACCCGCTGCGTTTACTACTAAAGTTCGGGCAGAAACCGCTCGTGACCTTGGTGCTACCATTAGTCCATTTAACTCATTCCTTCTTCTTCAAGGACTTGAATCACTCTCACTCCGGGTTGAACGTCACGTTGCTAACACCAGAAAAATTGTTAAGTTCCTTAACGATCATCCAAAAGTCGCTTGGATCAACTACCCAGAATTAGCAGATAGTCCATATAAGCCATTAGCAAATGAGTACTTCCCTCACGGTGTCGGTTCAATTTTCACCCTTGGTCTCAAGGGCGGCGAAGAAGCAGGCAAGGAGCTTATCAGCAACCTCAAGCTCTTCTCATTATTAGCAAACGTTGCCGATGCCAAGTCGCTGATTATTCATCCAGCTTCAACAACCCATGCCCAGTTAAGTCCCGAAGAATTAAAGGCCGCTGGTGTGACTCCCGATCTCATTCGGGTTTCTGTGGGAATTGAGAACGCGGATGACCTAATTGCGGATCTTGACCAAGCACTAGCAAAGATTTAGCCAAGCAAAGGAGGCCCTGTTATGCAGACAATTACGATTGGTCTTCTCGGTCTGGGAACCGTTGGCGGAGGAGTTGTGAAGCTATTACAAGAACACGCTGCTAAAATCGAGCAAACCACCAACGTTCACTTCGTCCTTAAGCGAGTAGCGGTTGCCCACCTAGATAAGCCACGAAATGTAACCCTTCCTGATGATACAATTCTTACCGATCAACTTGATGAAGTCCTTAACGATCCGGAAATTCAAGTAATCGTTGAAACAATGGGGACTATCAACCTTGCTCGTCAGGCAATTACTCAGGCAATTTACAACCACAAATCCGTAATCACTGCCAACAAGGATCTCTTGGCAATCGATGGCCCGCGCCTTGCCCAGCTTGCTAAAAGCCGTCACGTTGATTTCCTCTATGAAGCGAGCGTTGCTGGTGGGATCCCGATTCTCCGGGTACTAAGCAGCAGTCTTGCAACAGACCAGATTAGCCAAATCACCGGGATCATTAATGGAACTGCTAATTATATTCTGTCGGCAATGACCAGCAATAATGTTAGTTACGATAAAGCGTTAATGAATGCCCAGAAAAAGGGCTACGCGGAAGCAAACCCGACTAATGATGTCAAAGGGATTGATACTGCCAACAAGCTTAGTATTCTTAGCCAGTTTGCATTTGGAAAAGCACTGGATCCCAATAAACTTGGTATCCGTGGTATCGAGAACATTACTGCAGCCCAATTAGCTAGCGCAAACCATTTTGGTTACACAATTAAGCTACTAGCAATCGCTAAACGACTAGCCAACAAGCTTTACACTTTCGTTGGCCCCGCATTGATTGCGCATAACGATCCGCTCGCCCAAGTTGATGGCGTTCAAAATGCAGTTGCGGTCGAAAGCAATGCTCTTGGTTCAAGTGTTTATACTGGGCCTGGTGCTGGTGCCAAGCCTACCGCTAATAGTATTTTGAGTGATCTTGCCGCTGCAGCAAACGACATTTTAGACTATGATTGCGGGAGCGAATTTAATAATTATCACAACGAATTAGAACCCTGTAGTTTGACCACCGTTCCCCAATCATATCTGGTTACCACTTACGGGACTTCTGCTAAGCCGAATAGTACGGTTAACTGGCAAGGAGAATTTAATGGCAATAACTACTGGAGTGGCCTTACACCAGTCATTTCTCATCAAGAATTAGAGTCACTACTCAAAAGCTTCCCCAAGAGTTCAGCAGTTAGCTATTTACCAGTCTATAACACCGCTAAACTGTAAACTAAGAATCGTTTTATGGCCCTTACTCCTGAAGAAAGTTTGTCACAAGTTTAAGGATCGCTGGTTTATCTTTACCCATAAATCTGTGTCCTTCTCCCTCAATAAGGTGCAACTCACTCTTTGGCAGAATAACATTATATTTTTTGGAAGCTTCGGGTGAAACTACCGTATCCGCAAGACCGTGAATCAATAGCGCTGGTCCCATGAAGTGTTGGGCGGTTTCATAGATTGGTAGCAACTGAGCTGTTCGGAAGTACTCGCCGCTCACTGCTTCACCATGAACATCAACCGTTAACGGGATATGGTTAGGATCGTATTTAGTTCCCTGACAGGTTCCAAGTAACGCATCATCCTTTAATGTTGCGGCAGGAGCGAGAAGCACTTCCTTCGTAATAACATCCCGATAATAAGCCGCCAACATCGAAGCTACTACACCGCCTTGAGAATGACCAATCAGGTATATTTGTTGGGCTTTCATTTCTGAACGCGCAAAATCAATTATTTTCATTCCATCGCTAATTTCGCTCAGTACGGTCATATCGGTAAAGGAACCATCACTTTGACCACAACCAGCAAAATCAAACCGCAGCGTCGGAATTCCTGCTTGATTCAATTCATGAGACAAGTCGTACAAAAAATTGCCTGCTTTATAACCCCGATCGCCTTGAAAGCCGTGCATCAAAATCGCTACTCGCTTATTTTGTAATTGTTTCGTTCCCTCTAAAACTCCCCGAAGAGTGAGGCCGTCGCGTTTTACAGTCACATCCATTTTACTGACTCCTTTTACTTTGTCTTCTATTCTGTCATTTTACTATAATAGGGTAGGAGGTGCTTTAAAATGATTCATAACTTTACGACAGACCACCAGGTTAATCACCGTTCAATTCGGCAGTTTAAGGATCAATCATTAACTGCCGAACAGCTAACAACCTTGTATGAAGCGGCCCGTCACACTTCATCAAGCATGTTTCTTCAGCAATTCAGCATCCTACACTTAACCGATCCGAAAAAGCGGGCTGCGGTCCGTGAAATTTCAAAACAATCGTATGTTGGCGCTAATGGCGATCTCTTTATTTTCATTGCCGTTCTATACCGGAACCAACAAATTCGGCACCAACTCGGTAATGATGACGGTCGTCTCCACACTACGGATATTTTTATGCAAGCTGCGGAGGACGCAATTTTAGCCTTGCAAAATGCTTTAACAGCAATCGAAAGCATGGGACTTGGCGGCGTCGTTCTCGGGTCAATCAAGAACGATCCCGAAAAGCTAATTCAGGTACTCGACCTGCCTAAAATGACCTTCCCTATTCTTGGCCTCCAAGTTGGGATTCCCGACCAAGAACCACAGTTAAAGCCTCGGTTACCCCTTGATCAAATAACCTTTGATAATAATTATCCGCGTAATTTTAACATCAGTGAGCTTAAAAATTACGACCAAACAGTTACCACCTACTACGATCTCCGGGATGCTAATAAGCGCATTGATTCATTCACCAATCAAATCAATGGGCCAAAATTAAACCAGCACGAATCTAGTCGGGACAAACTGCTTCAAGCATTGCATGATCAGGGATTAGCCTTAAATTAATATTTTAAACTACTAAACAGGTTTCGATGTTCAGCAATATCGAAACCTGTTTTTCATTAATCAAATTAATCCAAGCCAACCCGCTTAAAGATATCGTCAACGTGACGGAGGTGCCAGTGATAGTCAAAGGCATCGTCAAGATCTTCTTTTGAAAGTTGCTTTTGAACTGTTGGGTCAGCCTCAAGCAATGGCCGGAACGGAATTTGTTCTGCCCAGCACTTTGCAGTATATGGTTGAATCAAATCATATGCCGCTTCACGGGTCATCCCACTGTTAACTAACTTCAAAAGAACCCGACCACTGTAAATCAAGCCAAGGGTCTTATCCATGTTCTTCTTCATTGTTTCTGGGAAGACATCTAAATTATCTAAGATGCGACCAAAGCGACGAAGCATGTAATCAATTAAGGAAGTAGAATCTGGTAAAATCATCCGCTCAGCACTGGAGTGAGAAATGTCCCGTTCATGCCAAAGAGTGACATCTTCCATCGCCGTTACAACGTTTCCGCGAAGGACACGAGCACAGCCACAGATGTTTTCTGAACCAATTGGATTCCGCTTATGAGGCATTGCGGATGACCCTTTTTGTCCCTTAGCAAAGTGTTCTTCAACTTCATGAATTTCAGTCCGTTGCAGTGACCGAATTTCAGTTGCCATATTTTCCAAGCTAGTCCCCATTAACGCAATTGCGAAAATGTATTCTGCATGAAGATCACGAGGAAGAATCTGGGTTGAAATTTCTTGAGCCCGCAATCCGAGTCGTTCACAAACATACTTTTCCACGAAAGGATCAATTTCAGCAAATGTTCCTACAGCACCAGAAATCTTCCCTGCTTCAACACCACGAGCCGCATGTTCAAACCGTTCCTTGTTCCGTTTCATTTCAGAATACCAACGGGCAGCTTTTAAGCCAAAAGTCGTTGGTTCCGCATGAACACCATGGGTCCGTCCCATGCAGACAGCGTACTTATACTTCTCAGCCATCTTCTTTAGGACTGCCATAAAGTCGTCAATATCCTTCCGAATGATATCGTTAGCTTTCTTCAGGCGAAGACCCTGAGCAGTATCAACAACGTCAGTACTGGTCATCCCGTAGTGAACCCACTTCCGCTCAGGTCCAAGCGACTTTGAAACGTCACGGGTAAAAGCAATCACATCATGGTGGGTAACCGCTTCAATTTCAGCGATTCCGTCAACGGAAAATTTTGCGTTTTTGCGAATTTTTTCCACATCTTCAGCTGGGATGTGACCAAGCTTACTCCAAGCTTCATCTGCGGCAATTTCAACTTCTAACCAACATTGGTATTGGGTTTCCAAGCTCCAAATTTTCGCCATTTCTGGACTAGTATAACGATCAATCATTAGTTAAAAATCCTCTCTAATTATTTCTCTCAGTAACAATATACCATGTTCTGGGAATTATTTATCCCAAATATGTGTATCGTCAATCTCTTTCAATGTCTTAGCAAAATCATCAGTCAAAATTGTAACATGGCCCATCTTTCGGTTATGACGAATTTCAGCCTTTCCGTAATCATGAAAATGCCAGTTCGGCTTCTTAGCAATCTCATCGCGAACTCCCGCAACGTGTTGGCCAAGGACATTGACCATCACGACATGATGAAGTAATTCAATCTTTGGCAATGGCCAATTGCAGATTGCCCGATTATGAATTGCAAACTGGGAAAAGTTGCAAGCTTCAATCGAGTAGTGGCCTGAATTATGTGGTCGTGGGGCTAGTTCATTAATGTAAATCTCACCATCATTACCGACAAACATTTCGACGCCTAAGATTCCACGTAAATCAATCGCATGAGCAATCTGAACCGCCATCTTTTGTGCTTTTTCTTGCAGCTCAGCACTAATTCGCGCGGGAACGATACTCAAATGCAAAATCTCATCATGGTGGATATTTTCAGAAACGGGGAAAACAGTTACTTCTCCATTTTCGTTTCGACCAACCATTACTGAGCATTCCAGCTTAAATGGTACCCACCCTTCAAGAATTGCATCTTTCGTTGAAAGGATTCCTGCACATTTTTCGAGATCATCATCACTTAGCAAAACTTCTTGACCATGACCATCATAGCCGCCTTCACAAGTCTTCAAAACCGCTGGGTAACCAATTTTCTTAATAGCTTGTTCAAGATCATCACGATTCTTCACTGCCATAAACGGAGCAGTCTTTAATCCCGCATCGCGTAAAAAGCTCTTCTCACGGATCCGGTTTTTAGTGGTGTATAGCAAATTGGTTCCTTGGGGAATGTAAACCCGATCAGCAACGTCCCGTAAGGCATTCAGGTCGACATTTTCAAATTCGTAGGTTAAAACATCTGACCGGCGAGCTAGTTCTTCAATTGCCTTTACATCTGCATATTCCGCAACTATCTGTTCATCAGCAACCTGACCAGCCGGACAAGCGGGGGTGGGATCAAGTACAATCACCTTCATCCCCGTATACTTAGCATCCAAGGCCATCATTTGACCCAACTGACCGCCACCAATAATACCAATCGTTTGTCCCTGTTGAATCATCCTAGTCAAGGTGAGCACCGCTTTCTACTGATTGATCATGCATTTGCTTCCGGTAATCAAGAATCTGTTGTTGAATTGCTGGATCATTAATTCCAAGGATTTGGAGTGCTAATAAGGCCGCATTCTTCGCTCCTGCTACCCCAATTGCTTGAGTAGCAACTGGAATTCCCGCTGGCATTTGAACGATGGATAAAAGTGAATCCATTCCGCCAAGCGCTTTTGTTTGACCTGGAATCCCGATTACCGGTAACGGAGTATTTGCTGCAATCATTCCTGGCAAATGGGCGGCACCACCCGCACAGGCAATGATTACTTTCGTTCCCTTTTCCACAGCATTTTGAGCAAACGCGAACATTTCGTTTGGCATCCGGTGAGCGGAAATAACATTCTTTTCATAGTCTACGCCAAACTGATCAAGGATCTTGCAGCCTTCCTTAACAGTTGGCCAGTCTGATTTACTACCCATTACAACACTGATCGCACTCATAATTGGACCTCCTTAAAAACTGCTTTAAGGATACCAAATAGTTGTGTTAAATACAACTATTTTACGAACTAAATATTATTTTAAAGATTAATAGTTCGTGTATATAGGGGGTAAAAAATAATCTGGTAAAGAATATTAACGTTCTTTGCCAGATTATTTTAGTTGGTATGCGCTAGCTTGAGCTAACTTCTACTGCAGCGTAGCCAAGATCTGCTCGCCGTGACCGCAACTTCCGCCTGGGGTTATAGACAACATAGCTAAGACGCGCTCAGCCTAATTTCCCTTGAGCGTTCTAGGCAACACGGTCAAAACGTGTTCGCCAGGGACTTACTAGAGTTAGCAACCTCCCTCCTAGGCGCTAGTCGCCTTCGTCGGGAGAAATTGCTAACTTTCCGTAAGTCCTTTGCTGGCTCACACTCTAGTATATATAATCCCTCGTCATTGGAAGATTCTTACCGGAAGCACCTTTAGTAATAAGGTATTGAATAACATCAATATTACCGGATTCGAAAGAAGCAGCACAGGCTTGGAGATAGAGATCCCACATCCGGGTGAACCGATCGCCCATCATGTCTTCAATTTGGGAACGGTGGGCATTGAAATTCATGTCCCAAATTTCCAAAGTCCGTTGGTAATGACGACGAAGCATTTCAACATCAGCGATTTGCATGTTGTTTTCAACAATGTGATCAACCATTTCACTAAGACCAGGAACATAGCCACCTGGGAAGATGTACTTGTTGATCCAACCATTGTATGCACCGCCTTGTTGACGGGTGATCCCGTGGACTAAGGCTACACCATCACTAGTAAGGTACTTGTAAATATCCTTGAAGTATAAGCCAAGGTTTTCCTTACCAACGTGTTCGAACATCCCTACAGAAGTAATGTAGTCCCACTTCCGGTCACCAAGTTCACGGTAATCAACTAATAATACTTCAGCAACATCTTCAAGGCCTTCATCCTTAATCCGCTTTTGAACAAGGTTGAATTGTTCTTCACTTAAGGTAACCCCGGTAACGCGTAGGCCATATTCCTTAGCAGCAGTGAGCATTAGAGTACCCCAACCACAACCAATATCAAGCAAGGTCTTGCCTGGCTTTGGATCAAGCTTCTTTAAAATGTGGTGAACTTTGTCAATTTGTGCCTTAGTCAAATCGTCACGGTTGCCATGATCGAAGTATGCACAGGAGTAAGTCAAAGTATCATCAAGCCATAACTTATAGAAGTCGTTACCAACATCATAGTGGCTTTGAACGTCGCTTTCACTTTCCTTTTCAGAGTGCCCTTGCTTTGGTAGAAACTTCCGGAACTTAGAATTGCGCATAAAGCTACCGGCACTTTCATAAGCAGCGGTAATGAGCTTTTGAATACTGCCGTCAATTTCAATTTTGCCGTCCATGTATGCTTCCCCAAGGGCAATGGAGGCGTTCTTTGTAACATCACGAATAGGAATCTTTTCCTTGAAGGTAATTGTTACTTCTGGTTCACCTTCACCATAAACTGCACTCTTGCCGTCCCAGTAAACAACCTTAACTGGAATGTTGAATGCGTGGCTTAACAGTGACTTATAGAACGTCTTTTCTAACATTTCTACGAATCCCTCTTTCAAAAAGTATGAGATCATTATAACACTCCCAGGCAAAATACAGTGATAATAATGTTCCGACCATTGATTATTTGCTAAGATGGGGGTAACTACAGCATAAAGCAGAGGAGGAAATATAATGACTGATGCTTGGCACCGTTTCATTGCCAACGTTAAGTTACGTCGCTTCGTGGTTCTAGCACTACTTATTTTCGTACTATGGCTTCTTCGTTCGCTGATGAACTTAATTCTTTTTACGTTTGTCCTAACATTCATTGTCGTTAGCTGGGTTCGGTGGGTCCAACGCCACATTCCTAAGTTATCGACAACCCTTACCGTAATCGTTACGTATATTGTTTTAATTGCGGCAATTTATATTGGCATCACCCGCTACCTCCCGGTTTTAGTTAACCAGGTTATTAAAATGGTTAATTCCGTGGTTAAATTTTATAGTTCACGTCAAGGAACTGAAATCATGCACTACGTTAACCACTATGTCAGTTGGAGCACAATCATGTCGCAAGCAAAGCATGGAGTAACCATCGCCGTAAGTACTCTAACTAGTATCGGCTCAATGACGGTTACCTTCTTAATGTCATTTATCCTTAGTTTCTTCTATAGTCTTGAACTAAACCAGATGAATGAATTTACCCGAACATTTCTTGATAGCGACTTCGGCTGGTTTTTCAGCGACATTGATTACTTCGGCAAGAAATTTGTGAATACTTTTGGGGGGGTCTTGGAGGCTCAACTCTTCATTGCCCTCTGTAACACAGTAATTACAACGATCTGTCTTTTATTCATGCACATGCCCCAAATCTTCGCCCTCGCTTTAATGGTATTCATCTTTAGTTTAATACCAGTCGCCGGGGTAATTATTTCACTAATTCCCCTTTCAATGGTTGCTTATTCCGTTGGCGGAATTCGGGATGTTATCTACATCATCATTATGATTTGTGTAATTCACGCTTTAGAAGCATATGTCTTAAACCCCAAGTTTATGTCCAGTAAGACCGAGTTACCAATCTTCTATACCTTTATCGTGTTACTAGTTGCGGAACATTTCTTTGGCACGTGGGGATTAATTGTTGGGGTCCCAATTTTCACCTTTCTCTTGGACATTCTCGGTGTTAAACAAATCAAGAAAAAATCAATTTCTCTCAAACATCACCACCAAGGAGAAGTTAAAAATTAATTTTAGTCTTGACATTCCCTAGTCAGCCGTCTATTATTATGAGCAACGAAATACCTTTAACTTAGTCCAGAGAGGCTAGGAAGGATTTAATTGAACGCAATAAGTATCGATCCACCTTTCTAGTCCATTACTAGAAAGGTTTTCTTTTTATGTAATGGGCAGCAGGGGACCCGGCGTCAATTATTTCAACTAGGTATTTTTGAATATTTTTTGATTCACCTAGGAGGAAATACTAATGACATATTCACAACGTGTTGCTCAAGCCTTATTAGACATTAATGCAGTTACCCTTAGCCCAGAAAAGCCATTTACCTGGGCTAGTGGAATGAAGTCACCAATTTATACCGATAACCGTCTTACAATCTCCTTCCCCGATGTTCGCCAGGCAATCGTTAACGGGATGGAAGAACAAATCAAGCTGCATTTTGGTGACGTGGATGTAATCGCCGGAACAGCAACGGCTGGGATCCCTCATGCCACTGGTGTTGCCCAACAAATGGGGCTTCCAATGGTTTATGTTCGGACTAAGCCAAAGGATCATGGCGAAGGGAAACAAGTAGAAGGAATTCTTCAACCAGGAGAAAAAGTTGTCGTTATTGATGACCTAATTTCAACTGGCGGTAGCGTTTTGAATGCTGTTCACGCGATCGAAAACGAAGGTGCAGAGGTCATTGGGGTAGTTTCCATCTTTACTTACCAGCTCCAAGCCGCTGAACAAAACTTCATGGCTAATGGTCTCCAATACTACTCGGTAACAAACTACAGTACCTTGGTAAACCTTGCAAAGGTAAACGGCCTTATTAGCGATGACCACTTGAAGTCACTTCAAGAATGGCGGGAAGATCCGATGAAATGGAGTAACCAACACAAACTGTTAGCAATGTAAAAATAGTAAAGAGGAC
This sequence comes from Limosilactobacillus avistercoris, assembly GCF_014836425.1. Taxonomy (GTDB): domain Bacteria; phylum Bacillota; class Bacilli; order Lactobacillales; family Lactobacillaceae; genus Limosilactobacillus; species Limosilactobacillus agrestimuris. The sequence goes on along the minus strand of NZ_JACSQW010000020.1, from coordinate 6,132 downwards.
TGACGATAATATCGTCAGTCCTCTTTACTATTTTAGAGCACCATATTTAAGAGCCAAACACCAATCAGACCTCCAATAACTGAAATTGACATTGAACGGGTAAAGTAAGCAATTACCATTACAATCACTGCAGCGATAATTTGGTCTGGGTGATCATAGGGAACAAAATGATAACCCTTAGTGGTGATAAAGATGTTTTTTATTACTAAAGCTGTAAATAGGCTAATTGGTACATATTTCATCCACTCATTAAACCATTCGGGAATCTTCCGCGAGGAGAAGAAGTGAATTGGAAAGTACCGTGGAATAAATGCCGCAAATGCCGCGAAAATAATCACAACGATGTGGTAAAGAATTTGGTTACTACCGATTTGAGATACTATAAATTCCATACTACTAGTCTCCCATTAATCATGCTGACTTGATTCAGGTGACTGTGAATCAGTCGACCGTTTCTTTGCTTCTTCTGCTTTTTCTTCAAGAAGGTGTTGTTCTTCTGCTTCCTGATCCTCAACCGTAATTCGGGTTGCCCGTGGACGGAAAAGCTTTGAAAGAAACCAATTCTCGTTTGGCTTCTTTGAATACTTCCGTACCGTATTTTCAATTAAGAACCCAACAAACGAAGCGATTAACGTAGCAATCACAACACCAATGATGCTGTGCGTGATTACCATGAAGAAGACGGCCAGAACCGCTGAAAGTAAGCAAATAATAAGTGTAAGGTGACTACGCATCTGCATAACAATCATGTAAATAAAGAGCGCAGTCAAAGCAAAATCAACGACTTCAAGATTAATTGAAATTGTACTTCCAATTAGTCCCCCAACCATGTTAGAAACCGACCAAGAAATCAATGAGTAATGCTCAACTAGCAATGCATCCTTAGGTTTCCATTTTTTATCAGTTGCAAATTTTAAATAGTTAACGGCATAATTCTCGTCATTCATTGACACAGCAAACAACCAAATGAAATGCTGCGATTCGGATTTGATATATTTCGAAAGACTTGAGCCGAGTAAAGCATACCGCAATTCTAGAAAGAACAGGGTTACGAAGATCGAAGTTAGCGGCGCGTGAATCGTTAACAGGGACGCCAGAATGAACTGGGCACCACCAGAAAAAACAACGATCGAGACGATTAACGTCATAATAAAGTTAAAACCCGCAGCATGCAATAAAATACCACAAGCCAATCCAATCGGGATATAACTCAAACAAAGTGGCATTGCAATGCCTAAAACTTCTAGCCAACGTGCTTTTTCGGGATTAATTTGTTGCGCTTTAGCCACAGAATTTCCTCCAATAAAATGTGCTAATTAACTCCATAGTGAGCCAATATAACCATTCTTCAGTTTAACACATTCAAAATCAACTGAATATAAAAACATCAGGATTTAATTCATAAGTCCTGATGTTTTTGCTATTAATTCTTTTTTTCAGTTTGTTCCTGCTTTAGGGGCAAACTAACGATAAAGCTTGTTTCATCAGCATTTGACGTTGCTCGAACATCCCCATGGTGAAGATCAACAATACTTTTCACGATTGCCAAGCCTAATCCTGTACCACCCGTTGCCCGAGAGCGTGAACCCTCAGCACGATAGAATCGCTCAAACAAGTGATCAATTGACTTAGCCGGAATCGGTGTCCCATCGTTACTAACTTTCACCACAACCCGATCCCTTTCTTGACGAGCAGTGATCCTAATGTAGCTAGCACCATTACCATATTTCAAGGCATTTGCGACCAGGTTACTAAATACCCGACCAAGTTTCTCGGGATCGGCTTCGATCATCAGTGGACTAGGTTCGACAGATGATGTGATTTCAATTCCCTTATGTTGGGCTTCTAGCTCAAAACTCGCTGTTAGTTGTTCTAGGAGCTGGTTAAGATCGATCTTCATAATATTAACCGGGCTCCCATGCTGTTGAACCTTGGTGTATTCAAAGAGATCCTCGACCAGGTTCTTCATTTGCTTGGCTTTCTCGTAAGCAATATGGGTGTACTTAAGAATATCCTCTTCACTTCGGTATTGCTTGTCCTCAATCAAGCCCAAATACCCAATAATACTCGTTAATGGCGTTCGCAGATCATGACTAACATTTGTAATGAGCTCGTCCTTAGACTTTTCAATCTTCCGTTCGTCGTCCATCGACTGAACAGCGCTATCAACTAAGGCATTAACACTAGTGATCACGTGTTGTTCGCTTCCCTTTAACCGAAAAGGAATTCGGTGATCGAGGTGTCCTTGAGCAATATAATGTAATTCCCGAATAATATGGTTCATCTGGTATAAATGATACCGCCGGCGCAACCGCCACCAAACTACCCAGATATCAATTACGATTAAAATTGCAATCAAAATCCTCTGATAGCTCCAGATTTGAGTCTGCATCGGGCCGATTCGCATTGATTGCTTAATCATAAAGATTCCGTTATTAATTCCTGGATTACTCTGGATAATATCTTGAGCAATTATGATAATCGCCATATTCAATAAAATCAGCAGGATTACCGTAATAACCCCTTCCAGAATTAATGAACTTTTCTCCCGTCCCGTTAACTTCAATGTGTCTCCTCCGTGACCTCACAAGTTCTAGTGGTTTTCAACCTTGTAACCAACACCCCAAACGGTTTGAATAACCTTCTCGCCATTAGTTGCTTCTTCAATCTTATCCCGGAGGTGACTAACGTGAACCATTACCGTCTTTGCGGAAACGACACTTTCCTGTTGCCATACCCGTTCAAAAATGTCATCTGCAGAAAATACACGGTTAGGGTGACTAGCCAGGAGATAAAGGATCCCAAATTCTAGGGCGGTCAATTGGATAGTATCACCCTTAATCGTCTTTACTTCGTGGGAGTCCTTATTAATTGTCAGCGGGCCAACATTTAAAATATCTGGAGTATCATTCGTTACTTCACCCTGACTCCGCCGCAAAAGTGACTTCACCCGTGCCATCACTTCAAGTGGGTTAAATGGCTTCGTAACGTAATCATCGGCCCCACTAATTAGCCCTTGGATCTTATCCATATCTGCAGTCTTCGCAGAAAGAACCAGGATTGGAATATCCGAATCCTTCCGTACCTGCTTGATTACTTGCATTCCATCCATTTCGGGCATCATTAAATCAAGAATTATTAACCCAATATCAGGGTTAGTATTTAACTTTGTCAAGGCTTCTTTACCGTCATATGCGGTAATTGGCTCGTAGCCTTCGTTGCGAATATAAATTTCTAACAATTGAACGATTTCTTTATCGTCATCGACTACCAATATCTTCATTTTGTCCACCCCTTGAATTTTTTCTTACTAACTTACTATTATAAGCGTTTCCCGATTTCAACGGTGCTATTTCCCAGAATAGTTTAAAGAAATTTATAATGAACAAAATAAGCTAGTAAATTAGGCCCCATAAGTCGAAAGCTATTAATAATAAATAAAGGCTGAAAAAAACAAACCGTTTTTTCCAGCCTCTTCATCTTTAATTATTAAAATCTATTCTCCGGAATCAAGACTAACAGGATCGAGGCCAAGATTCTTTCGCAATGTATTTGAAACCCGTTGACGTTCATTATAGGAAACATCTTGGAAGGATTGACCATCAGAATCATCATCAGTCCCTTGAGCGTGCCCCTGCTGAATATTTTTCGTTGCTTTTCGGTAAGACTTTGCAAGGGTTATCATATCGTTAAAAGTTAGATCGGTTTTGGCATTCTTCGAAATTGTCTTCAAGAATTTTTGGTTAAGAACCGTCTTATAAGATGCGGACTTCTTTAATAGCGCCATAATTACCATCTTCTGCCGTTGTTGACGTCCATAATCCCCTTGTGGATCATCGTACCGCATTCGGCAGAATTTCAAGGCCTTTGTCCCGTTCATGTGTTCAGGAACGCCCTTGGTAAATGAATACCCTTCATAAGTAAAGGTCAGCGGTGAAGTAACTGTTACTCCCCCCACTTGGTTAATTGCTTGTTTCATCCCCGCCATATTTACTAAGGCATAGAAATCAATCGGGATATTGAAATACTTCTGGACAGTGTTGATCGTTTCCTTAGTACCACCATATGCATACGCCGCATTAATCTTTGCTGGTGATTCATCAGCGTAATCCGGCAAGTTTACCTTCATATCTCGCGGAATACTCATTAAAGTTGTTTTCTTGGTCTGTGGATTGATCGTCATTACCATGATCGTATCCGTCCGGCCCTTATAAGTTCGCCCAAGATCACCAGTATCAGTCCCTAATAAGAGGATCGAAACCGGCCGTTTTTGAGCAAGAACTTTTTGGGCATTCCGCTTCTTATTTGCTCCTGATGAAGTAAACATCTGGTCACTCGTCTGTTTTGCATTAAACCAGGCAAGGCCACCAAAAATGATGGCAATAACTAACAGTACAAGGATAATGATCCAAAAAGCTTTTTTACCCCAGTGACGCCGCGGTCCATTACCATTACCCCGGTTATTGCCATTATGGATTTGCCGTTGATACTCAGCACGAGTTAACGGAAATTCATTATCTGATTGACTATCCATACTTTTCTCCCCAACTTAATTGTTTTCAAAATTATAAATCGATTCTAACACGATCACCAACTGAAAACACTTTTTACTAATAATTTTTCCACACAAAAAGGTCCCAAAACTCAGAAAACTGAACTCTAGAACCTTCTTTTGTTTATTTTTTACTTATAATTTGGAGCTGCCTTGGTAATTTGAACATCATGTGGGTGAGATTCACGAAGACCAGCGTTGGTAATTTGAACAAATTGGGCATTTTCAATCATAGTTGGGATATCGGGAGCACCAACATAGCCCATTCCTGAACGAAGACCACCATCAATTTGGAAGAGGACATCTGCAACGTCACCCTTGTATGGGACACGAGCTTCAATTCCTTCTGGAACCAACTTGTTAGCTTCGTTAACGCCACCTTGGAAGTACCGGTCTGAAGAACCATGAGCTTGAGCCATTGCCCCAACAGAACCCATTCCACGGTAAGCCTTGTACTTCTTTCCATTATCTTCGTAAACATCACCAGGTGCTTCAGTAGTACCAGATAACATTCCACCAAGCATAACGGCATTTCCACCAGCTGCAAGAGCCTTAACAACATCACCAGAGTACTTAATTCCCCCATCAGCAATGATTGGCTTACCATATTCACGGGCTACTTGAGCGGCATCATAAATGGCAGTAATTTGGGGAACACCGACACCAGCAACAACCCGAGTAGTACAAATGGAACCAGGTCCAATACCTACCTTAACAACATCAACCCCAGCATCATAAAGAGCTTTTGTAGCTGATGCTGTAGCAACATTTCCGGCAATTAAAGTTACATCTGGGAAGTGATCGCGGATTTCCTTAATCTTCCGTAAAACACCAGCAGAATGACCGTGGGCAGTGTCAATTACGATTGCATCTGCACCAGCGTCCAATAATGCTTGGGCCCGTTCAAATGTATCACTAGTCACACCTACAGCAGCGGCACAAAGTAAACGGTGTTGGTCATCGACTGCAGCCTTAGTTGCACTTGCAGGAACAACAACGCTCTTAACGTTGGCAACTTCCCCTGCTTGGGCTTGGATGGACATGTTCTTATGAACAACCCCAAGTCCACCCTGTAATGCCATCGCAATTGCCATTGCTCCTTCAGTAACAGTATCCATTCCGGCACTAATAATCGGAATATTTAACTTAATGTTATCTGCTAACTTTGTACTAAGGTCAACCTCATTTGGTAAAACGTGACTTTCTGCAGGAATCAGAAGGACATCATCGAACGTTAAACCCTTCTTGACAAACTTAGTATCCCAATTTGACATGTGACTAGACACTCCTTTTTCGAATTTAGATTAGGTATACTTTACTAGCTATCATTCGAAAAATCAACAAAATATTTAAAATATCCCTAAATTTAGTGACTATTTTTCGTAATTCAAGAACATTATCGAATATTAGCCGATAAATAAACGGCTTTTTGTAAAAAGTTCGGTGATTGTTTAATGTTATCATTTGTTTTATTTAAAATATCCGGCTTCTTTCTAAACAAAAAGAGGCTGGGAAAAAACTCTCAGTCCAAAATGAAAGCCGGACGATGAATCAAATCTTGGTTCATCGTCCGGCTTCTT